>WGNM01000055.1 GCA_016124575.1 Cryomorphaceae bacterium
ACAACTCCGTTGTCTGCTGTAAGGTCAGCAATAATAACGGTAGCACCGTTGATCATCACTGTACCGCCCATAATGCTCACTGTAACGTCTGGACCTAGCAATGTTGCAAGCATTTGTCCGTCAGAAAGATCTGTAGATAAAGCAGCAGCACCTACTACGTGGTAAAGAAGGATGTTTGCCAATTCTCCTGTTGGGTCAAGCAATAGTGCGTCAACAACACCAGCAGGCAATGCAGCAAATGCGTTGTCAGTAGGAGCGAATACGGTGAATGGACCAGTACCAGAAAGGTCGTCGGCCAATTCAGCAGCGATAACAGCAGCTTCTAGGGTTGTGTGAACCGGACTATCAACAATGATGTCGACAACCGTTGCCGGCTGAGCAGGAGGTGGCAACAAAACCGCGTCGATTACGTGAACAACTCCGTTGTCTGCTGTAAGGTCAGCAATAATAACGGTAGCACCGTTGATCATCACTGTTCCGCCAGTAATGCTCACTGTAACGTCTGGACCTAGCAATGTTGCAAGCATTTGTCCGTCAGAAAGATCTGTAGACAAAGCAGCAGCACCTACTACGTGGTAAAGAAGGATGTTTGCCAATTCTCCTGATGGGTCAAGCAATAGTGCGTCAACAACACCAGCAGGCAATGCAGCAAATGCGTCATCAGTAGGAGCGAATACGGTGAATGGACCAGTACCAGAAAGGTCGTCGGCCAATTCAGCGGCGATAACGGCAGCTTCTAGGGTTGTGTGAACCGGGCTATCAACAATGATGTCGACAACCGTTGCAGGCTGCGCAGGTGGCAACAACACCATGTCGATAACGTGCACCACACCATTCGTTGCAGCAATGTCTGCAACAGTTACAGTAGCACCGTTAATCATTACTGTACCACCCATGATGCTAACAGTTACATCAGGACCCAAAAGGGTAGGTACCATTTGACCGTCAGAAAGATCTGTAGACAAAGCAGTTCCACCTACCACGTGGTAAAGTAGAATGTTTGCCAATGTTCCTGTTGGGTCCAATAAGAGTGCGTCAACAGTACCAGCAGGTAGCATGTTGAAAGCAGCATCGGTTGGTGCGAAAACTGTGAATGGACCTGCACCAGAGAGGTCATCGTCTAACTCAGCGGCAATTACTGCTGCTTCTAATGTGTTGTGATCGGCGCTATTTACGATCACGTCAACCACTGTTTGGGCGGTTGTTGTTGTTACTGCACATAGTGCAATTAGTAGATAGAGTATTTTTTTCATAAAGTGTGTTTTTGAAGTAAACCTCTATTCTTCATGTTTTGTTTAATCTTTATTCAAAAAAGTTACACAAAAAGTGTGAAAATTGAGGAAAATCAACACATAGCGATGCGAACAAAAATTGAAAAAAGAAGGTATTAACCTTAATTTTGACGAAATGAAATCAATGGCAATCAATAAAATCCGTTGTGCGGGGGTTCCAGAGCATTTTTGTTATCCGTGGAGGATGGTGTCGCGCGATAGCAGTTGGTCGGCAGCCATGACATGGACAGAGTTTCCGGGTGGAACAGGAGCAATGAGTGCTGCTTTGCGTAACGGCGAGATTGATGTCGCCGTGCTGCTTACCGAAGGTGCAGTGGCCGAAATTTTGAAAGGCAATCCAAGCTCTATATATTCTTATTACGTTGATTCACCGCTGAATTGGGGTGTTCACGTAAATAGTGCGTCCCATATTTCATCGGTAGCTGATATCGAACAACCGCAATTTGCAATCAGCAGGTTCAACTCGGGTTCGCATTTGATGGCGTTTTTGTACTGCCGCGATCATGCGTGGGAATTGAATGATCGCAGTTTTGAAGTAGTTAACAACCTCGATGGTGCCCGCCAATCGATGCGTGAGCATACTGATCAATTGTTTATGTGGGAGAAGTTCACCACCAAGCCGTGGGTAGATAGTGGAGAATTCCGAAGGATAGATGAGTATATAGGTCCGTGGTCGTCGTTCGTTATTGTCGTCCGCAACGAAATGCTCACTGAGCGGCCCACAGATATAAAGGCCCTGGTAGCAGCGGTTCAGTCGGCAGCATCGCATATCAAAGCTCACCCACGCCGGGTGGATGCGATTGCCCGCGCCTACGGATTGGATGTAGATGACGCGAAAACCTGGTTTGAGAATGTCCGCTGGAGCAGAAGCACGTTGATAGATAGAAGCGATATAAAGAAAGTAGCACAGTCGTTAGCAGAAGTCGGCGTATTGAATGAAACCGACGATGCAGCTCTTGCACAGGTATTGTTTTCATCAACAACCGTCTAAACCAAGAAACTACCGTTTGCACAATTGCGCTTGATTTGGTCGCTGAACCCGCTAACTTTCGGATTCTAAATCACTCACATGCGCTTACTATTTTCACTTCTCGTTTTGACGACCTTTTCAGCCAACGCTCAAGAGTTGGCATTGTGGCTGAGGTATCCGGCTATATCACCAGACGGACAAACCATTGCATTTTCGTATCACGGAGATCTTTTTACGGTTTCAGCAAATGGCGGAGAGGCCAAGCAACTCACCATTCATAGTGCTTACGACTACAAGCCCGTATGGTCGCACGATGGAAAAACCATTGCCTTTGCTTCGAATAGACATGGCAACTTCGATGTTTTTACCATCCCCGCCGCTGGCGGGAACGAAACCCGATTGACCTTTAATAGTTCGCAAGACTTCCCGTCGGATTTTACGGTAGAAGATACCAAAGTGCTTTTTTCGTCGGCCAGAATTGATTCAGAGAGCAATCGTCAGAATCCATCGCGTGCCTTGCCAGAGCTGTATCATGCGCCTATTGTGCCGGGTAGAATTGAACGCGTTTTGACCATTCCTGCTATTGATGCGCGCTACAGCGCCGATTGTAGTAAGATCATTTTCCACGATCAGAAAGGGTATGAAGACGAGTTTAGAAAGCACCACACCTCATCGGTAGCGAGAGATTTGTGGCAGTACGACATCAAAACGGGTGCTTACAAACAGCTAACAAACAAGGTTTTTGAAGAGCGCACACCGCATTATTTAAACGATGGCAAAATAGCATACTTGAGTGAGGGCGATGGCACTTTCAACATCTACCAAATGGATGCGGCAGGAGGGAATGTAGCGCAGTTGACAACCTACAAAGATCATCCTGTGCGATCGTTAACGGTAGCGAAAAATGGAACCATGTGCTACAGTTGGAATGGAGAATTGTATACCTACAACGGACAACCGAAGAAGCTCGCAGTAACAGTGGCAAGTGGGGCGCGTGAAAACAAAGTGAAACTCGAAATGGTAGCGGGCATTTCAGACTATGCACTGTCGCCGTCAGGCAAAGAAATCGCTTTTATATACCACGGAGAAGTATTCGTAGCATCGGTAAAAGGCGGTGTGACGAAACGCATCACCGACACCCCAGAAGAGGAACGCAGCATTGAATTTAGTCCGGACGGAAAATCGCTGCTGTATGCAGCAGAGCGCGAAGGAAGCTGGAACTTATACCAGACAACGCTCAGCCGCAAAGAAGAGCCGTACTTTTTTAGCTCTACTGTAATTGAAGAGAAACCACTTTTGAAAATCCCTGCCGAAACCTTTCAGGCGACCTATTCTCCTGACGGAAAAGAAGTGGCTTTTTTAGAAGAACGCACGGCATTGAAAGTGTTGAATATTGCATCTGGCCAAGTGCGAGAGATCGTACCTGCGAATAAAAACTACTCGTATTCGGATGGAGATCAATACTACCAATGGTCGCCCGATGGAAAATGGTTTTTAGTTGGCTATTTGCCTCACGAACAATGGATTGACCAAGCAGGATTGGTGTCGTCTCAAGGCGGTGAAGTTGTAAACCTCTCAAAAAGTGGTTATGGCGTTTATGGTCCTTCATGGGCGATGGATGGAAAGATGATCATTTGGTACTCAGCGCGTGACGGACAAAAAAACCACGGCAGTTGGGGAGGTGAGATGGATGTTTACGGACTTCTATTGACCGATGAAGCTTGGGATGAATTCCGCATGAACGAAGATGAATACGCACTTTTCAAGGAAGCCAAAGAGAAAGAAAAGGGCGACGAAGAAGTGAAAAAAGATGATAAAAAAGGCAAGAAGGGCGATAAAGATAAAAAAGAAGATGCGGCTGACCTTCCTGAGGTGAAGATTCAGCTTGAAGGCTTGAAAGACCGCATGCGCAAACTGACCATTCACTCATCAGATTTGGGCGGAGCTGTTGTGTCGAAAGACGGTACCAACTTATACTACCTATCATCGTTCGAAAAGGGCTTTGACCTTTGGGTGACCAACCTGCGCTCTCACGAAACAAAGATTTTGGCCAAGCTCGGCAGCGGTGCCAACGACCTTCGGTGGTCGAAAGACGGTACAGCCTTGTGGATAGTAGCCGATGGCGCTGTTATGTCGGTTAACCCTGAAAGTGGTGAAGTGACCCCTGTTGCTGTAAGTGGCAGCATAGAGCTTGACGAGCAAGCAGAACGCGCTTATTTGTTCGAGCACATTTGGAGACAAGTAGAAAAGAAGTTTTACGTGGTAGACCTTCATGGCGTGGATTGGAAAATGTACAAAGCAGCGTACAGTCGCTTTTTACCGCATATCACCGATAACTACGATTTCGCAGAGATGTGCAGTGAGATGTTGGGTGAATTGAATGCATCTCACACGGGGGCTTTTTACCGGGCACAAATGGATGGTGGAGATGAAACAGCTTCTTTCGGTGCTTTTTACGATGAATCATACACGGGCGATGGCTTGAAGATCATGGAAATCATGGCGAAAAGTCCGCTGATACAAGACGGTACAAAAATCAAAGCAGGCGTTATCATAGAGAAAATAGACGGTGAGGCGATATTGGCGGGTAAGAACTACTACCAAATACTGAATCGCAAAGCAGGAGTGAACACCTTGTTGAGCCTACACAACCCAGCTACCAAAGAACGCTGGGAGGAGGTGGTTCGTCCGATATCTGCCGGACAAGAATCGCAGCTTTTGTACAAACGCTGGGTAGACAACTGCCGGAAGATTGTTGACGAAGCATCTGGAGGTAAAGTGGGGTATGTCCATGTACGCGGTATGGACGACCAAAGCTACAGAGTTGTATACGAAGAAGCGTTGGGACAGAGCATCACAAAAGACGCCTTGATTGTGGATACCCGATTCAACGGAGGCGGCTGGCTGCACGACGATTTGGCTACCTTCTTGAATGGAAAAGAGTATATAACCTTTTTCCCACGCGGACAAAAATTGGGGCATGAGCCACAAACGAAATGGACCAAGCCATCGGCAGTGGTGATGAACGAAAGCAACTACAGCGATGCGCACATGTTCCCGTATACTTACCGCGCGTTAGGCATTGGTAAGTTGGTAGGTATGCCTGTGGCAGGAACAGGAACTGCTGTTTGGTGGGAAGGATTAATGAACGGCGTAGTTTTCGGTATTCCACAGGTAGGCATGATCGATGTGGATGGCGATTACCTAGAAAACAAGCAGTTGGAACCTGATTTGAAAGTAATGAATGAATATGGCATCGTCACCAAAGGTCGCGACCAGCAATTGGAAGAAGCAGTGAAGTTGTTGATTAAATAACGCCTTACACGGCGGATGTTAATGGCACTCATTTATTCCCATCGCAATTGTATGGGAAGGTGATATAAATGGAATTCCGAGATCCATGCCACGAAGGATGAGCAGACAGCCAATGAAGGCCATCATCCACGGCACGAAGGTCTGTATTGTCGCCAGGCGATTGCCGATGCGATTTTTAATCAGTTGAAGAGAAAGCAGAAAGGCCGTTGTTCCTGTTCCAAATAAGAGCATGAATAGCGCGCCTCCTGCGTAATTACCAACAGTCATCGCTCCTGCAAGAGCGATGAAAAGCGCACCGCACGGCAACATGCCATTGAGTGCACCCAGACCGAACCAAGCGAAGGTGTTTCCACCTCGCAATTTGGAGATCATCTGTTGGCGTTGCTTGTTGATTTCTGCTGAGGCTGCTTTCGGCAATTTTATGCGGTTGGCAACCGCTGGAAGCAGGGCCATGAGTATCATCATCAATCCACCAACCACCGCAACGGATCGCTGCCAGGTAAAAAGTTCTATTCCTTGTCCCACAAGTCCCACAAGTCCGCCTAGCACCCCGTACATCACTGCACGCCCAAGGTGATAGTTCAATAAGTTTACCCATCTGCTACTTTTCTTCCCGTCGAAAGTAGGAAGGGCAAGCATCAGTGGTCCGCACATGCCAACGCAGTGAAAACCAGACAGTAAACCCAATGTGAGACCTGCGAAAATCATCGTTGGAGCTCTGTTTCGTGGAAATACGACTTTCCGTTATTTGTCCATGCGATACGCACACGGTAGTAGTTCGATGGCAAACTAGCTGTTGGCACAGCACACGTATTGTCTTTTGTAAGATCGAGCTTCACCTTGCGGTCGTTGTCTTTAGACACGGGGTCGTAAAAATGTACTTCGCCTAAGCTGCCTTTGTATGCCTCGTCGAAGGCAATGAGTACTTGGTTTTCGGTGAGAACGACATCAGGTAGCGGGAAATCTGTATTTGCATTGTGCACACTGTTTATGTGATCTTCATGTGCCAACTCCATTTGGTAGTAGTTATCATCTACCAGGTCGAATTGAATCTGCATGATGTTGTAAGCAAAGAACCCAAGCATCACCACGAAAGTGACGATGAAAATTGCTATGCCGTGTCCCCAGTTGAATTTCATATCCTTATTTTTTTGTTTTGAATGGACCCATAAAATTGGTTTCCACCGTTTCAATTAGCTTATCACCTTCATAAACCGCGATTTCGATCTCGGTTTTTGTTTCTTTCAGGTCTTTCTCGTTGATGTGAATGAACATCACCCCTTCAAGAATGCCTTGTTTCTCAACAAATGAGCTGTCGTTTATCACTTGAATGGTAGCGAAGTCGCTGAGCGATTCAAAGCGAATAGGGAAGGCCCGGTTTGTTTTGTTCACCACTTTGTAGTTGTAGAGATTGCTGTACAAGCCATTCCCTTCATCTTGATAGGTCATTCCTGGTGTACGAAGAATGCTGGTTTCTACCTCAGAGCGAATGATGATCAAGCCGGTTAGCACAACCATCAGAACACCCAGCACAACGGTGTATGCTTTCACACGCGTGGTCCATTTGAACTTCTTTTCTTGGTTGACGATGTTATTTTCGCTCGCGTAGCGAATCAACCCTTTCGGGTAGCCAACGCTGTCCATAATGCTGTCGCAAGCATCTATACACGCTGTACAGTTCACACATTCGAGCTGCGTACCGTTTCTAATGTCGATACCGGTCGGACAAACGACAACACACGCGTTGCAATCGATGCAGTCGCCTTTTCCAACAGCTAGACGATCTTCGCCTTTGCGGAATTTCGAGCGTCCTTCACCGCGTACTTTGTCGTAGGCGATTACGATGGAGTCGCGATCGAGAAGGACACCTTGTAGGCGGCCGTACGGACAAATCGTAGTGCACACCTGTTCGCGCAATTGAGCAAATACACCGTAGAATATGAGTGAGAAAATCACCATTCCTACCAATCCGCCCACGTGTTCGGCAGGAGGATCAGTGATGATAGCAAACAATGCTTCGGAGCCAATGATATAGGCCAAAAAGATATTGGCGATGAAGAACGAGAGAATCAAGAATATAGCGTGCTTCAAGAGCTTTTTCCGAATCTTCTCTGCATTCCACGGTCCGTTGTTGAGTTTTCGTTGGTAGGTGTGGTCGCCCTCAATCCAGTATTCAATGCGGCGAAACACCAGTTCCATGAATATTGTTTGCGGACAAACCCAGCCACAGAAGATGCGGCCATAAACGACAGTGAAGACAATGATAAACACCACCATTGTTATCATTGCCATGAGGAAAAGGTGGGTGTCTTGTGGCCAAAACACCCGACCTAAGATGACGAACTTACGTTCAATGATGTTTAAGAGAAGAAGCGGTTCACCACCAATTTTGATGAATGGAGCAGCGATAAGGAGAGCCAATAAGGTGTAGCTCACCCATTTACGCCAGTTGTAAAACTTGCCACTTGGACGTTTCGGGTATACCCAAACTCGTTTTCCTTGCTTGTCTACCGTAGAGATGGAGTCTCTAAAACTAGCTTCTTCGTCTTCTTCTTTCATCACATTAAAGTGTTGGTTCTAATCCGGCTGTTATTGTTGAATCAGCAGGAGTAGGAGCAGGAGCTTCTGGGGTTTCAGTTGCTTCACCTTCTTTTACATACAAATCACCTTGAGGAGCTTTGGCATCTGCAGGGTTTGTCCCTTCAAGGGTGAGAATGAAGGTTGCTACGTTTTGAATTTGGGTTGGACTAAGTGTTGCCTTCCATGACTGCATTCCTTTGGCAGGAACACCGTACTTCACAGTTTTGAAGACATTGCTTATTCCACCACCGTTGATCCAGTATGCATCGGTCAGGTTAGGGCCTACGCCACCTTGTCCGTACTCACCGTGACAAACTTTACATTTCCCAACGAAGATGTTTTTACCATCTGCCACACGGGCATCGGTAGGGTCGAACGTTACCGTTGATTCATCTACGTTCAGGGCAGATGCTAGAAGGTAGGCTGCCACATCTGCTTCAGCTTGCTCTACTTCAGCCAGGTATTCTTCCTTTTGTGTCAACCCCGTGTGGGTTACGTGGTAGTGGATGAGGTATATCACACCGATAACGATGGTAAGATAGAACCCATATTTCCACCAGGGTGGCAGTTGGTTGTCGAGCTCGCGTATTCCATCGTAGTTGTGATCGAGCATGATGTCTTTCTCTTTCTCTATGGCTACGTGTCCGTTCAGCACATCCCACAACTTCGTCATGGCCGTTTCTTTGCGCACGCCTTCTACATAAACGGGTTCCGTGCTTTCAATTCCAGCTATTTTCTTGGTGAGGCCGCGAAGCACCCCCAATTGAAGAATAGTGAACACCGCCAAGAACGACACCGCAGCGGCCATGGCCCAGAAAGCCGTGTCGCTCAGACTAAATACCTCAGGTGCTTTAACATCCGCCCCCTGGGCGAAAGCCATTTGAGAGGCCAGCAGCGCGAAGATTAGCATTGCCGACTTGTTGGGGCGCCACAAGCGCGACGTTTCAGCCAAGTTGCGAATGGTGGTATTGATGGTGAGAATGATTACTGTGAATAGTGTCGCTGTAGACATAAATATTCCCAACCAAATTGAATCAGACAGTCCGAAATGTTGTCCGTGATGCACCACTGCAGGCGCATTCTCCACCACAGCGGCGGCTTCTTGAGCTAAAGCAGATAGAGGAGCTGCAGCTAGCAAAGAGAACAGGATTTTAGTTGATGCTTTCATGGCGGTCGTTTTGAAGTGGGTCAACAGGTTCGTCGGTTAATGGTATGTTCGACATCTGCGCAGCGTACGTGTTTTTTATTTTGATCACGTACACAAAGAGCAGGATGAAGAATGTGAAGAATATCAAGAAAGAGATGATCGGATAGATCTCAATTCCGTCGATAGATGTCATGTGGTGTTTAATGAACTTCAGCATGGCTTATTGATTTGCGACTTGAGAAAGTCCGTTTTGTAAATCACCCGCTATCGGGTCTTTTTTGATATCCGTACCCAAGCGTTGCAGGTATGCGATGAGGGCAATGATTTCAGCATTTGCACTGATCTCTAACTTATCCGCTTTTAGGTTCGCTTGAATCTTTTCAGCTTGCTTTTGAAGGTCGGCAAGTGCCTCATTTTCAAAGCCTTCTGCGTAAAGGACACCTAAGTTTCGCATCACATTTATTTTTTCAGCCGTGTATTTGGTATTCAACTCATCTTCAAACAACCAAGGGTATGTTGGCATGAGTGAACCTGGCGACATGCTGGTAGGGTCGAGCATGTGGTTGAAGTGCCAGCTATCAGGGTATTTGTTACCTACGCGGTGCAAATCTGGACCTGTGCGTTTAGAGCCCCAAAGGAAAGGGTGGTCGTAGACAAATTCACCAGCTTTTGAGTATTCGCCATAGCGTTCAACCTCGTCTCGGAACGGACGAACCATTTGGCTGTGGCAGTTGTTGCAACCTTCGCGGATATAGATGTCACGTCCTTCTAGCTCAAGAGGTGTATATGGCATCACTTGAGAAATGGTAGGGATATTCGTTTTTATCAAAAGCGTTGGGATGATTTCTACCATTCCACCGATAAGGATTACGACAAGGCTGGCGATAAGCATTTGAACAGGGCGGCGTTCGATCCAACGGTGCCAGCCATCGCCAGCGTGTTTTTCGTACGTGCCTTCAAGTGCAGGTGCTTCAGCTTCTTCGTTTTTAATGAATTTCCCACGTCGCACCGTAGCGATAACGTTGTACACCATGATCAATGCGCCGGTGAGGTAGAGGGCACCACCAAGGGCACGAAGAGCGTACATTGGTTTGAGTTGGACAACCGTTTCGAGGAAGTTAGGGTAGAGGAGCATTCCTTCAGGGCGGAATTGTTTCCACATCATCGCCTGAGTGAATCCAGCCCAATACATAGGCAGAGCGTAGAACAAGATACCCATGGTACCGATCCAGAAGTGGATGTTCGCCAGGCGTTTGCTGTAGAGCTTGGTTCCAAACATTTTAGGAATCAAGTAGTAGATCATACCGAAGGTCAAGAAACCATTCCATCCCAAACCACCGATGTGCACGTGAGCAATGGTCCAATCGGTATAGTGAGAGATGGCGTTGATGCTCTTTAGCGACAACAGCGGTCCTTCTAGGGTAGACATACCGTAAGCAGTGATTGCAACCACGAAGAACTTCAAAACCGGTTCGTCGCGCACTTTATCCCACACTCCACGTAGTGTCAACAAACCATTGAGCATACCACCCCAAGAAGGAGCAATCAGCATGATAGAGAACACGGTTCCGAGAGATTGAGCCCAGTCAGGAAGAGAAGTGTAAAGCAAGTGGTGAGGGCCCGCCCAGATGTATAAGAAGATCAGCGCCCAAAAGTGGATGATAGAAAGGCGGTAGGAATACACAGGTCGATTGGCAATTTTCGGTACGAAATAGTACATCAACCCCAAATACGGAGTGGTAAGGAAAAATGCCACGGCGTTGTGTCCGTACCACCACTGCACAAGTGCATCTTGCACACCAGCATAGGCCGAGTAGCTTTTGAAGAGGTGCACTGGCCATTCGAAAGAGTTGAAGATGTGAAGAACGGCAACTGTTACGAACGTAGCGATGTAAAACCAGATGGCTACATATAAATGGCGTTCGCGTCGACGCAGAATGGTACCAATCATGTTCCAACCAAAAACCACCCAAATCAAAGCGATGGCAATATCAATTGGCCATTCAAGTTCAGCATATTCCTTGCTCGTTGTGATTCCGAGAGGGAGAGTGATGGCTGCAGAAACAATGATCAACTGCCAACCCCAGAAATTGATGCGACTTAATACATCTGAGAACATCCGTGTTTTCAGCAATCGTTGCAGTGAGTAATACACACCTGCAAAAATCCCGTTTCCGACAAAAGCGAAAATGATGGCATTTGTGTGAAGTGGACGAATGCGCCCGAAAGTGATCCACGGAATACCTCCATTCAGGCTTGGAATGAAGATTTGTAACGCTGCGGTTAGTCCGACAAGCATTCCCACGATACCAAAAACAATGGTAGCGTAGAGGAACATTTTGACAATCTGGTTGTCGTACGAGAACTTCTCAATTTTCATGATACACGGTTTTCGTTGTTTGGTTTTCTGGTTTGGTTGAATCTATAGCGGGTTCGACGCTACCGAGCGTGGTTTCGTCGTTTAACATGCGCATGGCTGGTGTGGTAGAGTCTTCGAACTGTCCGTTTCGTAAAGCCCATAAAAAGGCTCCTACAAATCCTCCTGCGACGACTAAACTGGCTCCGATGAGTAAAAAAAGTATTTGCACGATTTTTTCTTATTTCGACAAATGTCTTGTTGAACGGTTACATTGCTTTTGACCGTTGTCAAAGGTGAATGTGAGATATATCAGTATTTCACTTTTCTCCCGTCAATCCTAGTCTGCGGGCTTGCCAATGCGACCTAGAAATCGTAAAAATGACAACAGTAACCGAACTTAGGGGCATGAGAATAGCCGCAACCAAGGGGGTAAGTGAGCCTTGAACGGCAAAACTCAAACCAACGACGTTGTATACAAAAGAGATGAGAAAGCTCAGGCGGACAGTTTTGAGCGCTTGACGGGCAAAATCGAAAACGCGATTCAGGTTTTTGAGGACGTCGGCGTGCATGATGGCGTCGCAAGCAGGGGAGAAGGCATACAGGTCATCAACCACGGCGATGCCAAAATCGGCAGCTTTCAATGCGCCAGCATCGTTTAATCCATCGCCAATCATCGCTACCGTTTGTGTTTCTTTGATCCGGTTTATTTCAGTCATTTTGTCTTGCGGACTTTGGCTAAAATGCATGTGATCAGCATTGAAGAATGGTGAATAGCGTTCTTGTTCAGAGGCGTTGTCTCCGCTCAAAAGCGTCAATTCATAGTGCGATTTCAAGGCATCCAGTTCATCATTCAACCCTGTGCGAAGCGGTTTTTCAAATGAGAAGTAACCCGCTATCGTGCCATTGATGCTTACGTATACATGTGTGCCACTGTCGGTAGATAGCGAAGCACCGAGCCATTTCGCATTCCCTATTTTAACTTCTCCAACTTCACTTTCAGCACTAACTCCTTGTCCTTCAGTTTCATTGAAGTTCTGAATTGAGACTCGGTCGTTTTTATATGTGGTACTGATTTTTCTGCTCAAGGGGTGAGCACTTTGATCGGTAATGGTAGCAACTACGCTTATTTCATCTTCAGAAAGCTCTCGTCCGCGCCATTCCATCTTGTAATCGTTAGCCCTCGTCAGCGTTCCTGTTTTATCGAATACCAGGTGTTGCAGGCGCGCCATTACTTCAATGATGTTCGCATTTTTTAGGTAGATACCTTGTTTGCCGAATATGCGTGTTGAGCTGCCGAATGTGAAGGGAAGGGTGAGAGCGAGGGCGCACGGACAAGCAACAATGAGTGTGGCGGTGAATGCCCGCCAGGCTGTAGCTTCGTCGATGTTGAACCAATAGGCAAAAGATACTGCTGCGATGACGAGGATGGCTGCTGTAAAGTGTTTTGAGATGCGGTCTACAGGGTTTTGAACGCTTTCTTTGGCATCCTTCAAAAAGGCTTCACTATTCCAAAGTCGGGTCAGTTTGCTTTGTTCAACAGGTGTTTCCACGCGCACGGCGATGGATGCTCCCATTTGTCGGCCACCGGCCTTTATTTCTTCGCCTTTGTCTACACGCAAGTGGTCGGCTTCTCCCGAAACGAAACTATAGTCGATTGTGGCTTCACCGTCAATCAAAACGCCGTCGGCAGGAATGATTTCTCGGTGGTGAATGATGATTTCGTCACCAGGAATCAGTTCGCCAATGGGGACAAATTCTTCTCTGTTGTCATTCGTTTTGCGCATCACAGCGATAGGGAAGTAGCTCTTGTAATCGCGATCGTACGAAAGCACTTTAAACGTCCGCGCTTGGTACCATTTGCCTATCAATAGAAAGAAAACCAGTCCGGCCAATGAGTCGAAATATCCCGCTCCGCTGGCGCTGATGACTTCAAAAGCAGACCGCAAAAAGATGGCGAGCATGCCAATGCTTATCGGTACATCGAGGTTTACGGTTTTATTTTTTATGGCTGTAAAGGCAGAAGATAAGTAGCCCCATCCGCTGAATAGCATCACAGGCAATGCAAGTCCGAAATTCAAGTAAGCAAATAGATTTTTGAATTCGCTCTCCACATCTTCAGCGCCGAGGTATTCGGGGAAGCTGAACAACATGATGTTGCCGAAACAAAAACCTGCAATCCCAATTTGGGCGATCAGCCGCGATTCTTTCTTTTTATGGACTGCTTTGGCTTTTTCTCGCATTTCAGGCGGATAGCCGGCATTTGCAAGCAGCTCTGCCAATTGTGAAAGCGGCAATTCTTTGATGTCGAAACGAATGCGCAACTCCTTGCGTGGAAAGTTGACGACAGATTGTTGGATGGCGCTGTTCTTCTTATACAGATGTTCAAGGAATTGCACGCATGAGGCGCAATGCATATCGGGCAATACGACGGTGATCAAGGCCAGGCCTTCGCTGTCGAAGCGGACATGTTCTCGGGTTGAGATGTCGAGGTCTAAATAGGCATACGAAGCATGCTTTTTAGCATTGGGGACTTCACATTGTCCTTCATTGAGCATCTCGAACACATTCAAGCAACCGTGGCAGCAGAAAGCATTACCGTTTTTTACTATTGGCGACTCAGCAGGCTTTCCGCAGTGTGCGCACGAAGGTGTTGTGAGTGGATTGATCATATCACAGATTTTGTCCGTACATAACTTCAGAATCAATCTGCGTTTGTGGATCTAATGCAGCACACACCGACCTAGCGAACATGCGGGCATGATCTTTTATTTTCACTTTCGATTCAGAAAGCTCAATCAATCCATCCCCTGCCAATTCACGCAGTTGATTCCACTGTTTGTCAGATAAAGCTGCCGGCAATGCCGATTCCATGTTGCACATCACATTCGAAATGATGGTGCTGATATCTGCGTCTTGTGGAGTAAAGGTATGTCCGCCTATAACCGGAATTTCCCCTTTAGAAATACTCTCTGAATACGCCTCTACAACGCGTTCATTTTGTCGGTAACCTAACTTGTTTTCGGAAATAGACGATACCCCAAGTCCGATCAAGATATCGGCATGTTGCTCCGTATACCCCATGAAGTTACGGTGCAGGTTACCTGATTTAAATGCCTGTGAGAGAGCGTCTTGTGGTAGTGCGAAATGATCCATTCCGATGGGGTGGTAACCCATGTTGAGCAATTTTTCTCGGCCCAGTTCAGCACTCAGGATACGTTCGCGCGTGGTTGGTAAATCTGCTTCTGAATAGCGGCGTTGTCCGGCAGCTTTCCAAGGAACATGTGCATATCCATAATACGCAATCCGATCAGGTCGTAGTTCAGCGATGGTATCGATATCTGCCAAAGCATCTTCAACGCGCTGTTGAGGAAGTCCGTAAAGGATATCCATGTTCACAGAAGTAAAACCGATGCTTCTGGCCATATCGTTGATCTCCTTCACTACATCAAACGGTTGAATGCGGTTTATGAGGAATTGCACGCGTTTGTTGAACGACTGCACCCCGATGCTTATACGGCGAAAGCCCAGTTCATAAAGGGTTTCCAGTTGTTCTCGTGTGGTATGCGACGGGTGAACTTCCACACTCCATCCTTCTCCAACGGGGATTGCATTCTCGAGCAGTTTGCTTACCAGGCGTTTCAATTCTTGTGCAGAAAAGAATGTTGGTGTGCCACCGCCAAGGTGAAGCTCTGAAAGCTTAAAACGATCGGGAAGCACTTGCGAGTAGCTGTCCCACTCCTTCAAAACAGTATCTATATATGGCGCTTCAACAGCATGGTTCTTTGTGATTCTTTTGTTGCATCCGCAGTATGTGCACAGGTCTTCGCAAAATGGGAGGTGCACGTACAATGCAATGCCTTTGGGTTCGGTGGCGCGTGTAGATCGATAAATTTCTTGCATCCAATCTGTTTGCAATGGTGAACCATTCCATTGAGGAACAGGGGGATAGCTTGTGTATCTGGGTATGCGGGCGCTGTACTTATCGGCAAGTTGCAGCTTGTGTTCGATAGTATTATTCATGGCTGCAAGTTGCACCCAGTCAAAATGCTTTTTACTGACTTTGGTCAGTCTGCGATGAGCAGTTTGTCACATCTTTGGCAGTTCAATATTGACGTAGATTGTTTTTTCCTACCATCCGCGCCAGCGATAAGAATTTGTAAATTGTACCTGCAAAGGAAGATGACTATGAGATTGAAAAAATGGATTGTAACCGTAGGAGGAGCGCTATGTATAGCGGCACTTTTCGCTTTTTTAACCCCGTCTACGGCCAAGTTTCATTCGCGTGAAGAGATGAAGATGTTTGGTGAGCTAACAGACAGTTTACCGGATTATTTCAATGGATTGTTTAGTACTTCAGGGGCGTGTTTGCAGTGTCACGGACATGATCCAGCGGGAATTGCGAGTGTGACGATGACAGGGGAGGATGTGAATGTGGTGGATGCATGGAGGTCTACGATGATGGCGAACTCAGCGAAAGATCCTTACTGGAGGGCAAAGGTCAGACAAGAGGTCTTAACCAATCCTGCACATCAATCAGCAATTGAAAATACATGTACGAAGTGCCATGCGCCGCTCGGTCGTCATGCCATTGAGGTGACGGAGATTATAGATTACAGCTTCGCGCATATGTTGACCGACACAGCCGGACTAGATGGCGTGTCGTGTGTTGCATGTCACCAACAATCTACATTGAATCTCGGAAATGAACACAGCGGGAATTTGCATTTTGAGCAAACCCAAATCGCTTATGGTCCGTTCGAAAGTCCGCTCGTTAGCCCCATGGCCCTGATCTCAGGATATACCCCTGAACAAAGTGCGCACATTTCAGATGCCGGCATCTGCGCGGGCTGTCACTCGTTGATTACAGAGACTGTTGACCTCGCTGGGAATTTGACCGGCGATACGTTTATAGAACAAGCCACGTATTTGGAGTGGGAGAATAGTGCGTATGATAACGGACAAGAACTAGCGCGGTCGTGCCAAGGTTGCCACATGCCGAAGTTAAGCGAAAAAGATCCCATTCGCCTCGCTGCAGGATATGATACACCTTATCGAGCACCGTTTTCACGTCACACTTTCGCAGGAGCCAATATATTGATGCTCAACCTTATGCGAGATAATCGCGATACATTGGACATTTCTGCGACAGTGGCTGATTACGATGCCACCATTGCAGCTACTTCAACCATGCTGAAAGAAGGATTGAACATGGATGTCGAAATCGTAAACCGCGATGCAGATACGGTGTATGTGGAAGTGGCGTTGGAGAATTTGGCCGGACATAAATATCCAAGCGGGTATCCGGCTCGTCGACTGTTTTTGCAAGTTTTGGTGACCGATCCTGTTTCGGGTGAAGTGCTGTTTTCGAGCGGAGAACTTGCTCCAGATCATTCGTTAGTAGATGAAGATTCTCCTTTTGAACCCCACTACGATATTATCAGAAATGAGGATCAGGTGCAGATTTATGAGATGGTAATGGGTGATGTGAACAACGATCCCACAACCGTTTTGGAGAGGGGAGCGGTGCATCTGAAAGACAACCGATTGGTGCCCATAGGCTTTTCGACTACCGATGCGCAGTATGATAGCACAGCCATTGTAGGTGCTGCTACTGTAGATCCCAATTTCAATTTTGAAGCGGGCATTGAGGGTTCAGGTATCGATAAAGTACGCTACCACATTCCTGTGAATGGCTTCTTTGGTGAGGTAGATATCAGCATCATCGCAAATTATCATAGCATACCTCCAAAGTGGGTTGAAGAGTTGTTTACGTGGGATGACCCTTTCGTAAATCACTTTGAAGAAATGTATGGAGAGGCTGATACAGCTCCATTTCAGGTAAAAACAGCGAGCGTGACGGCAGATGCCTATGTTGGTATCAACGGAAGCGGAATGTTACCGGTTGAGATCTTCGCATACCAGCAAGAAATCGTTGTTAGAAATCTAAAAGATGCACGTATTTCAATCTTCACCGTTGCAGGACAATTGGTGAAAGAAGAACGCGTGGTAGGACAGAATTCGCGCATTGGCATTCCTGTAGTTGCAGGAATCTATGTCGTAATTGTTACCACTGAAAGTGGACAATTCATTGAGAAAGTGTATATTCCGTAACCAAATAATAAAATCGTATGAAACCAATTTACAAATCTGCAAGTTTTTTGGTTGGCGTATTGGTGGCTGGGGCTGTTTCAGCTCAAGTTACTTTCACCAACCAAAGTGTTCAGTTGCAGTCCATTTCGGGCTTTAGCAACGAAGATTGCGCTGTAGACATGAACCAAGATGGCCTGGATGACATCGTTCGTGTGACCAACAGCGGTATTTACATTGATTACCAGCAAGCAGGAGGAGGGTTCACCCCTTTCTACCAGTCAATGCCAATCACAAATCCACCGAACTGGAGTATTTGTGCAGGTGACATCGATGGTAACGGATTTACGGATCTCGTTTTCGGAAATGGGTCTCGTGTCTCTTTCTGTATGGCTAACGCCGATGGAAGTGCATTCACTGAAGATGCACGTCCGGAATATATCTTCTCTCAGCGTTCAACAATGGCTGATATCGACAACGATGGACATTTGGATGCATTTGTTTGTCACGACGTTGATCAAAGCCACCCTTACCGCAATGACGGAAATGGATACTTGGTATTGGATCAGTCGTTGATCACTACGCTAGACGTTGGTGGTAACTACGCTGCTATCTGGTGTGATTACGACAACGATTGGGACAGTGATTTGTACATCACAAAGTGCCGTGGTGGTGCTCCTGTTGGCGACCCGCAGCGTGTAAACCTGCTTTACCGCAACAACGGAAATGGTACTTTTACAGAAGTAGGAGCTGAAACCAACATGAACGATGGTGATCAGAGTTGGACTACCGTTTTCGAAGATTTCGATAACGATGGTGACTTTGACTCATTTACAGTGAACCACTCTGTGGCGAACCGTTTTATGCGCAACAATGGCAATGGTACCTTTACCGATATCATTGGAACCACGGGCATCAACGCCAGTGACCTTGGTGCTTGGAACTGCGACGCTTACGATTTCGATAACAATGGGTATGTAGACATCTTCTCTGAAATGTCGACTGAACTTTATCTGAACAACGGTGACGGAACATTCACAGCTCAGAACTTGAACTTTGATAGCGGCGGTGTTGCTGATTTAAACAACGACGGATTCTTGGATGTAATCAATGGAAGCACGCTTTGGGTGAACGATGGTAATGATAACAATTACGTGAAGTTTAGCCTAGAAGGACTGGTATCAAACAAAAATGCAATTGGCGCTCGTGTTGAGATTTACGGTGACTTTGGTGTTCAGATTCGCGAAGTACGCTCTGGTCGTTCTTTCGCGCCAATGAGCTCAATGATCGTTCACTTCGGTTTGGGTCAGTCAACGGCTATCGATCAGGTGATTATCAAGTGGCCTAGCGGCACCATCACTCAATTGGATGCTCCTGAAATCAATACCACGCATGAAATACCTGAAGTTGGTTGTTTGATGGATCCTAACACCATTACTGTTAACGGTGGTTTGTCTATCTGTCCGGGAACAACAACTACACTTGTTGCAGATCCTGGTTTTTCTTACACTTGGTCGAACGGCGCTACTACGCAATCTATTGATGTTGCAGATGGTGGTAATTATTCTGTAATCCTTTGGGATAACGAGTGTGCATCAATTTCGAACACGGTTTCAGTTACGGTTGTAACAGAAGAGTCGCCGTCGATTACTTTGGAAACTGCTGATGTTATTTGTCAGGGTTCTGAAGCCATTCTTTCTGCTTCTATCGGAAGTGGCTACGCATGGTCGAACGGTGCCGATACACAAACAATTGCTGTAACGGAGTCGGGTGCTTACTATGTAACTATCGATGCGCTTTGCGAAAACATAGAATTGATTTCTGAAACGATCGAAATCACGGTTCTTGATGCTGCTGCTGCGCCAACCGCTACTGATGTTATGTTGGATACTCCTGGAGCGGCTATTCTAAACGCTACTGGCGACAACTTGGTGTGGTACGATGCTGAAGATGATATCGATCCTGTAGGAACTGGAAATAGCTTCACGACTGATTTCGTGAATTCATCTCTAACATACTGGGTTGAAGCAAACACCATTCACGGCGGTGCGCTAGAAGATGGCGGTAAGGTTGATAACTCAGGTGGCGGCGGATTGCCTTCATCAGGTGCTTACACATACTTCAATGCATTTGAGCCTTTCACAATTCAGTCTGTTCTTGTGTATGTGCCAGAAGGTGGCGCTGCAGGTAACCGCACGGTAGAATTGTACGATGGAAATGGTGTATTGCTCCAGTCGGCTACTTTCGACTTGATGATCGGTGAAACAGTTATCGATTTGAACTTCGATGTTCCTGTTGGAAATGGCTTCTCTTTGCGTTGTCCTGAAAACAACTTGTTCCGCAACAATGCCGGTGTTCAATATCCGTATGCTATAGGAACAGTAGGAGAGATGTACGACTCATTCTTTGGTGCTTCTTACTACTACTACTTCTACGATTGGAAAATCCAAAAAGAGGAAATGATTTGTCCTTCTCCACGTGTACCTGTTACTGCTATGGTAGTTGGTATCGACGAAATCGAAGGATTGTCAGAACTCAACGTATTCCCTAACCCTGCAAACACAGAGGTTACGCTGTCTTTCAACCTCGACCGCGCTGCAAAAGCAAACGTATATGTTCAAGATGTAACTGGTAAATTGGTTATGTCTAGAAACGTTAAGGCTGGTGTTGATGGAAACCGTGTTTCTCTAGATGTTAGCGCTCTTGCTCCGGGTATGTACGAAATGGTACTCGAAGTAGAAGGTGCTCGCACTTCTCGTAAGATTGTTGTGGAATAAATCTACAACCGATAATATTGAAAAGGGGACGTTTTACGTCCCCTTTTTTATTGTCCTATACGCCTCTTCGATGTTTGGTTTATGTCTATGCATCGGTGTCGGATTCATAGTCAAATCGATATGCGCATACAAACCCCTTGTAGAATTATCCGTTAAATACGGGTGTATATTTATGGCACGCCAAAGCTTAAACCCCTGATGGGTTTATCTATTGAATCAAGAAGTCTTTATTGACTGCGCCCTGAAGCTAAACCCCAAACCAGAAGCTATTGCTTCTTAAACGCACCGGTTTTCCATGCCTGAATAAACTGAGCCCAGGCGATGGGGTTTAAGAGAGAAATGGTAGGATACATGCCGACATACGAAACTCTTCTAGCCTCTTGTTGCATGGCATAACGGTAGTTTTCTGTGCCATCCATGCCCATTTCAACCATGCGGTCGTACATCATGGCAGCCTCGAGGTTGCGGCGTGCGAGGTCTTCTTTACTATCGGGCATATCGAGGGCCAAAAACTCTTCTTTGAAGCGCTCCTTCGTTGGCCACGGATAGATGAAGGTGGTATTCAGTAAAACAGTATCGCGACCCATGACCTGAACGATGTTGTAGCGATCGTTGTCCAATGAATCGGGAATGATATACCTTCCGCCCATATACCCAATGCATGAAAAGCGAATGGTGTCGCCAGCATACGCTGGGATGCTGAAGAATCCGTAAGAATCGGTGATGGTTCCGCGTTGGTCACGCTCGCGGTACACGGTGGCGAATTGAACGGGGTTAAGGGAGTCGCCAGTAACGACAACACCGCTGAATTGAAGCACTTTTGGTTCAACATCCTGCGCGTGAGCAGCAGTTGCAAGAGCGAAAAGGCCAAAGACGATTGGAATGAATCTCCCCATTGGAACAAATGTAGCTAAAAACACTATTTGGTCAGACGATTACCAAGGTACTTCTACTACATTCATTGTGTTAAAGGAGGTTAACCTGCCGATTCTTCTTTGGTTTTGAACTCACTGGTGAAGTGGAATTCCAGCTCTGGGAAGTTGTTGCGCTCCATATCGAGAATAAACTTGGAAGGAGCGAGGTACACGTCGTTGCCATCTTTATCTACCACCATTTCCAGCGATTTGATGCGCTTAAACTCCGCTTTCTTGGTCTCGTTTTCCGACGTTATCCAGCATGCTTTGTAGTAATTTTTCGGCTGAAACTCACATTTGGCGCCGTATTCATGCTCCAATCGGTATTGTATAACCTCAAACTGCAGCTCACCAACGGTACCAACAATTTTCCGATTTCCGATTTCTCGTACAAACAACTGTGCTACCCCTTCATCGGTTAGCTGCTCGATGCCCTTTTCGAGCTGCTTGCTCTTCATCGGGTCTTTGTTCACGAGCTCTTTGAATATCTCTGGCGAGAAGCTCGGTATGCCTTGAAACTGCATAGCTTCGCCTTCTGTCAAGGTATCACCAATTTTGAAGTTTCCGGTGTCGTACAAGCCGATAACATCGCCTGGATAAGCTTCTTCAACCACACTTTTGCTCTGTGCCATAAAGGTTGCGGGGTTGGCAAACTTCAATTTCTTGTCGAGACGTACGTGCTGGAAAAACTTGTTGCGCTCAAATTTGCCAGAACAAACGCGCAAAAAGGCAATCCTGTCGCGGTGCTTTGGGTCAATATTGGCGTGGATTTTAAAGATGAATCCGGTGAATTTTTGCTCTTCTGGTTCAATGAATCGGGTGTTGGTCATGCGACCTTGCGGTATGGGCGCTAACTCCAAAAATGAGTCGAGCAATTCTTGCACGCCGAAGTTGTTTACAGCACTGCCGAAAAATACAGGTGCTATTTTTCCTTTCAAATACGCTTCGCGGTCGAGGGGTTCGTATACGCCGTTGATCAAATCTACGTCTTCACGCAACTGATCGGCATATTCGCCGGCCAAGGAGTTCAAAAGTGGGTCGTTGAGGTCTTCAATGGCAACGACTTCGTCGGCAATCTTGGTTTTATTCGCTTCGAAAATGTTCAGACTGTTTTTGTACAAGTTGTACACGCCTTTGAAGGAATATCCTTTTGAAATTGGCCAGGAGAGTGGACGTACGTCTATTTTTAGTTTTTCCTCGAGTTCATCGAGGATGTCGAACGCCTCGCGCCCTTCTAAGTCCATCTTGTTTACGAAGATGATCACCGGGGTATCGCGCATCCTACAGACTTCCATAAGTCGTTCCGTTTGCGTTTCGACACCTTTTACGCTATCCACTACCAATATTACACTATCCACAGCGGTTAGGGTGCGGTAGGTGTCTTCAGCGAAATCTTTGTGACCAGGTGTATCAAGCAAGTTGATGAGGTGGTCTTTGTATTCAAAGCCCATGACGGAGGTCGCAACGGAGATACCACGCTGTCGCTCGATATCCATAAAGTCAGACGCTGCTGTCTTGGTAATTTTGTTGCTCTTCACCGCTCCCGCCGTTTGTATCGCACCACCAAACAAGAGAAACTTCTCTGTGAGTGTTGTCTTACCAGCATCGGGGTGAGAGATGATGGCGAATGTCTTACGCTTTGCGATTTCTTCGGTAAAGCTCATGCCTGCATATTTTGGGCTGCAAAAATACAACATCTCATTCAGGTATGCCTTATCTTTATTGCAAACCAAAAACTTGAGTATTCATGCGTTACCTTCTTTCAATAGCATTAACCGCTCTTACATCTGCGCTGCTTGCGCAGACACCTTCTGAATTAGACATTCAACTGGTACAAATTGCCTCAGGTTTATCGAGTCCGGTTGGGATTTACAATGCAGGCGATAACCGTTTATTCATCCTTGAACAGTCGCAAGGCGACATAGAAATCATCACCACAGCGGGTACGCCTGTTGGCAAGTTCTTGGACCTCACTGGGTTGATATCAACGGGCTCTGAACGCGGACTGCTCGGTATGGCCTTCCACCCGCAATATGCGTCCAATGGCTATTTTTATGTCAACTACACCAATACGTCAGGCAACACGGTAATTGCTCGTTATACGCGCAATGCTGGCAATCCGAATGTGGCTGATCCGTCATCGGCATCGATTGTCATGACCATTGCGCAGCCGTTTTCGAATCACAATGGCGGACATATCGCTTTTGGTCCTGATGGGTATTTGTATATCGGCATGGGCGATGGCGGCAGTGCCGATGATCCGGGGAATAGGTCGCAAAATGGACAAGAATTATTGGGTAAAATGCTTCGCATAGATGTTGATGGTGGCTCTCCATACTCCATTCCTTCGTCGAATCCTTTCGTAGGCACTCCAAACGTGCTCGATGAGATTTGGGCGATTGGTGTTCGCAATCCATGGAAGTTTTCGTTTGATCGTTTGACAGGAGATTTGTGGATAGGCGATGTTGGACAAAACGAATGGGAAGAGGTGAACGTGCAGCCTGCAGCTAGCATCGGTGGTGAAAACTACGGATGGCGCTGCTATGAAGGCTTTCATCCGGCCAACACTACAGGATGTGCCGGTGCATCGAACTATGTTGAACCTGTTTTTGAAGCTTCTCATGGTTCTCCCGATAGCTGGTGCTCAATTACTGGTGGTTTGGTTTACCGGGGTAGCGACTTTCCGTACATGCAAGGGACCTATATTTTTACCGACTACTGTGCGGGCGATTTTCGTGCGCTGGTCGCGGATGGCGGAGGATATGCTGAGTCTACAGTGCTGGGCTCGCAAGGATTCGGATTCGTGGCCTTCGGTGAAGATGCGGAGGGAGAGATGTATGTGGCAAAACTGGGCGGACAAATTTACCGTGTAGTAGATGCATGCGGTGGCGATGTGCCTGCCATTTCGGTAGTGGGCGAAACGTTGACGGCAGGTGCCGGTGGCGAGGTGTATTGGTACGCGAATGATGCCATCGTTCCTGGTGAAACGGGGACTTCATTTTCTCCATCGCAAAGCGGAAACTACTATGCCGTGGTTGAAATGCCAAACGGTTGTTTCAGAACCACGCAAGGCGTGCAATGGGCTGTTGTGAGCGGTATTCCGGGATGTACTTACGTGGATGCTACAAACTACAACGCCTCTGCCGCGGTTGACGATGGTAGCTGCACTTTCGAGAATACTTGTCCGGCTGATATCAACAACGACGACACGGTAAACTCTGCCGATTTACTGACATTTCTAGGTGCATACGGTTCAGACTGTGAGTAGATAAAAGGGGCCGTCGGATTCCGACGGCCCACCTTAACCAGATAACCTGCGATCATTGCGATTTGATAATCTTCCCGCACCATGACTTTTCGCCTTGTGCGATTTGCAAGAAGTAATACCCATCGTCTTGATCGCGAATAT
>WGNM01000022.1 GCA_016124575.1 Cryomorphaceae bacterium
GACTTGTTTTTACACATGGTTCTAGCTTATGTTGCCTCAAACATAAGTGCTAGAAACATGCCTCCGACAATGACTTTGTGTGTGTAGCTTTAAATTTTGTAGATGCAAATATTCTGTATGGCAGCTTTGCGGATAATCAAAGCCATTCAATAAATCATACTTATTTGCGTTATGCTCCTAAACCAAGCCCTATGCTATCAATCACAACTCCGCTTACATCTCATATCAAAACATTTGCTTTGGCAGCTGTTGTGCTGACTAGCGTGCTATTTACTATTGATGAAGGACAAATCTCATTGCTTTGGATGGTATCACCAGCACATTGGTTTGTCTTTACCATTTATGCCGCTGTCATTTTTCTTAGTCAATGGAGTATTCAACAAATTGCAGCACTCCTACTTGAAAATCCTCCACGTCCGCTGCTTAGCGTCGCACTAGGGTCAGGACTGGGATTGACTGTTCTATGGCAGATGCTCTCTTGAACCAATCGCGATAAAGCTCTAAAATCAGAATGGATTAAGATGTATCAAAAACATTTTTCCCCGGTGGGAAGTGTTTATTCTTTGATAAATTTTCGAAAGAAATCTCTTTGATTCGACAACTTCAATCTCAAAGTGTAAACCCCTGATGGTAAATCACCAACAAAAATCTCAGCATTGAATTGACGTTTCAACTCTCCGCTCTGTACCTGCTTTCCCTGTTGGTCCAAAATGTCATACCCTTCCATAAGTTTTACCTCATCTAAGGTTATGCTCAATATGTCAAAAGTCGGATTTGGAAACAATACAATGGTAGGTTCGAACTCTTCACCTGTGGAACTTCCAAAATTATGACTTCTTATCCGAATATTGTCTATCATCCAACCCTCTTGGGACTCAGCTAAGGTGTCGGAAATAAAATTGAAACGCAAGGTAATATCCTCGAAACAAAATTGTGGAAAATGCATTGAGTTCACAGGTAAAAAATACCAACCAAAGTGACAATTTCTCCAGTCTGAATGTCCAGAAAAACCTCTTTCACCGTTAAAGAGTGTATCAGAAGATCCGTAAAGCGTTCCAAATTCAACGAAATCTGCCGGATATCCTGCGAATCCACATGCATTAAAATCAAGGATGTTTATCCAAGACTCACCTCCATCTATTGAAGCAGTTATGTACCCCCCGTCCCTAAGTGTATCAGTGTCAATCTTATGCCGAAAGGTGATGAAAAAATTATAGCCTAATACATCAAAATCCGTTTGTGAAAAATTCAAATCAAAATGCGAGTAATTATTAACTGGATAAAATTCAATTGAATCAGTTAAAATCGCATTGTCAGGTGAATAAGAGGATTCAAAAAATGTTTTTTGTGGTGTTGCTATTTGCCAAAGGTTTCCGTCGTACTCTGGAATTGTTACATAGGGTGAAGGTGACTCAAAATATATACTATCCAAAGGATTCCAATCATCACCCTCAACTTCAAAAACTTGCCCAAAGGCTAACACTGGGAAAAAGAGAAAAAGTAAAAACCAATCTCATAGCTGATAATTTTAGAATGTCAGTTATAAAACTACTGTTTAAATTGTGAATTCCAAAATTATAATACTATCAATCAACGAATCAAGACAATATGTCCTCGCAGCTCTTTGGATAAAAGTCCGTTCTCACCTCGCACCGCTGAATACGTGATTAGGTAGTTATATACCCCATCTTTGGCATAATAATCACCGCCATTTACGTTTCCTATCCAGTATTCGGCAGCGTCTGCACTGCGAAAAACGACATTGCCATCTCTATCAAAAATGATCACGGAAAACGATGATAATTCACCGTCATACTCGACATTCCAGACATCATTTAAACCATCGTTATCGGGTGTAAAGGCATTGGGTGCGTAAAGGGTAGGTTCCGGACAAGATTCAACGATGGTGATTTCATCTGTTGTGATACAGCCCTCAGCACTGGTTGCTGAGACTTGATAGGTACCTGACTGGTTGATGGTAAGAACAGCATCTTGAATATCATTTTGCCACAGTACAGCACCGTTTGAAATGGCAGTCAAGAGGTAGCCACCTGCAGGCAACTCGGTGCTACAGAAATCTCCTTCAATCATGATCTCAAGCTGAGGTGCAAGCTGCTCAGCGATTACAAAATCATACGTCTGCTCGCAATCGAACTGACTCATTATCAGCGTATAATTTCCCGGCTCCGATATCTCTATGGTTGCTGTTTCTTCGTTGTTCGACCATTGAAAATCAAATCCAAAATCAACCTCTGGGGCAAGTATGACTGATGAGCCTTCGCAAAATTCGCTATCTAGGTCGAGAACAGGGAAATTGACCTCAAAAATCTCGATTGAATCTACACCCACGCAACCGAATGCATCGCTCACCGTTACTGAGTAAATTCCGGCTTCGCCGACCGTTATCTGATTGGTCGTTTCACCTGTTCCCCAGAATATGTCGCCTTCACTCACTACCGCTGTCAGTATCGTTGGCTCGCCTTCACAGATGGCCCCAGCGGAAAGCAATTCTATATCGATTGGTAAACTGAAAACAATATCCACAGAATCTCTTGAAGCACAATTGTTTGCATCGATAACTTCAGCCCATACAGTTATTGTTCCTTCTCCAAAATAGGTGGCTGATTGATCTGTTTCACCGTTGCTCCATAAATAATTGTCGCTCACAACATCCGCTGAAAGCGAAATCGACTCTCCACACAAGCGAAGGTATCGCCCAAAATCTCAAAATTAATAGGCGTCAAGGTCTGAATTTCAATTTCGCTAGTAACTGAACAACCCGCTGAATCAGAGACTTGAAGACTGTAAGTACCTGATGCAGTAACCGTTACATCTTCTGTATTTGCTCCCGTGCTCCAGAGATTTGTAAACCCTTGCAGTGGGTTGTCGAGCAATATTTCACCTCCCTCACAAAATGGACCTTCTGCAAAAATCTCAAACGCTGCAGGAAGGTTGTAAATGACTTGTATGGAGTCAGTCAACTGACATCCACCAACTCCCGATAACGAATAGTAGAATGTCTCATTTACATCATTGCTGAAGATAGGCGATTGTGGATTTGAAGCCTCTAAATTTACCGATGGCGTCCACACAATTTCGCTAAAACTGCCCGTGATAGTCGCTTGGGTATTGCCCCCAGGGCAAATGGATACAATATCAGTAGCATTGTATTCAAGGTCTTGCGTGATGATGGTGATGGTATCTGAAACACTGCATCCGCCGTTGCCTGGGACAAACATTGTAACGATCAAATCGCCATTGAAATTGGGCACTGTTATGGTTGGAAAAGCCGTAAACGCATTGTTCAACACTTGTGGATTGCTCCACTGAATAGCATTGAACGCAGAGTTGATTACCTCGTATTCTATCACAAAACCTTCCGACTCGCAGATGACGGTATCACTTGGTAAATTGAACTCAGCAAAAAGGGCACTGAGATTTTGAGTGTCGGTATAAACGCAGCCCGTTGTTGTATTTGTAGCAATTACTTGGACTGCCGTAAACGTCCCTCCTGCCGGTGAAGCATTTACAATTTGCGTATTTGTATTATCTAAAATGCCTGCCGGCGACCATTCGAAAATGTAATCGGACGGGTTACCCTCAACCACAACTTCCAATTGATGTGGCTCCGAACACACGGTTTGATTTGTTGGTGTTATCTGGATTGCCGAATTAGAAATCAATGAAATGGTGGTGGTTGCAGAGATGCTGCAACCAGCAGGACTGGTAACGGTAACAGTGAAATCGGTGTCTTGGGGTGGGGTGGCTACGACATTCGGACCCGTTGAAACATTCAAAAATTGTGCGTTGTCCCACGTATAGGTGTAAAAACCTGGCTCTGAAACTTGCGCTGAGAGTGGCACTGGCGAAGGCTCACAAATGGGTTGCGGAAGATTGAGTGAAACTTCGAAAGCAGGATGAACCTCAACAAATACAGAATCACTGTAGATGCAGCCGTTGATATCCGTTTCTACAAAAAAGTAGATATCCTCCGTTGGCGCGCTTGTCGTGGTTGCGATTGAAGGGTCAAGTATGGCTGCATCTGAACTCCAGGCGAAGCCACTTGCGTTTGGCTGAAATGAGCTGAAAACAATATTGTCTAACCACCAAACATCTTCGTTTGCGCCCGAAAAAACCGGTTGTATCCAGCGGAGCCGTGTAGAGGCTGTTTCGGCAGCTTCAGGTAAAATAACTTCTACAGATTGCAATGCTGGGTATAGATTTTCGAAAAGGGTTATCAAAGTCGTCCAACTTGCTCCACCATTCGTAGAATACTGCAAAATCACATCTTCTCCGGTCTCGGCGCCATCGCATCCATTCATACCGTTGCTGATATGAATTGAAAACGTAACTCCACCTCCTTGCGAAAAGTCGAAATCAGTGCTCTCCAAAAATCGGGTGTTGCCTGTAAAAGCCAACGAGGAGCTATTTACATTCCCGCAAACACTTCCAAACTGTGTTCCTTCAGCATCCGCCCACAGAATCGCTGTTAGTGCATTCCAGTTGAAAAACTCAGTACCCATATTGAACCCCGTGAATACTTCTAACTCCACGGTTTGTCCTTCACAAATGGAAGCCAAACTTGCCGTAGCTTCAATAAGTGCAACATCATTGTTAACCACAGTTACCAGTACACTATCGGTACCAACTGCACACCCCGAAAAAGTCGAAACATCGAGATAGTAGGTACCGCTCTGCGCTGGATTGATTGCGCCTGTTTGTTGATCTCCCGATGTAAATGCATCTGCAGCGGTCCATTGATAAACGTATGAAGACCCAGATGGGGATACGGAAGATTCCAAATTATACTCTTCAAACAGACAAAGATTGATTACCTCATCGATGATATTGACAGAAAGGGGGGCTGGTGATTCAACGGAGTAGAATTCCTGCACCGGACAGCCAGAAAGAAAGTTGTTTCCATTCAGGATGTAGATTTGGTTTGCTATTGGGGGATCAATAACGAAGGTTGGACCATTAAAAATTGGATTGTCAGGATCTTCCAAAGTCGACCACCATGTGCTTGTATAATCAGCCGAAGCTTCCAAAATCACCTGATTTTCGGTACAAAAAGCGTCTATAATTTCTACTGGAGGTTCAGACTTTATGGCACCTGTGCTGTATAAATAGCTCTCAGCATCTCCAATACCATAGACATTTGCTATAAATCCTTGACTGCACTGCAGTTGATGGCTTCCCTCCGGTATCTCAATGTCGGCAAAAGAGAACGCAGCATTGCCATTGAACACTTCAAACACTTGCGAATCAATCGTTATTCCATCGAGCACAGCCCCATCTGTTGCACCTGTTGGCACGATAATTTGCAAATGATGGTCGGTGATTATTGGAGATTCGATGGTCGTAAAAGTTACCTGCGTCATGGTTTGTTGCACTGCATTTACCGACATCATCGACGGGTCGCCTGAGATGGTGCATCCGCCACCTTCCATGTATTGAATTACGCCAATTGGCTGATTGGCTGACAAGTACAAAGCATCAGCATTTGAATTTACTTCTTGCACTTGACCCGCGTTCAAATTAAACGTCGGAACTCCGTTTACCGATACTACTGTTCCATTTTCAGTAGCTGTAATTTTGTAAGTATAGCTCGAGATCCATGTATCGAAGCCGACAAGAAAATATTCAGTACCCCATATTGAGCTAGGGGTTACTTGGTCGAATATGTGGTCGCAGGGAGAGCAGAGGGCGGGGACAAAAGAACATTCTGAGCCACCAAAAACAGCAAAAGGACGACAATCACCGCTTTCTTCGGTTCCCGATATCAACGTTCCTGATATATCTTCTGTTTCATTCGCCTTTAAGAGAAGCGTTTCACCTTGGTCCATTTGAACGGTAAACAGCACACCAGCGTTGAAGCCGCCGAGTAAATCGCAAGCGGGTATAATGTTCAGTTCCGTGCCGTTTTCTGTCGCTACCACCAGAAGTTCAGAACGAAGCGTGTCGACGAAATTGCTCTGTCCTTCGTACCCATGAACAAAATAAGAATTATCAAGAAACGGTTTGGGTAGTATTCGCGTAGCATCGGCACTGTTATTCACATGGTTCATGGCGAATACATTGACGGGGCTGGAGGAAGTCAGATGCACCCCCCTGTTTTCAACCAAGCCACTTATATTGTTGTTTGCAATGGCCGGGATTTCAATGGCTGTCGTTTGACCGACCACCGTATTAAACGCTTGAGACCATCCCAAAAGTGGTATTTCTACAATTCCACTTGCCGATTGCTCCGAACTTATAAAAACCGTGAACTCAGCTTCTGAACCAGCGATGTAGTTGTTCATGAATCCGAACCAGAAATCTGTTCCTGAGGTCGTTAATCCTGTTTGAGCAACCATGCTGGTATTCAAGATCAACAGCAGACACAACTGCACAAACACGCCACACTTCTCTTTCAAACCACTAAAAATTAACCTTGCATGGGTCGAAGAACCATTCTTCTAAACAACAGAACAAGTTAAAGGATGAAAAAGTTGCTTGCGATAACTTATTGGTAACATCAACTCACCCCGGCGGCTTCGACAGGCTCAGCCACCGTCGACAAGCTCAGCCACCGTCAACAAGCTCAGCCACATTATTTATTTGGCTGATGCAAACCCCGCAGGGGTTAAGTTCCTCGCGTTATTTATTTGGTTAATGTAAACCCCGCGGGACGACATGATACCTAGCCGCCGCCAGAGCCCAAAACCACCTTCTCACTCACCACCCCCTCATCGCTTTCAAAGCTGAGTACGTAAAGCCCACGGGGGTAGTGCGATACCACATGCATATAGGTGGTAGGATTTTCTGGTGTTATGGTTATGACATTGCCTTCGTACACGCGTTGTCCGGCGGCGTTGGTGAAGACAAACCGCCCTTTTACCACCTTGTTGCTTTCAAGGTACATGTTCATGATGTCTGTAGCGGGGTTGGGGTAGGTTTTAAAGCCCACCTGCATGTCTTGCTCTACCACCCCTACGTGGCAACCCGGTACAAGGCAGCCGTATTCATCTACTTTTACCACCCACGTGTCTTGGCTGGGGTAATCGTCGTTTAGTTGCACATCGCCACAGGCTATAAAACCACCGTCAGGGGTTTGAATAAAGTCCCAAAAGTAACCACCAGTCCATTGTTCTTCATCCCAAATAAACCGTCGCAGCCATAGGCTATCGCCGTCTGCAGTAACCTTCGCAAGCACACCGGCATTGGGATAAGCCACAATCTCTCCGTTTTCATACACGGGTGCACGGTCACGTGCAGCAAAAACAAGCGAATGATCTTCCAGCTCTATCGGTTTAATAAATGAAACGTTCCCACTTCGCATGGATTGATAAACCCTGTCCCAAATAACCGTTCCATCTTCAATGCTTATTTTGCACGCGTATCCTCGTTTTGATTGGGTGCTTGTTGGAATCGAAATCAACGAGCAAAACACCAAATTCCCATCGTAGGTTTCCGTTAAATAGGCGTCGAACTCGCTGTTTACATCGCCGTAATACTCGCGCCATTGCTCGTTGCCCGCTGCATCGGTTTTAATGACGAAGATGTCGTAGGGTACATAGTTTTGGTTTAAGTATTGCACATTGCCCCCAATGGCATAACCGCCGTCAGAGGTTTGTATTACGCTTCGGGCACTCATGGCTTTTAGTTGCCCTGTGTATTTCTGAATCCACTCTACCTCGTTTGCTGTATCGTACTTCAGCAAGTAGGCGCACTGGACATAGGTATTCGCTTCAGGAAAATCGGTGGTGTAACCCGCAATGGCACTACCGCCATCGTTGGTAAAAATGCCTTGGTAGCCTGCATATATTTTACCCGGAACGCCATAGGTTCTGGTAAACAAAGTATCACCAAATTCATTATAACGCAGTAGCATTGCATAGTTACCTGGCACAATGGGGTCATAATTCCCAGCCTGCAAATACTCCCCTTGCTCATTACGATCACCACTATTGGCCCACCCAATAGAGTAATACACCATGGTATCCAAATACGCAGTTTCACCTTGCACTTCACCGTTTTCATCAATCATCAAAAATCCCATTCGCCAGTTGTCGTAAATAGGAGGTGTCCCCACACGGCTCACAATGTAGCCGGTGGGGGTCAACTCCAAATTATACGATTGCTCTCCTAACTGGTCTCCGCCCCAATCAAAACGCTTGTTAAAGGTAACCTGAGCAGGGGACAGCAACGGAAAAACAAAAATTGAACTAATGCACAACAGTAAACTTCTCAGTAGCCACTTTAACTTCATCATAATACAAATTACATAAATAAACTCCTGATGCCAAATGCTTGATATTGAACTCCACCAACCCTCGTGAACTTAATGCGTTGAGGTTAGCTATTGGTTGTCCTTGCGCATTGATCACCTCTAAGGTTACACGTTCAGCACCATCGGGCACATGGGCGGTGATGTACACCACTTCGTTGGCTGGGTTTGGATAAAAGTTCAGCACATGAATGGTTGTTGGTAGCGCTTGTTCTTTGCGTGAACGCAAACCAACTGGAAAGCGGAACTCAACTTCTAAGAATTGTGATTTCTGGCAAATCCGATTTTTGAGGAAAATTCTTCGTTGTTTTTTTCTACTTCCAGAGACTACGAATTCCACTATTTCGTTGACCTTTTTTATTAACAGCATGATCAGTATGGTAGTTCTATGATTGTAGAGTAATCTTTTTATCTTTATTCCAATTAAATCGATGAAGAAACACATCAGCTTAAAAATCCTTGTACGATTCCATAAAGAAATTAAAATAATCTTTAATTTCTTCGATCTCGTTTTCATTAAGAGTCTTCAGTTTTTCACGAATAAGCTTGATCAAATTGATCTTTTCTTCTGATTTATCTTCATTTGTATCGTACCAAAGATATAAAGCTGCGGTTCCAATACTATTCGCATGTAGGTGATCCAAGTTCTCGGTGACGAAAAGAACGGCTTCATCATTATCAATCTCAAAAAGAGTCCCCAAAGCTATATCCTCGAACACTGGTAAACCAGCAAATTCATTCAGAATTTCATAGCAGTACATCTTCACGTTAGGGTGTTTTCTATGCAGTAGTTCGCCTAGAACGAAATATACATTTTCATCCAAATCAAGTCCCTCTTCCCAAATTGCAACCAGGGTTTCGTTGGAGTATTCGCTATAATTGTTTGTCATGGTCTTTGTTATTTCCAAATGTGAATAGTTGATAAATATATCTTTCCGTCTTCCATTATTCTGAACGCCATTATAATTGTTGCTCTTCCTTTGGGCCCCTTAATATAAGTTGTGTAAATAGTACCTGGATTAATTCTTCCAGCATTCTTATTGATGTAAGCTAATACAAAATCGAATAATTTCCTATTGCCTGTTAGGTCGTCAAGTATGCCAATCTCTATAAGGGCTTTTTCACTTCTTAAAGATTTTTTTGCATTATTTATAAGTCTTTTAACTTCTTCGAGTCTTTTGATTTTACTAGGCTGTTGGCTAAATGCTTTTTGAGAATTTTTGCGAAGTTTTACTAACTCAGTCAATTCTTTATTCAGCTGGACTAAAGTACTCACGCCTCTGGTTTTTCCTCTGCAGTAGAGCACTACTTTACCTAGCGCCACCTGCCCTTTGCCAAAGGTAAAACAGATCACTTCTCCTCCCGATTTTAAGTTATAAAAAAAACCCCGCTTAGGCGAGGTTTTTAGTCAGTTGAGCCGGCGGGAGTCCACGAATCGCATACCTCTCGGGGTAAACTTCTCCTCCCGATTTTAAGTTATAAAAAAACCCCGCTTGGGCGAGGTTTTTAATTGGTGGAGCCGGCGGGAGTCCCCGAATCGCATACCTCTCGGGGTAAACTTCTCCTCCCGATTTTAAGTTATAAAAAAACCCCGCTTGGGCGGGGTTTTTAGTCAGTGGAGCCGGCGGGAGTCGAACCCGCGTCCAAACAAGGACAAACTAAGTTTTCTACATGCTTAGGCGTTACTTGATTTTTCGAAGAACTGCCGGCAAACACCGACCTACAGTTCCCTTAGTCTGTTAAATTTCGCTCGGAATGCCAGACGTTATCCTTGCTAGTTCCATTTGATGATGTCTCATAATCCAGTGGATAGGAACGTAACCACTGAAAGAGACAACCCGTTCTGTCCCGCTACGGGACAGAATTAAGCTTATCGACTTGGTCGATTAGGCAGCGAGTGCGAAAGAAGTGTTGTCATTTCTGACTTGTGCCCTGAGATTAACGAGCCAAAACACAAAAAGCTCGGCATGCTTGCCCAGCAAATCATCTTGCTGTCAAAGCCAGTTCGGCCCCAAGAAATAAAGAATAGTCTGCAAAGATAGTGATAAACAAGCAGAAAAGACAATGACTACGGGGGATTTATTACTTTTTCGGACGGTTCTCAACGCGTGTATAATTCAGCCATCCAAACTGCACCAAAACCTTCGTTGGTACTTCTTCTTCTTTGCTCGATTCGAGATTTAAACGATCGCCAAGCTCATTTGCCAGTTTACCTCCGTAATAACCCAATACACTCCAAAGTCCGTCAACTTTCTCTGTTTGAACCGGTTGCTTTGTCTTGAGTGTGTCAGATTTGGTCTGCTGTGCACCACACAACAAACAAACCACCATCAGCGTACTGGTTAAAATCAAGCGTTTCATGCAACTCTGAGACGTACGTATAAGGTGGAAGTTACAATTATTTCTAAATTCACCGCATGGCAGAATCAATGCATCATTGTCTGAATTGCAACCATGAGCTGAAAAGCGGGTTTGCTTATTGTCCGCATTGCGGACAAGAAACCAAAGACAGTGCGAAATCGGTCGGACATTTCATACATCACTTTGCGAGCGACTATTTTACATTCGACAGCAAAATATTGAAGAGTTTTCTTCCGCTTTTATTCAAACCAGGATTTCTGACCAAAGAGTTTTTCGCAGGTCGACGCGTACGCTATATCCCGCCTATGCGGATGTACCTTTTTGTGAGTATCATCTTCTTCCTCGTTCTCTCTTGGCTGTCACCTGTTGCTGCAGAGAGCGCTACAACAGAGGTTTTTTGGGATGATTTCTTTGGCTCGTGGCTGCCACGGCTATTTTTTATTCTACTTCCCCTTTTCGCTTTGCTGCTGTGGGCCCTGCAATGGAGAAACAAACAAAGCTATGTCGTTCACTTCATTTTCAGTCTGCACTATCACGCATTCCTCTTCTTAGCCACATTGGTTTTCGTTCTGCTGGGTGAGATTTTTTCTCTCTTCGAAATGAAGTATGTGAACAATTATGTCTCACTTATTTTTGCTTTATCTTTTCTCACCTATCTTTTTATAGCGCTAAAGCAGATGTATGGTCAATCTGCGTCGAAAACATTGTTGAAGTTCATTTTACTTTGTATTTCATACGGATTGATACTCGCCATTTCTGTTACTGTTAGTTTGATGTTTTACTTATCGAACGCGGGAGAATTATAGCCCCATTCCCTTTTGTTTGCTAACTTGGCGGTCGAAAAATAATCGACATGTCAAAATTGAAGTTGGGGGTGATTCGGGAAGGCAAAGTTCCACCAGATAAGCGCGTAGTATTGACCCCGGAGCAGTGTGCTCTCCTTGTGGCAAACCATCCGGAAATCGATTTGGTGGTGCAAAAAAGTCCGATTCGCATTTTCAAAGATGCTGAATACGAAAACCTCGGCATTCAAATGGCTGACAACCTCTCCGACCGCGACATCATTATCGGTGTGAAAGAAGTTCCTGTAGACATGTTGATTCCCAATAAGACCTACCTCTTCTTCTCTCATACGCTGAAAATGCAAGCGCACAATGCGAAACTGTTGCGCGCTGTGTTAGACAAAAAAATCCGCTTGATAGACTGGGAAACGATTCGGCAAAATGGAAAACGCCTCATTGGTTTTGGGCGCTACGCGGGAATTGTGGGTTGCTACAACGGATTTAGAGCCTATGGCATCAAATCACGACGGTTTGATCTGAAACCAGCCAACCTTTGCCACGACCGCTCTGAGTTGGAAAATGAACTAAAAAAGGTAACCCTGCCTGCAGACTTTAAAATCGTGGTGACAGGCTTTGGCCGCGTTGGACATGGAGCCAGGGAGATTTTGGCGCTGCTGCCGATTAAAGAAATCACGAAAGATTCTTTTTTAAACGACAATCACCACGAAGCTGTTTTCACCAACCTCGACACCCAAGATTACTTCGTAAGAAAATCAGACGGAGGCTTCGAAAAGAGTGAGTTTTACCGCGATGGTCATAGCTACAAAAGCATTCTTTCTCGCTTTACCGATGTTGCCGATATGTACATCGCTTGCCATTTCTGGTCGGAGCACTCTCCCATTATTCTCGAAAAAGAAGATTTAAAGGCTGACGGACGATTGAAGGTTGTGGCCGATATCAGTTGCGATGTCGAGGGCCCGATTGCTAGCACCATCAAAGCTTCTACCATTGCAGAGCCTTTCTTTGGCTATCATCCTGCCAGCGGCAGGGAAGTGGACTTCCGGGATGAACATGCCATTGCGGTGATGTCGGTAGACAATTTGCCGTGCGAGTTGCCTCGCGACGCGAGCGAAGATTTTGGTAACGAATTCATGACCCATGTATTACCTCGCCTGCTAAATGGAGATGCCGACGGAGTGCTTGCAAATGCAACTGAAACAACGTTTGAAGGCACGTTGACAGAGAAATTTAGCTATCTCGCAGCATACGCTGGAATTACTGCGGAATAAAACGGTAAGTGATTGTCCCCACCTGCTTTTTAGGTGCTGTACTTTTTGCTGAGAACCTGCATTTTAAGGCGCTCATCACCGCTTCGTCAGACAAGCATGAATCGGTATACGATGATTTTGACTCGTCAACCACTGCAGAAACAACGGTACCTTCTTGAGATACCTCTATAACAACTGTAACGGTTCCTCCTGCCTTGCACTTGTATCCTGGTATGTGGATGAACCTGCCTTCTCTGCCCTTCAAATCAAACTCCGCAGTAACCTGTCCGTTGTAAGATTTACCGTAATACTCATACTGATCCAAGTCTTTGATTTTTGAATCGGTTTTCTTTTGCTTCACCTCATCCTTTGGGTTTAGCTCGCGTTCCGCTTCCAACTCATCTTTTACCGATTGCTCAAGCGCCCGCAGATCGCTCTCTACATCTGATTCCATTCGTGCGCGCTCGCTTCTCGACATCGACGACTGTCTGTCGTTCGACCTTTCCATGCTCGCATCGGCAACCAAATTTGCTACTTGCTCATTGATGCGTGCAGCAATTATTTCTTCAAGGGTGGGCATGATTTCAGGTTCTTGTGGTATCTCAAACATGCCTACCTCTAAGTATGGAGATTTTTCAGGAGGTGCTTCTCCGGCTGGTAAAATATTCATCACCAGCAGCGCTATCGCGTGAATCGACAAAGCTGCAATAATTGCGATGAATGAATATTTTTTTTTGTTCATGCCTTCTTAAACTCAATCAGCCTTCTGAATGTTACCTGAGCCATTGCTCTTTAGATTAACTTCTTGCGGGTTGCCCTTGTACAAAATGTTGCCACTGCCGTTGAGTTCAGCATTCAGCTCGTCTTTTACTCGCAGCTCAACAGTGCCAGATCCATCGTTGGTTACCTTTGCGATGAAGGTCTTCATGCCAAACGAATCAAAAGATCCACTGCCATCATTCTCAAGTGTTAATTCATGCGCATCACCCGATAAAAAAATGTCGCCGCTGCCATTGTTCTCCACGTCCAAATCATCCACATTCAATGTCAACGTCATTTTTCCCGAACCCACATTCTCAATGTCAAAATCATCAGCTTTAAGGGTATTGGTAGAAACTACATTACCGGAACCATTGTTAAATATTCGCTGCAAATCGGTGCATGTAATACTCACCTCAATGGGCACTGAAGCATTGATGCACTCATCGGTTTCAATAATTAGACGAGCGCCGTCAATACGGGTTAAAATGTGTGGAATTAGATTTTCCTGAGCGCGGACTTCAATTCTGTTCAAATCTGAAATCAATGCTTGGCGGATAGACACATTAATAGAACCGTTTATTTCGAGCGTTTCGAAAGTTTCCACCGTGCGTTTTTCTGCGACGGCATCTCCCGTGCCCTGCAAACAATCACCGCAGGAAGCGAGTAACACAATGCCGAATAAAAATGATATACTTCTCATAACGACGAAGTTAAACATTAACCGATACCTTGTTTACTGATACAGGCATGGAATTTGTAAAAATTGGCAGATGTTGAATACAACATAAAATAAATTTACACGTATATTTACCCAACGTGATCAACAAATTCACTCAATCAACGATGAAAAAATTAATTATGATGCTTGGTCTAGTTGCGTTTTTCGCAACAGCTGCAACAGCTCAGACCACCGACAAGTCAACAGACACAAAGACTAAAACAGAGTGTACAAAAGACAAAGCTGCATGTGACAAGGCGAAGGCCGATGGCAAATCTTGCAGTGACAGCGGTTCAGCTGCAAAAGCTGACGGAAAATGTTGTGACAAAGGTTCTTCAGCAGCTAAGGCTGATGGAAAAGCATGTTGCGACAAAGGATCTGCTTCTGCTGCGAAATCAGAAGGAAAAGATTGTTGCGAAGGCATGAGCGCTACAGAAAAAGCTGCTTGTGACAAGTTGAAAGCAGAAGGAAAAGATTGTTGTAAGCCAGGAGCTACGAAAGCTGAAGGTTCTACCGACAAAGCTGCTGTAAAAGAAGAATCTACAAAGGTGCGTGCTGAAGAGAAAAAAGCAGTTGCTCCTACCAATTCTTCTTCATTGAAAAAGAAGTAAGCGAAAACTTATTATACTGAAAACGGCCTCCATGGAGGCCGTTTTTTTTTATCGCGAAACTTTATTTGGAGCACACGTTCAACATCCTTGCCGCTGGCAAGAAGAAGAGAAAAGCACTAAATACCCAGATGCTTTTCGGCCATCTCAGCGATTTGTTGACCGATCGCCAACGATGCCGTAGCAGCAGGAGATGGAGCATTTAGCACGTGAATGCTGTGATCGGTATATTCAATTCTAAAATCATCGCGGGTATCGCCATCGGTGCCGAGCAGCATCGCGCGCACCCCTGCCCGACCTGGCTCAATGTCATCCATGGTTAAGGAAGGAATCATACGTTGCAAAGTTTGAAGAAATAGACGCTTTGAAAAGGCTCGGCGGTATTCATTTATGCCGAAAGAAATATTGTTCATGAAGAGCTTCCAAGTGCCACCGTATGTTAGCGCATCTATGGTATCATTCAAATCGAAATCTGTTTTGCCATAGCCTTCGCGCTTGAAGGTGAATACCGCGTTAGGTCCACATTCGACATCGCCGTTCACCATGCGGGTAAAGTGGACACCAAGAAAAGGAAAGTCAGGATTTGGAACAGGGTAAATCAAGTTTCTGACTTTGTGCTTTGCTTGCTCTGTCAGCTCATAGTAATCGCCTCGAAAGCCAACAATGCGTTCTTTGATAGTCACACCATCTTTCTTCGCCAAGCGATCGGCATGCAATCCGCCGCAGAACACCAAATACTTACCGCGATATGACGCCTTATTCGTCTTAACAAGCGACGTGTCGCCCTGACGCTCGAAGGAAATGGCTTCTTCTCCCAAAACAACTTTAGAACCCTGTTGCTTGCCTGTGGCCACTTCAGCCATTTTCTCGGTAGCACCTCGGAAGTCGATAATACCCGTACACCCCACGAACAACCCTCCTATCGACTCACAAAAAGGCTCAATTTCTTTTATCTCTTCGGCAGAAACACGACTTAAGCCCTCGATGCCATTTTGAACTCCATTTTGGAATATTTTTTCCATGTGCGGCAGTTCAGTCTCAGAAGTAGCAGCGATTACTTTACCGCAGACATCGTGTTGGATGTTGTATTTCTTCGCAAAATCAACGATTTCTTTTCTTCCCTTCACGCAGTTCTCAGCCTTAAGAGATCCCGGTTTGTAGTACAAACCTGAGTGAATCACACCGCTGTTGTGTCCGGTTTGGTGATCTGCCAAACCCTTCTCTTTTTCGATGAGCAAGATGGTTTTATTCGGGTGTCTCTCTTGCAATTTATAGAGCGTTGCTGCTCCTACAATGCCTCCGCCAACAATAATGATATCGAAATTCAGCTCCACAGGATAAAATTTTGCCACAAAGGTAAGTAACGAAAGCTATTGCGTGGGTGTTTCTTTCGGATTACCTTGCTGACTTATGACGCACGCCACGAACCGCAAGATTCAAAACGCTTGGGCCTTTTATGATTGGGCCAATAGCGTTTATCCTTTGGTGATCAGCACCGCTATTTTCCCGATTTATTTCAATGCTGTAACAACCTCTGAGGAAAACGGTGTGGTGTCAGACACGGTATCGTTCATGGGAATGACGCTGGTGAACACCCAGCTCTATTCGTATGTAATAGCAGCATCGTTGCTGGTGGTCATGGTTTTATCTCCTATTCTTTCGGGGGCAGCCGACTATGCTGGTAAGAAGAAGTTTTTCTTGCAATTCTTCTGCTACATCGGAGCTTTGGCATGTGGCGGCATGTTCTTTTTCAACACCGATCATCTGGAGTTAAGCATGTTGGCCGCGTTTCTAGCCAGCATTGGCTATTGGTCGAGCATTGTTTTCTACAATGCTTACCTGCCTGAGATTGCTGCACCTGAAGATCATGACAGCCTGAGTGCGAAAGGATTTTCTTGGGGTTATATAGGCAGTGTTTTGCTGTTGATCATCAATTTGGTTATGATTCAACTTATTGATGAGTCGCTTACAAAGTGGTCGTTTGTGATGGTGGCCATTTGGTGGGCTGGATTTGCACAGATTACGTTTCGCAGGTTGCCGACGAACCCTTATAACCGAAAGCCAGAAGGACAGATTTGGAGTCATGGTTTGAAAGAACTTCGCAAGGTGTTTTTCCAAATCCGCAGCATTGTCCCACTGCGCAGATACCTCTTCGCTTTTTTTGTTTTCAGCATGGCCGTTCAAACCATCATGCTCATGGCGCAGTTCTTCGGGATGAAAGAAGTGCATGTGGTGACCGATGCTACGGGAGCCGGTTATGCCATGTATCCGCCACTTGTATCGCAACACACTGGCTTGGCCACGGGTGAATTGATCATTGCCATCATACTTGTCCAATTGATTGCCGTACCTGGTGCGTGGCTATTCTCACGTGGGTCGGGTAAATTCGGGAACATCAAAATGATTGGAATCGCTCTTTTATGTTGGATAGGTGCTTGCTTGTACGCCTACTTTGCTGTTGACACCCCCAATGAGTTTTTCATTACCGCAGGGTTGATAGGGTTTATGATGGGTGGTACACAATCATTGAGTCGATCGACCTATTCGAAAATGCTACCGGAAACGCATGACCACACTTCTTTTTTCAGTTTTTACGACGTTTTGGAGAAGTTGGGAATCGTGATTGGGATGATTTCCTTCGGGTATATTGAAGGACTTACGGGATCGATGCGGAATTCAGTACTGTCGCTGATCGTTTTTTTCGGAGTTGGACTTATCCTCCTGTTTTTCATTCCGAAGAGTAAGCCTAGTTTGCAATAACGAACTTTCGTTCGAGGACCTTAAATTCCACCCTTCTATTCGCTGCTCGGCCTTCTGCCGTGGTATTGTCGGCAACTGGTTCGGTGCTTCCAAAGTAACCCAATTCCAATCGTGCGGGGTCTATACCTTGATCAACGAGATAGCGCCTAACGGTTTCAGCGCGGTTTTCAGAAAGTTCAACGTTGTAGCCTTCAACACCAATGACATCGGTATGTCCGTTAACTTGGACAAACATATACTTGTTCTTGCGCAGCAATGATGCGGCCTGATCGAGAAGCATCTTCGCTTCATCAGAGAGTATTGCTTCATCGAAATCGAACAATACAGATTCGATTTTGATTTCGTTGTAATCTGATAATTGCAGAGGTGGATCGTGCACCTCGGATGCGATTTTATCGTTCAGACAACTGCAATCTTCGCGCGATTTCACCGCATGCACTTCAATGTTATCTAAGTACACATAGGCCCACGAACTGGTTGAACTTCCGCCATCGAGGGCTGTGCGCATGAGGCGACTGCTGGTTTGGTCGGAGTTGAAATTTCCGATGGTTAGGTATTTCTCACCGCCTTGCGCAATGAACACATCCGAAAGTTTGACCCATGAGTCGTATTGATCGAGCATGTGAAGGCGTGGATTTCGAATTTGTGGACGTTCATCGATCAATCCTTCGCCAGATGCTTTCACTGCAGCTTGAGAGAATAGCACTCCCAGTCCATCAGTTACATACAAACAGTAGTCTGCGCATGACACCCAAAATTCGACACATACCAGCTCTCCTGGGGCCAATTTTCGCGATAATTCTGTTTGAAGGTATTCCCTATAATTCCGTTTCGACCCTGCAAAAGTCACCAGTCCCACATAACCTTGTCCTTCTAATGCGTCTTGACTCCCCACAAAATTGCATGGCACACCCGCGTTTTTGGAGCATTCGTTAAAATAGTCGGGCGTTGCGCGGTTGGGTTGGGTCCAATACTTTACGGTTTTGAGGGTTTGGGTATTAAAATCTGTCGGACAATACGTCTTTTCCTCGAAGCCCCCATTGCGCAGTAAATCTTGCGCAGGCAGGTGTATCGAAAGCATCAAACCTATGGAAAGAAGCACGTGTTTCACAAACAAATTAACTCGAACCATAAATAAATATTGGGCGCAGGTGCTAAAAAAAACATCCACCGTAGAATAGTGATTCTACGGTGGATGTAAAATATTGGTTTTGAATTATTTCTTAACCTTAAACGTCACGCGACGGTTTTGAGCGCGGCTCAAATCAGTTGGACGCGTGTTAGCAGGATCGTTGTTTTCTTTTGAAACCACATTTAAACGGCTGGCATCAACGCCTTGCGCTTTCAAATAATCGGCGATGGCGTTTGCTCGCTGCTCACCCATATTTGCATAACGTGTGTTGATTTTTGCTTCATCGAACTCATCGTTATCGCAGTGACCTATAACATCTAGTTTCCAGGTAGGATTCGCTTTAAGGATCTCAACAATGCTGTTCAAAGTGAGTTCACCAGCTTGCGTGTATGTCTTCTTCAACGAAGCGAAATAAACCGCTGAAGTGCCAATGATTTCGTCGCCCTTTGCATTCTCGCTTAGCACGACCGATTGACCATAGATCAAATCTGGTGCACGTTCGGCGTCAGGAGAACAAGAGCATTGAGATTTGGCTTCTACTGCCACAACGCGGACATCATCAACGAAGTAGTAGGCATGATAAGCAGGAGTTCCCACTACATCTTTCGGCTTCTTGGTTTTTTCGATTTTCAAATCGGCATCGGCCCCAAAGCAACCGATTATAACGTATTGTTCGCGACCGCTTCCGATAACAGTTCCACAAACGGTTTCCCAACCTTCCATGCCGATTAAAGCTTTGTTGCCTTGATCTTTTATGGTAATAGAGTTCAGGTCTTTAACGATAGAACCCGTGTTTGGCTGAACGATCTTGCGATCAGAAATTACGGCTCCAACGTAGTTCACTCCAAATTTTGAGAGATCTGCCAAACTGATTTTGAACTGCACGCAGTACATCTGGTCTTTCTCAAGTGGTTCTGTAAGTTGAACAGCGAGGTATGAACGAGTCGACTTCTTATCGGTGGTATACGCTCTAAATCCAGCATATAAATCACCAGATGCGGCATCTTGTTTTCCGAAGCTGTTTACTGGAATCGATACTTTTTCTGACTTGATACCTCCAGCAAACAAGTCTGCAGGAGCTTTGGTGGCAGTGTACCAACCTTCACATAAATCCTGCAGCATGCCTGGATTTTTAAGCGTTTTGGTCTGCGCATTTTCAAAATCCCCGTTTGGAACAAGGTTTTTTTCTTCGTCTTGCGCCAAAACTGGGCTCACTAAGAAAAATGCTAAAGCAATGATGACTAATTTATTCATATTCATTTCGGTTGGTAATCTTTAACGGTTTCAATAAAAACTTTCACGTTCTCAGGGTCAGTATCGGGGTAAACTCCGTGGCCTAAGTTAGCAATATGTGGTTGACCATCAAAACGATCTAGCATAGAACGTGTTTGACGTCGGATTTCATCTTTCGAAGCGTACAGTACACTTGGGTCGAGGTTTCCTTGCAGCGTCATGTTTTTACCAACAACTTCGCGGGCGCGCCGCGGATCGACGGTCCAATCTAGACCGATGGTTTGACAAGGCAAAGTCGCCAAAGAATCCAGGAAATGTCCACCACCTTTTGCAAACACCGTTACCGGCACTTCCGTTATGGCTTCACATATTTTCCTTAGTCCTTCCAAAGCAAACTGATCGTATAATTCTTTACTTAAAACTCCTGCCCAGCTATCGAATACTTGAATCAGGTCGGCGCCTGCAGCTACTTGAGCTTTCAAATATCGGATTGTGGATTCGGTGATCGCATCAAGCAAGGTTCGTGCCATTGCAGGATCTTGCCACAGATGTTTCCGCGCCAGCGACCATTCTTTCGACCCTTTCCCTTCGGTCATGTAACAGAAGATTGTCCATGGCGCACCGGCAAACCCGATCAACGGCACGCGTCCGCCCAGTTCTCTCTTGGTCATACGAATGGCATCGAGCACATAGCCTAGATCTTCTTCCGGGTTAGCGATATGCAATCTTTCCAAATCAGCACTTGAGCGAATTGTTTCAGGAAAAATGGGACCTGTTTTTTCTATCAATTCATAAGGCAGGCCCATGGCTTCGGGCACCACGAGGATATCAGAAAAGATGATAGCAGCATCAACACCCAGCAAATCAACGGGTTGAATGGTCACCTCACAAGCTCTTTCAGGCGTTTTGACCAACTCTTTAAAACCGCTCAATCCTGCGCGAACTGCGCGGTATTCAGGCAAGATTCTTCCGGCCTGACGCATGAGCCAAACGGGCGTTCTCTCGACAGACTCACCTCGGGCTGCGCGCAGCAGCAAATCATTCTGTAAATTCATGGACGGCAAAGGTAGTAATATCAGTGCAAGAGATTAAAGACAAGTTCTCTTAGCAAATTCCCTTCGGAGATGGAGGCGTTGTCGATACCCTTCGCTTTGCGATCTGTTAAGCGCAACAAATCAAATGCTTTCGAAACTTTATCGGGTGGAAAATTTGCCCCTGCAGCTTTCAATTCGGCTACGGCGGGGTATGGCAAACGAAGCGACGACATGATGCCACGTTCGCTTTTATCTGGTAAGTCATGGTAGGCCAGCAAGCGCAGAAAATAAGACGCTAACACAGCGGTTACCATGTTGATGTTATGCTCTTTCGGATTGGCTTCGAAATAGTTGACAATGCGGTTTGCCTTTAAGATATCTCTCAGAGCCAAAGCCTGTTGCAGCTCGAAGATGTTATAATCTTTACTGATACCGATGTATTTTTCAATGGCATCGTTGGTGATCATGTTCCCTTTGCCAAGTGTTACCTCAAGCTTTTGAAGGGCATTGGTAAGCTTCGATAAATTGCTTCCCAGGTATTCTGCCAGCAGTTGGGTAGATTCTGCCGTGATGTTCATACCGAGTTCTTTGACGTATGCATTGATCCAATCAATCAATGCATTGCCTTCAATTGTTTCCGATTGAAAAACAACACCCGCTGCTTCTATTCCTTTGTAGATGCGGGTATTTGAAGCTACAGTACCGTATTTATAGGCCAAAACCAATACGGTGGTGAGTTGCGGACTTTGCGTGTACTTGAGAAAATATTCACGGTCGTTTTCTCTCTTCCACCCGGCAAGGTCTTGTGCCTCTTTCACGATGACCACTTGCTTCTCGGCCATCATCGGATATCGTTGAGATGCACTTACAATTTGGTCGAAGCTGGAATCGCGACCGTAGAGCACGGTTAGATTGAAATCTTTCTCATGAGGTTCAAGAAGGGTATCTTCTATTTTATCGACCAATTCATCGATGAACCAAGGTTCGGCACCTTGGAGCAGCAAGATAGGCGGAACATCTTTTTGTTTGATGTTCTTCAACAGATCTTGAAACGATATACCTTTTTCTTTCTTAGCCACGGTTTATTCCCATCGAAGGTGACGTATTGAACGTCCCTCATTCATCAATTCCTCCAGCGCATCGATTCCGATTCGCAAGTGCAAATCAACAAAATTCTCAGTGACTTTCTGATCACTGGCATCTGTTTTAACTCCGTCGGGAACCATCGGTTGATCGCTGACCAGCAGCAGAGCGCCTATTGGAATTTTATTTGCGAAACCGACAGAAAACAACGTTGCTGTTTCCATATCGATGGCCATGACGCGAATTTTTCTCAAATACTCTTTGAAATCGAGGTCATGCTCCCATACCCGGCGGTTTGTGGTGTAAACAGTTCCGGTCCAATAATCGCAATTTTTGTCGCGAACAGTCGACGATATCGCACGTTGCAGGGCGAAGCTAGGAAGGGCGGGCACCTCAGGTGGGAAATAATCATTCGAAGCTCCTTCACCTCGAATACCCGCCAATGGCAAAACCAAATCTCCCAGTTTATTCTTCTTTTTTAGTCCGCCACACTTCCCCAAGAAAACAACCGCCTTGGGATTGATGGCTGATAAAAGATCCATGATGGTAGCGGCATTTGCGCTTCCCATTCCGAAATTGATGATGGTGATATTGTGTGCTGTTGAGTTGGGCATCGACTTCCCGGTGCCTCTTACTTCAGATTGCATCCACTCAGCGAATTTCAAAACGTAGTTCGAAAAATTGGTGAGGATGATGTATTGTCCGAAATCGGCAAGCTCTGTCCCCGTATATCTCGGCAGCCAATTTGCAACTATTTCACTCTTTGATTCCATATGCTTGATTTGAAGTACTTTTGCGCCATGAAGGAATTGAACCTTCCAACATACGCATTCAAACTTACGCGCACTGAAGATCAAACGCAAATATTTGATGAAGTAAGGCGTAAATGGGTTGTGCTCACTCCCGAAGAGTGGGTGCGGCAGCACGTGCTCATTTATTTGCGAGATAGCTTGGGATATCCAGGTGGACTCTTGCAGGTTGAAGGTTCTTTGAAATTGAATGGCATGAAGCGCAGGGCGGATGTTGTGGCCTACGATAGATCCGGAAAACCGTTTTTATTGATTGAATGTAAGGCTCCTGAAGTGGCTTTGAGTCAAAAAGTGCTTGACCAAGCAGCTCGTTATCATCTTGTACTTGGTGTCCCATACATATTGATTACCAACGGATTAGAGCATTTTTGCATCGACACCACCAGCGAAGGTCGTCCACAATACTTGCATTCTATACCTGTTTTCCCAACATGATGGCATTTGAACGCGCGCAAAAATGTACTTTTGCACCCATTCAAAAATGAACATGGAACTTAAGAACATTTTAACCATTAGCGGAAAATCGGGATTGTTCAAGCTCGTGAGCTCTACCGGCGGTAAGATCATCGTTGAATCTTTGATCGATAGTAAGAAACAACCGGTAAGTGCTACTGCGAAAATCAGCAGCCTAGAAGACATTGCCATCTTCACCATGGAAGAAGACGTGCCTTTGGCAAAGGTTTTTGAAATGATGAAGGCGAAAACAGGTGGCGAAGCGGCTCCAGACCCAAAGTCGGCACCAGCTATTTTGCGCTCATTTGTATCGGAAATACTTCCTGATCTTGACCACGATCGTGTGTATGATTCAGACTTGAAGAAGCTATTTACTTGGTACAATCAATTGCTTACCAGTGGATTGCTTCCAGAGCCAGAAAAAGCCGAAAAGCCGAAAAAAGCCAGCAAGAAAAAAGCTGTTGAAGCAGAAGTAAAAACAGAAGCTGAAGACGCAACAGAAGAAAAAGAAGGCGAATGATTCTGAAGCCATCGAAAGCAAAGCGTACGTTCATTCCTGAATCTCTTGTGATTTCGGGATGGTTGGATTTGGAGCCATTTGTAACTGCCTTATTGGACAGAGAGATTGCTCATAAAGACGCCTACTTTTCGTGGCTAAAAGACATATCAGAACTCGAAGCTGCTATTGAAGAAGATTCTGCTTGGCGATATATCCGCATGACCATCGACACAACCGATGAGCAAGCGAAACAGGCATACATGACCTTCGTTGGTGAAATCCAACCGAAATTGGCCGTGGTGACGGATCAGCTGAATCGAAAAATCGCTGGCAGTGCGTTTGCCGATGACAGCGCAGACAAATCATTTTTCATCTATTTCAGAGGGATACGGAATGAGATAAATCTTTTTCGAGAAGCGAATATTCAATTGAATACCGAGCTTCAAGAACTATCTCAAGAGTACAGCACGGTGAATGGCAGCATGTCTGTTACCATCGACGGTGAAGAAATCACCATGCAGAAAGCGGGCGCCAAGTTGCAACTTCCAGACAGAGCCGCACGGGAGCGTACTTTTCGTGCGATTCATGAGGTACGACTAGCGAATCGGGATGTACTGGATGACCTTTTCGATAAGATGGTCGCCAAGCGTCATCAAGTGGCATTGAATGCTGGCTTTGAGAACTTCAGAGATTACAAATTCGCTGCACTCGGTCGATTCGACTACACCGCTGCCGATTGCGAAGCCTTTCATGCAAGCATCGAGAAAGCCATTGTTCCCATTGCCAAAGAAATTCTAAGCCAGCGAAAAGCAGCCATGAAGGTGGATGTCCTTCGTCCGTGGGATTTGGCTTGCGACATCTACGGCAGACCTCCTTTAAAACCTTTTGAAGGCGGAGAAGAGCTGCTTGAAAAGAGCATTTCACTTTTTGGTAAGATAGATTCCTTCTTTGGCAATTGCTTGCAGTGGATGAAAGAGTTGGAGTATGTAGATCTCGACTCGAAGGCTGGAAAAGCGCCTGGAGGGTACAACTATCCGCTTTATGAGTCGGGTGTGCCATTCATATTCATGAACGCCGTGGGAACGCCCCGCGATATGGTGACCATGATGCACGAAGGTGGACACGCAGTGCACAGTATACTTTGTCACCCGCTTCCCTTAACATCTTTCAAAGGTTGTCCGTCTGAAGTGGCTGAACTTGCCTCCATGAGCATGGAGTTGATCAGCCTCGACCATTGGGACGTTTTTTATACCGATGCCGATGATTTGAAGCGGGCGAAGGTTGAGCACCTCGAAGACATCCTCACCATGCTCCCGTGGATTGCCATGGTTGATGCTTTTCAACATTGGGTGTACACCAACCCTGCGCATACAAGAGATGAACGCACCGCTGCCTGGCATGCGTTGGAAAAGCGTTTTGGTGTCGATTTGGTTGATTGGACAGGTTTTGAAGACGGAAGAGACAGCAGATGGCAGCGTCAGTTGCACATTTTTGAGGTCCCGTTTTACTACATCGAATATGGCATGGCCCAGCTTGGCGCTTTAGCCGTATGGAAAAACCATTGTGAGCAACCTGAAACAGCCATCCAACAGTACAAAGATGCTTTGTCGCTGGGTTATACGCGTTCAATCGGCGAGATATACAACACCGCGGGTATCCGTTTCGACTTTTCTGAAACCTACATTTTGGATTTGGCAAAATTTGTCCAAAGTCAACTGGCCAAGCTGCACTAACTTTTCCCTGCTGCCCTCCTCAGGCGATCCATCACCGCGGCACCAAGTCCTGCATCACTTATTTCCTCTACCACTATTATTTCAATACCCTCTGAATCGCAAATGCGCAGTGCGTTAAAAATTTCGCGCGCATAGTCTTCAGCAGTGGTTAGTTTAAACACTTTTTTGGCGCCTTGCGGCGGATGCGATCCTATCCAAGCGACCTTTTTCATTTCCAAAACGGCAGTGTCAAAATCACAGGGTTCGTTGATGATTATCACCTCTGCATTCGGACAATAATGGCGATAGCGGGTACCTGGTGAGTGCTTCGAAATATCAGCCGTTGCGCTTCCAAGAGCACCAATAACCGATTCAATTTGATCGCGGGTTACAGCACCGGGACGAAGGATAGCAGGTTTTTCTTGCGTTAGATCAAGGACAGTGCTTTCTACACCAATGGTGCAAGGACCGGCATTTACAATTGCCGCGATTCGACCTGTAAGATCTTCTGCCACATGCTGCGCATTCGTCGGACTTGGTTTTCCGCTCGTGTTGGCGCTAGGAGCTGCAATAGGGACACCCGCTTTGCGGATAATCTCCAGCGCAATTTTATGATTCGGCATCCGCACAGCCACGGTGTCTAACCCACCCGTCGACGTCGGCGGAACCACCTCTTTCTTCGGTAGCACCAGCGTGAGCGAGCCCGGCCAAAAAGCCGACATGAGCGCCTCAAGCATGGGGTGGTTCGTTTCAGCGATCATTTCGAGCTGCGCACGATCGGAAATGTGCAAGATCAAAGGATTATCTGACGGACGGCCCTTCGCGGTATAGATCTTACCTGTTGCAGAAGGATTCAAACCATCAGCCCCCAGGCCGTAAACCGTTTCGGTAGGAATGGCAACCACCTCACCAAGCCGAATCAAGGCTGCAGCCCTTTCTATGCTTCCCGATAAATCATCATTGCAGCTAAGGAGCTCCGTTTTCATATCACAAAGTTAAGTCGATATACGCGAATATCGATGGTACGGAATAGTTCAACATCCGCGCAGCGAAGAAAAGGAACAAACTAGAAATCCAATGTCAACTGTCCGAATTGCTCATTCACCGCTACATCGAGGTTCGACACCGCCACCCCCAATAAACGAATCGGCAACAAACGCGGGTGATCAGCAAAGCTTTTCATGGTAACCTCAGCGATGCGACCGACCTCATTTGTGAAATCATCCAACGTAACAGACCGTGTGGAAGTCGAGAAATCTTGGTACCTCACCTTGATCGTGATCGTGCGCCCCTTGGTATCGTTTTTTATCAATCGCAGCGCCACTTCCTCAACAATTTCATGCAGGGCCCGACATTGCGAGTCGAAGTCAGCGAGATCGGTTTTGAACGTCTGCTCCGCTCCCACCGATTTGCGGACGCGGTCGGGCTTCACCTCACGATCGTCGATGCCACGGCAGATGTTGTAGAAGTAGCCACCCGCCTTTCCGAACATGTGTGTGAGCGCCACACGAGAAAACCTCCTCAGATCGTTGCCCGTGTGGATGCCCATGCGGTGCATTTTCTTTGCCGTCACCTCCCCGATTCCGAAGAACTTCTCAATCTTCAGATTTGCCGAAAACGCATCCACCTGCTCCGGACGGATGAGAGAGATTCCATTCGGTTTATTCAGGTCTGACGCCACCTTCGCCAGAAATTTATTGACCGAAACACCTGCAGAAGCTGTTAAATTCAACTCATCGAAAATCTCTTTTCTGATGTTGCGTGCAATTTGTGTTGCAGACGCGAGGCCCAATTTGTTTTGAGTAACATCCAGATATGCCTCATCGAGCGATAGCGGCTCAACAAGGTCGGTATAGCGGTGAAAAATCGAACGGATGTGGTTTGACGCCTCCTTGTAGGCATCGAACCGTGGGCGGACGAATATTAGATCTGCGCATTTGCGCGCTGCTACGGAAGAAGGCATCGCCGATCTCACACCAAAAGCCCTCGCCTCGTAGCTGGCTGCCGCAACAACACCCCTTGAGCTTGAGCCACCAACGGCCACCGGCTTTCCGCGTAGTTCAGGATTATCGCGTTGTTCCACCGAGGCGAAAAACGCATCCATATCGATATGAATGATTTTGCGTTGCGACATAAAAAAAGGGTACCCGAAGATACCCTAAAGAAAGATTGTCTGAAACTTATTTAAAGTTCGGCGACACGATTAAATCTTTCGTGCCGTGTCCCCAAGTGTAGAAACCTTCGCCACTTTTCACACCCAACTTACCAGCGGCAACCATGTTGACGAGTAGCGGACAAGGAGCATATTTCGGATTACCGAATCCATCATGCAGTACGCGCATGATGCTCAGGCATACATCTAGTCCGATGAAATCAGCCAACTGCAGCGGACCCATGGGATGCGCCATACCGAGTTTCATCACCGTATCAATTTCTTCAACACCGGCTACCCCTTCGAAGAGTGTGATGATCGCTTCATTGATCATCGGCATCAGGATTCTGTTCGCCACAAAACCAGGGTAGTCGTTCACTTCTACAGGCACCTTGCCAAGTTTTTTGCTCAGATCCATGATTTTGGCTGTCACCTCATCGGATGTTGCGTAACCGCGAATAACCTCTACCAACTTCATTACTGGCACCGGATTCATAAAGTGCATACCGATCACTTTATCTGCGCGACCAGTAACGGCAGCGATTTGCGTAATTGAAATAGACGATGTGTTGGTCGCCAAGATGCAATTTGCTGGCGCGTTCGCATCCATATCGCGGAATATCTTCAATTTGAGATCGACATTCTCGGTTGCAGCTTCAACCACAAGGTCAGCATTCGCAACCGCTGCAGCAAGATTTGTCGACGTAGCAATGCGCCCCAACGTTTCTGCTTTACCGCTTTCGGTTATGATTTCCTTGGCCACCATGCGGCCTAGGTTTTTATCGATGGTGGCAATGGCTTTAGCAAGCGCCTCCTCTCTCACATCGATGAGAGTTACCTTAAAACCACTTTGGGCAAAAACGTGGGCGATACCATTCCCCATGGTTCCTGCGCCAATAACTGCAATGTTTGTCATGTCTCAAATTTGCCGCAAAGTTAGTCATTCAATTGAAAGGACACCTCACCTCTGGATTGTGAACTTTCCGATTTTAGATTCACTCGTGAGCGATAAAAAATAGAAGCCAACAGGAAGTTCAGCGACATTGATCGATAGTTTTCCGCCATTGTGAGCTTGTCTTTTCACCACCCGACCGCCAGCATCAAGCACCTCCACCATCTGTGCTTTGCACACCACTGAGACCATGTCGTTTGCTGGATTTGGGAAAACCGACAACGTAACATTCGCCTGCTCTTCGACCCCAACAATTTGGTCAGCTATCAATTCGGTGCGCAGTTCTTCGAGGCAAAAACGCATCATAGCCACCTGTTCAGCAGTGAACATATTGTAGCAATCATCCTCATTGTAATCCATGTAGTTTTCAATCATATCGGGCATATCGTTGGTCGTATCGGTACAGGTATTGATTGCGAAGTTGCAATTGTAGCTTGTTGCCTGGTCTTGGTTTGGTGTATCCGAAATGCCATCATCAGCAGCACAGCCGTTAAAAAAACCATCACCCCAAATATGTCTGAGCCCCAAATAGTGCCCCATTTCATGCGTTAAAGTTCGTCCGCTGTTGTTAAAAACGATACCATCATCATCAGCCGACGGATTGTTGTCTCCGAGAACGGTATAGTGCAGAATGATACCAGCCACATCATCCTCAACTGTATCTATCAATCCAGCGAATGTAGGTGCCCCAGTAGGCGGATACGCCAAGCCGAACAGTTGACCAAACCCCGTATCTAAAACATTGCACACCCAAATATTAATGTAGTGCTGAGTATCCCAAGCATCAACTCCGCCTGTTTCTGCGAATTTCACTTCGTCAAGGGTGTTTTCGGTGCTAAAAATATCCAGAGCAAACCCATTGCGGTCGGTTTGAACATGGTTGATTCCCGTGGTTGGATTTCCTTGCGGGTCAACAGTAGCCAAAACAAACTCTATTTCAGCATCTGCTGCGAGGGGTAAGAAGATCTCGCGTGTGTTAACCGCATTCGCATTTGTTCGGCGAAAGTCGGCGTTTAGAATCGCCAGTTGCGACAAGAACACCTCATCCGACAAATTCTGATCTTCCGTATTGTACACCATGTGAAAGACCACAGGTATCTCATATACTGTGTTTCTATTGCTTCCAGATGTTGACGGTTGAGCGTGATTCCAAAAACTTAGGAACTGATCTTTGAAACCCGGATTCTGAGCTTCCTGACGCTGCAGATACAAGTCGAAACCACAATGTTCTATTTGTCCGATCGACAAAAAAGGAACAACTAAAAATACAAGCGGTAAAAAGCGAATCATAAATTTGGGTTTTTCGAAGTTCAAGCTTGAAAAGTATTTTCTTCAAGCATATCAAGCTAATTTCAACCGAAAATAGTGAAAGGTTTGAACTTTTTACGACATCTAGGAGTTGAATAATTAGTTCGAAATCGTATTTGCTTTATCTTCCGCTCAGAAAAACATAGGTCAGACATGGATAAACCGACAAGACTATTTGAATTCCCTCTGTTTCAATTGAGGCAAGCACCGATGGAAGTAATGATGACTTCTCGGTACATGGGCGAATGGAAAACGTATTCTACCGCCGAATTTGTAGCCAACATGAATGCATTGTCGCATGGCTTATTGGCACTTGGTGTAGAGCCAGGAGATAAAATCGCATTGATTTCACACAACAACCGCTGTGAGTGGAACATTTGTGATCACGGTATTTTGCAAATAGGCGCCATTGACGTCCCTATTTATCCCACCATGACACCGAAAGATTACGAATACATCTTGGGGCATAGCGAAGCCAAGTATTGTTTCGTATCGAACCAAGAGATTTACGATAAAGTAAGCAGTGTAAGAGAGAGCTTACCGCAATTGAAAGAAGTGTACTCTTTTGAGCCAACGACAGGGAAATCGTGGCAAGAAGTGCTGAAAATGGGTGCGTCTGGAGATGAGAGCATCTTGGAGCAAACACGCGAAAAAATCGACCAAGACGATTTAGCTACATTGATTTATACATCGGGCACAACAGGGCTTCCGAAAGGCGTGATGCTGAGTCACCGAAACATCGCCAGCAATGCGGTTGATTCAACAGAGCGATTGCCACAAGCAGAAGGAAGCACATTCCGCGTGTTGAGTTTCTTGCCTGTGTGCCACATATTTGAACGTATGTTGCACTACCTGTACATGTACAACGGTGCGACCATATATTTTGCGGAAAGTCTTGAAACCATAAAAGAAGACCTTCAAATCAGCCAACCGCATATGTTCACTGCCGTGCCGCGATTGTTGGAGAAGTTTTATGATGGCATAGTTGCGAACGGACAAAAAGCAGGTGGGTTGAAGACCGTTATCTTCAACTGGGCAGTGGATGTCGCCCTGCAATGGGAACCGGGCAATGCCAACGGTGCGATCTATAAAATGAAATTGGGCATAGCCGATAAATTGGTCTACTCGAAAATTAGAGCAGCACTTGCGCTTACAGAAATTAAAGCTGTGGCATCTGGAAGCGCCGCATTGCAAGCCCGTTTGGCGCGCTTTTTCAATGCGATACAAGTCCCCGTTTACGAAGGCTACGGCCTCACCGAGACCTCACCTGTAATATCGGTAAACACCCTCAGCACTCCCAACATGCTTCGAATTGGATCGGTTGGAAAACCAATTAAGAACGTAGAAGTAAGCTTTGCTGCCGATGGCGAAATACTTTGCAAAGGACCCAACGTGATGATGGGGTACTACAAAAACCCAGAAACAACTGCTGAAGTGCTGAAAGATGGCTGGTTTCATACCGGCGACATCGGCGTGATGGAAGATGGATTTTTGAGAATCACCGATCGAAAAAAAGAAATTTTCAAAACATCGGGAGGTAAATACATCGCTCCACAAGCGCTAGAAAATGCGCTGAAAGCATCGCTGTTTATAGAGCAGTGTATGATTGTAGGTGAGGGACAAAAACACCCAAGTGCTTTGGTAGTTCCTGCTTTCGATGCTTTGAAAGAATGGTGCCGCAGACATGAAATTGCATACACCACAGATGAAGAAATGATTGCCGATAAACGCGTTACAGATCGCATTTGGAAAGACATCAATAGTCTGATGGAATCGTTTGGGCATTGGGAACGCGTGAAGAAATGCATTTTTCTTTCCAAGCCATTTACCATTGACGGCGGTGAGCTCACTCCAACCTTGAAGTTGAAACGGAAACCAATTTTAGCGAAATACCAAAAACAGGTAGACGACCTGTACGCATCTTCTCATGATTGAAAAACTAGAGTCGATAGACCAACAGCTATTCCTATATCTGAACGGATTGCATGCCTCGTGGCTTGACACCTTCATGTACCTCGTAAGTCAAGGGTGGTTTTGGTTTCCCCTTTTTGCCTTTTTCATATTCCACCTCATCAAACACTACCCTGGCAGTCGCAACCGCATCATTGTGCTTGGAACGCTGGCTTTAACCGTTGGACTCACCGATGGAACGTCGACCTGGGTAATTAAAAAGCAGGTAAAACGATACAGACCAACACACAACCTAGAAATAGGCCATGACGTGCATACTGTTACCGACTTTAGCGGACAAGAATACCGTGGTGGCAAATACGGCTTTGTATCGTCGCATAGCGCCAATTACTTCGGTATCGCCACCGTGCTGTTTTGGCTCATGGGCCATGCAAAAAGATGGAGATGGCTTTTTGTTTGGGCCGCGCTCATCGCCTACAGTCGCATATACCTCGGTGTGCACTACCCCTCCGACATCATTGGCGGCACCCTGGTTGGTGTCACCATGGGCAGCATAACAGGTTACTACAGTCGAAAACTCTTTACATTCGACATATGAACGCTTTTTTAGCAGTTTTTATAGGCGGCGGTTTGGGAAGTGTGGTGCGATACTCCATTGGTTTATCGCTGGCGCGGATGGGGAGTCATTTCGTGCTTTCTACGCTGATCTCCAACGTGTTGGCATCTCTGCTATTGGCAATAATCGCTGTGCACTATATACCCAAGTCGCCACAGCTTGCATGGCTGCACCCCTTGCTCGTGGTTGGATTTTGTGGTGGCTTTAGCACCTTTTCCACCTTTAGTGCCGATACTTTCAGATTGATAGAACAGCAGCAATGGCTTTTTGCCTTCGGGAACATCCTTGTAAACGTAGCCATCTGCTTTTTGGCCATCTATCTTGTGATGAAGAAATAGTGAAACATTGCATCAAAAGTGCGCTGTTTACTCTATACTCTTAGCTTTGTAAAAAACATTCATTCATGCGGTTGCTACTTTATTCTCTAATGGCATGTGTTGCCTTTTCCTGCTCAAGCCAATCAACTGTTTCTGTTGTGCCACCAGCAACTCCTGTTGAACATCCGCCAGTTGAGGCGCGAAAAAGCGAACAGACACCACCCAAATTGTTTGTCGGAATCGTTGTCGACCAAATGCGCACCGATTACCTGTACCGATTCTGGGGAGACTTCGGTGAAGGTGGATTCAAACGCTTGATGAACGACGGTTTTTTCTGCGCTGATCATCATTTTACGTATGCGCCTACCTATACAGGTCCGGGACATGCCTCCGTGTACACAGGGACAACCCCTGCGATACATGGCATTATTTCGAATGACTGGTTCGACAAAGAGTTAGGAAAAATGGTTTACTGCGCCGCTGATACTGCTGTAGATGGTGTAGGAACCATTAAAAAAGGCGGAAAGATGTCGCCGCACCGACTTATGTCGACAACCATTACCGACGAACTCATGCTAAGCAGCAACTTCAGATCGAAAGTGGTCGGACTGTCGATGAAGGATAGAGGAGCCATATTGCCTGCCGGACATCACCCAACAGGGGCCTATTGGTTTATGGGAGCCGCCGAAGGTATTTGGGCAACGAGCACCTATTACACGAAAGAACTTCCAAATTGGGTTAAAGAGTTCAACGACAGGAACTTACCTGCCAATTATTTAAACGAAGGGTGGAATTTGTTGCGTAGCGAAGCCACGTACGACGAGAGTTATGCGGATAACAACCCGTATGAAGCACCGTATCCCGGACAACTACGTCCTTCTTTCCCCCACCTATTTCCCGCAGATCTCGAAAATCGCTTCGACTACATCAAATCTAGTCCGCTAGGGAATAGCTTAAGTGTTGATTTCGCAATTGCTGCTATTGAAGGCGAGCAGATGGGCCAAGATCAACACCCCGATTTTTTAGCGTTGAGTTTTTCAAGTACCGACTATGTTGGACATCAGTTTGGACCGCAATCGCGTGAAGTGCAAGACATCTATTTGAGACTCGACCTCGAGCTTGAGCGCTTTTTGAACTACCTCGATGGCACAGTTGGCGAAGGAAACTACACCCTGTTTTTAACTGCCGATCATGGAGGAGCTAACGTTCCTGGTTTTTTGAAACAGTACAACATGCCAGGCGGGTATTGGAAACCACAGAGCATGTTAGACGATGTAGACAACCATTTAAAGTCGAAATACGGCGCCGGACAATGGGTGTTGCAGTACACAAACGATCAGTTTTTTCTCAACAAAGCACTGATTGCCAAGAAGAAACTCGACATCGAAGACATTGCTGAAGAAATTGTAGCCATTGCCATGCAACAACCCGAAGTGTACGATGCCAAAGTGACATCTGAGCTACTGGAAGTTGACCACATCGAAAAACCTTGGCGCAACGTGCAGCGTGGCATACACCCGCAGCGATCAGGCGAAGTGCTTGTACTCACAAAGCCCGGATATATTGAAAACGGGTACACCGGCACCACGCATGGTAGTCCGTTTAGTTACGACAGCCATGTGCCCCTCATCTTTTTTGGAAAGAACATACCCGCCGGAGAAACGTGGAGGCCGACAGCCATACGCGACATCGCACCAACCGTTTCGAAGTTGTTACGTATATCGCAACCAAGCGGCTGCACTGGCGAAATGATATTCGAATTGAACCGATGAAAGAAATCGTTTACAGACTGTCTGTTGAAAGGCCACATCGCCATTTTTTAGACCTCGAAGCTGAATTTCCTGCCAGTGATGGCGACACGACCACCTTCCAACTACCGGCTTGGAGACCGGGTAGGTATGAACTCGGCAACTTTGCCAAAAACATACAACGCATAGCAGCATTTGACCAAAAAGGTCGGTCGCTGACAATGCGTAAAGTTTCAAAAGACCGGTGGGAAGTTGACAGCATCGGACAAAAGAAAATTGTATTGCGTTACAATTATTTCGCTGGGGAGCTAAATGCTGGATCCACGTGGGTTGATCACGAACAGATGTGTGTAAACCCCGTCAACTGCTTTTTTTACATTCCGAAAGTAGACTTGCCTTACCGCATTGAATTGGACATACCTAAAGACGCTGAGATAGCTTGTGGACTGCGCGTTTCAAAAAGAAACACCATCCACGCCGCTGGCGTGCAAGAAGTTATGGACAGTCCGTTTATTGCGGCAGCAGGCATGACACATTGGACGTATGCTCACGAAAACGTCAACTACCATATATGGATAAACGGACGTCACAACTACACCAAAGCGCCCGTTATAGAAGCTTTTTCACGATTTACAAAAAGCATGGTTGCTGCATTTGGTGATATCCCTTGTGAAGATTACCACTTTTTGTTTCAATTGCCTGATCAAGCCGTTCGCCATGGCGTAGAGCATACCAATTCTACAGTTATTGCCCTCGGCCCTGCTGAGTTTGCAAGCACAAAAGCTGGTTGGGAAGAGATTCTGGGCATCAGTTGTCACGAATTGTATCACACCTGGAACATCAAAAGCATTCGCCCGAAAGAGATGATGCCCTATGATTTCGCCACCGAGAACTACAGCAAATTGGGATATGTTGCCGAAGGAGTGACTACCTACTACGGCGATCTCTATTTGTTTCGTGCGGGAGTGTTTGACCAAAGGCAGTATTTCGCCTTGCTGGCGGATCAAATCAAGCGCCATTTGCACAACTCAGGCAGGTTTAACATGAGCGTTGCCGACAGCAGCTTTGATACATGGCTGGATGGTTACGCACCCGGAATTCCAGATAGAAAAGTCTCCATTTATACCGAAGGATGTCTGATTGCTTTTATCACCGACGTTGCCATTTTAAATGCTACAGCAGGTAAAAAAAGTCTGGACAATGTCATGTTAGAAATGTACCAACGGTTCGGAAAAAAAGCGAAAGGATATACTGCAGACGACTATCGTAACATTGCAGAAAAAGTTGCAGGGACATCGCTTGCGCAGATATTCGACAAGTTGGTAAATGGAACTGAAGATTTTCTGCCTTTTATAGAAGAGAGTTTCAAGATACTCGGTTTGAAACTGACATTTGGTTATGGCGTTTCTCCCGAGCATTCATGGGGTTTGCAGGTATCACCAGCCGACAATACGGTTGTGCATCATGTTTGGCCAGATTCTCCCGCAGACAAAGCAGGTTTCAGCAGGGGCGACAAACTGATTGGCATAGACGGTATTTCTGCCGATGCATGGTGGAGGCAAACTGTAGCCATGAAATCGGGCAAGCACAACGTCCAGCTTTTGCGCAACCGTCAGATAATGGATTTAAAAATCACGGCATCAAAAACCCAATATTATCCGGAAGTTAGCATTGAACGTATTGAAGATAAAAATCTGATTTTCAACATTTGGGGACATGTGAATGTTGATATTATTTAAAGGCGAAAACACCACAATTCATAGGAAATAGTATTTTGGTCGGTCTAAAAACTAAAATAATGACTGACACAAACACTGGTTACACTGGGCCAAGCAAAATTGTTTTGGCGCTTTTATGCTTCTTCTTAGGAGGATTAGGAATTCACCGCTTTTTAGTAGGAAAAGTTGGAACAGGAGTGCTTATGATCTTGACCCTTGGTGGTCTTGGGATATGGACTCTGATTGATTTCATTATGATATTACTCGGTAAGTTTTCCGACAAGCACGGGAACTTGATTACCGAATAAGGAAAATGAAAAAAGGCTGTCGATGACAGCCTTTTTTTTCAATTTCTTTTTATTCTTCCCCTCCCATCATCACATACATGATGATATTTTGTCCCATTTCAGCAGCGCGTTTTCTATTCGCATCTGAATCTTTGTGCACCTCCCAGTCTTCCCAACCATCGCCGAGGTCACATTCATAATCATAAAAAACCACCAATCTTCCTTCGTACAACAGTCCAAAACCTTGCGGGGCTTTGTTGTCGTGCTCGTGAATCTTCGGAAGTCCGTTGTTAAAATCGTATTTCTGATGATAAATCGGATGTTCGAACGGCAGTTCAACCAAATCCAGTTCAGGAAAAACTTTCTTCAGTTGAATCCGAATATACGGATCCATTCCATAGTTATCGCTTATATGTAGAAAACCACCTCCAATCAGGTAGTTCCTCAAATTGGCCGCTTCAGCGGGTGAAAACACCACGTTGCCGTGTCCGGTCATGTGTACAAAAGGGAAATTGAATAAATCCAAGCTACCTACCTCTACATATGGCACATCTTCATCCAAATCGGTACCCATACCCTCATTGCAAAATCTGACCAGGTTTGGCACACTTGTAGGATTCCCATACCAATCGCCACCACCGTTGTATTTCAGAACAGCCAACTGCCAACTCCCTGATTGTCCGTACGATGCGACACAACCACCCACAACAACGACTGCGAAAGTCAACAAATCTTTAATAATCCGCATACATCAAAGGTACGTCGAAGCGATATAACAATCCAAAAAAGGTTCAAAAACGCGTAACAAGAGTACCAAAAACACGTAGGAATGGAGCGTTTGAACGATTTCACCCTTTCGAAACCCGCGTCAGACAAGGAAAATAATTAGAGAAACGAAAGTACAAAACTTGAATAGTGAAACCACAAGTGAATTTGTATATTTGCGCCTCGTAAAAAAATAAACCTTAAATCCATGCAGAACAAGAGTGCTGTAATGCTCTTCACCATCCTGCTCGCAGCTGCTACGCTCTACATCCTTTCTTTCAACTTTGTTGGAAAGCGATTTGAGAAGACAGCAGATGTACACGGTACATTCGTGGCAGACTCATTGGTACAAGCCGGTGTAATTACCGAGGCTGAATTCGATAATGCACGAATCAAAGCCGCCAGAGAGTTTCTCCGCGATTCAGCGAATGCAGAGATTTATCCGGTAATGGGTCATACCTACCGTGAAGTGAAGGAGAACGAGTTGAACCTTGGTCTCGATTTGAAAGGTGGAATGAGCGTAACGCTCGAAGTTTCCATTTCCGATCTTATCGTTGCTTTGAGTGACTATTCCGACAACCCTGCTTTCAGAGCTGCTATCGCAGAAGCCCGTGAACAGCAAAAAAATTCAAATGACGACATCGTAACCTTGTTTGGCAAGGCTTGGTCTAATCAGAATTCTAGCGTTGAATTGTGGCGTATATTCCACAACGTTGAGAACAAAGAGTTATTCCCAGCAAAGAGCAGCGACGACGAGATTTTAGAGATCTTACGTTCGGAAGCTCAAACAGCCATCAACAACACTGAGAACATCATTCGTAAGCGTATTGACCAATTTGGTGTTGCGCAACCGAATGTTCAAAAGATGTCGTTCAGCGGTCGTATCCTTGTTGAACTTCCAGGTGTTGACGACCGCGAGCGTGTGCGTCAGCAATTGAAGTCTACAGCAAACCTTGAATTTTGGGAAACATACAACAACGACGAAGTATTCTCTCGTATTGCTCAGGCAAACGATGCGCTTGGTCGTGCTATAAACCCTGAAGTTTTTGAAGAAGGTTATAAGGCAGAAGTAGACTCTTCGCTTACACTTGCTGGTGATTCTACACTTGCAATGTCAGGTGACTCTACATTGGCTGTTGAATCTGACAGTGCGCGTATCGCGAACATGTCGATGGAAGAACGCCGCAAACGTGCACCACTTTTCTCTTTGCTTCAAATCGAAATGCAACGCCGTGGTCCTGTTGTGGGTTACGCCTTGGTTTCAGACACTGCTGATATCAACGCTTTGTTGAACAGAGCTGAAGCTACTGAAGCGTTGGGTCCGAATCTTCGTCTACTTTGGGAAGCGAAGCCTGCTGCAAACGCGGCTGTGTTGTACGCTATTCGCGACGATTCTGGAAAGAAGAAAGCGAACTTGGATGGTAAAAGCATTGTTGACGCTCGCGTTGGGTACGATGAAATCGGCGATGTGGTTGTTAATATGACCATGAACGGTGAAGGTGCTTCGAAATGGGGTGCTATGACTGAGGTTGCTGCGAACAACGGACAACGTCCGATAGCCGTGGTGCTCGACAACAAAGTATACTCTGCTCCTAGCGTGCGCAACGCAATCACGAACGGACGTTCACAGATTTCTTTTGGAAGCGGACAAACATCAACCAAGAAGCTTGAAGAAGCAGAAGATCTTTCTAGCCTTCTGAAAGCTGGTTCATTGCCTGCGCCTGCGCGCATCGTTGATGAGGTGAGCATAGGCCCACAACTCGGAGAAGACAATATCAATGCGGGTATGATGTCGTTCATCATTGCCTTCTTGGTAATCATGGCTTACATGATATTCTACTACAAGGGTGCTGGTCTTATTTCAGACATCGCATTGATAGCGAACTTGTTCTTCTTGATTGGAGCTTTGGCTTCTCTTGGCGCAGCGCTTACCCTACCTGGTATTGCTGGTATCGTTCTTACCATTGGTATGGCGGTAGATGCTAACGTACTGATCTATGAGCGTATTCGCGAAGAAATGCGCAACGGAAAAGGAATGAACCTCGCTATCAAAGAAGGTTACCAAAAAGCGTACTCTGCAATTCTTGATGCCAACGTAACTACTTTGCTAACGGCTGTTGTCCTTTATGCTTTTGGTTCTGGTTCAATCCGCGGATTCGCTACTACCCTTATCGTAGGTATCTTCACTTCTTTGTTCTCGGCAATTGTTATCACGCGTTTGATTTTCTACACACGCATGGAGAACAAAAAAGGCATTTCTTTCTACACGGAAATAACCAAAAATTGGTTTACAAACAGTAAGATAGACTTTGTTGGCAAACGTAAAATCTTCTATGGAGTGTCGGCATTGGTGATCATCGCTGGTATCGTTTCAATAACTACCCGTGGCTTGAATCAAGGTGTAGAATTTACTGGTGGTACTACTTTCGACATCACTTTTAATGGTGATGTTGACATCGAGCAGGTGCGTTCAGTATTGTCTGACGCTTTTTCTGAAAACGGTGCGAAAGGAAATCCATTGGTTCAGACCAAAGACTCTAACCGCGAGATGCGTATCATGACCAACTTCATGCAAGAAAGCACATCGCCAAATGTGGATGAAGAGATCAACAGAGCAATGGAAACTGGATTGGCTAGCTTAGGCGTTGATTATACGCTTGATCAGTACAATAAAGTTGATTCAACTATTTCCGATGACTTCCGTCGCGGAGCTATGTATGCTACCATCTTCTCGTTGCTGGTGATCTTCTTGTACCTACTCTTCCGTTTCCGCCGCTGGCAGTACGGTTTGGGCGCATTGATCGCAATGGTTCACGACGTGCTTATCGTTGTCGCTTTGTTCTCAATGTTCTGGGGTATATTGCCATTCACCATGGAAGTTGACCAAGCGTTCATTGCAGCCATTCTTACCGTTATCGGTTACTCGATAAACGATACGGTGGTTGTGTTCGACCGTATTCGTGAATACTTGGGTATTTACGGACATAAGCGCGACCAGAAAGACATTATCAACGATGCTTTGAACAGCACATTGAGCCGTACCATCAATACATCACTTACAACATTTGTTGTGTTGCTTACCATCTTCATCTTGGGTGGCGACAACATCAAAGGATTTGTGTTCGCATTGATGGCTGGTATCGTTGTCGGTACGTATTCTTCGATCTTTATCGCAACACCTTCGGTGATCGATATGTCGAAAAAACTTACTACCGATAAGAAAGCATAATTTCTTTTTGAAATACTTGAAAAGCCCTGCTCATGCGGGGCTTTTTCTTTTACAAGATTTTTACTTCTACATGCTAGATCTGCTGTGAATCGCTAACTTTGTACCATGGGAGCAACGGAAATCCTCTTCATATTTATTGTTTACCTGCTGCTTTTCGGAGCCAAAGGGGTTCCTTCGCTAGCGCGGACGTTGGGTAAGGCTGTTCATCAATTCAGACAGGCCAGTAGCGACATCCAACAAGAGATCCTCAATTCTTCGAACGACATTCGATCGGGAGTTCGGAATTTGGAAAAGTCTGTTGAAGATGCAGTAGAACAAAAAAAGGCTGAAGTACCTCTCGATCAACAAAACAACAATCAGCCTGAAGTCTAATGGATATTTTTCTTTTAATTCTAGGACTCCTCACCCTCGTAGGTAGCGGTGAAGTCTTGGTACGCGGTGCGGCAGGAATAGCTTTAAAAGCTAAAATTTCCCCACTCATTGTCGGACTTACAGTAGTTTCTATTGGAACATCTGCACCTGAATTGTTTGCCTCTGTTACTGCTGCATTGAATGGAAACAGTGGATTGGCTGTAGGTAATGTCGTGGGTTCAAACATCGCTAACCTCGCTCTCGTGCTTGGAATTACAGCTGTCATTTATCCAATTACAGTTGATAAACTGCTCATTCGACTCGATGGCCCGGTGATGGCAGCCGCAACTGTGCTATTTATCTTCTTCGCATGGGATTTGGAAATTTCGCAGATTGAAGGGATCATATTGATCACTGCCCTGGTGATTTTCTTGCTCACTCTTATTCGCCGTGCGCGAAAAGAACCATCTGTTGCAGACAACGATGTAGAAGAACTAGAAGGTTTCGGTAAAAAGGGATACCTGTTTTTGAGCATGTTGATATTGATTGGTTGCGTCGGACTGTATTTCGGGTCTGATTGGTTTGTATCGGGCGCCAGCAATATTGCCTCTAGTCTCGGTGTAAGTGACCACATCATTGGAGTCACTGTGGTCGCATTTGGCACCAGCGTTCCTGAACTGGTTGCCTCTGTAATTGCCGCATTACGCCAACAATCAGATATTTCTATCGGTAACCTTGTAGGCTCAAATATTTTTAACATCCTTGGTGTGCTTGGTGTCACAGCAACCCTCACCCCACTCCCTATTGACCAAAATGTAATCGACTCCGACATGTGGTGGATGCTCGCAATAGCACTGCTCATCTTTCCTATGATACGCATGGGATACAAAATTGTGCGCTGGGAAGGAATCGTCCTTGTCGGGATTTATATCGCCTACATCGCGACTGTATTGTTGTGAAAACAGTTCAATTTGGAGAATCGTCAAAAGCAGTCTACATACCTGACTTTTGTCCGGATCTCAACATCAACGAAGTTGCCGCTAAAATACAATGGCGGAACAACACCATTCGTATGTTCGGCAAAGATCACCTTGAACCAAGACTCACGGCGTGGTATGGGAAAGCATATCAATATGCAAATATTCAATGGGAAGAAAATCCGCTGCCCGAATTCTTAAAACGTGTGATCGATAAAATAAATCTCATCGACGAATTCAACTTCAACTCAGCTCTCTGTAACTTTTACCGTAATGGTAATGATCACATGGGCTGGCACCGCGACAACGAAAGAGAGATGGACACCCGATTGATTGCTAGTTTGAGTCTTGGTGCATCGCGGACGTTTAAAATCAGACACCGGGAAACCAAAGAAGTGAGTAGTTTTGAACTTGAACACGGATCGCTGATGATGATGTATGAGCTTCAAGACGACTATGAACATTGCATTCCTAAACGACTTAAAGTTGACGATCAACGACTTAATATCACATTCAGACACATACTTGGCCCCAAATTCACTTCGGAATAATACCTTTGCGCAATGTCAGTTCACAATGAAATAAAACGCGTCACTACGCGAGTGCTGCAAGAAATGAAGCAGCGCGGTGAAAAAATATCAATGCTCACCGCTTACGATTTTTCAATGGCTAAAATCGTTGACCAGGCGGGTATAGATGTCATTTTAGTTGGCGACTCAGCGTCGAACGTTATGGCCGGACATGAAACCACGCTTCCCATAACCCTCGATCAAATGATCTACCACGCATCATCTGTTGTCCGTGGCATCAAAAGATGTCTGGTCGTGGTTGACCTCCCATTTGGGACCTATCAAGGAAACTCGAAAGAGGCCCTGAACAGCTCAATCCGCATCATGAAAGAAAGCGGTGCGCATGCAGTGAAGCTGGAGGGTGGGCGCGAGATCCGTGAGTCGATCGATCGGATATTGACGGCTGGAATTCCAGTAATGGGTCACCTCGGATTAACCCCTCAATCGATTTACAAATTCGGTACATACGTTGTAAGAGCAAAAGAAGAAGAAGAAGCCAAACGTTTGATTGAAGACGCCAAGATGCTTGATGAAGCTGGCTGTTTCGCTCTGGTACTCGAAAAAATACCCGCTAAGCTAGCAGCACGTGTAGCACAAGAAGTTTCGATTCCGGTGATTGGAATTGGGGCGGGAAGTGCTGTTGACGGACAAGTATTGGTGTTACACGATATGCTCGGTATAACACAAGAGTTTAGTCCACGCTTCCTCCGCAGGTATAGCGACCTTGGCGATCAAATGATTGCAGCGGTGCAACAATACGTTTCTGATGTGAAGGCCGTTGACTTCCCAAATGAAAATGAACAATATTAATCTCCTGCCATAATTCTACCACATGTCATTTTCAAAAGAACCGAGGGAACCCATTGTAATGAGCAATGTGAACAACCTGCAGGTGTTGTACGAAGACAATCACATAATTGCAGTAAACAAGCGCAATTCAGATATTATACAAAGCGATATTTCGGGCGACACGACCCTTTGTGATGTGGTAAAAGAATATGTCCGCGTGAAATACGGTAAACCGGGCAAGGCATTTATTGGTACTGTGCACAGATTAGATCGCCCAGTGAGCGGCGTTATTCTGTACGCGCGCACCACAAAAGGTTTGAATCGATTGCTCAACATGTTCAAATACCGTGAGGTACAAAAAACTTATTGGGCAGTTACCAAGCCCGGTCCGCAGGAAAAAGAAGGCCATGTCATCAACTGGCTGCAAAAGAACGAAGCGCACAACAAATCGTATGCGCACGATAAACCTGGCGACAACAGAAAAGAGAGTGAGCTGAGATACAAGGTTTTAGGAAAAACCGATCATTACACCATGGTTGAAGTGTCGCCCAAAACAGGTCGTCACCATCAAATTCGAGCCACCCTTGCAAGCCTGGGAGCTCCGATTAAAGGCGATATCAAATATGGTGCGAAGCGAACCAACGACAATGCCTCCATACACCTGCACTCGCGAAAGATTGAATTCATTCACCCCATTCAGAAAATCCCCATGTGCATAATTGCACCGCCACCAGACGATCCGCTTTGGGATGAGTTTTTAAAAATTGACAACAAATTGAACTCCTGAGGAGTTCCTTGGTTACTTTCATCACATATAACTCTGATTGAAATAGCTAAATTCGCACTTCCAAAAAAGTAACATAAATGAATGAAGTTCAAGAACACGTGCATTGCCTGATCATTGGGTCTGGACCTGCAGGATATACAGCCGCTATTTATGCTGCCCGCGCTGATTTAAAACCTGTTATGTATCAGGGTATGCAGCCAGGCGGACAACTCATGGATACTACTGAAGTAGACAATTTCCCTGGGTACCCTGATGGCGTGAAAGGGCCAGAAATGATGGCTCAATTGCAACAACAAGCTGAACGATTTGATACTGATGTCCGCACTGGATGGGTTACCAAAGTCGATTTCACTGGTCCAAAACACATCGTTGAGATAGACAATGGAAAACATACCCTTTCTGCTGACGCGATAATCATTTCAACAGGTGCTTCTGCGAAATGGCTCGGTTTGGAATCAGAACTTCGGCTGCGCGACATGGGCGGCGGCGTATCGGCCTGTGCTGTTTGTGATGGTTTCTTCTACCGCGGACAAGATGTGGCCATCGTAGGTGCGGGAGACACCGCTGCTGAAGAAGCTAGCTACTTGGCAAAACTCTGCAAAAAAGTATACATGATCGTTCGGAAAGATCATTTCCGTGCGTCTAAAGCCATGCAACACCGTGTCTTAAAAACTGAAAACATCGAAGTGCTTTACAACACAGAGACGCTAGAAGTTCTTGGTCAGCACGGCGTGGAAGGTGCTCGAATGTTCAACAATCAAACGAAAGAAGAACGAGTAATTGATATCACTGGATTCTTTGTTGCAATCGGCCACAAACCCAATACAGATGTTTTCAAAGGTTGGCTGAACCTCGATGAGCAAGGCTATATCATCAACAATCCTGGATCTTCAAAAACCAATATTCAAGGAGTTTTTGTAGCAGGTGATGCCGCTGATAAAATTTATCGTCAAGCTGTTACTGCTGCTGGCACTGGTTGCATGGCGGCGCTCGACGCTGAACGCTACTTGGCTGCTATGGCAGACTAAGTTTCACAACGAATAAAATTGAAAGAGGGGCTAGTGGCCCCTTTTTTGTTTCCTTTGTGTATGCGATTTTTACTTTTAAGTCTTTTTTTCTCCGCACTACCGATCCTCGGGTTCTGTCAATTCACTAACGACGAACTACTCGGTAAAGTAAACGCTGCTGTGCACCCTGAATTCGTTCAAATAGAAACCAAGTACACAAGTAAAACTGAAATCTATTTGCGTGAAGAAGCTTACCAGGCTTTTGTACGTATGCACAAAGCCGCAGCAGAAGCCGGAATCCAACTTACAATCATAAGCGCAACCCGTTCTTTCGACTACCAAAAGAACATCTGGGAAAACAAATGGGATCGCCCGAAATACATGGGATGGAAAAAAATTGATGTCGCAACAGACATACTTAAATACTCCTCCATGCCCGGCTCATCACGACACCATTGGGGCACCGATATCGATCTCAACTCACTAGATAACGCATGGTTTGATTCTGCCAGAGGCAAAAAAATGTACGACTGGATGTGTGAGAACGCCGAAAAATACGGCTTCAGACAAGTATATACCTCGAAAGAAAACGGCAGACAAGGTTACAATGAGGAAAAGTGGCACTGGTCGTATATGCCCATTGCTTCGCAGATGTTGGATGCTTATAACAAGCAAATCAAAAGTGCAGAAATAGCTGATTTTAAAGGGTCGACACTTGCCGATTCCCTCCAAATCATCCAAAAGTACGTCAACGGCATAGAATAGTCTGGCCACGAATCAATACCTTTTCAAGCATGAACGACAATCTGAAAAAGCTTTCTCAAGACGGTGTGCATGGTGGCGCGAGAAAAGCCGGATTGCCTCCCAATTCTTTGGTATATGTGGGCAACCAATACGATTTTACTGCCCACCTTGAAGCGATAGTTTACGATAGTAACTCATGCACCGAAACAGCAGCTAAAAATGCCTTCGATGCAAAATCGCTCATTCCTGAAACGGGGGTCGCTTGGATAACCCTTTACGGCATTCATGATGTCGAAATGGTAAGTGAAATCGGTAAAGAATTCCAACTTCACTCACTCCTATTAGAAGATATTTTAGACACCACCCAGCGACCAACTTCCGAAGTATTCGATGACCATATCTACTTCTCCCTCAAAATGCTGTCGTGGGATGATCACAAAAAGACCCTTCACTTCGAACAAGTAAGCCTCATCTTAGGAGATAAATTTGTAATTCTGTTTCAAGAAAAACCGGGCGACATCTACGATGGGATAAGAGAGCGACTGCGCACAGGAAAAGGAATTATAAGAGGTAAGAGCGCCGATTTCTTAGTCTATCGCCTCATCGATACGCTGGTGGATCAATACTTCATAGTCGCTGAAAAATTGCATGAACGCATTGAGAGTTTGGAAGGCGAAATATTAAAACAACCAGATAGTTCGCACATGCAACGTCTGCTAAAAACCAAAAAACAACTGATGCGTTTGCGCCGATCAATCATGCCGCTGCGTGAAAATGTCGCCTCTCTCGAAAGATCTTCCCATCGCCTCATCGAGGCAGATACAATGCCCTATATCCGTGATGTCTCTGATCACATCAAAGAAGTCATCGAAATGCTCGATATGTACCGCGAAACTGTGACGAGTTTAATCGATATGTACATGACAAGCTCTAGCAACCAGATGAACCAAGTGATGAAAGTGTTAACGGTTATTTCAACCATCTTCATACCGCTGACATTCATAACGGGCTTGTACGGTATGAACTTCGAGTACATTCCCGAACTAAAATGGAAGTACGGATATTTTGGTGTTTGGGGTGTCATCGTTCTTGCCACTGTCGCTTTACTCTATTATTTCAGGAAGAAAACGTGGTTGTAAACGAAAAAAGACTGTCGATGACAGTCTTTTTTTAATTGTGGGTGGCTAATGGGGTTCGAACCCACGACCCCCGGCACCACAAACCAGTGCTCTAACCAGCTGAGCTATAGCCACCGTAAATAAGGGAGCGCAAAGATGCAATCATTTTTGGAAATGAACAAATGTAATTGTGGATTTTCCGCAAACCCTTAACTTGCGCGAAAATGAAGCTGAATATCCTCTTTATTTCGAGCTGGTTCCCCTCACGAGTGCACCCCACTTTGGGCAATTTTGTGGTCGCTCATGCTGAAGCTGCAGCGCTATTCAATGATGTTTCTGTTCTTTATATCAAGGGCGACGATGTAAATAAAATTGAAATTGAGGAAGAGCAGCACCATGAAATCCAAATCATTCGGGTGTACTATCCGAAAGAGAAAAAATTCATCGGTCGGCTTCAAGCTTTGAAAGCTGGAATGGAGGTTTTTGGTAAGGCAGACAAAAAATTCGACGTCGTTCAATTGAACATGGTGTGGAATGAAGGCTGGCAAGCCGTGTATCTTAAGAAGAAATACAAGCTTCCTTTTGTCATTTCCGACAACTGGACGGGCTATCATCCGGAGCAACGTACGCCGCAACCTTGGCATGTGCGTAAATACATGAAGTGGGTTGCGAACCAAGCGGCATTGTTGCTTCCTGTTACGCGGCACCTCGAAAAAGCAATGCGTAATTTGGGTTTTAACAAGCCATCCATCATCATTCCGAATGCTGTTGACTTGTCGACTTTCAAGCCGAATAACATTCCTACCGAGACTGTCCGCTTCCTGCATATATCTCACCTCGATCAAGAGCACAAAAACATCGCTGGCATATTAATTGTCTGGTCGCAATTTGCCGCACATCGCTCGGATGTCCACCTTGCAATTGGCGGCGATGGCGACTGGCAATACTGGCAAGCCGAAGCCTTCAAGCGCAACATCCCGTCCGCTTCAATCTCTTTCTTCGGTCCGCAAAACAAACAAGGTGTTGCCAAGTTGATGGGCGAAAACCATTGCCTCGTGCTGTTTAGCAACTACGAAAATCTTCCGCTGGTCATGGTCGAAGCAATGGCTTGCGGATTGTCGGTAATTGCGACCTCCGTGGGCGGAATTGCAGAACACATAACCAATCATCCCTATCACAAACTCATTGAACGCAAGCAAGAAAAACAGCTTCTGGTTGCTCTTGAACAAACCGCTTCTGAAGTTAATGAGGTCGACAGAGCATCCATTCATCGTTATGCCATCGAACAATTCGGATTGGATGCTGTGGGCAAGGCGTTCACAAATGCATACCTTTCGGTTCTGAAAAAATGAAAGAAGCGTTAGCAATCGTATCGCGCATATTCGTCTTCCTTTCCAATTTCGGCATCGTAATGCTGAATCTGCACTTCGCAGGTATGGAAGGACAGGGAATCATCAGTTTGCTCAATACGGGCATACTGCTTTGTGCTACACTGAGTGCATTTATCGGAGGTGGTGCCATCATTTATCTCTTGCCTCGTTCAAACGCAAGTAAAATCATCGGTCCATCGGTGGTTTGGACCATAATTAGTGCAGCCATAACGGCTGCGATATTGTTTGTTTTAGGTACGCCAGCGGCCGGACATGCAGTCTTACTCGGACTGCTGCAGTCAATTTTCATCATCCACCAGATGTTCCTTCTCGGACAAAACCGCGCCATCGCTTATCAATGGATGATCCTTTTTCAGGGATTGATGTCGGTTAGCCTCACGTGGTTCTTCTATTCCATCAGTCAATCTCCATCTTTTTCAGATTATATCATGGCCTTGTATTTCTCTTTTGCAGCCACAAATATTTTTGGATTTTATCTTACCAAAGACGTGTGGAAGAAATGGAAAATGGGCAATACCCTTTCGAATGCAAAGCCACTTTGGCAATATGGAAAATATACACAAGCTGGCAATATTTTGCACCTGGCAAATCAACGTAGCTACCTGTTTTTACTAGAGAAATCTTCAATTGAAGGCACTTTACTCGCGGGAGTTTTCTCGGTGTTATTGTACATCGGCGAAGGACTTTGGAGCGTGGCAAAAAGCCTGTCGGCGATTCAAGGTGCCGCCATTTCCCAAAACGAAGATCACGATGAACACCGCTCTCTGACCAAAAAGTACCTCATGGTATCCATGATTGCTACGGCTGTTGGAACGGGTATTTTCCTGCTTCTACCCGACAGTTGGCTGGATCGTTTTCTAGATGGAAAAACAGCGATGGTTACGCATGCTTTCTACTTCATCATTCCGGGTATTTTACTGAACACCAGCACCATCATCTTGGCACATTACTTTTCAGGAAAAGGCTTTCACAGATTCAACGCCTATTCAGCCTTGGCTGGTGTGGTCACCACCATCGCTCTGGCGCCTTGGTTTATAAGTCAATGGGGATTAACGGGCGGTGCCGCAGCCCTGTCTATTTCGTTCGCTGTCCAAACGATTGTTCAATGGATTTATTACTTCAAAGCAATACGTGAGGTCAATCAGCGATCAGTCTAAACTGAATAGGTCTTGCACGCCTGGTGCGCGGTGAACAGTAAAACCTTCGGCATAACGATAACCTGCTGGACGACCCATGTGTTGCGCCCTAGCTTCCAAAAAACCGATGAACTCTTTGCCTGAAATAGGTGTTTCAGGCTCGATAGAATTTGGGTCGTAGAATTGAGAGCTATAAGCTAGAATGGACTTCATCTTAAGATCAAAATAGCTTGATATATCGAAAACAAAATCAGGATCTATGTAGTAATCCTGTATATAGTGATAAACAGATTTCGGCCGCCAATGCTCCTGTAGTTTGCCATTTTCATGTGTATGAATGCGCCGTAACCCTGATAGAAAACAAGCTTCAGCTACCAGTTTCGCCCCTTTGGCGTGATCTGGGTGTCGGTCAGAAATTGAGTTTGCGAAAACAATGGTCGGCCTATACTTCCTGACCATGAAAATAATCTTCCGCAGATTCTCTTCGCTGTGAGTAAAAAATCCATCAGCCATGCCGAGATTCTCCCTAGCAGAAAGCCCCAAAATATCAGATGCTTTCTTTGCTTCCTCTATCCGCAAGTCGCCACTTCCCCTGCTGCCCAGCTCTCCTCGTGTTAGATCAATGATCCCTACTTTCTTTCCTTCACTCACCAATCTGGCCATGGCGCCTCCAGCAGAAATCTCTACATCATCGGGATGAGCACCGAAAGCCAATACATCCAATTGCATCATCATGCCCCTTTAATCCATGCTTTAATTTCAGCATCTGTAGGCAATACCTGCGGTGCCACATCTTTCACTAAGGTACCAGTCTCATCGACCAAAAATTTGTGAAAATTCCACTTCACCTCGAAGCTGGCAACACAATTTTCATGCTGATCAGTCAACCATTTGTAAATCGGATGCTCATCGTCTCCCATCACATGACACTTCTCCATGATCGGAAAGGTTACGCCATAATTGCGTTCACAAAAATCAGATATCGCTGCACCCTCCAATGGCTCTTGTCCGGCAAAATCATTGCATGGAAAAGCGATGATCTCAAAGTTCTCCCCTCCGAACTCGTCATACAGTTTTTGCAACTCTTCCAATTGAGGTGTCAAACCACATTCAGAAGCTATGTTTACAATCAACACCTTCTTCCCTACCAATGCGTTCAAGTCGAATGCCTCACCACTCAGCCTCTTCGCTAAAAAATCTCCCAAATTTGCACATGAATTCATATCTCGTGGTTTTATATCTTTCTCAACAATTGTTGGCCGTAGTTGTTTAAATCCCAAAGCAGCAAAAACTGCGATTGACAGCAGGCCAAAAATCAACGTCTTTCGTTTATTCATGAAGCAAAGGTATCAATTTTGAACACAGGTCAATTTGTTAAAAATCCTTGCAATTTTCTAAATTCTCTTCGATTCTGAGAACTTTTATCGAACTTGTGCCGTACAAGGAATTGTTGAAACCAATTTTTTTTACTGCTTTAACCTGGAAGACTATGCTGAGAAGCAACATAGCCCTATTTTTATTTTCATTTTTAAGTGTGTCATTCGCACACGTTTCTGCTCAAAACACGGGGGGGGATTTCGATGAAAGCATGCTGACGCGTGTTGAAGTCGTGAATGAATCATCGTCAGTAAATTTATGGGACGTCAACGACAGTCTCTACAACATCCCTGCGTACGATGTTTATTGCCACTGGGATACCCGAAACATTCATGCATACGAGTTCAACCCAAAAGAACTGACCGATACTACCACGATCATCCTTAGAAAAGAATTCTGCGACTACGCTACTCCGTTTACTGGAAATATTACCTCATACTATGGTGAACGCGGTAACAAGCCACATTTCGGTATTGATGTAAAGCTTACTACAGGTGATCCTGTAAAGTCGGCTTTTGAAGGACTGGTGCGCATATCCCAATACAGCAGTAGCTATGGCAATGTTGTGGTTGTTCGTCACCCAAATGGGTTGGAAACACTCTATGCTCACCTCAGTGCTCGTAAGGTAAAGCCTGGTGACTATGTGCAAGCTGGAGACCTTGTTGGACTCGGTGGTAACACCGGGCGTTCAACAGGTAGTCACCTGCATTTCGAATGCCGATACAAGGGCGAACCAATCGATCCTGCCACCATCATCGATTTTGAAAATGGTGTGCTGAAGAAAAACAAACTCGACTTAACACAGTCGTCTTTCGAATACGTCGTTTCTGCGAAAAGTGCGAAATACCACACAGTCAAAAAGGGAGAAACGTTGTCTGGCATCTCTCGTAAATATGGAACCAGCGTGCGCTCACTGAGCCGTTTGAATGGCATTGGAAACAGCGGAACCATTTACGCTGGAAAGAAAATCCGTGTGAGATAATTTTTAATCCTCTCTGAACATTTGCGAACACCCCTTGTCTTTAATGCATATATTTAAATATGTGCGCTAAAATTGCTGTAATTGGAGCTGGATTCGCTGGAATGTCTGCCGCCACTGCATTGGCCTCGCAAGGTCATGATGTTACTATTTACGAAAAACACGATCAAGCAGGGGGCAGAGCTCGGATCTTTAAAGAAAAAGGATTCACGTTCGATATGGGTCCATCGTGGTATTGGATGCCCGATGTGTTCGAAGAATATTTCAATCGCTTTGGCGACGATATAAATGCACATCTCAACCTTGTCCGCCTAGCACCTTCTTACCGCGTTTTCTTCGAAAAAGATCATGTTGACGTTCCTGCCGATTTCGAGGAACTGTGCGCTTGGTTTGAATCCAAAGAAAAAGGTGCCGCTCAAAAGCTTCGCGAATTCATGTCTGAATCAGGTGAGAAATACCAGATCGGCATGTCTAAATTCGTACACAAGCCTTCACACTCTATCATGGAATTTGCGGAATGGCAAACGCTGAAAGATGCTACTCGACTGCATCTCTTCACTCCGTTTAGCAAGTACATTCGCAAGTATTTCTCTGATCCACAATTGCTCCAATTACTTGAATTCCCAATTCTATTCCTTGGAGCCAAGCCCGAAAAAACCCCTGCGCTATACAGTTTAATGAACTATGCAGATCTGAAACTCGGCACGTGGTACCCAATGGGTGGCATGCACGAAATTGTGGTCGCTATGCAAAAGCTCGCAGAAAGAAAAGGGGTGCATTTTGAATTCAATGCGTGCGTGAAAACATTTGGTTTTGATAATGAAAACATCACTTCGCTTTTAACAGATAAGGGTAAGTTTGAGTGCGAGTTTGTTGTTGGTGCGGCAGACTACCATCACATGGATCAAACATTGCTCCCAGAAAAATTTAGATCGTACACGAAAGCCTATTGGGAGAGCCGAACGATGTCGCCCTCATCGTTACTCTTCTACCTGGGTGTAGAAGGAAAAGTAGACAATCTGCTTCACCACAATTTGTTTTTCGATGAACCTTTTGGACCGCATGCTGACGACATTTACGACACTCCGAAATGGCCAGAAAAACCGCTGTTCTATGTCTGTTGTCCGTCGAAAACCGACAATTCAGTAGCTCCTGAAAACTGTGAAAACATTTTTCTTTTGATGCCAGTGGCTCCCGGAATTTCCGAAAAACCAGAAACTAGAGAACACTACTTCAACATCATGATGGATCGCTTGGAGGCACGGACAGGTGAAAAAATTCGTGATCGCATTGTTTTCAAAAGAAGCTATGCTCACAAAGAATTTATTCAAGACTATTCAGCTTTTAAAGGAAATGCATACGGATTAGCGAACACGCTGAAGCAAACCGCTTTCCTAAAACCGAAGATGAAAAGTAAAAAAGTAAACAATCTTTTTTTCGCTGGACAATTGACGACCCCTGGACCGGGAGTCCCCCCAAGTCTGATAAGTGGACAAGTAGCGGCAGATGAAGTGAACAAATTAGCCCACAAGGCTGTTACATCGCATACTACTTACTGAATTCAACAATGAAACAGATTTTTGATCGTGTATCCATGGAGTGTAGCGTGAAGACAACAAAGTCTTACAGCACCTCTTTTTCTTTGGGTATACGCTTTCTCACCGAGCGATTCCAAAATCCCATCTACGCGATTTATGGGTTCGTGAGATTTGCTGATGAAATCGTTGATACTTTCCACGAATTCGACAAAGAGACCCTGCTGAAGGAGTTTAAAGCCGACACTTTCAAGGCCATAGATGCAGGCATCAGCTTAAACCCCATTCTCAACTCCTTTCAATGGGCTGTAAACAAATACAACATTGATCGTGAGCACATCGAAACCTTCCTCAGAAGCATGGAGATGGATCTCGATAAGAATGAGTACAATCGATTGTCTTATGAGGAGTACATCCTCGGTTCTGCAGAAGTTGTCGGACTGATGTGTTTGCGGGTTTTTACAGAGGGCAATGATGAGTTGTACCAAAACCTCGCTCCTTCTGCGCAACGTTTGGGTGCCGCTTTTCAAAAAATCAACTTCCTCAGAGACTTAAAAGCTGACAGTCAGACGCTTGGCCGTATGTATTTCCCAAATCTAGATCTGACTTGCTTCGACTGTGCGATGAAAAAGCAGATCGAAGCTGAAATTGAAGAAGATTTTAATGAGGCCTACAAAGGAATAGTTCAATTGCCGAAAGATGCGCGTCTTGGTGTTTACGTGGCGTATGTCTATTATCTGCAGCTCTTCAAAAAAATTGAAAAACTATCAAGCGACCGCATCTTGGAAGAACGCATTCGCATTCCGAACAATTCGAAATTCACGTTGTTCGTCCAATCTTATGTTAAACACAGTTTCAACATGATCTAATATGTGGATCACCATACTTCTTGCGCTCACCACATTATCACCCAACTCTGAAATAAATACGTTTCGGAGTTTGTACTTTTCAGCGAATTGCGAAGATTCAACAGATAAGTTCCTAGACCACTGCAACGCATCGAATTCTACAGACGCTGTTGTAAGAGCTTACAGAGGTTGCGCAATTGCTATGTCGGCTGAATACTCTTTCAACCCTTTTACCAAGCTGAGCCGATTTACTGAAGGAAAAGACCTCATTGAAAGCGCGGTAGCTGCAAAACCTACAGATCCTGAAATTCGATTTCTGCGCTTGGGTGTGCAAATTTTTGCTCCCGGTTTTTTGAACTATAACGATCAAATAACTGCCGACACAAAGGTTATTGTCGGTGCTATTACCAAAAACCATTGGAGCGCTTCTCCAGATTTCAACTCAAAAGTGATAGCTTTCTTGCTGAAGCATGCGCCTCTTTCAGCCGATGAGAAAGCACTTTTAAATTCTCAACGTTAATGCCCATGGAACATGTCATCTTGGTAGATGAATATGATAGAGAAATCGGACAAATGGAAAAGTTGCAAGCCCATGAATCTGGCAACCTCCATCGCGCGCTATCTGTGTTCTTGTTTAATTCGAAGGGAGAGTTGTTGCTACAACAGCGGGCACTAGAGAAGTATCACAGTCCGGGTTTGTGGACGAACACTTGCTGCAGTCATCCTCGCCCGGGTGAGCAATCGAAAGATGCTGCTGTGCGCAGACTGAAAGAAGAAATGGGAATGTCATGCACGCTCACAAAGTCGTTCGATTTTATTTACCGAGCAGAATTCGAGAACGGACTGATTGAACACGAGCTCGACCATGTTTTTATTGGTTGTTCGGATGATAAACCAGTGATGAACCCCTCCGAGGTGGCGAGTTGGAAGTACATTTCACAAGAAAACCTTGTTGCCGATATCCGCAACAACCCCGACCTCTACACTGTATGGTTTAAACTGTGCCTGCAACGTGTCCTCGATAATTATTTCAATTGAAGAATGTCGTTATCATAGGAGCCGGTCTGGGTGGATTGAGCGCTGCAATTCGTCTCAAAAAAAGCGGACATGACGTTGTTGTCCTTGAAAAAAATGAATACCCCGGTGGCAAATGCTCTAGCTTCTCTCTCGGGAATTACCGTTTTGATGCCGGCCCTTCTCTCTTCACGCTCCCACAACTCGTTACTGAAACCCTTGCATTGGCCGATAGTCCTGTTGAATTTCCTTTTATTAAACTGGATCGTTCTTGCCACTACTTCTGGAATGATGGCACACAGCTAATCGCCTGGTTTGATAAAGAAAAGCTGGCGCAAGAAATCTCAACTCAACTGAGTGTTGACCCCACTCCTACCCTCAAACACCTCGAGCACAGCAAGAAAATATACGAAGCCACTTCAAAACTCTTCCTCGAAAAGTCGCTTCACAAACTGTCTACTTACTTTTCAAAGGATGTCCTCAAAGCCATGGCCAGCCTGCCCCAATTGGCGCTCGGTAAAAGCATGAATGAGGTGAACGTAGACGGACTAAATCACCCAAAACTGGTGCAGCTATTCAACAGATACGCCACATACAATGGTTCGAATCCGTTTGTTGCGCCGGGTGTTTTGCATACGATTCCGCATTTAGAACACAATATTGGCACTTTTTTACCCATGAATGGGATGGTGCAAATTTCAGACTCGCTTTACCAAACAGCCATGCTTCTTGGAGTCAAATTTCATTTCAACACTACTGTAACGGGCATTGAGACAAAGGATAAAAAGGTACAGCAAGTAATTGCGGGAGAACAAACTTTTGCGGCCGACTTAGTGGTTAGCAATGCCGATGTTTACCCTACCTACCGTCATCTGCTTCCGAATGAAAAAGCGCCTGAAAAAACATTGCATCGTGAACGCTCAAGCTCTGCGTTGATATTCTACTGGGGCATGAGCAAGATTTTCGATGCACTGCATGTCCACAACATCTTCTTTTCCGACAACTACAAATCTGAATTCGAATGGCTTTTCGATGGTGGCGACACACCCGATGATCTCACCGTTTATGTCAACATCACTTCAGGATTTTGTAAAGATGACGCCCCCGCCAATGGCGCCAACTGGTTTGTAATGGTCAACGCACCTGCTAATGATGGCAGCAAAAACATCGACATCCCTGCCGTGCGCAGGAAGGTAATTGCAAAATTGAGTGCGATACTTAAAACCGACATTGAACCGCTGATCGAAGAGGAATCATTCTTGGATCCCGAGAAAATTGAAAGTCAAACGGGATCGTTCATGGGTTCGCTTTATGGCACGAGCTCAAATGATCGTATGTCGGCTTTTTTAAGGCACCCAAACTTCACGCGATCCATTGATGGTTTGTACTTTTGCGGTGGCAGTGTTCACCCAGGCGGTGGCATTCCCCTTTGTTTGCTCTCTGGAAAAATAGTCGCCGACCTCATCAAAAACAGATTCGAATAGATGCTCAAAGGAAAATGGCCTTTCATTGTGATCATTGTGCTGCATGCGGTGGGCATTGCCGGTGTGTTGCTCGGTTTTCGCAACTGGATCATGCCTTTAACTCCGCTCAATCTGCTCATTTCAGGATGGATAGTACTCTCTGATGATGTTAAAATGGCGAACAAAAAACCCGTTTTTGCTTGGACAGTCGTAGTATCTTTCTTAATCGAAGTGCTCGGCGTAAATACGGGTTGGCCTTTCGGTGAATACTACTACGGTGTTACTTTGGGTCCGCAACTGTTCAACACCCCCATTCTGATAGGTTTGCTTTGGCTACTGTTGCTCATTGGCAGCTGGCAACTTGCGAATCGCATCTCGAAAAACCTGTTCGTGCGTTCTTTACTCGCAGCATTGCTGATGACGTGTTTGGATTATTTTATGGAACCGGTGGCAGTGAATTTGGGCTTTTGGACGTGGATGAACGGACAAATCCCGTTATCGAATTACATCTCCTGGTTTGCAGTTGCTCTAGCCCTATCTTTAGGGATGTCGAAGCTGGTTGACGACATGAACAACAAACGCGCTGAACTGTTTTTCTTGGTACAGATTGTTTTCTTTCTCGTTTTGAACACCTTTGCGGTATGATATTCAATATTCTTATTTTCATTGGTACTTTTTTCTTCATGGAGTTTATGGCGTGGTTCACTCACAAGTACGTCATGCATGGATTTATGTGGTATTTCCACCGCGATCACCATGTCCATGAACCGGGGTTCTTCGAACGAAACGATGTCTTTTTCCTCATCTTCGCTGTTCCAAGCTTTCTATGCATCTTCACGGGTTTGCTTGCGGGTGGCGACTTTCGGGTGTGGATAGGGGCCGGCATTGCACTCTATGGTCTATGCTATTTCTTGGTGCACGATGTCTTTATTCATCAACGTTTCAAATGGCTTCGCAACTCTTCGAATCCGTACTTGCTTTCTTTGCGCCGCGCTCATAAAATTCATCATAAACACCTCGGTCCTGAAGACGGCGAATGCTTCGGGATGCTGGTTGTTCCTTATAAGTATTGGAAAGAGTCTAAACGTATGGTTGAAAGCCAAAAAACCAAATGAACCCACACCATTATTACCTTTTCATTGATCTTGTGTGTATCGTCTTCCCGCTGGCGCTTAGCTTCGATAAAAAGGTGGCTTTCGCATCCAAGTGGATGGCATATTTCAAGGCGAATTTAATCACTGCTGCTGTTTTTGTTGTGTGGGACATCATCTTCACCCACCAAGGGGTTTGGGGCTTCAACGATTCGTACATTACGGGTATTCACATTTTCAATCTGCCTCTTGAAGAGTTGCTTTTCTTCATCTGCATTCCCTACGCTTGTACTTTTCTCTACGAGACTTTCAAATCGTGGCTTCCTGCGCAGCCTTTGCAAAAAAGTGGTCGTTACATCGCCAGTGCAATGCTTCTTCTTTTCACTGTCTTGCTTGGCATATATACATCTCATCTTTATACGCTGACGGCCACAATCAGCGCCATCATTGTGCTTGCAATACTGCTTCGTAAAAGGGCGACTTACGTCGGATACCTGCTATTTTCGTACTTCATTGCCTTGATTCCTTTTACGATTGCAAACGGATTGCTCACAGGTCTGGATTTTCGACAGTATCCCATGATCAATACCACTCCTGAAACGATATCAGATCAAATTGTTTGGTACGCGAACAGAGAGAACTTAGGTGTCCGCTTTTTCAGCATCCCATTCGACGATTTTATTTATGGTTTCACGCTAATCGCCATGAACATTGTCCTTTTTGAGTATTATCGCTCAAAAGACAAACTGGCTTGAATGGGCCGGTGATCAGAAAAATCAACGGCGTGAGTGGTGAAGTCAGACGCTTTGAAGTGGCGTGAATGCAAGATGTAGTCTATGCGAAACGATGGAAAAGTCCCTACATAAGACGATCCCAATCCGCTGCCGGCTTCTACAAATGAATCGTCTAAATAATCGGTCAACCGCTCATAGGCGTAAGACACGGGTGAATCGTTGAAGTCGCCACATAACACTACCATTCGAGTGGTGTCTTTTTCCAAATGGCTTCGCACGAGATCAACCTGAGATGACCTTTTGATGAATGCTCTTTCAAGCCGTGTCAACAACCGCATGGCATCTTCTGATTTTGGACCATCCTGCAGAGCTTTGTAATCTTCTTTCTGAAAACGAATACTGGCCAAGTGCGCGTTGTAAATACGCACTGTATCTTGTCCCTTTAAGATGTCGGTATAAATGCAGTAGTTGTTTTGATCCGATTCAAAAGCAATCTCTCCCCTCCCAATGATGGGATATTTTGAGAACGTCACAACACCGAAATACTGCTCCCCATTCAATTTGTGGGTGTACTTTTCGTGGAAATAGGTATTCGGCAAAAATCGAATCAAGGTGTCACGGGTATCAAAAACGCCTTTGCGTTGGGTGAAGTAAAATTCTTGAAAACACAAGACATCAACTTCATTTTGATCCAGAAAATTAAAGATCTTATCTCGGGTATCAGCGCCTTCTGTCCAGTTATACAAGTCGAATAAGCGAACATTGTAACTCATGACCTTCAGGTTTTCGCCCGCTGTCTCTTCGTCTCCCATACCGAAGGCAATGGTGCGAGTTGTCAAACTGCCCGTCAATATCAGCCCCAATGCCAATATCAATGCCGATCTCCACCTCTTCCGAAGCAGCATAAATACCAGATTGACAATGGCGAGTAAAAACCAGAAGGGGAATGATAGTCCGAACAGTGCCAGCCACGCCTGCTTTTCAGGCGACACTTGCGTTGATAGCCACGCGAACAACAGTCCGCTCAAAGCCAGCAACCACGACAACCGCAAAACGGCCGAATAGATGAAGAGAAAGGCTTTTTTCATATCAGACGTCCTGTCCGTGCTTCCCTAAAAATTCTTTTTCTTCTTTCGACAAGCTGTCCCAACCGCCCTTCGAAATCTTATCCAAGATACGATCGATTCGCTTTTGATTCTCGAGTTTCTGCGTATTGTAATCATCATCAGATACAACGCGCTTTTTTGGTTTACTGCGATGCACAACCTTCATCCCTCCTCTGCTGAACAGGTTTACTATCCGATCCAAGATGCTCTCAAACCATGCACTGATATCACGACCTTGCTTCATGTTGTACATCAGAAAAAATCCGTACGCCGCACCACCTAAATGTCCGATATGACCTCCTGCATTCCCCCCTCCCAAACTCAAATAATCAATCAAAATGTAGATCAAAGCTACGTACTTCAACTTGACATTTCCAAACAAGAATAGGCGAATCTCCATGTCCGGAAAATAAGTCGCCAATGCTATGAAAATCGCCATTACAGCCGCCGATGCACCTACTGCAAATCCTCCCGCTCCAGGTAAAAATTGTCCGGCAATGAAGAATAACAAAAACCCTGAAATCCCTCCGAGTAGATATGTAGAAAGGAGTTTTTTGTTCCCAAAGAAACCGACAAACATGCGACCTACGAAGTATAGGAAAACCATGTTGAAGAGGATGTGCATCACACCAGCATGGACAAACATATGCGTAATAATCGTCCACGGACGTGTAGCAAGTATTCTCCAATTCGACGTCGTAGCTAGGTAAAAACTGGAGTTTTCGGCAATATTAATTGCCTCGATGTTGAACCAACTGCCAATCAATTTGAGGGTAAACAAGACCACAAAAACGATGACGTTGATGGTTATCAGACGTTCGACAATACCAAATAATTTCCAGCGCGTTGTAAACTGGGAGACTAACGTATCTGCCATATCAATAAAAGTTGCTTCGCTCTTTTTGCCATTTCTTTAATAAAATGAAGCCAAACAACATTCCGCCCAAATGCGCGAAGTGTGCCACATTGTCACCAGGTGAATTCCCCAATGCCATGAACAATTCTATCGCTCCGTAGCCGATAACGAAATACTTCGCTTTGATTGGAATCGGCGGAAACAACAACATCAACTGGGTATTCGGGAACAACATACCAAATGCCAACAACAAACCAAATACTGCGCCCGAAGCTCCTACTACGGGGTAGATGTACGAATATGCAGCTCCAATATTCGGCAGTTCGTTGATGTTCGGAAAAAAGGTTCCTACAGCTTGAAACAACATCACACCATTCACAAACTGATGCAGGAAGAAGGCACCTAAACCGCAAACAAAGTAGTAGATGATAAACCGCTTCGCTCCCCACACACGCTCCAATGAACTTCCAAACATATAAAGTGCAAACATGTTGAACAAAATATGCGTGAATCCTTTGTGGTCGTGCATGAACATGTGAGTAATGAGCTGCCAAGGCTTAAACATCGGCGATGCCGGATAATACCCTCCAAACTGAACCGTGAGCCAAGGAAGGTTGTTCGCACCACCTCCAAAAGCGAGCATTGCCAAGTAAAACAAGACATTGATGATAATAAGGTTCCGGACGACCGGTGTCATGGGCTGCATGCTACGCGAATTTTGAGGTAAGTTCTTCAGGTGTAAAGGTAACGATTGCCTTTTTTCCCCGAGGCGAATAATAAGGTACTTCACAAGCAAACAACCGATCGATTATTTCTTGCATCTCTTCTTTCTGTAATATTTGTCCGCGTTTTATGGCCGACGCACTTGCCAAACTGGCCGCTAACCTTGTCTCTTGCCCTTCCCCAGGATCAAGATCTTCCCGCAACTGTCGCACGATATGATCCAATAATACTTCTGGGTCTTTCTCTTTGCTCTCTGATGGAATGCCCCGCACAACGACTTCTTGTCCGCCAAAGTCTTCGACATCAAACCCCATTTTCTGCAAGATCTCTTCTGAACTTTGAATGAGGGTATGATCTGAAACCGAGAGGTGGATGGTTTGCGGAAACAATAGCTGCTGACATGCATGTCCGCCCGCGTTGTTCAAAAAGTGCTCAAACAATATGCGTTCATGGGCAAACTGCTGGTCAATCACCATCATGCCGCTGCGAATAGAGGTAACGATGTATGCCTTTCCCACTTGAAACATGGGAGTGCTGCCATTATCTGAACGCCCATCTATTCTCGTTTCATCCAATTGCAGTGAAGGTGCTGGAGCAGGTTGCTTCATTACTTCATACAAATCTTGCCAGGAACCTGTATTTCGTTCTTTCTGAAAAGACGAATGTTGTGGTCCCATTGCAGACTTTTGGGCAGGCGCAGAGAATGGATTGTAGTGCGGGTTAACAGTGATATTCGGAACAGATACTGCGACATCTTTTGGTGGCAATGAGATGTTAAAAGCGTTCTCTTGCTCAAAATCCAATGTAGGCGCCACTTGAAACTGTCCCAACGATTTCCTTACTGCTGAGCGCAGGATGGAATATATGGCGCGTTCTTCGGTGAACTTAACTTCGGTTTTGGTAGGGTGAATGTTGACATCCAACTGGGCAGGATCTACCTGAAGTAAGAGTATGTACATGGGAAAACTGCCATCAGGAATAAGCCCTTCTAGCGATTTCACCACGGCGTGATGCAGGTATGGGTGCTTTATATAACGGTTGTTGACGAAGAAAAACTGCTCACCTCTTGTCTTACGCGCAAACTCTGGCTTACCCACAAACCCTTTCACCTGTACCAAATCGGTATCTTCATCAACCGGCACCAAGCGTTCGTCGTACTTCGTTCCAAACAAGGCAACCACCCTTTGTCGGGATGTGCCTTTCGACAAATGATAGGTCTCTCCACCGTTGTGGTACATCGACATAGCAACTTCCGGGTGGGCCATGGCTACACGCTGAAACTCGTCCATAACGTGTTTTGTCTCTACAACATCTGATTTCAAAAACTGCCTGCGCGCAGGGATGTTGTAAAAGAGATTCTTAACGGAAAATGAAGATCCAACAGCTGTTTGACAGGGCTCACAACTCAGCACATTAGATCCTTCAATGAGGATGTGCGTTCCCAGTTCATCTTCAGGTTGTCGTGTTTTTAATTCCACATGCGCCACTGAGGCGATAGATGCAAGTGCCTCACCTCTAAAACCCTTGGTCTGCAAACGAAAGAGATCATCTGCTTCAGCTATCTTGGATGTTGCATGGCGCTCAAAACACATGCGTGCATCACCCTGACTCATGCCTCGTCCGTTGTCGATAACCTGCACCAACGTCCGCCCTGCATCTTTTATAATCAATTGAATAGAATCCGCACCTGAATCAATGGCGTTTTCAAGTAGCTCTTTCACTACAGATGCCGGACGTTGTACCACCTCTCCCGCTGCTATTTGGTTGGCAACGTGATCAGGCAGCAGTTGAATGATATTAGACATTCTTAAATAGGTTCAACGATTTCATGAAGTCGGTCTTATCTGCCCATTCCAAACCATAGTATAAGCCAATCAATAGACCAATTAGGATAGCAACAAATCGCAAAATTCTGCCCTTCGATTCATGATTCTGAAGTGCTCGCCTTCTTTTGAAGTCAATTTTTCTTCGGTGCGTGTACCCGTCTGCTGCATTTGATGCTTCTGCTTCAAGCTGCGACAAGCGCTCTTCAATCTTCATTTTCTTTGGATCGTAGAGCGGAGATTTGAAAGTAAAACGGCGTGGTTCCGTCCGAATATTTCTAAAAGGGCTGCGAACTTTTGGTGCTTCCATGCGTTTGCGAAGTTACGAATTTCACCTGTGACATCACAGGTTTTCATTCATAACGAGAAAGTTCCGCACTCATTTCATCAACGGCAATCTCAACGTTTTTATCGATTTGATAATAATTGAGAATTTTTGTCATCACGCGTTCCAAAAGCGAATCCGGACAGCTTGCCCCGCTTGTAATGATGATTGTAGGATGTTCAACTTCCGGCAGATAGTTGCTTTCGACCATTTGTTTCTGCTCGTGCAAATCGAAAAACCGAATCTCGTTTTCGCTGATCAGATCTTCTTCAGACTGAATAAAGTATGTCTTCACCTTCTCTTCGCACAACTCCACCAAGTGCGATGTATTCGAACTATTGGCTCCTCCAATTACGATGGCAAGATCGGCCTTGTTCTTGAGTAATTCCAAGGTAGCTTGCTGGTTCTCATTGGTCGCGTAACAAAGCGTATCACGCGTATCCGCGAAGTGATTTTTGATTTGCTCTTCACCAAACTTGCGTTGCATAGCAAGTTTCACACGGTCGGCAATGGCCTGTGTATCAGACGCTAGCATTGTCGTTTGGTTTACTACTCCGACACGCTGAAGGTCTTTCTCTGGGTCGAAACCTACCGAACCACGGGTTTCTTCAAACACCTCAAAAAAAGTACTCCAAGGCTTGTTGCCCTCAATAAATGCACACAGCAATTCAGTTTCTTGCATATCGGTTACCACAAACGATTTGGCATTCTGCTTGGCATGTGAAAATGTCGCTCGGGTTTCTTCGTGTTTCGGCTTGCCATGAATGATAACCGTGTAGTCGTCGTTACCGAGCTTTGTTGAACGGTTCCATACCTTTTCAACGAACGGACAAGTCGTATTGTATTTTTCGAGTTGAATGCCACGATTTGTCAGCTCCGCTTCCATTTCAATGGTGGTTCCAAAAGCGGGAGTTATAACAACATCATCAGTTGTAACTTCCGAAAGTGGTATCAGTTCGTTTCCATACGTATCCATCAAAAAGCGAATACCCAAACTCTCCAAATCTTCATTCACCGCTTGGTTGTGGATCATTTGACTGAGGAGAAAGATGCGCTTTCCAGGGTTTTCTGAAATAGCTCTGTACGATATCTCAATGGCATTCTCTACGCCGTAGCAAAATCCAAAATGGCGAGCGAGTAAGACGTTCACTTTACCAAAATCGAGCTTGCTCGGCGTAAAATCACGCTTGCGCGGATCAGCAACTTTTCTTGCCAGCTTCACTTTGGAAACCAGATCAGACCGAAAATAAGATGGAATTTCGAACGACTTCATAGCAACTTTAACCCTGCAAAGGTACCATTTGTTTACACTCTACCTCTCCGAATTTTCCTACATCTCTTCACCGAACGTTTTTTCATTTTTCCCGTAAGAATCAGGAAACACGAAAATTATGAAACGGTTTACAATATCACTTTTCTCTTTATTTCTTGCCTGCATGGTTTACGGACAAGGGAATTTGAACATCACTTTCGATGTGGCACTTGAGGGTGTATCATCGGGAAACACAACGATCAAAATATTCAAAGGAAATGAGTTGTTGCGCACCCTTTCGAGTGTTGACAATAAAATTTTCAATTGCGCCCTGCAGGGCGGATGTTTATACACTGCAGAGGTTGAAAGCAACGGCATGACTAGCAAGCGCGTCGCTTTTGACCTATATTCCATGACCATTTCGAGTGAACTTACTACCATTCATGTCCCAATAGGCTTGAAATCCGAATTGCTCACTGCTGGCATGAACGACAACTTCAGCGATTTTCCAATCACCATGTATACGTTTGATGGAACATCCGGACAGATGGAAGAGAACATTCCGTACGCCAACAGCATGAATACCTTGGCCTACAAGACGATTCAAGAAGCGAGTGTGCGGTTTGAAGAAGTTACCTACGAGCAAGAATAGCGATCAGATTTTTTGCTGATCCTCAATCCAACTTGAAATTTTCTTCTTGCGAATCAGCTTGTGGAGCTGTTTTAAGTCGGGATCTTTTCTCAATGTTTTAGAAGACCGACAAAAGCTATCCACAGCCTTCAATCCGCTGACCAGCGCTTTTACCTGTGTCTGTTCTTTCTTGTCGGTGCTAAGCGCATACTGCGCACTGCCATGCACCATTGGAAACAAAAGTTCAGGATGTTTGTCGATAAATGGCATAACCCGCGTCTCAACATTGACAATTACATCCGGATGTCCGCTCAACCACACAAGCACATACGCATTCACGCCTTCTCTTTGCTCGCTGCACTCAAAAGAATCTTTGCTTAGCAGCCACTCCAGGCATTCAGCCGCTTTCGCATCTTGTGAACGGTAATCTGTTGCGTTCTTGAATGCAACTGAATTCGGCAGCGCTGGCGGCACACATTGTGCTGCTGCATGCACTGTGAATAGACAAATGCCTATCAACAAAACGAAACTATAGTACCTTTTCTTTGAAGACAATTCCATGGTCTTTAAGTTCCTCTAATATAGGAATATAGACTTCGGGCATTACAGGAACCTGAACACCAGTTAGATTTATTGCTCCGTTGAGAATCATCTTCGCTGCGATTCCTACGGGAACACCTACCGTTTCAGCCATGGCTGTGTATGTTTGATCTTCACCAAGCACCACCATGTAGCTATGCAACTCCTCAATTTTTCCGCCTAACTCATATTCAAATCGGTGCCACATGACGATCATATCTTTGTCATGTTCTTCCAATTTCCATTTGCTTTCAAGAAGATTTTGAAGAATCAGCGCAGGAGTCGCATTCTTCAATCCAATCATTTCTTTGCTAAAAATGCCTGTCCACACCAACATCTCCATAACCTCGGCGCTCAAATCCAGATAACGCTTCAGCTTGTCTTCTACCGCTAGATCTTTATCGAACATCAAAAAAGCATTGATAAACTCGCGGTACGTCATGGTTTCGCTATTCTCAATCGTGAACGATTCTGTGGTCATTCCCAGTTTCACGAAAACGCTCCACGCTGCGCAAAATCCTTTACCGCGCAGTGTACCGCGGTAAATTGTAGGGACATCTTCTATGCCGTATACCTTTCTATAACTTAGACTATCGCGGTTTGCGTACCCTTCGAAAGTGCCGTGTTCTTCAATCTCAATTTCCTTAAAACGATCGAAAATTTTGTGCGGCGGAATGTATTTTAATTGATGATCTTGCATGAACTGGGCTGTGCCCCCTTGTCCGGCCATTATCACATTCCTCGGATTCCATGTAAACTTGTAATGCCACGGATTGTTGTCGCTCTCTGGTGCTATTAGTCCACCCGTGAACGACTCAAAGCGAATGATTTTCCCGCCTTCGCTTTTGATCCTGTGGATGATTTCCATGGCACTCATATGATCAATTCCCGGATCTACTCCCAGTTCATTCAGCAGCAACACACCAGCTTCTTTTGCTTGCGCATCGAGTTTTTGCATTTCGGGAGAGACATAGCTCGGCGTGATCAAATTCTTTTTTTGCTGCACCGCATAGTTTGCGATGTCGATGTGCATCGTTGCGGGCAACATAGATATCACAAGGTCAGCACCATCAATCAGTGCATTTCTCTTAACGATATCGTTACTATCAAAGCCTACTGCCACCGCATTCGGATGTCTGTTCAACTTTCTCTCAACCAACGCCACATCAAGATCGGCAACGGTAATTTGCCAATTCTCCTTAATAGACTCCTTTAAAAGGTAACGGATAAGCGAAGAGCTTGATCTTCCCGCACCAATCACTAGCACTTTTTTCAACTTCGTAATTTTGCGGTCAAAGATAAGTGTTCAATTCAGAAGGCACTTGGTTAGTTATCAAGAAGTATTAAACGTTTGACTACTGAAAAATCGAGGATATGCGTTAATTTGGCACGCTCATTGAAAGATGAGGGGTAACAATGATTAACCCAAACCATAAAGAAATGAAAAAAACTCTACTCTCTCTATCCTTTGCTTTTGTTAGCATACTTGCTTTTGCACAAACAGGAAATGTAGTTCTCTTCACCGAAATGGGTGAAAACTTCACTGCCTATTTAAACAGTGTAAAACAAAACGACACACCTACAAACAACTTCAAGATTGAGAATCTGAATCAAGAATTTTACCAAGTCCGCATTGATTTTGAGGATCCGTCGTATCAAGACTTTTCAGCCAATTTGGGCGTTGAATTCGGCATGGAATGGACGATGGTAATTCGCATTGGTAAGAAAGGAACCTATGTTTTACGGCCATTTAGTTCAGCTGCCATCGCTTCAACATCCGCGCCAGCGCAACCTGCTGTGCAAGTGCAACAGCCAGCACCGGTTCAACAAACAACGCCAGCTCAACAGCCGACTCGCATTGTAGAAGAAGAAGTAATCATTACAGAAACACCAGGCGTAGCTGTTCAAACAACCACTACAACTGTAAAAACGAACCAGACAGACAATGTTGATGTGAAAATCAATGTCCCTGGATTCGACATGAAGGTTGAAATGACTGTTCCTTCTATGGAAACCGAAGTCGAATACCATGAAACGACCACGACGACAACTACCAAAGTTGTTAATCCAGGCCAGTCGGAAAGACTTTCACGACCGGTGCCTGTAGAAGAAGAAGTTGTGGTTGCCATGCCCGGTTACAACGGTCCAACAGGTTGTTCTTGGCCTGCAGCCGATAGCGACATCAGTCAGTTGAAATCGTCAGTTGAGAGCAAATCGTTTGAAGACAGCAAGCTATCAACGATGAAAAGCGCTGCAAAAAACAAATGTCTCACAGCAACGCAGGTAAAAGACCTAATGATGTTGCTCACTTTTGAAGAATCACGACTTGACTTTGCAAAATTCGCGTATGACTACACGTACGATCAAGGCAACTATTATGTTGTTAACGACGCGTTCACATTCGAATTTAGCATTGATGAATTAAATGAGTATTTGGAAGGTCGTTAACCACCAATCTCACAATTATGAAAGCACTAACTTACCTTATGATGATTTTGGTTTTGATGGGTGGCGTTTCTTGCGCCACCTCAAAATCATTCTCTAAAAAAGGAAAAAAGCTCGAAGAAGCTGGACTCCTTGATGAAGCAGCGAATATGTACCTCACTTCTTTGCAGAAGAACAGAGGAAATATTGATGCAAAAATCGGCTTGAAGTCGACAGGACAAGTTGTGCTCAATAAGCGTCTACAAGAATTCGTTCAGAAGAAAGAATTTGGGAATAAAAGAGATGCCATACAAGCCTACCAACTTGCTGAAAAATACAAGCAACGTGTTGCAACGTTAGGCGTAGAACTGGCCATAGCTGAATTTTACCAAAACGACTTTGAGACGTTCAAGTTGATGTATATGGATGAATTGTATGCCGAAGGACTTGCTTTGATGGACGAACAAAAATTCAAAGAAGCAGAATTACTCTTTCGCGAGATCAATTCATTGGATCCATCGTATCAAGATGCAGGGTCATTGGCCGACATTGCATATGTAGAGCCGATATACAAAAAAGGTGTCGAACATCTAGATGCTGAGCAATACCGAGCGGCTTACAATGAATTTACTACAATCATCAAGCGGGCCGGCGCGTATAAAAACTCAATGGAGCTTCAGAAAGAGGCATTGGAAAATGGACTTTTCACCATTGCCATGATCCCTTTCGAGAATAGCACCTCATTGAAAGGACTTGACAGCAAAGTAGCCGCTTATGCACTAGAAGCATTGACAAGTGTTAATGACCCTTTCTTGAAAGTAGTCGATCGGAACAACCTCACAATGATCATTGAAGAGCAGCAACTCGGATTGAGTGGAGTGATCAATGAGCAAACCGCTGTTTCAGTTGGGGAGTTGATTGGTGCGCAAGCTTTTGTAACCGGTACCGTGTTGAATTACAACAAAGTTGACGGTCAGCCAAGCCGCAGTGACAGAGAAGGATTTCGCCAGTACCAAGTAAAACGTCTTAACAAAGAAGACAACAAATACTACTACGAAACGAAGTACGATAAAACAACATACAGAGAGTTTTACGACTTTAACAAAGTGGTTATCAGTTTTCAATACAAACTCGTTTCTTTGAAAACTGGGGAGATACTGCAGTCACGCATCATTGAAAAAGAGCAGATCAGCGAAACACGTTGGACAGAGTATGACGGTGAGGTTCAAAGCTTGTTTCCTTCTACAGGAAGTGGTCCGAACACCAACAACCGCGCAAAAAACTCTTTGATGCAAATGATGAATGCACAGCGGACACCTGTAACGCATGAAGAACTTACCAACGCTGCGTTTCAAGCGGTTTCTGCCGACATGAAAAACGACATTTCGAAACTTATGTTACAAATAGTCAAGTGAGTAAATTAGTCAGACATATCACCTTGCTAGCGTTTATCATTATGATTTTGGCTACTGCATGCAAAGGACCTAAGAATATAGAGTCTGTAGCGGCCAAGCCGAAACCAGAGTGGGTAAATGATCGTCCGCTAAACAGCTCATACTACATCGGTATTGGTTCTGCTTCTAAAAAAGTAGAACCACTGGAGTACGCCACTGTAGCGAAGAAAAATGCCATGAACGATCTCGCTTCTGAAATCCGCGTCACCGTGAAAAGCGAATCGTTTTTGAATACCATGCAGGTCAATAATTATGTCCAAGAAGAATTCAACTCAACCATTTCCACCCTCGCAAATGAAGAGCTAGAAGGCTTCGAAATCATTGATGTTTGGGAGAATGGCGACGACTACTGGATATATTACAGACTTTCGAAATCAACCCATGCCCACATAAAGGCAGAAAAAAAACAAAAAGCCATGCAGTCGGCGCATGATTTTCTCTTGAAAGCACAAGATGCCCGAGCAAATGGAAATGTGCCCTCGGCATATGACCTTTACATGCACGGCTTGTTCGACATGAAAGATTATTGGAACGATGTCAATGTCTGGGAAGATGGCACCTACCTCGACAATACCTTATACAAAGAGATGCGAGAGATGGTTTCGAACGTGCGTTTTGAAACAGCAGACAACGAAATACTCTTGAACCCGAACAATAGCTTCAAAAAAGAGGTGAAAATTTCTGCGACAAGCGGAGGAAAAGCAGCAGCAAATTTGCCGATATCGATTACATTCGACAACGGGAAATTTAGAAATGTCCAGTTTCTAAGCACCGACCAACAAGGAAATGTGGTAGTGCGCATTGCAGATGCCAACCTCAAGAATACAGCGAATGTGCTTACCGTGCAGGTTGACCTCGATAAACTTCGACCAAGCGACCTAGACAGAAAACTAGTTGATGGTTTGATGGAATCTGTAAATGCCAACAGGAAATCCATTCCCATTCGCGCAACCTTGCCTGTTGTAGCATTTAAAGTGTCTGAGAAGAACTTCGACCAGACGCTCGCTTCCCAGCGTTTAGCTGATCCGCTCAGGAAAGTGTTTTCTGATGAAGGCTTTACTTTTTCGGAGAATGTCAGCAAAGCTGATTACGTGATAACCATCGATGCAAACACGAGAGAAGGAGGCACCTCGAGTGGCTTTCACGTAGCCTATCTAGATGTAAATTGGAGTTTAACAGCCAAATCTGGAAGTGTGCTCTTGCAAAATAGTGAAAGCAACATCAAAGGATTGCAATTGAATTTTGAAGCTGCCGGACTAGATGCTTATCGAAAAGGTTCACTTCAAATGGAAAAGGAAGTCTCTAAAAAAATACTTGACGCAATATTCTAGTATTTTTGGCACGGTTTTTCGAAACCCAGAATAACAAATAATTGAATACCCACACAAAAACCACGAATATGAAAAAGTTCATCACAACCAACGGACTATTTATGTTGCTTGCTGCTACCGTTTTGATCGGAGCACAGGGATGCAAGAAAAACAAAGAAGTAGTTGAAGCAAAGCCAGCTGGCGAAGTTATCATCAATGAGTACTGCACAGGCGACAACTACATGTCGAGCAAAGAAACATTTCGCTCTGCCGCTACAGGTGAAAGCATGAGCCGCGAAACAGCAAAAAAGATGTCTCGCTCAAATGCTGAAGACGAATTGGCACGTACCATCAGCTCAACTTTGAAAGCTGTAACAGACAACTACGTGAACTCTACAAAATTCAACAACAAAGAAGAAGTTACTGAAACATTCAACAACCTCGCAAGAACAGTTGTTGATCAGCAACTGCGCGGAGCAATCACAATTTGCGATAAGCTTACTCAAAAGCCAAACGGTAGTTATGTTAGCTACATAGCAATTGAACTTTCTGGCGAAGATGTTGCCGCAGCATACAATGAACGTCTTTCTAAAGACGAAAAAATCATGGCTGAATACAACTACGAAAAGTTCAAAGAAACATTCGAAGCTGAAATGGAGAAATTAGGAAACTAATTCACTCATTACCATAAAATTGAGCCCCATCTTTTACAGATGGGGCTTTTTTTTTGAAAGTATCATTTCATTATCTTTGTCGTAATCCTACCTTTTATGCGGCATCTATTCACCCTTTTTGTCATTCTCTCTTCCACTTTAGCAGCGAACGCACAAGTTTACGGAACCCCCATTTTTACATGGGATTTTGCAAATGGTATTCCGGCAAACTGGACGAATGAAAGCGATAGTGGAATCGGACTTTGGGAATATCGCGGACCGAGCACAACGCCAGATAATACAGTTTGTTCGCAAGGCTCGTGCGGTGCTACTTCGGTTCCAATTACGTCGGTAACAACCGGTAATGGGTTTGTTATTTTCGATTCTAATTACTGGGACGACCCTGTTGGACCATGTGGAAATTTTGAAAGTGGCGCAGATCCTGGTCCCCATAGTGCACGCCTAATTACAAATCCAATAGATCTGACTGGTTATTCAGCTATTTCACTTGCTTTTCAACAGCAGTATAAACATTATCAATGTGAGACTTCTGTTCACCTTTCGGTGGATGGCGGTCAAACATGGACACAAATCCACAACAATCCGGGTGAAAACGCAATTTCAGCATCCTCAGTTTGGGTAAATGTGAATCTCAATGCAAATGCCGCCAATCAAAGTGATGTCCGATTCAAGTTTGAATTTACTGGCAACTATTACTTTTGGCTGCTTGATGACATAACAGTATTCATCCCAAGCAACAACGACCTCCTTCTCACCAATGCCCGATTTACTCAATACGATGGTACATTGGCACCGTCTGGTTTTGGCGATATGGAATACTTTGATTACCCGACAAGTATGCCTCCTAGCATGAAATTCTCAAGCAGAATTACGAACATCGGCGGTTTGACACAGAACAATGTTCAGATGAACGTAAAAGTGTTCAATGGAGCCAATGAGCAGCTTTACAATACGAGCACCACAGCAGTAAATGTATCTTCTGGCGTGCAAATCAGTCCGAGCATTTTCACCCCTTACATCCCCCCTGCAGTTGTCGACAATTACTCCATTCAATTTAGCGCCGTGCAATCGCAAACCGATGAGACGCCGAGCAACAACCTGGTAACGAAAAATGTGCGCTTGACACCATTTATGTATGGCAGAGATAAAGGATCACTAGAAGACACTTTTTTCCCTTCTGGCATTTACGAAGGTGAGGCGTATGAGCTCGGAAATGTTTTTGAGGCAACAGTATCGAATCTCCGCTTCCACTCCATTGCTGTTGCCTTTGCTGAACCAACTGTTCCTGGAACGGAAGTCTATGGCATCGTTTATAATCTCACTAGAACTCAAGTTTTGGGCACCACTCAGCCTTATGCAATAAACGAATGGGACATAAATCAAGTTGGTGAAGAGCGTATGATTCACCTCCAATTGAATGAAGACATTTTACTGATTAATGACAGTGCCTACATCGTCATGGTGGGATACAATGCTGCACCAGATGAAGCCATGTTTTTAGGCCGCAGCGGACCGAGTCCGATTCAATCTTCGCTTATTTCTTATCCCAATTTGAACGGACTGTTTTACATGTTGCGCACGCCCATGGTACGCATGGATATATTTCCTAACTCAAGTGTTCCGGGATGCATGGATGCAGAAGCCATGAACTATGAACCAGAAGCCACCATGGATGATGGTTCTTGCAGATATCCTGGATGTTTGAATACGGAAGCAACAAACTATGACCCAACGGCGAACTTTGCCGACGACACCTGCATTATTGAAGGATGCACAGATCCAGCAGCATCCAACTACAATGAAGAAGCTACTGATGAAAATGGCACGTGCTTGTACCCAGGATGCACAGATGCAAATGCAACCAACTACAACGAAGGAGCAAACATTGACGATGGAAGCTGCGACTATCTAGATGCCTTCATAAGCGCTCCTGCCGTTTCGGGATGTTCAACGTTCGAACTTATCATCAACAATCAAACAGCATTCAACGAATTCTCTACTTGTCTGCTTGAGATATTGGATAATTTAGGGACAATCGTAGCTACATTTGATACATGCAATGAGACTTGGAGTCTGCTTATAGACACGCCAGGTGTCTACTCTGCGAATTTCTTTTATACTTCTGGTGAATTCGAATCTTCGTTTTCTATTTCAGATTTAGTTGTCTTTGCTAACCCTGACCAACCATCGTTCAGCTATGACGGCACGAATTTGAATTGTGATGGCTGTGACGGACAAACAATTCAATGGTTTTTGAATGGTGCGTTGGTTGCCGGTGTTGAAACCAGCTCTTGGGTACCAACTGAAAATGGTGATTATGCAGTGCAAATATCTACTACAGATGGATGTTCGGCTATCAGCGAAACTGAAAATGTAATCGTTATCGGTGTTTACGAAGCAGCATTCCGTTCATTAAACTTGTACCCAAATCCATTTGAGGACACGTTTATTATTGATGGAGACAATACCCTTTTGATTGAAATTTACGTCTACGACCTCACAGGAAGAATCGTTTACAGCCAATCAAACATCAATCAAAAGACTGTGGTTGTAAGCGGAGCAGACTGGAGCAACGGCGCTTATCTTATTTCTATAGCCACAGAAGCAGGCATTCAAAACCAGCGATTGGTGAAGCGATAAATTGTTTTTCGGGTAGAATTAGTCTGTCTAACAAGCATTGAAATTTTTCTTACATTTAGGAAATTGCTTTTCTACATGAACCGACTGATATTCTACTTTGTCGCAATTGTAATTTTTGCTTCGTGCAAGAAAGAGGAGGTTGTGTTTGAGAACAACGACATTCCTGAATATGATGGCATCCCTACCCTACTCGTACAAAATTATGTGAATCGCCTGTTTATCGATTTGATAGGGCGTGAACCATTGGATACCGAAATGAATGCAGAAGTGGCAGCCCTAGAAACAGCAGGATTGTCGTTCACCGCTCGGACCGATTTAGCAAACCGGCTTATTTATAGCACCAACTATTTAGCTGGCGACAGCTCATACAACTACGCTTATCATGTCAAATTGTATGAGAATGCCAAAGCCCGACTGTTGGAAGGAGCATCAGACGCCTACATCTATTCAGAATATGGAATCTTCAGAAATGCAGCAGTAAACGATTCGGCCGGAGGAAATTTTACAGGTTATGAATTGAATATGGCACAGGCCAATCGGCTGTTGGACATCATTTATTCTCGTGAAGAATTGCGAATGGGAGAGATCGACATAGATGAGATGTTCAGACGCATGATGTACAATTCCATCTATGACCAAATCAACATGAACAGCTTCAATTTCGTGAATGCCACCTTCAACGATTTGTATTATCGCTTTCCAACCCAATCTGAATTTGAGCACGCTTACAACATCATTGAGTTCAATCAACCCGCTGAATTGTTCGGAAACATCATTCAGAACAAGACCGAGTACCTTGAGACGCTGACGCAGAATCAAGAGTATTTCGAAGGCATGATTCAATGGGCTTATCAATCGCTGTTGTCGCGTGATGCGCAGACCAGTGAGGTGTTCCAACTAAGCGGCACATTCATGTCAGACAAGAATTTTCAAACCGTTCAACTCAAAATTTTAATCTCAGATGAGTATGCAGGTTTTAATTAAACATCTCAGTTTGGTGGTTCTAGTGATCGCCATGTTCGGTTGCAAAAAAGAACCCGAGGCAAAATTTGAGTTGAACAATATCGAATTGTACCCAACGTCGGCGGGAAAAGACAAACTCAAAACCAACGAACAATACGTTGCTATACTGCATGCCAATTTGTTTCAGACGGCCTTATCGGCGAACGATATTTTTGACGTGAACAACTGCATCGAGTCGATAGGCGACAAAGAACTGGCGCGGGAAGTCATCATCTCCAATTTCATGAACAAGCCGGAAGTGCAGATCCCTTCGGTGGAGCTTATGAACGAAGACCTCGATCAATTTATAGAAGACACCTACGTGCGATTCTACGTCCGTTATCCCACGCAAGCAGAGAAAGAATACTTGAGAAATTTCATTTCTGGAAATCCATACATGACACCAGAACTCGTTTACTTCTCATTTGCCCTATCGAACGAATACATGTTTTATTAAAATCGCTATGGAAAGAAGAGACTTTTTAAAGAAAGGAGCGCTAACCACAGCGGGAACGATCATGGCGCCTTACATCCTGCCGACAGGCAGACTTTTTGCACCGTCTGGCAGGCAGATGGGCGGACACGTCGTGCTCGTTATGTTTGCAGGAGGGGTTCGTCAGCAAGAGAGTGTATTGCAACGTTATCTTGACGACAGTCAGATCAACAACCCGTATGCAGGGAATATCATGTACAATATGCTCACGGGTGCGGCGCCAACACAAAAAATCGTTTTTGGAACAGGTCAGGGAGGTATCAACCCCATACCATCGATACTTTCGCAATCGCTGCAGCAGCAGGGCACTCTGTTCCCAGAAGTAAATGCCCTGAGTGCAGGTCATTTTGGTGGATTGAATTCCTTGATTCAGGGCAGCATGGTCACCACTCAAGGATTAAAACAACGTCCGCTGAACCCTACAATTTTCGAATACTTGCGCCGTCACGGCGGATATAGCGCATCCGACATTTGGTTTGTCGGAAACGGCATTGGAAACTCCGTACCGCTGTTAAATTACAGTGCCCACCCAAATTACGGGGCGCAATACGGAGCTAACTTCTTCGCACCCACCGTTACTTTTAGCGATGTGGGTGAGCAGTTTCTAGGCGATGCGAAAATATACCACCCTGAAAACGAGTTGGCGCCGATGTATCGGTTGAAGTACTTCCTCGATAACGCTTTCGATCAATACGCAGATGGATTGTTATCGCTTGGAAATACCGCAGAAGAAAAGTTGAACATCAAAGCCTTCATGGATGAAATGTTTACACGCACTGCCAACGGCACCATTGACCTTCCTCCTATTGCTGATAATGGTGATTTGGTGAATGTAGGATATGCCTGTGAAGTGATGAAATGGTTCAAACCAGCTCTCACTGTGATCAATTTGAACGCCGTAGACACTTGTCACTCGAACTTTACTGGATACTTGCAAGCGCTGCATAGGGCTGATCATGCGGTTGGACATATTTGGAATACCATTCAAAATGAGATTCCGGAGATGGCTGGCAACACCACCATCATTTGCACACCTGAATGTGGTAGGAACGACAACCCCAACAACATTCTCGATGAAAATGATTGGCGCTCATACGATCACTCGGATGCGAACTCCTTGCGTGTTTTCTCACTGCTAGCCGGCCCGAACATCCCTTCGAACCTTGTTGTAGGTTCAGAAACGAACCCGGTTGGTATGGTAACCGATAGCATGATGACGATAGCTGATATTTTAGGTGTTAAAAATGAAGTGCAAGCTGCGGGAATGACTGCCGGAGGAACCATGTCGTTATTGGATTTAATATGAGGTACGTTGCTGTCATATCATTGCTGGTAGTGCTGACCGTTGCCGTTGGGAGCTGTAAGAAAAAAACCGTCGACAACCCATACGAGGTTGAGACAGTGATTGTAGACAACCCTGTGGCAGATGAGTTGCCTTATGGAAATTTCGCGTGGCTGCATGCCAAAGTATTCAAGCCTACTTGCGCCAATAGTGGCTGTCATGATGGTACATTTGAGCCTCACTTTGCAACCATCTCATCGTCGTACAATTCACTCGTTAACCATGCCGTCATTTCCAATGACGCACAGTTCTCATATACCTATCGTGTGGTCCCCGGTGCGCTGAGCAGCTCGTTACTTTACACCCGAATGACTGAAAACATTCCAAACACAACGGGCATTATGCCGGCAGTTGTGGATGCTGGATCTGATTGGCCAGCCATGGGTACCGTATACAAGAACGTGATCAAAGCGTGGATTGAAAATGGTGCCATAGATATGTATGGCAACGCACCAGGAGCTGCTGGAGGAGATTTCCCTCCGCAGGTTGAAGGGTTTGCTGTTTTCCCTCAAGGCAATACCACTGAACCTTATTTGCGTGAAGAAGACGGTATTGGAATAACACCTGTGCTTGTAGACAATGGCCTGGTGGACGTATGGGTGCGGGTTTCCGACGACAATACTACGGCAACATCGCTAACCGTTAACGAACTGCGTTTCGCTACTGAGATTTCAGGCATTGACGCTGAATTTCCAGTTAATTTTTCTACTTCAGCAACCATTCAAGCGACAGATTTCAGCAATGGGGCGGCCACTTTCTATCACAAAGCGACCATCGACTTGAGCAGCTATGCAGCTGGAACTAGTCTGTTTTTGCGAACCTATTTTTCAGACGGCGTTCAAACAGCCACCACGGTAATACCGAATGAAAATAGCAACCCCATTATCACATCCATCTTTGTTTTGAAAATTCAATGAGGACATTTGCCATCATAACATTGGTGCTGCTGCTTTCTTGCAAAAAGAAAGAGGAAGTATCGCTAATACCTGTGATTGAATTGAAATCGGTATCGGAGACGACCGTTGTTGCATTCGACAACGAAATACGTGTTGAATTAGCCTTTACTGACCACAATGGCGACATCGGTTATGCCGATCCAGATATCTATTCTGTGCGCGTGAAAGACAGCCGGTTGGAAGATTTTGATTGGTACCATGTGCCACCTGTTACTCCAGACCTGATGGAATTGGACGTATCAGGCAATCTGACCATCATATTAAATCCGCTGTTTTTACTTGGAAATGGTGAAGAAGAAATAGCCAGTTTTACTTTGCAACTAAAGGATCGGGCAGGAAACTGGTCGAATCAGGTTACTACAGCGAACATAACCATTGTTGACAGCCTGTAAAGATGAGAAACGTTGTCGTTCTTAGCCTGCTTCTAATGGCATCGTTTGTAACCGATGCGCAAGAAATCATTGCCTACGACATGTCGGATTTGGAAGTGAGTGACTGCGATGGAATCTTGTACGATTCGGGCAGTGTTGACGGCGCTTACAGCATCAATGAAGACCTGATTTTTGTAGTAAACACGGGTGGCGCTTCGATTTCCATATCTTTTTTAAATGATATCTGTATTGAAGATGGATTTGATCATTTGTACATCCATGACGGACCGGGAATAGGATCGCCATTGCTGGCAGATATCACTGGAGCCGGCTTCATACCGCCCAATTTGCAAAGTACGGGCGGGGTTGTGACCTTTCATTTCGTATCGGATGTGAGTGCCAGCTATTGTGGATTTGAGATATTGTGGAATACCATTGTTGCGCCGCCGGTGCCACCATCGCTTGCAGTACCCAATGCACCTGTTTGCAACAGTGGGATTATCAATTTAGAATTTAGTGAAGCCATAGGATGCGACTGGTTGCTGGCTGACAGTATTGTAGTAACCTCTCTAACCAATTTCAATGTTTTAGATGCAAATGTTGATTGCAACAATGGCTTTGGAACCAGTGCCAACATAACCATTGCTCCCGTGCCCACCTACAACTGCGATTTCTCAATCGACCTGGTTTTGGGCATTCCTGATGCATGCGACAGCATTTGGTACTTCCCGTTATCTGCTGGGTTTTCAATTACCAGTTGTGGCATCGATGCAACTACCTACAGCAATGTTTATGAAGTATGCCAAGGAGAATGCGCCAACATTGGGGTGAATGTTATTGGATGCTTCGATTACACCTATGAGTGGAGCAGTGGAGAAACGGTCGCCGGACCTTTTGAGGTTTGTCCGCCCCAAACTACCACCTATACTGTTACCATAACTGAAGTTCAAACGGGGGTTACAACCACAGAGAGTCTTACAATCACTGTTTCGGAAATAGAGATTCTAGAATCAGGTGGTTTATTGTGTCAAAGCACACCTGCGAGTAATCTTCAGGCGACGCCTCCCGGCGGATGGTGGAGTGGCCCCGGCATACAAGATGGTGAAACTGGTTATTTCGTCCCCGATAGTTTGATGGGTGGCATAAACGTCATCATGTACAGCTTAGATAATGGGTGTTCAGCGACTTTAGTTTACGACATGATACCCATAGACTCCGATGATTTCGCAGCGAGCTGTCCGGGACAGGCACCATTCCCATTGATTGGTGAGCCACTTGGTGGTGTGTGGACAGGTCCTTTCGTGAATGCGAACATGTTTGATCCAAGTACGGAAGGAATTTACGATTTGGTGTACAGTTTAAACGGCTGTACCGATACCTTACAAATGAGTGTTGGCAATATCGGCGGACAGTTTATGGCCGACACCTTGTGTCAGTCGAATTGGCCCGACACACTTGTATTTAGTCCGTTTGGTGGCACATGGACTGGCCCCGGCATCATCGACGATTTGTATGGTGTTTTCGACCCCTCCGAGGTGGATCCTGGCACATACGACCTTGTCTACAACGCCATAGGTTGTGATCAAATTTTCACCATCACCGTGAAAGAAATGAATACAGGGCGGCGCGTTCGCTCTTCTTGTCCGTCGCAAGCCCCCTACATCCCCTACCCCAACTTTTCACCCATCGGAGGCAACTGGCAAGGCGAAGGCATCATTGATCAGATGACGGGGCTGTACGATCCAGGCAGTTTGCCTGAAGATTACTGGACCAGTTTGATTTACTATGCACCAAATGGCTGTACAGACACCATATTTATATACAATCGCACTACTGAAATACCTGCAGACACCGTTCAGATTTGTGCTTCGCAAGAAGGCGCCATGTTGAATTTTGATACTGTTGGCAACGTGCCATTTGGTGGCGATTGGACAGGAAACGGAGTGATCGATTTGGGAGGTGGCGACTTCTATTTTGAGCCCGATCTTGCCGGAGTGGGATTGCATTGGATCACTTACGATGCCAATGGATGTTCAGACAGTTTGATGGTCGTGATACATCCCGACAACATCGCAGCTACCGACATCGCATTGTGTTCAGACATAGAACCATTTGTTGTAGACCCTTCTATTTTCACCCCGAGCGAGTGGATAGGCCCCGGCATAACCGACAGTCAATCGGGAGTTTTTGACCCAACATCCGCCGTGGAAGGCGCGAATATGATTTATTGGACAACAGCTGCGGGATGTGTTGATTCACTGCAAATTACTGTTGAGCAGTTTCAGCAAGCCGACATTTCCGGACTTTCAGCCAGCTATTGCTATGAATTTCAAGACTTTGAACTCATATTGTTTCCAGACGACGGCGTATTGACCGGATCTACATCGGCTACATCATTTAATCCCGCACTTGCCGGAGAAGGGCTTCAAACATTGGTTTACACATGGACTGGCACTTTGTGCAGCAGTTCAATTACAGTTGAAACCTTTGTTTTACCTGCTTTGGACATTGTTTTAACCGCATCGGACCAAGAAATTTGTGAAGGAAGTGGCACAGTGCTGACAGCTGCTGGGTCAGGCGGACAGCCCGATGCCTTTTTGGAATATACATGGAGTGATGGATTGTTTCCTGTGAATCAGAACACCGCGGTACCTGAAAACACGCAGTATTACTACGTCAGCGTGAACGATGGCTGCTCAGACCCCGTTGTTGACTCCGTTTTGATTTCTGTGTTACCACCTTTGCAACCGACTGTTTCAACCAGTGGTATTGCCTGTTATGGCGAATCGGGATTTGTGACAGCGAGCATATCACCGGCTGGAAATTTCGCTATTTATTGGGACGACAACCTTTTTGGGAGTGGCGATCAGGTGAGTGCCTTTTCTGGAGAGATCGTGCCTTTGGTTATTGAAGATATAACTGAAGGATGTCTGTTCGACACCCTTGTACTTGTGCCCAGCTACCCGCCTATCACCACCCTATTTTCATCGAGTCCGAATCTCGATTGCATACCTTTTGCGGAGCAACCGATCCAATTTTTAGACTACAGTCAAAACGCCATTGCAGGGATTTGGGATTTTGGCAACGGCGAAATTGAACCGTATGCGTTAGGGATTAGTCCGCAGGTTAGCTACCCCCAGCCTGGCAACTACACCGTGACGCTTGTTGCTGAAAACATTGGAGGTTGTATCGACAGCTTGTCTATAAACGTATGCATTCTCGACCCAGTTGAAATATTTATCCCTGACTTGTTCTCACCCAACGGTGATGGTAACAACGATTTTCTTTTCATTCGCGGTCGCGGATTGGATGACGTAACATTCAGAGTAATTGATCGCTGGGGCGTAACCATTTTTGAGACCAACGACCCGAAAGAAGGCTGGGATGGCACACATGGCGGCAAAGACATGCCAAGTGGCACCTATTTGTGGTATGCCAAAGCGAGGATCTCGACTGGAGAATATTTGGAATTGCAGGGAGACATAACCCTGTTGCGATGAGAACCCTGCTTTTCATATTGACCATGGGGGCTTCGTTAGCCATTACTGGACAAGACGCCTTGTTTTCGCAATATTGGTTAACACCAGCAAGCATCAATCCGGCAGCTACGGCAACGCAGAACAGCGACTATAGGGCTACGTTGCAGCGAAAAAACCAAGGAACCTTACCTCAGGTAAAGTTCAACACCAGCCAACTCGTAGGTGAGATGAAACTTTTAAACAACGGTAACCGCCACCTCGGGGTAGGGTTATTGATTCGACAAGACCGAACGGGGGAAGCGCAACTTTCTGTTTTTGAAGCTGGAGGTTTGCTCGCCTATCATATACGCACAGGCAAGAAAAACAGATTGAGTGCTGGGTTCGGCGCGTCGTACCGTCAGCGCAATATTGCTCTTGATGGACTGTCGTGGGACTCCCAGTACAACGGGGCAGGTTTTGACCCCACATTGCCAACAGGGGAGACATTTGCTGCCAATACCAGTTGGTCGATCGATTTACAGACCGGATTGCAATGGATGCATGAAGGGAAGCACCGCTACACCCTAGGATATTCGACCTACCATTACATGCAAGATCAAGGATTGTTGGGCACCAGCGCAGATAAAACCATTTTGCGACATCAATTCATGGGATCATATAGTAAAAAGCTAAAGCCCGTTGATTTGACCGGAGATTTGTTGTTTGTTCAGCATGGTGGAGCTACCACAGCCATTGTTGGCGCACGTGCCGAGTACAAGTTGGGGACAGATTCTCGTTACACCACCGCATCGACATCGAGTTTTGTAATGGCAGGAGCGCACTACCGTTGGGCTGACGCCGTAATTTTGATGGTCGGATATGACTATCACAAAACCATGAAAATCACTTTTGGGTACGACATAACAACAGGGAGTATCAAAGCGCTCAATACAGGCCGTGGTGGTTGGGAGCTCGGCTTGGTTTGGAGCTCACCCGTGAAGAATGAGAGAATACGATTGAAGTAAACGTTGCTTTAAGACGTCCAGCGGAAAATCAAGTATATCAAGCATAACAAGAACATCAAAAAAGAGATCTTGTTGATGCCATGCATCATTCGCAAATTCAATTCTGCCCCTTCTTCTTTTTTGAAAAGGTTAAGCGGGTTGATGTAGTACAGCACTTTTTTCAAGAACATAATCAACGAACAATTGAGATTAATAAAAGTTCAATCGGCGGTAGCGATTGCAGATATTTCAACATTCACACCTTTCGGCAAACCAGACACCGCGACCGTTTCTCTGGCCGGAAAATCGCTGGCAAAGCGCTTTGCGTAAAGGGCATTCACCTCTACAAAAAGGCTCATATCAGATAAAAAGATAGACGTTTTAATGATGCAGTTGAAATCGCTACCCGATTCTTTCAGCACCGCGCCCAAATTATTGAGCACCATTTCTGTTTCTTCAGCTATTGAGCTCATTTTCAACTCGCCACTACTCGGCTCAATGGCAATTTGTCCGCTCACATATACCAACCCACCCACCTTAACAGCCTGACTATACGGCCCGATAGGAGCAGGAGCATTTGTTGTGAAAACTATTTCTTTCATTCGATTACATTTGCGGCTAAAGTTAATGCATTGAAGATACTTCTTCTCGACAACTACGATTCATTTACCTTCAACCTCTTCCATTATTTGGTTGGCGCTGGCGCGGATGTAGAAGTGTTCAGAAACAACGAAATAAGCGTAACTGAAGCGGGAGCATACGACGCCATTGTTTTTAGTCCAGGCCCTGGCCTGCCCGAAGAAGCCGGTTTGATGATGTCGATAATAGCAGCGCATTATCAAAACATACCCATGCTAGGAGTGTGTTTAGGACATCAGGCCATCGTAGAATTCTTTGGAGGGAGTTTAGAAAATTTGGTAGAAGTCTGCCACGGCCAGCCCACAATCACCACACACGACACCAGTTCGCTGCTTTTCCTTAACCTAGAGAGCCAGATTCAAACAGGTCACTACCATTCATGGATAGCCTCGAAAGAGAACTTTCCAAAACAGTTGAAAATAACAGCAGTGAACGACCGAGGATGGGTCATGGCCATTGAACACAACACATTGCCCATTTTCGGCGTGCAGTTTCATCCAGAATCGGTGTTGACACCGGGAGGCTATCAGATGATAGAAAACTGGGTGCGATCTCTAGAAAAGTAGTCCATTCGGGCCACCACGCGCCTGCAGCTTCAGGTCTTTGAGCAAAGCCGACTTCACATTCAACTGGATGCTGAAACTTTGACGGAACCCGAAAGGGATGTAATTAAACGTCAGCTCCCAGCAATGCAAATCCCAGTAAAGATTAAGAGTTGTAGGAGTCAATTCTTTCGCCACCAAATCGTAGCCTGAATCGACACCTATTTTCCACCTTTTAAAGACTGTAACATCGCCATTGAACAAGATGCTTTGCGTGATATCGTCGACATCAGTTTGCGTTGGAGCATCGAACTGGCGATTTAAGTTTAGGCTGTAGTTCAGCACAATCGTCCATGGAACAGAAAAATCGACAAAAGCGGCTCTGTTCTGATTGATTGTTTCAAGTTGTTCCTCCGTGCCTTCTTCGCTTGTCTTCTTTCGTTCACCCTTGCCTCTAAAGTTCATTCCCAGCGCGGCTGAGGCCCTTCTCATGCGGAGCAGACCTGCATTTTGACTCAATAAAAATGTATTGATCGCATTTCCATTTTCATCGCGAGCATAAGCCGAGTGCGTGCTATTTACGTTTACCGTTACATTCTTAAACAGCGTAGTAAAACCACGCATCGATATATCGCTCAGATTCAAAGAATCAGCCAGCATATTGTAGCTACCCGAAATGATATAGTTCTCAATCAGCTTCACTTTTTTTGTTGCCTTGCCCCCTTTCTCCTTGTCTTTCACCTTCATTTCCAAGTTATTGGCCAACGAGAAATTGACATTGAACTGCTCGCGTGTATTGCCCGGGCGGAATCTTGCCACACTAAAAGGAGAGAAGCTAGTTAGCTCACCATTGTCGCCAAAATATCCGTACACATTGTTGTCAATAGCTGGCACGTAAGACAATCCAGCTTGTGGAGTTAACACATGTCGAATTGCCTTTAGGTTTTCGCTTTTTCTCAAGTTAAACGTACCGTAGAAACGCGTATTGAAAGAACCGCTGACCCTCCAATCGCGCGACGATCGGAAGCCCGCCAAAGTATCAGCCTCGTAAGTTCCCGCAGTATTCTGATTGTACGTTAAATACTTAAAAGCCCAGTATTCATTGTAGTTGAAAGACGGCGTGAACGTAACAAAACCAATTTTTGCCGACGTAGTGAGCGCAGCAGTATGGCGAATACCATTTTGCACCTCCCTGCTGAGAGTCGATAATTCATCCCAGCGGACAATTGATGTTGGGGCCGATAGGTAGTTTTCAAAATTCGCGCTATAGGAGAATCCAATTTGGTCGATTTTCTTTTTCGGCCCCTTGTTTCCTAGCCACTTTGAAATGGGAAGATTCGTACGTGTGCGGTTCAGCGTGAGTGCTGGCAAGATAAGCTCCACATTTTGCGTCGCTGAGTTTTGAGATTGGCGAGCGCTGGCTGTTAAGTTGTAAGGTTTTCCTGGGAAGCTTTTTGTGAACTGCAAGCTTGAAGCAAACGTGTTCGATAGATAATCAGTTTGACTGCTATTGATATTGTTTCTGAAGTTGTTTGAGCTACCAAAGTTTATGTTCGCCGAGAACCGCGAATTTGGACGAGCTTTTGGGTCTTGGTCGTGGTTCCAACGGACGAAAAATTGGGCATTTTTCGAGAAACCAGGAACTTCAGGAATGCCTTCTCTGACGACAGTGCGCGAAATATTAAACGCCCCAGAATACTTGTACCTCACCTTGTAATTCGTGATGTTTCTCAACGTCCAGCTGCCTCGCGAATAAATATCTCCCAAAATCCGCGTATCAGCATGTCGGCCCAACGGCAAATAATACCCACCATCTTTCAAAAAGAAACCCAAGTTGTTTGCATTTCCATACCCGGGCAGGATGACACCGTGCGAAGATTCATTTTTCGTCGGAAACCAAGCAAAAGGCAGCGCTAGCGGCGTAGGCACCTTTCGGATTTTCAGGTATAGAGGCCCACTAACCACCTTATCATCAGGAATGAGAACAGCTTTTTTAAGGTGAAAATGGTAGTGTGGATTTTCGGCATCGCAAGTTGTAAACTTCCCATTGCCAATGTGGATAGACCCATCGGTGTGACGTTTGGAGATCCCCGCATGGAAAATAGCATCACCTTCTTGCGTCACCGAGTTTTTAGAGAAACCCTGTTGCGTCAGGAAATTGTAGCACATGTATTCTTGCGTGAACGACTGGCTGTTTTGATCCAACTTCGGTTTACCGATAAGCGTACCTGTAGAATCGGGAACCCCTGAAGCACAAGCCATGTTATCGCCAAAGCTGTATTCAACAAAGGCCGCGGTTAGCTCAAGATCATCGTATTTTACGAACGCATTTCCGTAAAGGAGTACCTTATTGTTTATTAAGTCAATAACAATAGAGTCGTCGGCGTTATAGTATATAGTCGCCAAGATTCCATCTTCCTTTTCAATAACCAGAGAGTCTGGTTTCGAAATTTGAGCAACGAGAGAATCGGGCACTAAAATTGAAGGTACAGCAGCCTCCTGAATGAAAGTAGAGTCTTCTTGTGCGAAAGCAAATCTCACGTTCATTATTAACAGCAACACGAGGATAATTCGCATCAGACGCATGACAAATGGAGTACAGTTGATTCTATTTTTGAACATTGGGGCTGAACAGGCAGCCAAAGCTAACGAAAAGTCCCTATATGACTAGGATGAACTCATTCATACCTCAAACAGAAGTTGTTAAGAAACGACTAATGTTCCTGTTTCTTATGGCAACAGTCACAATTTTTGTGGCCTTTACTCCCAATTATTCTAAACCGAGCATCAAAAAAATTGTGATTGATGCCGGACATGGAGGCAGTGACCCGGGAAATTTGGGTACGGGAAGGTATAAAATCACCGAAAAAGATGTCACTTTGGATGTTGCCAAGCAACTTGGCACATACATCAACGACCAATTTCCGGAGATTGAGATTGTTTACACAAGAAAAGACGACAGTTATCCAACGCTCAACAAACGCGTAGAGATTGCCAACAATAGCAATGCTGACCTATTCATTTCGGTGCATTGCGATGCATTCACAAAGCCCACTGCGAAAGGATCGAGCTCGTTTGTAATGGGGATGCACAAAACAGAAGAATCGCTTCGCGTTGCAATGAAAGAGAACGCATCGATTTACCGCGAAGAGAACTACCAACAGAATTACAGCTTCGACCCGGGAGATCCCGATACATATATCGCGCTAACCCTTCGTCAGAACGCATATTTAGACAATAGTTTATTGCTCTCGCAGAAAATTCAGGATCAATTTCGAACACGCGTTGGTCGAGTTGACAGGGGTGTAAGACAAGCAGGCTATTTCGTAATATGTTACACCACCATGCCCAGTGTATTGGTGGAATTGGGCTTTTTGACCAATGAAGAAGAAGAAGACTTTCTGAACAGTAAAGATGGGCGCAGCTATATGGCTTCTGCCCTATTTAGAGCATTCAAAGAATACAAGACTGAGATTGAAGGAGAAAGCAGTGGTGAGGAAACAATAGTTCAACATCCTACGCCAGTAGAAAAGCCAAAAGAAGAACAAAAACCGAAAGATATTGTGCATGTTGACTCAAAGTGGACTGAAAAGATAAAATACCGCGATGTTAGTGGTGTTCATTATCAAGTTCAAATTGTGACATCGAGTGCGCGACTGACAATAAAGCCTGAGAACTTTAACGGATTGGTGAAGGTTGATGAGTATATTCGCGATGGAATTTACAAGTACGCTGCAGGCAAAACCACAGACTTTGAAGAAGCGCGTGATATGCAGCGAATATTGAGAGAAAACGGATTTCCTGGAGCGTTTGTAATTGCATTTCGAGACAAAGAAAGGATCGTTATTGCAGAAGCATTAAAAGGAAATTCAAAATAGTATAAACAGTGAGTGGCGTTTCAAAAGAGTTTAAAATAGGCAGCATCGTAATAGTGAGCATCACCCTTTTGGTGTTGGGCATGAATTACTTGAAAGGGGTAAACTTGTTTGCTTCGCAACGAAAATTCAATGCTGTTTATTCAAATATTGACGGATTGGGACCGTCTAACCCTGTCATTTTGAATGGATTTAAAATCGGACTTGTCCAAAAAGTAGGTTTCCACTCCTCTGGTGATGGCACTTTGGTAGCCACCTTCTCTATCGATCAAAAAGAGCTGAAGATACCGAGCGACACCAAGGCCCGCATCATCAGTTCAGATTTCTTTGGATCGAAAGCCATTGAGCTCATGATTGGAACATCCGGCGTGGAAGCCGCAAATGGCGACACCTTAAGTTCAGAAATTCAGATGGGACTAGCCGAAGCTGTAAGGATAGAACTTATCCCGCTCAAGAAAAAAACAGACGAGTTGATAGAAGGTGTGGATGATATCTTGACCAATTTAAAATCTGTATTTGCCGCCGACGCTACTCAAGGCTTACCGAAAGTATTCGAAAGCTTGCAGCGCACCATGAGCAATTTAGAATCTACTACAGCTGTGCTGGATGGCACCATACGTGAAAACCGATCGGCGCTGGATGGGATTTTTAGCAATGTTTTGAGCATTACAGACAACCTAGAGGCTAACAATACGAAGCTTTCGAATATCATCAACAACTTCAACTCTATCAGCGATAGCTTGGCAAAAATTGAACTCGCAGCTACGATTAAAAAGGCTGATAAGACCTTGGCTGACGTCTCTTCAATAATGGATAAAGTGAATTCGGGAGAAGGATCATTGGGGATGTTGATCAACAACGACACATTGCACACCTCGTTGCTTGAAACGAATAAAGAGGTACAATTTCTCATAAATGACCTCTACATGAACCCGTGGAAATACGTACATGTTTCTATCTTTGGAAAAAAGCCGGAAGAAAAATTTTCTCGTCAGGAATTGGAACAACTGCGTGACCTGATCGACGAAGAGATTGATTCTTCAAAGCAACCAAAATAGAGCTGATTCATGATTTCACAGATACTCTTCATTCTGGTTTTTGCAACTGGGATTTTCCTTTTCGCTCGACGTGCCAAGACCATACGGAGAAACATTCTTCTTGGCAAGGATGTAGACCGCAGCGACAATCGATCTGAGCGCCTAAAAAACTTGATATTGGTGGCCTTTGGTCAATCGAAAATGGTTGTGCGACCTGTTTCAGGGATTCTACACCTCCTCGTCTACCTCGGTTTCATCATCATCAACATTGAAGTCCTTGAAATAGTTCTTGACGGTATATTGGGCACCCACCGTTTGTTTGCCTCAACCCTCGGAGGTCTTTACGATGTTTTGATAGGCACTTTTGAGCTTTTGGCTCTCGGAGTCTTGGTGGCGTGTGTGATTTTTTTGATCCGAAGAAATGTATTGAATATCAAACGCTTTCATAGCAAAGAGCTGACTTCATGGCCGAAGAGTGATGCAAACATCATTTTGGTTACCGAGATACTTTTGATGTTCGCCTTTTTAAGCATGAACGCTACCGATGCTCTATTGCAAGTTGCAAATGCAGGCGGTGCGCCAGATGCAGCACATTATCTCGCTGCGGGATCATTTCCAATAAGCCAGTACCTTGTGCCATTGTTTGATGGATTGAGTGTGAATGGATTGGTCATGGTTGAGCGAGGCATGTGGTGGTTTCACATCATCGGCATTATGGCCTTTTTGGTTTATGTCTCGTATTCCAAACATTTGCACATCATGCTGGCTTTTCCAGCCACGTATTTCGGCAACCTGAATCCAAAGGGTTACATGCCCAACATGGAAGCTGTTACCTCAGAAGTAAAGATGATGTTGGACCCACAGGCAGACCCTTACGCTGCTGCACCAGCGGGAAGTGAGCCACAGCGTTTTGGCGCAAAGGATGTTACTGACCTCAGTTGGAAACAGTTACTTGATTCTTATTCATGCACCGAGTGCGGACGTTGCACTTCTGTTTGTCCGGCCAACCAGACCGGTAAGCTGCTATCGCCTCGCAAAGTGCTGATGGACACGCGTGACCGACTTGAAGAAGTTGGCAAAAACATAGATCTCGGTGTAGAAGAAACAGATGGCAAATCGCTTCTCGGCAGCTACATCACCGAAGAAGAATTGTGGGCATGCACCACGTGCAACGCATGCACCGATGCTTGTCCGATAAACCTCGACCCGCTCAGCGTAATCATGGAGATGCGCCGCTACCTCATCATGGAAGAAAGCAAGTCTCCAGAGTCGATTACTTCAATGTTCAACAACATTGAGAACAATGGAGCACCATGGGCTTTTCCTGCTGCAGACCGCGGAAAGTGGATTGATGAATTAAACGCCTGATAAAATGAGTCAAAGCATACACGTACCTACAATGGCCGAAATGGCTGCCAGCGGCGAAGTTCCCGAGATTCTTTTTTGGGTAGGATGTTCAGGCAGTTTCGACGATCGCGCAAAGCGTATAACAAAAGCCATTGTCCGCATCTTAAATCACTGCAACGTGAAATTCGCCGTTCTAGGTGCAGAAGAAAGCTGTAGTGGTGACCCCGCGAAACGCGCAGGTAACGAATTCCTATTTCAAATGCAGGCAATGCAAAACATCGCTGTATTGAATGGTTATGGAATAAAAAAAGTGGTTACTGGCTGTCCGCATTGCTTCAACACCCTCAAAAACGAATACCCTCAGCTTGGAGGTGAATACGAAGTGATACACCACACCCAACTTGTGAATGAGTTGTTGGCTGACGGACGCATGACAGTAAGCGGTGGCGGAGATTTCAAAGGAAAGCGCATCACCTTTCATGACCCTTGCTATTTGGGCCGTGCAAACGACGTTTTCGAAGCGCCACGTGCTGTTCTGGAAAAACTAGATGCCGAGTTGGTTGAAATGAAACGCTGCAAAACAAAAGGATTGTGCTGTGGTGCTGGTGGTGCTCAGATGTTCAAAGAAGCTGAGCCGGGCAACAAAGAGGTAAACGTTGAACGGACAGAAGACGCGCTCGAAGTAAAACCAAACATCATCGCAACGGGATGTCCGTTCTGCAACACGATGATGACCGATGGAGTGAAAAACTTCAACAAAGAAGAAGAAATACAAGTTAAAGACATAGCAGAGTTGATTGCAGAGGCAGCAGACCTGCTTTGATAAAAAGATACGAAATGAAACTACTAGAAGGAAAAGTAGCAATAATAACAGGCGCTTCCCGCGGAATTGGAAAAGGCATCGCTGAATCGTTTGTCCGCCACGGCGCAACTGTAGCATTCACCTACCTATCATCAGATGAGAAGGCACGTGCCTTGGAGCAAGAACTAAGCGCACAGGGTGGTGTTGCAAAAGGATTCCGCTCAGATGCTTCCAAATATGATTCAGCGCATCAGCTTGTTGACGATGTGATGGCAGAGTTCGGGAAAATCGATATCGTGGTCAACAATGCGGGCATCACACGCGACAATTTGTTGATGCGGATGACCGAAGAGCAGTGGGATGAGATCATGGAGATCAACCTAAAATCGGCATTTAATCTTACAAAAGCAGTTATAAAACCGATGCTAAAAGCACGTTCAGGTTCGATTGTGAACATGAGCTCGGTAGTGGGTGTGAAAGGCAATGGCGGACAAGCCAACTACGCCGCATCGAAAGCCGGAATGATAGGATTCACCAAATCGGTAGCTGCTGAATTGGGATCTCGCAACATACGTTGCAATGCCATCGCACCGGGATTCATCGAAACAGAGATGACAGGAGCATTGGATGAAAAAGTAGTACAAGGCTGGAGAGATGCTATACCTCTTAAGCGTGGTGGGACAACAGAAGACGTAGCTAATTTAACCGTGTTCCTCGCGTCAGACATGAGCGCCTATATTACAGGCCAGGTGATCAATGTAGACGGTGGGATGTTGATGTAATGAAATTTTGAATCTACTCTTTGAATATCCTTCTTGGCTCATACTAGCGTGTGGTGGCTTTGCTTTTATCTTCGCTTTTTGGTTGTACCGCAGCGATCGATTAAACGGGCACCTCTCATTGCCTGCGCGGATATTCCTTGGATTCATCCGATTTATCGCTCTCTTTTTGCTAGCCATCTTCCTCCTGCACCCACTATTAAAATCGGTGCTACGCGAAGTTGAAGATCCGATTGTCGTCGTCGCCATCGACGATTCTGAATCGATTGCCTCAGGCAGTGATTCCAGCTATGTGCTAGGCAGCTACAGGTCAGATATTCAAGCCTTGGTTGCGAATCTTTCAGAAACCTTTGAAGTGCGTACGTATAATTTCGGTGAGCAGTTTGGGGAAGGCACAGATTCATTGACATTCAATCAGAAGATTACCGATTTTGACCCCTTACTTGATGGTTTGTATAGCCGCTATTCGAATCGCAATGTAGGTGCTGTGATCATTGCGTCTGACGGTGTATATAACCGCGGTAAAAATCCACTGTACGACGCCAAGAAACTCAATGCACCCGTGTACACAATTGCTTTGGGAGACACTGTTCCGAAGAGAGATTTAAGGGTTGTAAACGTGGCGTCGAACCGTTTGGCTTATTTGGGGAATAAATTCCCGATTGAGATACTCGTGGAAGGACGGGAAGCAGCGGGAACGCAGACGCAGCTAACGATAGAAAACAACGGAGGTATTGTTTTTTCTGAAAGTGTGAGTTTCAATGAAGACTTTCAACAGAAAACCATTCGCACAACTTTGGAAGCTGATAAATCAGGAAGTCAACGTTACCGCATTACCTTGAAGCCCATCAGCAATGAAGCTACAACCGCTAACAACATTACCGATGTATTTGTAGATGTGCTGCAGAACCGTCAGAAAATATTGATTCTTTCTACTGCACCGCATCCCGATGTAGCAGCCATGGCTGAAAGCATACGTTCGAATGAGAATTATGAGGTCAATGTCGCTTTGGCGGATGAATTCGATGGTAAAATCTCCGACTACAGCTTGGCAATATTTGTCCAAATACCCGCTATTTCAGGAGCCGGAGACCGTTTCATAACAGAAGCTATGGATGCCAACGTTCCTTGTCTATTCATGCTCGGTGCGAACACCTCATTCACCTCTTTCAACAACTTGAAACTCGGTTATTCTCTGACCGGATTTAAAGGCACTATGTCGGATGTTCACGGCAGCTTCACCAAAGGCTTCAACAATTTCCGGGTTGAAGAAGAGGTGCAACGCATGTTCCGTGAGTTGCCTCCACTACGGGTGCCATTTGGAGAGTTGAAAAGTTCAGCCGGCGCGATAAACGTAGTAAATCAACGCATCGGCATGATCGATACTGATTTGCCGCTTGTAAGCTTCAATAAAGTAAGGTCGAATAACATTGCCGTTGTATTTGGTGAAGGACTTTGGAGATGGCGGATGATTAACTTCGTGAAGCAAGGAAGTCACAACCGATACAACACCTTCATCGCCAAGGTGGTTCAGTATATGGCCAACAAAGAAGACCGTCGACAGTTTAGAATCCGTGCACCGAAAAGTCAGGGTGAAAATGAACGACTGCTTTTCGAAGCAGAGGTGTACGACGATACGTATGAAGCGATTACCGATCCTGAAGTTACGCTTACAATTACCAATGATCAGGGCGCCAATTTCGAATTCACCTTCAGCAGAAACGACCGCTATTACAAACTCGATGCGGGGTTGTTGCCGGTTGGCGACTATTCGTGGGTAGCAAAGACGACTATAGGGGGCAAAGGACAAACATTGGATGGGAAATTTTCTGTTTACCCCTTGCAATTTGAATTGGCACAGACGACCGCTAACCACAAGCTACTCAACCAGTTTGCCATTGCGAATGGCGGACAAATGGTTCTACCTAGCGATATGTTGGGATTGTCTGAATTGATTCGCAACAACGCAGAGGTAAAATCCATCTCGTTTGAAAGAAAACAGCTATCAGATTTAATCGATGTCCGCTGGCTTCTGGCCTTCATCCTTCTTCTCCTTAGCACCGAATGGCTTCTCCGCAAGCGAAGTGGATCCTATTAACAGAACGTCCCACATCCGCCGAGAGAGGCGAAAAGCAGCTACCATGTTTCAACAACCCTTTTACACCCGCAAATGGTTTAAGGCAAGCGTTGCAATGCTATGTATTGCTGGCACTGCTTATATATTTCGCGAAGAGCTACTCACATCTGCTGGCGATTTCCTTGTACGAGAAGATGCTTGCGCTCAGGTTGATGCCATTGTTGTTTTAGGCGGCAACAGTTACGAGCGCGGGTTGGAGGGGGTGAAGCTTTTTCAAGCAGGCTGGGCCGATTTGGTAGTGTGCACAGGCGGCAACGTACCCACTGTTTTCGACGCTATGGATACGGTGATTTACGAATCAGAGCTTACACGCTCGATGATGATGAGGAGAGGTGTTTCAGCAGATCAGGTTGTTGCATTAACCACAGCAACTAGCACCCGAGAAGAAGCCAGCGAAGTGTTGACGTGGTGTAAAGAGCACCGGAAGACGAGTTTGATGGTTGTGAGTAGCACCTTTCACACACGACGTGTATCGAGCACTTTTGAAGAAGCCTTTGAAGGCAGCGGAATAGAATTGTTATTTCGCGCAGCACCATCAACCAGCTACGATGAGAAACGCTGGTGGGAGGCTGAATCAGGCTTGATTATGGTATTCAACGAATATGCGAAAACAGCGTATTACCTGATCAAGTAAGACAATAAAAAAAGCGTCCCGTTGAGGAACGCTTTCATATATTCAACACCAGCTTAAGCGGTGTAAACTCCGAGTTCTTTTCCGCGTTTGATAGCAGCTTCAAGACCAATTTTATTGATCGTACGAAGTCCGTTCGCAGAAATACGCAACGTCACCCAAGCGTCTTCAGACTCTAGGTAAAAACGTTTACGAATCAAGTTCGGGTAGAACTTACGCTTCGTTTTTCTATTTGAGTGAGAAACATTGTTCCCAACCATTACTTTCTTTCCAGTGATTTGACAAACACGAGCCATCGTCTTCAGTATTAAACCATTCTCTAAAAATGGAGTGCAAAGAAACAAAAAATCTTAGGAATCACAAAGGTTGTTGACGTAAAATTTCATTTCGTGCCATAGAAAGCCCCATTTGAGAAGTTCTTTGCAGTATTCTTTTGCGATCTCCGCGGAAAAGGAACTTCTCTGCAACGGTTTCATTTGGTCCGGCAATGGCTATCCAAACCGTGCCTACAGGTTTTTCTTCACTGCCTCCATCTGGCCCAGCAATGCCCGACACAGCGATAGAATACGTAGAGTTTAATTTTTCTTTCACTCCATTGGCCATTTGGATTACAACCGCTTCTGATACCGCGCCATGTGCATGAATGGCATTATCGTCGACCTGTAGCAGATTCACCTTCACATCGTTTGCATAAGATACCACACTGCCCAGAAAATAAGCCGAACTGCCGTGAATAGACGTAATTGCAGAAGCTATCCTGCCTCCAGTGCAACTTTCAGCGGTAGACAGTGTTGCTTTTCTTTCTTGGAGCAACTCCCCTACTGTAGCCTCGAGTGATTCATCATTAAAACCATACACCACTTCGCCTGCAATTTTCATGAATTCGCTGACCTTTTGATCCACATGCTTTTTGAGCAATTTTTCATCAGGTCCGCTCGTTGTGAGGCGCAGTTTTACCGCTCCAAACGAAGGGAGATATGCCAATTTGATATCCACCTCCGCTAGGCTTGCTTCCCAATCGGCGATTCGATTGGCCAGCATGCTTTCGCCAATTCCTTGCGTGAGGATGTGAAAGTGCAAAATGTGAGGTGTTTCAAAATGCAGGCGGATCTTTTCGAGCAGATGATCTTTCATAATGCCCTCCATCTCGAATGGAACACCCGGCATCGAAGCATAAACAACACCTTTGTATTCGAACCACATACCCTGAGCAGTGCCGCGTTTATTCTCTATCACTTGGCAGTTAGCGGGCAGGTCAGCTTGTTGGAGGTTCACATCGAGAATCGGAATGCCACGTTGTCCAAACATCGTCTTTATCTTCTCTTCAACACCCTCATTTCGAACCAAATGAGTACTAAAATACTCGCACAACGTTGCTTTTGTTATGTCGTCATTTGTCGGCCCCAACCCACCCGTTATAAGCACCAGTTCAACCCGGCTGGCAGCATCAGCAAGCGCCTGAAGAATATGCTCTCTGGTATCGGAGATGCTTGTGATTTGATACACGAAAATCCCCAATTCGTTGAGGTTTTTCGCCATCCATGCAGAATTGGTATCTACAGTTTGTCCGATTAAGATTTCATCCCCGATGGTGATAAGCTCAGCACGCATAAATATTCGATTTCGTGGTCAAAGGTACATAGTTGCCTGACATCTGATTATCTTGCAACAAATCATTTTAACATGTCGAAGAAAGTATTGTTTTCAACCTTTATCATACTGCTGATCGCAGGATGTGCGGAAATACAGCAAATAGGTGGAGTCATCCTTGCTCCTGAATCAACAACTCCTGCGTTAACCGAGGCCGATGTAACTGCCGGACTAAAAGAAGCGCTCGTGAATGGCACTAAGAAAGCTGTAGGATTTGCATCGTCAGAAAACGGATATTTCAAAAATCCTGCTTTGTTTATTCCCTTTCCGCCAGAGGCGCAGAAAGTGAAGGATGTGGCATTGCAATATGGGCTGCAAGGACAAGTGGATCAGTTCGAAATGACATTGAATCGTGCAGCAGAGAAGGCAGCACCTGAAGCGACTGCGGTATTCGTTAACGCCATTGCACAAATGACGGTGGCTGATGCCTTTGGGATACTGAACGGAGGCGAACATTCAGCAACCAATTATTTGAAAGAAAAGACGACTCCTGTTTTGATCTCAAAATTCAAGCCCCACGTTAGTCAAGCCATCGAATCTGTTGAGCTCACGAAATACTGGAATCCCCTGATTTCGAAATACAACATTGCTACCATGATCACGGGCGGACAGGAGATCAACCCCGATTTGGACATGTATGTAACCGAAAAAGGTGTTGTTGGATTGTTCGTGCACATCGCTTCTGAAGAAGCACTAATTCGAAAAGATCCAAAGGCAAGAATAACTGAACTATTGCAGCGTGTTTTCGGTTCAGTGTCGAATTAGAATTTTGTTTTTATGTGTCGTTTTGTATCTTCACCATAACTTAAATAATCATACCATGAAGAAAATCTACCTTTTACTTTTTTCTTCAACTTTTGCTACTATGTCTATCGCACAAGCACCGCAGCTTCCAGTAAGTCAGCGTGTTTCTAAGCCGATGCCTACAAAGTCATTAGTTGGAGCTGAGATGCCAGTAGCAGCATCAGCCGGACATCCTATCACTTCGAACGACATTCAAGTTGACAATTCGAGGGATGTAAATGTTACCCGACAAATTATCGGTATTACAGATTACGATTTGCAATCAAATGCTGCTGTTCAGAATCGATTCATTCTCGACGGCGATAATATTGCCGCCGCTTGGACCATGTCGCTTTCAAGTGATTTCAACGATCGCGGTACAGGTTTCAATGAAAGCATTGGTGCTGATGGTTGGGATATTGAACCTTACAACCGACTGGAAGATACGCGAACTGGCTGGCCTTCGTTGCTGCGAACAGGAAATGGGAAAACGATTTCGATCACCCACGCGGCGGTTGATGGCCCACTTCACATGGTATCGCGCGAAGCTGCATCTTCAAATTGGGTTGATGGCAGTTTAAACCAGATTGCAGCTCCTGGTCATTTGTGGAACCGCGCCGCAGTTGGTGGAGAAGACGAAAACACGATTCACGTAATCTGTGTTTCTACTCCAGTAGGAAATGGTGGTACTGAATTCATGGGACAAGATGGTGCTTTGATGTACTTCCGTTCTCAAGATGCAGGTGTAACCTGGGATATCGAAGAACACATTTTCCCTGAGTTAGACGCCACGCATTTCTTGAACTTCTCTGGAGATGTATACAGTATTCAAGCCCGCGGAAATAAGGTGGCATTTGCTGTTTTCAATGATCTAGCAGATTCATTCGTAATGATCTCTGAAGACAATGGAGATACATGGACCTACCGCAGTTTGGTTGACTTTCCTGTAGACCTTTATGTTCTGGATTCGGGATTGCCTGAAACAGGGGAAGATTTCGATGAAGACGGTATTTTCGCAGAGTTCCTAAACACTGATGGTGCTGGTAGCGTGTTGATCGATAACGATGGTAAAGTTCACGTTTTCTATGGCGAGATGTACTACACAGATACAGACTTGGCTGATGGCAATTTCCAGTATTTCCCTGGCACGAATGGACTTTCATATTGGAATGAGGATATGGAAGACAACATGCGTGAGACCATCGCATATGCCTATGATTTGGATGGCAATGGGACGTGGGATTTGACAGAAGACATCGCCCTATATTTTGTTAGCGGTAGCGGTATGCCAAGTTCTAGTGTCGACGCTGATGGAAACCTTTATGTTTCATATTCTGCATTGATGGAAAGTCACTCTTCTGGAACTCAGAACTACCGTCACATTTATGTTGTCCGCTCAGAAGACGGCGGTGCCACATGGAATACCGAAACGGCCTGCAACTTAACACCGGATTTTGATTTCGACTTTTTCGAATGTGTTTTCGGCACAATGCCGATGGACATCACCGATAAGATTCACGTGGTTTACCAGCGTGATTTCGAGCCGGGGTTGAGTGTGCGTGGAGATGAAGATGCACCATCTACAAACGACATCGTGCACATGACCGTGCCAACTGCTGATTTGGCAAACTGCGATGCTGGTGATGATGTGATAACTGAAGATGTGATTGGGGTAAACGAAATCCTCGATCGTCAAGGTTTCGCTGCATTCCCTAACCCTGCAAAATCAGTTGTAACGTTGTCTCTTAAGGTGAATGGCCAAGCTGTTGTCCGCTTGTTCGACACTGCCGGAAAAGAGGTTTTAAACCAAACCATCTATGCTTCTGGCGTACAGCTAAGTGTTAACCATCTTGAAGCTGGGGTGTACATCATTCAACTTGAGCAGCATGGAAATGTTAGCACTCAACGCTTGACAATTGAATAAAAAAGATCACGGTACACCGTGGATATCAAACACAGAAAAGAGCTATCTGATATGGATGGCTCTTTTTTTTTTGTTAAATGAAGATACACGGTTAAACGTATGATATATGCTACAGCTTTACCGCATCGTTCAATTTGATTGGTATTTGTCATATGTGGATTTGCCTGAACCTGGAATGCAAAAAACACACAACAAATTGAATGTCAGTATTTTACATTAAAATATTTAAACGTTTATAAACGTTTAAAACAGCTCACAATTTCAGGAGAATTGTAGCTTCGCCTTGGGGAGGAGGATGGTGGCCCCCGATTTCAATCCATATAAAAGACTGAAAACCATAGTTTTAGATTATTTTACAAAATACCATTTCGCAAAACATGCTTTCAAGGCAACTTCGCCAAAATTGTTTCCATCCCAGAAACCTTTTGTCCGAGTTCAACCTTGATTTCCGAATTCAACGGCAAGAAAATATCTACGCGACTGCCGAACTTAATAAATCCGCACTCCTCTCCTTGTCCGACCTGCTCGCCAGCCTTCACATAATACTTTATCCTGCGTGCTACAGCACCCGCAATCTGTCTGAAAAGGACTTCATGCTTGTTGTTTTTCACTACAATGGTGGTACGCTCGTTCTCTGTCGAGCTCTTCGGATGCCACGCCACAAGGAACAAACCCGGATGATACTTGGCATACGTTACAACGCCCTCAATCGGTGTCCATTGAACATGGACATTCAACGGCGACATGAATATTGAGACTTGCATGCGTTTTTCTTTGAAGTACTCCGTTTCTTCTACTTCTTCGATTACGACTACTTTGCCATCAGACGGACAAACAACTTCACCTTCTTGGGCGGATAGCGTTCTCTTCGGGACACGGAAAAATTGAGCAACCAATACGAATAATGCGAAGCACAAGATAGTTGTGGCGATGCCCCAAATGCTATTGGAAACAAAATAAAACACCACGAAAACTATGGTAGCTAGCACTGCTGCGAGACCAATAAGAATGGAATGACCCTCCCGATGTAGATACATATTATAAGTTTGAAGACAACAAATATGCGAGTATCACGGGAACAGACAATAGAATTCCATCAAATCTATCTAAAACACCACCGTGACCGGGTAAGAAATTACCTGAATCTTTAACTCCCATGTTGCGTTTGAATAGGCTTTCAACCAAATCGCCCGCATTTGAAAAAACAGAAATAATCAGCGCAATTGCAATCCAGTTCTTGACTTCTAACGTATTGGTGAGATCAGAAAGAAAAAAAGCAGCACTCAACGAAAGGGCTACCCCACCAATGAATCCTTCCCATGTCTTACCTGGAGATACTTGCGGCATCAATTTGTGTTTTCCCATCGATCTTCCGACCAAGTAAGCACCTGTATCGTTAATCCAAAGCAGACAAAAGAAACCAAGAATTATTTCCGGTTGGTAAACCCCTGTCACCATGCCCAAAATGGGCAGACAGGCAAATGGAATAGCGATCCAGACAACAGAAGCTATTGCAATAACAACACGTTCAAATCCACGATCTGAATCACCAAAAAGTTCGATGAGCGGTAAGACAAACAGAGGTACCAACCCTAAAATCAAGTATTTGCTTTCAATCAGCGACGATGTGAAAAGCAACGAAAGAAGAGCGATTGTAAAAACACTCAAGAAGCCCCACCCTTTTTTAACGGGTGAGAACTTCATGCGTGAAATGGTCACAAATTCGTTGTATCCCACCAATGCGAAGAGCATGGCGAGTAGACTGATCCAAATCGGACCAGCGAAGATACCGGCGATGAGTAATGAAACAAACACGATTCCCGTTAGGGCGCGCTGCCAGAAATTGCTCATGCCACTATTCTTTCGATTCTTGTTCTTCCGCCGACTGCGTTTCTGCTGCAGGCGTCTCGATAATAAGATTCTCTGTTGGAAGTGGATTGCTCGCTAGTTCTTCTGCTGCATCGAACTGACGGTGACCCAAGACTTCTTCCAAGTCTTCTTTGAAAATGACTTCTTTTTCCAAAAGTGTTTTCGCCAATCGGTTCAGCAAATCCTTGTTCTTGGTCAGCAGATCTTTCGCTCTCTCGTAAGCAGATTCGATGATCTTGCTTACTTCTTCATCGATAACCCGCGCTGTTTCTTCGCTATACGGTTTGGTAAATGCAGAATCACCTGAGCTGTCGTAATAGCTTCTGTTTCCAATACGCTTGTTTAAGCCATACACAGAAACCATGGCATACGCTTGCTTGGTTACTTTCTCTAGATCGCTCAAAGCGCCGGTACTGATTTTCCCGAATGTTATCTCCTCCGCAGCTCGTCCGCCCAAAGCAGCACACATTTCATCAAAAATCTGTTCGGTAGTCGTTATTTGGCGTTCTTCAGGTAAATACCACGCTGCACCTAGGCTTTGTCCGCGTGGCACAATTGTTACCTTCACCAGAGGCGATGCATGTTCCAAAAGCCAGCTCACCATCGCGTGACCTGCTTCGTGATAAGCAATGGTCTGCTTCTCTTTCGGAGAGATGATCTTATTTCGTTTTTCTAGTCCACCTATGATACGATCTACAGCATCTAAAAAGTCTTGTTTCGAAACAACTTCTTTGTTCTGACGGGCTGCTATCAAAGCCGCTTCATTACAGATATTCGCTATATCTGCCCCTGAGAACCCTGGCGTTTGTTTCGCTAGGAAATCGACGTCAATGCTTGCATCTGCTTTGATTGGGCGGAGGTGAACTTCAAGAATCGCTTTGCGCTCATTCAAATCTGGCATATCGACATAGATTTGACGGTCGAAACGTCCGGCACGCATTAGCGCTTTGTCGAGAATATCAGCCCGGTTCGTAGCTGCAATAATGATAACGCCTGAGTTGGTGCCAAAACCATCCATCTCCGTCAAAAGCTGGTTCAACGTATTTTCACGTTCATCGTTCGAACCGAGGTTCGCATTCTTTCCACGGGCGCGTCCAATGGCATCGATCTCATCGATAAAGATAATAGCCGGTGCTTTTTCCTTCGCTTGTTTGAAAAGGTCACGCACACGCGAGGCCCCTACTCCAACGAACATCTCAACGAAATCGGAACCTGACAAAGAGAAAAACGGGACTTGTGCTTCTCCTGCTACTGCCTTTGCGAGCAACGTTTTTCCTGTTCCCGGAGGACCTACTAGTAATGCCCCTTTCGGAATCTTCGCTCCCAGATCTGTGTATTTTTTCGGGTTTTTGAGGAAGTCTACGATCTCCTTTAATTCTTCTTTCGCCCCGTCTAAACCAGCGACATCGTTGAAAGTAACATTCGTACCTTTTCCTTTCTCAAACAATTGGGCTTTCGACTTACCAATATTGAATATCTGGCCACCGCCTGATGATCCACCGCCCATTCTGCGCATGAGCAATACCCAGACAACGATCAAAATCCCTAGAAAAATGATCCAAGTAACGATTTGCTGACCCCATTCATTTACAGGCTCATAGTCATGCTTGAAGTGATATTGATCTTGAAGCTGTTTGATTTCAGCCGTATATTCATCACCTGGCGGGATGAAAAACCAAAAGTCTGCTCCAGCATATATACGCTGAAACATTTGATCTTGGCCTTTGTCTTTTGCGAGCGAATCACGCACACTTTGCTTCAAAAACACCATGGCTCGTTCGCCATTTTGGACAAGCCGAAGCACTTCTCCAGCCCGTGCCTTCTCACGGAATTGATCGTACGAAATACGATCTCCATCAGAGCCGCTGTTGAACAATAGCATCGCGAACAACACCGCGCCAATGATGGCATAAATCCAATAAAAGTTCATCTGCTTTTTCGGCGACTTCTTATCTGGATTTTGATTTTCGTTTTCCAATGACATAAATTTTTTTTCTATCAAACGTTGTAAGCAAACTCGGTCGTAATCGCATCGGCCCAAAGGTCTTCGATCGCATAAAACTCACGTGCCTCTCTGTAAAATATATGAACCACTACATCCGAGTAATCCAATAATACCCATTCAGCATTTTGAATTCCTTCTTTGTGCCAAGGTGTCTCACCCAAATTCTTTTCAGCATTGTCGTCAATTCTTCTCGCTATGGCCTGCACCTGGGTGTGGGAATTACCATGACAAACGATAAAAAAGTCTGCAACTGCATTTGGAACTTTCCTTAAGTCAAGGCTCTTTATCTTTTCACCTTTGACATCTTGAATAGAATTAACTATTTCTTCGACAAGTTGTTCTGTCGAACTTGTTGTGTTTTTCTTCATTCAGAAGATCTTGTATTTGGTTACAAAAGTAATACTTTTACTGACCTATTTCATTTAACGAATCCGCCGACCGATGCGGACTAGCGCAGTATGACAACAAATTTTGTTGGACAACCAACAATTCGCCTTAAAACGGTTGACAGCACTAACAAGTATGCTGCCAATTTCATGTCTCTGTCAGAATGGTCAGAAGGTACAGCCATTCTGTCAGAACATCAAACTGAAGGAAGAGGCAGAAAAGATAAAAACTGGAACAGCTCCGCGGGTGAAAACCTCCTTATGTCGCTGATGCTCAAACCAAACTTCTTACTCGCTCACGAAGTCTTCCAACTGAGTATGGCTATGGCCCTGGCTGTTGGGGCTACCGTCAGTTCATTTGGAATTGATCAGGTGTCAGTAAAATGGCCGAACGACATCTACGTTGAAAGCAAAAAAATTGCTGGTATTTTGATAGAAAATCAGGTGCGAGGTCAAATCGTTGTATCATCGATTGTTGGCATCGGATTGAATGTGAATCAAATAAACGGACTAGATGATCGGGCTACTTCTTTCAAAAAAGTTTTAGGCAATGACCTTTCTGTGAACGTTGTCTTCGATCAACTTTGCCTAGAACTGGAAAAACAATATCAGACCCTGCGATCAAATCCGCTCGCAATATTAGAAGATTATAACGAAGGGCTCTACGCGAAAGGAATTCCGAGAGCATACGTATTCAACGAGATACAAAATGCAGTTCTGATTGGTGTGGAAAGAAATGGCTTTGCACGATTTTCAACAAGTGAGGGAGAAAAACACTACGACATAGACTCAGTGCGGTGGGTATGGTGATCAACCAAATTTCTGTTGCAATCGCTCTGCAATAAAGTCAAAAAGATTCCGAAGTGGCTTCTCAACCATCATCATAACAAAGGCATTCGCCTCTATATTGCACACCATGCCCGCTTCACATCCGACATCCGATGGGTTGATCTGAATGTCTAAGTCGAACTTCAATGGTGATCCTGCAGATGATTGCAAAATGATTTGGTTGAACTCCGAAAGAGATTTGTGTTCAAGTCCCAAAGCGTATCCGCCCGACACTTTAAATGAACAGTTGGTATCGCCCCCTTTCCAATCAGACACCTTATCTTGAGGAAGAAGCTCAATGAGGTTGTTCAAATCTTTCACAAAGTTGTAAACCGTTTGTTGATCTGCTTTGAGAACTACTTTTTTACTTTCAATTAAAGCCATCTGCAAAATTTATTGACCCCACACAGACGGATTTTCTCGCCATGCCCGAAGAAGTGATGATTGATGTTCATTTATATAACCCGCCTGCAATGCCTGCTTCAGCAAGGTTTCGTAATCGGTTAAGGTTTGCAATGGCACGCCGTAATCAGCAAATGCCTTCCTGCTTTGCTCGAAGCCGTATGTGAAAATCGCAACCATGCCTTTGACATTGACATTCGCTGCTTTTAAAGCATCGACTGCCGACAGACTGCTTTTTCCTGTTGAAATAAGATCTTCAACAACCACTGCCGTTTGTCCTTTTTCAACTACTCCTTCTATGCGATTGCCCAATCCATGTCCTTTGGCTTCGGCACGTATGTATGCAAAAGGCAACCCCAACTCTTCAGCAACCAAAGCCCCAATGGCTACACCGCCTGTTGCTACGCCAATAATAACATCCGGCTTGCCGAAAGACTCATTGATGGCTGTAACAAATTGTTGACGGATGTACGTGCGGATCTTCGGGTACGACAATGTTTTGCGGTTGTCGCAATAAATCGGTGACTTCCATCCCGATGCCCAAGTATACGGTGACTCAGGGCTCAGCTCAATCGCCTTAATCTGCAACAGAAATTCTGCTACCTTTAAGCCCGTTTCCTCCTTTGTTCTCATGCCGCAAATGTATAAAGTTTTCATGTCAGACCGCCCTGTAAGTTTGATTCAAACAACAGGAAATTCAATAATTGTTGAGGATCGTCAGCTCCTGATTCGTTTTGATCATGTCGGCGACATGGAATCAATCCAATCTCTGATTGATAAAGATCATGACATTCAATCGGTTAAGCTGTTATGCGCCGATGTAGAAACGTCGTGGAAGCTTTTTCAATCGCAATACAAAGTAGTCGAAGCAGCAGGCGGAATTGTCTTAAACGCGAAAGATGAAGTGCTGATGATACACCGGCTCGGACAATGGGATTTACCGAAAGGAAAAGTCGATACAGGTGAAACAATCGAGCAAGCAGCTGTGAGGGAAGTGTCAGAAGAGTGTGGCATTGAAGAGCCAACAATAACATCGTTCTTTTCAACCTCTTACCATACGTATTATTTCAAAGAAAGATGGGTACTGAAGCCTTCTCACTGGTATGTGATGCGTGTGAATAAAGAAGAAGCCTTGGTGCCACAAACAGAAGAGAACATCGATATTGTGAGGTGGGTGCCGCAATCGGAAATAGCCGATTATCTGCCGCAGGCCTATGCAAGCATTCGTGATGTGCTAACCGCTTTCCTCGCTAGAAACTAATCTCGCCAGGTGCGTCCGTTTCCTTTTTTCTCATTCATGAATAGCTGTTCCAAACGATATGGCAAGCCATCGGCAGGAAGTGGTGTGACATCATCAATGAACCTATTGTCGGTATCTACGAGGTAACCCGTAGGAATAGATTTTAAATTGAAATGATGACGAATGGCTGGGGTATTTCCAGAGCGCAGCAATTGAATTTTGTTCGCTCGTGCCAAGCTCTGTAAGGCATTAATGGAGTTTCCCTCACCCATTTCAACGACTACGAAAGTCATTTTACTCGTCCATTTTGATATCAGCGACGACAAAGCAGAAATTTCCTTTTGAGCTGAGGGCATGTTGCTATCAACGAAAAACAGGTACACCAATTCTCCATTGAAATCGACTAGGTTGATGCGATCACCGGTGAGATTGAGCAACACCACATTCGGCAGTGCTTCGGTATCGGATCGGCTGCCTTGCATGCTGTTTTCTAATATTGCAGAGCATTGAATACCAAGAACGGAATCAGCAGAAAATCTGGCTATCACGGCTTGGATCTTTTTCTTAGAAAAATCGATATAAGAAGGCGTCTGCTCCAGAGCCAACAATGCCAGCATGCTTTTCTCCTCATTGTTCAGCGTATTGGTTGGATCCAGGGCTTTAAAAAGAGAATCGGCAGGGGCCATTGAAATCAGTATGTCTTCCCATTTTGATGGGGAAACATTTCGTTTCGCCAATGGTGCGAAATTGAGCTGACGGAACAAACGGACATATTCAGGGTTAGTGAGATCGGTTTTGATGGTTGGGTAATCATTGGCTATTCGCTCAGAAGATTTCCCCAAAGAATGGTCAAGACTTGCCAACGAAGTCAGCAGCAATTGCTCAGTGAAGGCATCACACGGAGGCAACCATGAATGCACCCGTTCAGCGAAAGCATTGAATCGCAACGAGGTTGAATCGGCGAGCAACTCTACCACCTCATCATCATCCTCTTCTGTGATTAGGTTTGCTCGCAAAAGTTTTTCTCGTTGAACCTTTCTATAGCCGCTATTCCCTTTTGATTGTTGCTTCGCTAGATCGAGGAACGACTCGTTAAATAGCACTTCCATTTCACTTTGGAACTGCGACATGAGGACATTGGCATCCGCCGCGTGAGGCGAAGAGACAAATACGTTGAGCATGTTGTCGCAAAATTTGCGCGGTGCGTTTGATGGCTTTCGAAGCTCAATCGTGTAATCAGAATTTGGGAAGGCGTAGAATTCGCCCATCCATTCGCGGCAGTAGAGGCGAATAAGGTGCGGACGAGTTAGCGGAAAATCGACTTTGAAAGAACCGTCGTCGTTTATAGACACCGAAGTGATTTCAGACTGACGATTTACGAAAGCATCATCGAGGCGGTAGATGAAGAGTTCGCCACCTGCCAATTCCGATGCAGAACCCGCAATAGACGTTGCTGAACTATCTGGTTGGACCAGAAATATGAATGCAAGTAGGTATAAAATGCGATACATCGCCATTGTTTCTGAGTATCTCACGTACAACTGTCGAATTTATTGCCGCGTACTCTGGATCTGTGAATAAAATCACTGTCTCTAATTGAGGATCCATGTACTTGGTCATTTGTGCTATGGTGCGCTCATATTCAAAGTCGCCACCGTTGCGCACGCCCCTCAGCAAAAACTGAGCCCCAATACTTTTACAATGGTCAATCGTCAATCCATCGTAAGAATCAACCGTTACATTCGAAACATCAGCAAACACTTCACGCAGCCAATTGGTGCGTTGCTCGAGTGTAAACATGCTTTGCTTGGTGCTGTTGCTACCTATTGAAACCACAATTTCATCGAATATCAATGCGGCACGTCTGACAATGTTCTCATGTCCTTTAGTAATTGGATCGAATGACCCTGGGAAGACTGCTTTCTTCATACTTCATCGAAATTAAAGAAACTAAAATGGACATGTCCATATTTACGTTCATCGAACAGCCCTTCAGAGCCTGTAAACGAATGTTCCGGACCGTGTTCCAAGATAAAGATACCCGATTTGCGGACAATACCTTTTTCTTTGATCAGTTTCGGAAGTTCTTTTAGCCGCGGCAAATCGTAAGGGGGATCGGCGAAAACGATGTCCCACGTTTCACGAGTTTGCGCCAGCCATGAGAACACATCTGCTTTAACAGGAATGATTTGGGTGATACCAAAACTCAGCGCTGTTGCTCTTATAAAGGAACAAGAACTCCCAGATAGCTCAATTGCTCTTACTGTAGAAGCCCCTCTGCTGGCCAGTTCATAGCTCACAGCCCCAGACCCAGCGAACAAATCTACCGTATCAGCATCTTGAATCTCGAATTTATGTTGTAGAATATTGAATAAACTCTCGCGCGCATAATCTGTTGTTGGTCGCCCCTTAAAGTTGGATGGAGGCTGAAAACGCCGGCCTTTTAATGACCCTCCTATGATGCGCATGCAATGATATTTAAAAGTGTGGTATGCCTTGAATTCGCATCAATAGCCGCATCAACGGGTGGTTGATCATACCCCTCAAATCTGGTTACAGATTCAAAATATTCTCTGAAAAGCTCGAGCTGCTGGTCGGTTACTTCTCCACACGCCTCAATCGATATTTCCTCATTTTCGAGTGCGAGCTGCTTCACAATGTTAGCGGTATAAAAAAGGATGTCTTCGTCGGTCTTAAAATTGAACGAATTCGCTAAAAACAATTTCGAATGTCCGACCACTGCGAAATCGCATTTACGACCATGCACATCAACGACTATTTGCGTGTTTCTATCGAAACGATTGTGTTTCAAGAGAGCATCAATCAGCAACCCTTGAGAAGGAACCAATTTTTGTCCGCGAAAAACACCCTGAAAAAAACCCAACACTTCTTCATCTACCCCATAAATCAATGTCGCTGAAAGGCGGGAGATGTTAAAAGACAAACAGTTTTGATATTCGACACCGCTTGATAACTGAAGCAATTCAGGAGAACGTTTAAAATCGTACAATGCATTGGGAACCAACACCATATCGCACGACCTCAGCGCAATGCTAGTGCTCGCGAACGTTGTATTCCGAAGGGTATTGGACGTCCAAGAATTCAGTTTTGAAATCCGCTCCGATGGCTCGAATCGCAAATCACCAATTGAGAGCACCGATTTATATGCATTGGTTACAGCCCACAACAGCGAGTCATCAGCCACCAACGCATATAAAAAATGGTCAGAAGAATAGTGATCGGGCGAAAGCCCTTGGATATCGACTTTCTCTTTATTTCCAGTTACCATCGAGGTGAGGTTCGGTAAGCGAACCAAACTTAAGCGTGTCTTTACGAGCACCTTCCTGACCGAAAGGCGTAGGGTCTTTCACTTCCAAGGTAGCTTTGTTGACACCACCTACTTCGATAGAACTCATTTTCGCTTCAAAGCGCACACCTGAAAGCGGCGAATATGTTAAAGAATCGAGGTTTACCATATCCATTTTCTTCTCCTTGCGCTTTTCTGGAGCAAAGTTTTCATCGAAAAAGCTCGTATAAATGGTATCACGGATTTTCCAAACACTCATATCGGACTCGATTTTAGTGAGAAGATCATCAGGTGATAGACCGATCATTGTGGCAACAGAATCGACATCTGCACGCGTGATTACATAACCCATTTCTAGCGACCGCTGTTCAGGCAACGAATCGTGGAAAGTACCTGCTTTAAAAGGAATAGCTACAACTGGTTTGTAAACGAAATCAATAAGTGTATCGAAGTTGGTTGTAAAAACACCATAAACATCTTCATATGCCTCTTCGATTGACCGAATATCTTTCAGCTTTTGAATCACCACCTCATCGTACAGTCTCTTTTTCTCTTGATATACCAATTCACTATCTACCGAGTCATACACTTGATAACCAAGAAAAAGAGCTAGAATAGCTGCTCCAAACCCAAGGATTTTAGAAATTGAACCGCTCAATTTTTCTAAAACCGTTGGAGACATCAATATCGCCACCGCGATTAAGATTAGCGATGAAATCAGAAGCATGATCGGTTGTTTTTCCAATGCGTCGCCACTAAAATATTTGACCAAAAAGACCAAACCCATGACAAACAACCCGATTGAGATAACGTATTTTCCTAATGTCTTCCCAAGATTTTCCATTTTCGCTTGACGATTTAAAAGTATAACGGCATGTGCCCGCGCAAACTTACAATTTTTTCTTTTCCACTTTCCTCCGAAATCCAACGATAATATCGTTTCTAATAGATATTATTTCTAATTCCTTTCCGATATTAGCACTTCAAAAAAAATTAACCATTTGATGTGACCTTGCGTTAGACCTTTCGTCGAAACGTTGTTCTCTTTCAAAGAGGGGTTCATTATTGTAAGACTAAAAATGCCGAAGCGGGCTATCCGCAAGGGACAGGGTTCGTGGCTAACTAAAAGGTCACCATTGGGAGAGAGTGGTGAACTCCCTGGGCTCGCTTCGGTTCATTTTTCTGATTCTCTGCTGTTTCACCTTGTCGTTTCTTTTATCTTCGCGCAGTGTCTGCAATAAGATTTATAGCCTCTCGCATGGCGGGAAAGAGTGAAAGTCAAAAACTTTCTCGTCCTGTCGTCACCATCGCCACACTTGGCGTCGCCGTTGGCGTAGCGCTTATGATCATCAGTGTTGCTATTGTTACAGGGTTTCAGCAGGAGGTGAGAGATAAAGTGGTCGGATTTGGAGCGCACTTCCAGATTGTAAACGCCGATCAATCTTTCAACAAAGAAAGTTCTCGCATTGAAATTTCTCAAGATTTTTATCCCTCACTCGGGGATGCGGAAGGAATTCGTCAAATACAAATCTTCGCTACAAAACCGGGCATCATGGAAACCTCCGACAACCTACAAGGTGTTGTCATAAAGGGCATTGGAACCGATTTTGATTGGTCGTTCTTCAATTCGAAAATCACACGAGGACAGCCGCTGCAGATTGGAGAATCAGCCGGTGAAAGTCAACTTATGATCTCTGAGTTCACTGCCAAACGTCTCGAACTCGACTTGGGCGACAAAGTAACACTCTACTTCGTTTTAAAAGAAGGTGACATACGTCCGAGGAACTTCGAAATAACCACCATGTTCAATACCGGACTAAAAGAGTTCGATGAACAATTCGTTTTTGTCGACATCGCCCACATCCAACGCATCAACAAATGGGGCATCGAAGCTCAAATAGCTCTCATTGATTCATGCCAACGCGATGTTGTGACTGTTCAGGGGTTTGGGTTTGGCGGACAAAACGACTTGAGATACAGTTGGTCGGAAAGCAGCCTTGCTGGGCCCGGTCCGCATGAAATTGTCATGGGTACTTCGATAGACACAACCTTCTCGTTGATTGTGACCGATGGGGCGAATACCCTCGCCGATACTGCTTTTTTAAAAATATCGAAAACCAATACAGACAGTTGTTTCCACGGATCATTGACCACTTCTGGCGGAAGTTGGAAATACTACGCCGGTGGATTTGAGGTCTTGATCGACGACTATGCCCAACTAGGTGATATGGACGATGCCGTGTTTTATGAAGTCCCATACTACCTCGATGTCTTGAGCGTTGCCGACCGAAATCCAGAAATATTCTCTTGGCTCGAAATGCTCGATTTGAATGTAGACCTTATAATATATATGATGATTCTGATTGCCGTAGTGAATATGACTTCTGCGCTGTTAATCATCATCTTAGAGCGGACAAATATGATTGGCATGCTGAAAGCGTTTGGCATGCGCGACCGTTATGTCGTATTTATTTTCATCCGCCATGCGGCGAGAATAATCGGCATTGGGATGCTAGTAGGAAACCTAATTGGCTTTGGGTTGTGTGCTTTGCAGAAGTCGACAGGCCTGATCAAACTGAATCCAGAAACGTATTATGTTGACTACGTCCCTATCCGATTTGACTTTTTATACCTCTTTCAAATAGAAGCCATCACCTTCGTAGTCTGCGTATTGATGATGTTGTTACCGGCACTTTATGTATCAAAGATATCACCGGTAAAAGCTATTCGCTTCGATTAAGACTCTCTACCTTTGCATTATGAAAAACCGTGTTTACGACAACATTTTAGGAGCCATCGGCAATACACCGATGATCCGACTAAATAAAATTGCAGCCGACATCCCAGGAACGGTATATGCAAAAGTTGAGTACTTCAATCCAGGCAACTCGGTGAAAGACCGCATGGCGCTCAAGATGATCGAAGATGCCGAAAAAAATGGCACCTTGAAACCGGGTGGAACTGTAATTGAATGTACTTCCGGAAATACAGGTATGGGACTGGCTTTGGCTTGCATCGTAAAGGGCTATAAACTGATTTGTACTACCAGCGATAAACAGTCGAAAGAGAAATTCGATGTCTTACGCGCCCACGGCGCTCAAGTGTATGTTTGTCCGACCAACGTTGCACCAACCCACCCCGATAGCTACTACTCTGTTGCGGAGCGTTTGCACAAAGAAACACCGAATAGCATTTGGTGCAATCAATACGACAATCTAAGCAACCGCCAAGCGCATTACGAAAGCACAGGACCTGAGATTTGGGAACAGACGGAAGGAAAAATAACCCATTTTGTAGTGGGAGTAGGAACCGGAGGCACCATTTCAGGAGTAGCGAAATTTCTCAAAGAGAAAAATCCGAACATCAAGATTTGGGGCGCTGATACATACGGATCAGTATTTAAAAAATACCATGAAACGGGAGAATTCGACGAAAAAGAAATCTACCCTTACATCACCGAAGGTATTGGTGAAGATATTCTACCAAAAAACGTTGATTTCAGTTTAATTGATGGTTTCGAGAAGGTTACAGATAAAGATGGCGCCTTAGTTACTCGTGAGCTAGCCATCAAAGAAGGATTGTTTCTTGGATACAGCGCAGGATCTGCATATCAACTCATTCGTCAGCGCAAGCATGAGCTCGACGAAAACAGTTTTGTCGTAGTCCTTTTCCACGATCATGGCAGCCGCTACGTAGGTAAAGTTTTCAATGACGATTGGATGCGCGATCGCGGGTTTTTGAAAGAAGAGGTGAAGACAGCCAAAGACATCATTGCCAAGCACCGAAACTTACCTTTGGTTAAGGTATACTCAGGTGAGCCTATTGAAACAGTAATTCAAAAAATGAAGCAATTTGGCATTAGTCAAATGCCTGTTGTGCAAGAAGGAGAAATTGTAGGCTCGGTAGATGATAGAAAACTATTCGAAGCCATTTTTGATGGGTCGAACACGATGACCGACGCAGTGCACAAAGTTATGTCGGCACCCTACCCTGTTGTTTCAGAAAGCACATCTTTGAGCGATTTATCGAAGATGATGACCAAAGACAATGCTGCGGTGCTGGTGACTTTAAGTGAAGGCGGACATCATATCATCACCCGACACGACTTGATAGCTGCCATTGGATAACAGCATGAAGTGGTGCCTGACCTCTTTATTTGTTGTTGGGTTTGGATTGTGTGCGTTTTGTCAACCAGACGTCCGCTTGGCTTACGCCGTGAAACTTGATGTAGGTGCAAACTTTGCCAAATTCGACGACCAGCGAGATCTAAATGTTAGGCAAAAAATGGGCTCTGTGCTCGATCTTACTGCCGGTTTGGGTATCCGATATCGCGAGCGCTATGGCATTTTTGCCAGTGGTGGTGGCGTGCTTGATTCATATGCCTTCCAGCTTGATAGCGGTGAATATTCAGTTTCGAGTATTACTTGGAAAATGCACCTCTCAGCCTTTGCACTTTTGCCAATTAAAAAAAACAATCATTCAGACCTGCATGTAGGCATCGACCTTGGCACCGTCTTCTATGGCCCCGATACAGAAGGCGAAACCATTGGTAATTACAGCATTCTGGCAAGTTCTTTTGGGCCGAAAAGCAATATCCTTTCTCCTGAATTGGGTCTAGTGAAATCTTTTCCTCGCGGTGCCATGCATTTCTTATTGACCTATTCCTACATCTTCAGAGATAGCGCAACAGTGAACTTTGCCTTTACAAAAGACGGAGTCACAAATTACGCAAGAGGAAAAGGCGACTACGTCGGATTGCGCTTCCGATATACAGGCGACATCACACCTCCAAAGCCACCAAAATTGAAGTTACCCCAGCCACCCGCTGAAATGAAAAACTTCATGGCAAGGGAAACCCGCGTTGGCAGAACCTACAGTGTAAAAAGAAGAGTCGTGAAACTGCGGTTGTGGGATCAAGCAGAGCTAGACGGAGATTCAATTTCAGTATTTTTCAACGATAATTTCATCCTCGTTGATCACGCATTAACAAGGAAAAAGAAAGTAATCAAGCTGTACCTTCAAGATGGCACGAACACAATCATGGTCTGTGCAAAAAATGAAGGGACAATTTCTCCAAACACCGTAGCTTGTCGATTACGCGTTAGAGGCAGGAAAGAAGATTTCGTATTCAGCACCTCGATGGACAGAAATGAAACCTTGATATTGAACCTCGATTGATTATTTTCTGTGCTCGAGAATTGTCTTTCTGATGATGTTCACACACTCCATCAATTGATCCTCAGTCATCACCAAAGGAGGTGCAAATCGGATGATATTTCCGTGTGTAGGTTTTGCGAGTAGTCCATTGTTTTTCAGCTCTACGCAAATGTTCCATGCTGTTGGGCTATCAGGAGTATCATTCACTATAATCGCATTCAACAATCCACGTCCGCGCACCAGCGTAACAAGATCCGTTTCCTCGATCAGCTTGCGCATCTCTGCTCTGAAAATGTTTCCAAGTCGGCGAGCATTCTGAGCCAGATTTTCATCTCTCACCACTTCCAAAGCTGCGATAGCCACCTCACCAGCAATGGGGTTACCTCCGAAAGTAGAGCCGTGTTCACCAGGCTTGATGACCATCATCACATCGTCATCAGCCAATACTGCCGACACCGGATACGAGCCACCAGAGAGCGCTTTTCCAAGAATTAAAATATCAGGTCGAGCATACGTAGATTGACGTTCACAATGATTTTCGCATGAGCAATTTCCACAAACAGCGAGAAGACTTCCGGTGCGTGCAATACCCGTTTGCACCTCGTCTGCAATGAACAATACATTCTTTTCCTTGCATGCTTTCGCTGCCAATTGAATGAAATCATCAGCTGGAGTGTTCACCCCTGCTTCTCCTTGGATAGGCTCTACCAAGAAACCGGCAACATTGGGATCCTCCAACTCAGTGCGAAGAGCGTTCAAATCATTGTACGGAATGCTCACAAAACCAGGAGTGTACGGACCGAAGTTACCCTTTGAATCGGGGTCGCTAGAAAACGAAATGATCGTTGTAGTGCGACCGTGGAAGTTCTCGCCGCAGACAATAATTTTTGCTGCATTGCTCGGCACACCTTTTTTCTCGTAGGCCCATTTGCGGCAAAGTTTAATCGCTGTTTCAACAGCCTCCGCTCCCGTATTCATTGGCAACACCTTGTCGTAGCTGAAATACTCAGTTATATATTTCTCATATCTACCCAGAACACTGTTGTAGAACGCACGTGATGTCAGACAAAGTTTCTCCGCCTGGTCTTTCATTGCCTTCACAATTCGCGGATGGCAGTGACCTTGATTGACAGCAGAGTATGCAGACAAGAAATCGAAGTATCGTTTCCCTTCAACATCCCAAACGAAAACACCTTCGCCACGATCCAGCACCACAGGCAGTGGGTGGTAGTTGTGTGCACCATGTTTATCTTCTAGTTCTATCGCTTGTTGAGAAGTCAACTTATTTTCCATTACGTCAGCCATTGTCATGCATTTTCACAAAGGTAGAAAAATCAATTGGTCGAAACATTTGAAAAGATTGCATGAGCATTCACGCCTATTTCACGACCTTTGAAATGTGAATATTGGCGATCTCGAATACCTCTTAAAGGAAGCATTTCCTTACACCCCGACCACCAGTCAGGAAGGACTACTGCATGCATTCAGTAGGTTTTTATGGTCGCCGAAACCCAAATGCGCCTTGCTCATCAAAGGATATGCGGGAACGGGGAAAACGACAGTCACAGGAACCATTGTTCAAGTTTTAAAAAGCCTCGACATTGATGTAGTGCTTATGGCACCCACCGGACGTGCTGCAAAAGTGCTTTCATCATTCGCACATGCGCCAGCCTACACCATCCACAAAACCATTTACATGGGAAAGACCGAAGGCGGAGGCATGGATTTCTCTCTCGGTTTCAATCGCCGACGAAACGCATTGTTTGTGGTTGATGAAGCATCGATGATCGGAGAAGCAACCGCCTCTCAAGAAGACTATCGCGATTTGCTCGACGACATGATGGCCTATGTCTTTGCCGGCGAAGGCTGTAGGCTGTTGCTCATCGGCGATGGTGCACAATTGCCTCCCGTAGGCACAACCGACAGTCCGGCGTTGCGCACAACCCATCTCTCAGAACGTTTCGATTTGACGATGGCAGAAATCGAATTGAAAGAAGTTGTCAGACAAGAAATCGACTCAGGTATTTTACTGAACGCCAACATATTGCGACAACACCTGATGAATAAGACACCCGGTTTCCCGACATTGCAGATGGAAGGTTTTTCGGATATCAAACGTATTGAAGGCGGCGAATTGCACGAATTGCTTGAAGATTTGTATGGTAAGTACGGACAAGAAGGCGTGTGTGTGATAACACGTTCGAACAAAAGGGCAAATTTATTCAACCAGCAGATTCGCAACCGCATACTTTGGCACGAAGAAGAGCTTTCAGGCGGAGATATGATCATGGTAGTGCGCAACAACTATCATTGGTTGATAGATTACAAAGACGCCCCCACTCCTTTTCTCGCCAACGGAGATGCCTTGGAGATAGAGAAAGTCGGCAGGCACTATGAACAATACGGTTTGCGCTTCGCGGATGTGACAGTTCGCCTTGCTGATTACCCAGAATACCCATCCATTGACATGCGTGTAATGCTCGACGTGCTCATGCACGAACAGGCCAACCTCGGGATGGAAGCCCAGCGCAGGTTTTACGAAGCCGTTACTGAAGACTATCTGCATTTGGGAAGCAGGAGAAAAATCCATGAAGCCGTTTCGAAAGACCCCTTTTACAATGCCGTGCAGATTAAATTCGCGTATGCTGTAACCTGCCACAAGTCGCAAGGCGGACAATGGCCAGCCGTTGTTGTGGATCAAGGTTTTCTTACCGAGGAAATGCTAGATGAATCGTTGTTGCGATGGTTTTACACAGCCTTTACGCGTTCTCAAACGGTGTTATACCTGCTGAATTTTGCCCCAGAATTTTTCGAAACAGAGATTCAATCGAAATCTTAAACCACAAGCCGACTGTTATTAGTCTTGATTCTTCGTTCGTGCATGGAACAGATTGCTATTGATTAATAATTGAAGTTAGACTTTTGCAAACCATATCAGTTAGAGCTTTGAATGTACTCACTTATCTCAATCAAAACCGTTTAGAAAAATACCATTTCGAAAGATGTAATTAATTGTAATTTTCTTGTTGACGTTCACAAAAATTGAAATACCACTGCAAGGGATATTGCTGAATCTTGCGCGAACGAACATATTTCAGAAGCAGGAATTAGGATTTGAGTATACGTTCAAAGAGACTGTGTTCTTCGTGGGCATGCAATTCGAGTAAACCAATCAATTTCTCCACTCTTGTGACAAGAAGGTTATAGATCATATCGTTTTTAAGTGCAATCATATCGACCGTTAACACATTCAAAAATGTTGTTAAGCGCTCTTCAAGATCGTCGTGTGCGGTAACAAAGTTGCGTGCCTCATCTGTTAGCTCCGGTTCTATTCCTTCCATAAATGGGAAGATATATTGCTCTTCAAACCGAAAATGACTGTTCAATTCCTGCTTAAATCTTTTAAACCAATAAAAACAGATAGCAGCCTGAGCACCTGATCTGCCCTCATAGTGTGACATGATGTCTAGATAGTGCTCCATAGTCGGTAAAAAATCGCTTTGAATTTTCCTATGAGCGGCTTCTAACTGATTGGTGGTAGCGGCAGTTGGTTGGTTTCTTCGGTGGTGGATGTGAATCATTGGTAGTAGATATTGGGTATTTGAAAAGTATTCAAACCCAATCGAGCAGCAACTACCTCAAACAAGGTATTTCAAAATTAGAAATTCACAAAGGGTGGTGGATTAGGTTAGCTGAGTAAATATTTAAACAAAAAAGGTGCACCATAGCGCACCTTTTTAGATCAATATTCAAGAAATATTAACTCATCATTCTCTTTTTCAATTCCTGATCAAGCGCATCAAGGAAGTCTTCAGTAGTAAGATAATCGGCTTCAGTCACTTTTCCATCTTTCACTAGCATGGCCAAGTCTTTGGTCATTTTACCACCTTCAACAACATCTACGCATACTTGCTCCAGTGTTGAACAGAATGAGCGCAAAGCGTCGTTCCCATCTAGTTTCCCTCTGAAATCCAAACCACGGGTCCATGCAAAAATTGATGCAATGGGGTTCGTAGAAGTCTTCTTTCCTTGTTGATGCTGACGGTAGTGGCGTGTAACAGTGCCATGAGCGGCTTCCGCTTCAACCGTTTTTCCATCTGGCGTTACAAGAACTGAGGTCATAAGTCCGAGAGACCCGAAACCTTGAGCTACGGTATCAGACTGGACGTCGCCGTCGTAGTTTTTACAAGCCCAAACAAACGCACCGCTCCATTTCAGTGCAGATGCCACCATGTCGTCGATCAGACGATGTTCGTAGGTAATGCCTGTTTCTTCGAATAGCGTTTTGAATTCATTTTGATACACTTCTTCAAAGATATCTTTGAAGCGACCATCGTAGGCTTTCAAAATTGTGTTCTTCGTAGAAAGGTACAAAGGCCATTTCTTCACCAAAGCCTGGTTGAAGCATGAGCGAGCGAAGCCATAAATAGATTCGTCAGTGTTGTACATGCTCAACGCCACACCGTCACCTTTAAAATCGTAGACCTCCCAAGTTTGGGTTTGTCCGCCATCTTCAGGTATAAACGACATAGTAAGCTTTCCTTTTCCTTTGATTACCGTATCGGTAGCCTTGTATTGATCACCGAAAGCATGACGTCCAATACAAATTGGCTGTGTCCAACCCGGCACCAAACGCGGCACATTCTTCATGATGATAGGCTCACGGAAAACGGTTCCTCCAACGATGTTACGGATGGTTCCATTTGGAGATTTCCACATCTTTTTCAATCCGAACTCTTCTACACGTTGCTCATCGGGTGTGATAGTCGCGCATTTGATCCCCACGTTGTACTTTTTAATAGCCTCTGCCGAATCGATTGTGATTTGATCATTGGTTTCATCGCGCTTCTCGATTCCAAGATCGTAGTATTTGATATCGAGGTCGAGGTAAGGGAAAATGAGCTTTTCTTTAATTGCACTCCAGATCACCCGTGTCATTTCGTCGCCGTCAAGCTCCACGACGGGGTTTGCAACTTTAATCTTATTCATCTTTGAGAAAGTGGTTTTGAAATTGGAAAGCGCGAAGTTACGATTTTTGCTCGAAAACACTGTTGGAAACAAAAAGAGGCGACTGAATCAGCCGCCTCTTTTTTGAATACTTTAATCGCTCATTAAGCGCGCTCACGCTCACTGAAGAAGAAAAATCCTTCGTTGTGTGCGTTCTCATCGCTATCAGATCCGTGAACCGCATTCGCTGCGATGCTTTCAGCAAAATCACGACGGATAGTGCCTTCTGCAGCTTGTTTCGGGTCAGTAGCTCCGATCAATGTGCGGAAATCTTCTACTGCATTGTCTTTCTCAAGAATGGCAGCTACGATAGGACCTGAAGTCATGTAGTCTACCAATTCACCGAAGAACGGACGCTCTTTGTGAATGGCATAGAACTTCTCAGCTTCCTGACGTGAAAGTTGTGTCCACTTCATTGCGCGAATTGAAAAACCCGCTCCGATGATGCGATCAATTATTTTCCCGGTGTTACCAGCGCCGGTCGCATCCGGCTTAATCATTGTAAAAGTTCTGTTCGTAGCCATCTTTGGACATTTGAAAAATCGGCGCAAAGGTACGACATTTCTAAAAGTCATCACACATCAACTAAAGCAAAATACCTCTTAACTTCGCTGCTTGGAACAATAGTTGTCATTCCGCGCACATGAAATCTACTTTTCTCATTGTCCTTTGTTGCTTTGTTTTCGCCTGTTCTAGCGAATCGCAACCTACCATGCAAGCCAGTGCACCCTTTATGGCCAGCTTGAAAGAAAATTCTGAAATAGTTACTGGTGCTGAGCAAATGGATCGCTACATCGGACTATTGCAAAACAAAAAAGTTGGCTTGGTCGTGAACCACACCTCCGTGATTGGCGATCAGCATCTTGCAGATGTTTTGGTAGAAAAAGGCGTTACTGTTGGTGCCATTTTCGCTCCCGAACATGGATTTCGCGGCGAGGCTGCCAATGGAGAGCATGTGGCGAGCGGTATTGATGGCAAAACCGGACTTCCTGTGCGGTCGTTATATGGAAAAACAAAGAAGCCGACACCAGAGATGCTTGCAGACATCGACATCTTGGTATTTGATATTCAAGACGTTGGTGCACGATTTTACACCTATTTATCAACCTTGTACTACATAATCGAGGCAGGGGCTGAAAATAAGATTCCTGTCATTGTTCTCGATCGTCCAAACCCAAATGGCTTTTATGTTGACGGACCAGTATTGGAGCCAAGTTTCACCTCATTTGTCGGCATCATTCCTATCCCCGTCGTGCACGGGATGACCTTGGGCGAATTGGCGAAAATGATTTGTGGCGAAAATTGGATGACTACAACCGCGACCTGCGACCTTCAGGTGATTGCATGCAAACATTATCAGCACGACGATCTGTACGCCTTACCCATCAATCCTAGTCCGAACCTCAGCAGTCAATCTGCCATTTACCTCTACCCTACTTTGTGTTTGTTTGAACCCACTAAGATCAGTATCGGCCGAGGCACTCCATTTCCCTTTGAGGTTATTGGCTATCCTGAAAATCAGAACGGATCATTTCAATTCACTCCTGCAGCCATTGCGGGGAAAGTCACCAATCCGAAGTATGAAGGTAAAGCGTGTAACGGACAAAACCTCGGTGAGTTTGGGAGTTTTTACTTCAAATCATATCGCCACATGTACCTTCCGTTTATTCTCGACTCGTACAAATTCTATCCAGACAAGTCTAAGTTTTTCACCGATGCTGCTTTTTTCGACAAGCTAGCAGGCACAGACAAACTGCGAAAGCAGATCATAGCTGGCAATACCGAAGAAGAAATACGCGCTAGCTGGGCGCCTGATTTGCAAGCATTTAAGGAAATGAGAAAAAAGTACCTCTTGTATCCCGACCCCTTGAATTGACTTCAAGAATTGCGCTCTTTTGTATTTCTGTGGCTTTACTATTTTTGTACCTTCACAAGCCTATTAAAAAACGTATGAAAAAGGTTCTACTCCTGCTTACTATTGCACTCGCTGTTGGTTCTTGTAAAAAAACCGATGAGTTCGTAAATCCAGTATTTATGTGTGATTGTGGGTCTATTAAATGGGGTGGTGTAGAATATCCACTTCAGATGGCTGAGTATGTTTTGGGAGATCCAGAAAACTTCCTTTCCCGCAAATATGTGTTGACAGCTGATGTCCGTACCGAATTTGAAGTAGAGCCACACAACCTCAACATTCAATTGGGGGTAGACAGTGTTGATCAGCAGCTTTTTTACATACCAAACCCCGATGTTCTGAATTGGTTTGAAGAGATCAATCAAAACGATATTTTACTTCCGTACCGCACTTATACGAGCACTGTAGGCTTGGTGAACATCACTCCTGCTATTTTAGGCGGCAATGAAACCGTAAGCTTTGAAATGATCTTGCGAGAAGTTGTGAATAGCGACACCGTTGGTTTCGACATCTCTATGAAAGGCAACTTCAACGTCACCATCAATAACTAACAATCAATTTCTGATTGTACTGTTCTTTTTCGTCGCTGCTCACTCGCAGGATGTAAATGCCTCGGGGTAAATGCTCTATACTTATATCCGATTGGTTTCCATTCAGTTTTTGACGGTGTACGAGTTGTCCGCTCATGTTTCGTATTTCCAACTCACCATTCGCTATTGAAGTCTTCACGCGCACCGCTGTTGATGCTGGGTTTGGATGAATAGAGAATCCTTCTAATTCAGCATCGAAAACACCCGTGTTATCAATCACGATCGTTTCGGTATCCGCAGCCGTTCCGCACGGAGACGTGGACGAAGCTGTGAAAGTATACTCACCATTATCATAACCTTCTGTAGAGATAACAATTGGGAAGTCTGCGTATTGCGTTATTTCACCATTTATAGATACTTCAACCGATAGTGTCGTAGCACTCGCATCAATCACCACCTCATCTTCAAACGAAGAAATGGTTGTCCACACCATTGGAACGTTCATATTCCACATCTCCAAATTCCCGAAAACCACCTCATTTGCTGCCTCCTGTATTGCAAGAGCTTGTTGAGCGGTTACTCCATCAGGATATGCTGCTCCAACAGGAGATTCATTAAACATTACCGCGAAGAACGTGCAGGCAGCGAGGTATGTACCGTGTATTGACGGATGACTACCATCGGCAGCATAAAGTGGAGCATCAGCCATAACCGATTGCCAAACGCTTCCGACAGGTGCAACCCATGCATCGTTGTCTGTTGCCATTTGCATGTAGCGTTCAGTAAGCAGCTCTTGCATACCATCGTAAGTGCAAACAGGCGGCCAGTTGGCGCAATTTTGACTATCACCATTTTCGCGACCCCAGGTCATGTAGAAAAGAGGACGAGCACACGGATTGGCTTCGCGAATTAGGTTACAAAGTTGTCCTGCAAAAGGGAAGCAGTCTTGCTCGACTTGCGAAAGCGGGAAACTTGGAATTTGGCTTTGCTCTTGAAGGATCACAAAATCCCATTCATCAGCAGCGATTTTCTGCAGCGTTGTTGCATTTGATGTGTGCTGGTTGAACGTATATCCTCCCGGAGCGCTGCTATCGAATATTAGTGAATGACCCATTGACGTAGCGACATCGCTCACCACATTTGGTAGAGCATTGTAATAGGTATAGCTATTGCCGATGAACAGCGATTTAATTGTTGTTGCATCCGCGTTGAGCGATATTACTAAAAGCAGAGAAAAGAGAATACGCATACCGTATAAGAAAGGAGATTAATACTCCGAATGTACGAAATCGCGGCTATTTAGAGCCTGTCGAAAAACACCGATTGGATTGTCATTTTCCCAAGCATTGCCCTCAATAAGCAAGTCAGGCTGCAAGCCACCATTTGTGCGTGGAAGCGAGATGGCTAGATCAAACCTAACCCGAGGAACATTGATTTCTATTTTTGTATTGGGCAGAATCAAGCGGTAGTAGTACCCACTGGTATGTCCGCCCTGCCCCCCACAAGTAGGCAACCCAATCAGCTCACAATCATCAACATAGCAGCGGGCGAGCGAAGCAAATTCAGAGGCTCCAGAAAACACATCTCCATCAACCCAGATGTACACCTTGCCATTGAAAACTTGATCTGGACAAAAATTCGTGCGTTTGTATCTATTTCTGCGGTTCCAGCGATCATCATCAACCTTTTTAAATTCGATGGTGGCATAGACAAAATCTTCCAGCCAACGGAGTCCGCCGCGATGCAGGTGACGGTAGAACGACGACCTCGGGTTCGACATGTACACCGCATCGTACCTGTTTATAGGCATGGTATTGAGGTACGACAAAAGGATATTCTCATAGCCTTCCATCCCACCCCCATTTCCGCGGATATCGATTATCAATTCAACAATTCCAAGGTCGTTGACCTCGTTGAAAAATTGATCCATATTTGCGTGAAACGACTTCAAATTCATGCCGCTAAATCGCGGGATACGCAGGTAGGCAGTTTTGTTATCGAAAGACCAGTTTAAGACCTCATTCAACTCCGAATACTTTGGATACAGCTCATAAATTGCCGAGACACGTTCTTCCATCGGAATAGCGTCGACCATGGCCGTTTGAATTTCACCAGAGGAAGATCGACAAGAAATTACATATTGCTCTGGGAAACCGTAATGCAAGCCCAAGTACCACCAGAACTGTTCATTGAGAGCAGCCAGTTTGCCTGAAATATTGAACCCATCGGCGGTGACATAAGGCATGAGATTTACGACAACCTCGCGGATATTAATGTTGTTGATCGCAGTCAATTCAACCCCTGTTTCCAGAATTTCGTTGCCAGAAAGATCTTGAAAGACAACTATTTTTTGTCCACTTACCGCGATAGAAATAGGGATAAACTTCTCACGTTCTAGCACCTCACGAATACTTCCTTCATCGGGCAGCACCCAGGTATGTCCATCATGAATTCCATCAACCAACCCAGAAACAACTTGATATGCCCTTTTTGGGGAAAGCACCTTTTCGAGTTCAACTGCCTTGAACAGATCATCGAATTCACTTCGCGATATATAGGTTGTGATGCCGGGGTGCGATTCAATCAGCACCTCTCGCAGTATATTGATATCTGCGGCAACCTCATCCCCGCTGTATGCGGGAAGAGACCAAGAAGATTGCGCGATTGAAAAAAACGGCAACCAAACGAATAAGAACAAGGTTATGAGACGCATCAGTATAAATCATACGTGACGGGTGGAAAACAGTTTCACAGTGTAACCTACAGAGAAAAGAGCCGTAAAAAGTCGGACACACACCCTGAAATGATTCGAATTCTAGCTTTAGTATTGTCTTTTTTGATGCCCGTCACACTGCAAGATGACGGACTTACCAAACACATCGTGCGCACCCATTCGAATGGGAAGCCATACGTAGTTATGTATACAGTAGGCACCAACAACGAGCGTGTCCGTGAAGAATTGTACTACGAAAATGGCAAGCTCGATTATGTAGGCAATTACAAAAACGGACAAGAGCATGGCGATTGGATATACTATTGGCAGAACGGCAACGTGAAATCGTTTGAGCACTATGAGCGCGGCTTAGAAGAAGGAGTGGCTTACGATTACAACGAAAAAGGAGTAAAAATCAAAGAATACCATTACCGTAAAGGAGTGTTGTTGCGGCAAGTTGACCTTACCTCAAATTCGAAGAACTGATTCATCGGTTACAACGAAAACCACATCCTTCTTTCCCGGTTGAACCGTCACACTGCCCGTAAAATATCCGAAAGTTGGAAACACCCCTTGGTGTTCAGAGAACCAAAAGCAAGGCAACTTTAGCGATTGACGTCCGGCCCCGAGCAATCGCACAGCAGGATGTATATGTCCGCACAAGCGATACCCCCTTTCATCAACCACCATGCTTGGTTCGTGGCACATTACAAACGGTTCTTCGCACAACTCCTCTACCACATCAATTTTGGCATTGTCCCACAGTTCTTGATCTAGAATATCGTGATTTCCCTTTACCAAGACAGTTTTCAGTTTCGGAAAATTATCGAGCATATCGACAAATGCGTGCCATTCATCATTGAAAGAGCTATGAAACAGGTCACCGAGAAGAATTAGGCGATCCGCTTTCGTATCGAGCAGTAGGCCAGCCAGTCGCCATAGGTTATCATTGTTGATATCTAGTGGAAGGGCAACACCATTTTTCCGAAAGTGCGCACCCTTTCCGATGTGAAGATCAGCGATGAGCAGTGATTTTTTTTCAACCCAAAACAAAGCTCTGTACGGCAATAGGATTACCTCTTCACCGCACAGCCAATGTCGCACTCCCTTAAACTTTTGATAATCCACCTTCAAATATAAAACACCTCGTTAACACATCATTTCAAATTCGTTACAATCTCATAAGAAGCCGATAAGATCGACCGTACAAAAGCGAGAGATCTTTGCACCGAGAAAATCAGCAACTGAAATTATTAAACACAAGATCATGAAAGTCCTTATCGCAGCAATTCTTTTCACATTTTTCACCCCCATGTTGAACGCCGGCGAGTTGCCGAGTTATTCAGACAATCTTTTGAAGCGCGAGATCAATCGCATGATAGCCTATCCATCGAACTTGAAATCTCACAATGCTACAGAAGTAGTGATGGTTGCATTTCGGATAGAGCCATGTGGCACGATCAGCATCGACGAAGTTAATGCGAGCAGAGCAGACTTTGCCCAATATGTCGTTGAGAAACTGAACACCATGCGATTCGAGAGTGGCAGTGGTGAGCAGATGTGCATGCGCTTCACCTTTAAGAAGCAATAGAATTAGAAGCCGTAAACGATTTTAGCAAAGAACATAGAATCGAATTCGCGGGAGATTTCGGATTTTTCAAAAGGTGCATTCAAGCCATCTTCCATAGTTCCAGATTGTTCGGAAAACCGGTAGAACGTAAAGATTTTAAAATCGAGTTCTAGTCCGAAATTTTGGACAAAGAACCATTGCATTCCGAGGCCTGCACCGAGTCCGACAATTTGTTCATTCCTCTTCCAATTATTCATATCATTCAAAAGGGAATAATCATTCATTTCGTAACGCCCGGAGATATTAATATGAGCTCCTGCGGGAGCTTTCATATTTGTCATCTCATTCAGGTAGTACCGAAATTCGGGCAAAATGCGCCAACCTGTTGAAATATCTTCATTGATCAAAGAAACACTTGACTGCTCGGTGACAGTCTGCTTTGAATAATCAAGCAGCACACCAGAGGTAATTTGAAATGACGTTTGGCTCCCGACCAGATGTTCGTAGGAGACTGATATTCTGGAAGATAGGAAATCGAAAGCATCCAACTTAATCACATGTGATTGAGCAGAGCAATGCGCAGCGAAAACGACTAAACTTATAAGCAGTTTAGAACGCATATGAAATATTTAATCCAGCGAACGGCAGGGCATCTTGACGGATTGTAGATGATTTCTGGATGAAGTCAGGAATATCTTGGTTCGTGCTTATATCGGTTGTTTCAGAATCTAAGAACACGTATTTAAACTCAGGGCCAATAAATGCATCGAAGCCGAGACCGAACGAAGTAACATATTGCACCCCTGCTACAACGCCTAGTCCGATGTTTCTTTCATGCTCATTGAACTCGTAGGAAGAAAAATCATCTTCACGTGCTTCGAAATTTTTGACGTTTCTGTAGCGGATGGAGGTTCCAAAGTAGAATCCTGACGGCACCTCTGTTTTGGTGAATTCGCTTAGGTACACCCGAAATTCTGGGGATGCGACAAATCCGGTTGTACGGTTTTCGTTATTGGAAAGCGAACCTGCTGTATTTTCTGATTTACTGATATCAATGATACCACCTAGGGTAACTTGGACGGAAGTATACTTGCCGACTATGCGTTCGTAGGAAGCTTGGTATCGACCGAAGAAGAAGCCATCGAACGAGAGTTTGATAACGTTTTTTGGAGGTGTGGGTTGGGCTGGGGAAGGGAGAGTGAGGAGGGTGAGGCAAAGAAGAGTAAAGATTGTTCTCATGGTTTCAACTGTTGATTATCCGCGAAAGCACCTCAGAAAATTGGTCATCCGTAAAGAAATACTGTCGTTAAATAAAGTTAGACAAATTTCTCTTTGATTATTCATTGTTTGAGTGAATACTTGCCATCAGACAATAGACTGAAATATGACTTTCAATGAATTTACCGACCTCTTCCCAGATGAAGAAAGTTGCAAGATCTTTATAAAGCAACAAAGAGAAAAACAAGGACTTCAATGCAGAAAATGCAATTGCAAACGGCACTATTGGAAATCCGATAAAGAAGTTTGGGAATGCAGCCACTGCAAATACCGCATGTCTTTGAAAGCTGGGACCGCCATGCACGGCAGTAAACTAAAATTAAAGACTTGGTTTACAGCATACTATTTTGTCCTTCAAACAAAAAAAAGCTTCTCTAGTTGCGAGATGCAGAGAATACTAGGCTTGAGCAGATATGAAACCGTCTGGTACTTAATTCACAGAATCAGACAACAAATGGCAAAGCACAACCTTGATCAATTCTACAAATCAATGTTCGATAATATTTCTGATTATCAAATTCAAGTCAAGACTAGAATCCAAAAAAAATCAAAGAATTCAGTGAAAGTTGCTTTCATTCTCAAAGAATCTCTGATATCCAATGTGAATAAAATAAAACCAGATAAATTATTAGTCGTTGCTGCAGAATCAGCCGGAAATTCAAAAGAACCGACAAATAGATATCGTTTACTAATTAAGGATTATCAAAATAAATACGGTTTTAAAAATCCGCAGAAAGAAAACCACCAAATACCAAGCTGGGTTGTGAATACCGCCGTTAATGCTAATCGAATTTTAGACGGCATTCATCACCTTCCTAATCCAGGACTTTCACAACTATACTTCGATGAATTTTCATTCAAGTACAATTACAAAAAAATAAAACACGATTTAAAATCGATGATTATCAGGCTATTCACGGAGGTAGGTAGTTTCGCGGATAATCAAACTGTAATGCTGCGAATATAAAAACTGAAAAAAAAAAGCCTCCAAAAGGAGGCTCTCTTCAATATCAATCAGTTCACTGCTGCAGCTTAATCAAATTCAAAGCAGACCCCGCCTTGAACCACTCTATCTGCTGAGCATTGTATGTATGATTCGTCTTAACTTCATCCCTATTGCCATCCACATGAACCAACTCCAATGTAATCTGTTTGCCTGGAGCGATATCTTTCAAATCAACAAAGTTAATGATGTCGTCTTCCTGAAATTTATCGTAGTCTGATTCATTTGCAAAGGTCAACGCCAACATCCCCTGCTTCTTCAGGTTGGTTTCGTGAATACGCGCAAACGACTTCACCAAAACGGCCACAGCACCAAGATGGCGTGGCTGCATTGCGGCATGCTCGCGTGATGATCCTTCTCCATAATTGCTATCGCCTACTATCAAAGTAGGTACTCCGGCCGCTTTGTATGCACGCTGCACCGCTGGCACTTCGCCGTATTCTCCTGTAAGCTGGTTCTTTACACTATTTGTGGCCTTGTTGAAAGCATTCACCGCTCCCGTCAAAGTGTTGTTGGCGATGTTGTCTAAATGACCACGGTAACGCAACCACGGACCAGCCATTGATATGTGATCCGTTGTGCACTTTCCAAATGCTTTGATCAACAACTTGGCTCCCATGATGTTCTCTCCATTCCACGGCTGGAAAGGATCCAATAACTGCAAGCGCTCACTGCCTTCTTTAACAACAACACTCACTGAACTACCATCCTCCGCAGGAGCTATAAAGCCTGCATCTTCAACAGCAAACCCTCTTGATGGCAACTCATCTCCTGAAGGTGGATCTATCTTCACTTGCTCTCCTTTGCTGTTTGTCAATGTATCGGTAAGTGGATTGAAACGTAGGTCTCCCGCAATTGCCAATGCTGTTACCATCTCCGGTGAGCCGACAAATGCAAAGGTGTTCGGATTGCCGTCTGCTCGCTTCGCGAAGTTGCGGTTGAACGAGTGGACAATCGTATTCTTCTCTTCTTTGTCTGCGCCTGCACGATCCCATTGTCCGATGCACGGACCGCAAGCATTTGCAAACACTTCCCCACCCATGGCCTCAAAGGTTTGGATGAAGCCATCACGGGCGACAGTAAAACGAACCTGCTCAGAGCCAGGTGTGATCGTAAACTTCGACTTTGTAACCAAATGCTTCGAAACAGCCTGAGCTGCTATCGATGCTGATCTCGAAATATCTTCGTAACTAGAATTGGTGCATGATCCGATTAGACCTACTTCAATCTTGGTCGGCCATCCGTTCTGCTCCGCCATCTCTCCCAGTTTCGAAATCGGTGTCGCGAGGTCGGGTGTAAATGGTCCGTTGATATAGGGCTCCAACTCTGAAAGGTTGATCTCAATGACTTGATCAAAATATTGCTCTGGATTGGCATATACCTCTGCATCTGCAGTCAAATGCTCCTTGATGTTATCAGCCAATGCTGCAACGTCGGCTCTGCCGGTTGCTCGCAGGTATCTCGACATTGATTCGTCGTACCCAAAAGTTGATGTGGTAGCTCCAATCTCTGCTCCCATGTTGCAAATGGTGCCTTTTCCTGTGCACGACAGGGATGTTGCTCCATCTCCAAAATATTCAACAATGGCGCCTGTCCCCCCTTTTACAGTGAGTATGCCCGCAACTTTCAAAATCACGTCTTTGGCACTTGTCCAACCACTCATCTTGCCCGTTAGCTTAACACCTATCAGCTTTGGAAACTTTAGCTCCCATGCCATTCCTGCCATTACGTCTACGGCATCAGCACCACCTACTCCAATGGCTACCATTCCCAATCCACCAGCATTCACCGTGTGTGAATCGGTACCTATCATCATCCCTCCTGGAAATGCATAGTTTTCAAGAACCACTTGGTGAATGATACCTGCACCCGGTTTCCAAAAGCCTAGGCCGTACTTGTTCGATACCGATTGCAAGAAATTGAAAACTTCGTTGTTCTTATTGATCGAGTTCTGCAAATCACTATCTGCCCCAACACGCGCTTGAATCAAGTGATCACAGTGCACTGTAGACGGCACAGCAGCGGTCTTCTTTCCTGCTTGCATAAATTGCAACAAGGCCATCTGGGCAGTGGCATCCTGCATCGCAACACGGTCTGGAGCAAAATCCACATACGACTTCCCTCTTTCGAAAGCCGTGGTGGCATCACCGTCCCACAAGTGGCTGTAAAGTATTTTTTCTGAAAGCGTAAGAGGCTTGCCAACGATGTTACGCGCCGCTGCAATGCGACTAGGCATTTTAGAATATACCTCTTTGATCATGTCTATGTCAAAAACCATATTTCGATATTGATAGGGTTAAAAGAACGTTCTTTTCGGTTTGCAAAGGTAGGAAACAATGTGGTTAACCGCACGTCATTGGGTACGTCCGCTCGCGGTAATTTTTAACTATCCTTCAACAACTTCGCTACATTTGAATTATGACGCGCGATACAATTAACGAAAATATCAAAGTTTCCATTCGGTCAATCCGCAGCCAGATGCTTCGCACTGTGCTAACGGTGGCCATCATCGCGTTTGGAATTATGGCGCTTGTTAGCATGGTAACCGCTACTGAATCTCTCAAGGCGAATATCCAACAGGAATTTTCTACGCTTGGCACCAATGTGTTCAATATTAAGAACAAGCAGAGCCGCGGACGAAGGATGGGTATGCTCGAAAAAGAGGAGGAAGTAATAAACTACCGCCAGGCAACGGCATTCAAAGAACAGTATGATTTTGATGCTATTGTGAGCCTCTCGGCTTTTGGATCTGGAGCTGCGACCATTAAATACGGACAAGAAAAGACGAATCCGAATGTTCAAGTGATTGGCATCGATGAGCAATATCTCAATGTTTCAGGGTTCGACCTGGAGTCGGGAAGGAGTTTCAGCGCATCTGACCTTGAAAGCTCTCAAAACTTAGTGATCCTTGGGAAGGATGTGGTTACGAAACTATTCAATGACTCCGAAAGTCCTCTCGATAAAGAAATAGCCATTGGAAGCTTCAAGTACACTGTGGCTGGGGTGCTTGAATCGAAGGGTTCTGGAATGGGGATGTCGCAAGATAACCAGTGCTACATCACACTTACGAATCTTAAAAAACAGTTCGCTACCGCAAATACGGATTACCGAATAAGTATAATGGTAAACGATGCTGAACGCATCAGCGATGGAATAAGCGAGGCTTTCGGTGTGATGCGGGTGGTGCGTGGTGATGAAATCGGTTCAGAGAATTCTTTTGAAGTAGATCAAAGCAGTGCCCTCATAGAAACGCTGCTAGAAGCAATTAGCGTGATAACCATTGTAGCTGCCGGAATTGGAGTGATAACTCTCTTTGGCGCTGGTATCGGTTTGATGAACATTATGCTGGTTTCAGTAACCGAGCGTACGCAAGAAATAGGCGTGAGAAAAGCCATTGGAGCCAGCTCAAAATTGATTCGTATGCAGTTTTTGGTGGAAGCTATCATCATCGGTCAACTGGGCGGTGCTGTTGGAATACTGCTGGGATTGATCGTGGGCAACATCATTGCCATTTTCTTTGAAACTCCTTTCGTAATTCCGTGGTTCTGGATCGTAATAGGTGTTTCACTTTGTGCGGTGACAAGTGTGGTATCGGGCTACTACCCCGCGAAAAGAGCAGCAGCACTTGATCCGATAGATGCCCTTCGCCATGAATGATGGATCATCGTATGGTGTCGCCAGGTAAATAAACGGTCATCTCAATTTTCGAAAATCCAACAAGGTCTTCTTTTAACCGACTGCCAAGGGGAGCTGTGAAGGTTACAATTTGTCCGCTGCCATGGACAAACATGCCTTCCGGAGAAATGCGCAAGGCTGTCGACTCACCAATGCCATAAACGGTTTTGTCTGGAAACTCGAAAAGGGCGGTCAATGCTCTATTGTATCTGCTTCTTTCTATAAAATGTTGGTCGATGATGCCTTCGCTAAACAACCCCGTGCCTTGTGAATACATCCCATTTCCACTCTTTAACCTGCGGTAGGTAGACTCGTATTCTGGCTCTTTCTTCTGGTCGCCGGTAATCATGATCTTACTCATCACAGCAGCTCCAGCGCTGGTTCCACCAATAACTGCGCCGCTGGCATAAGCTTGATGCAAAATCTCCAAAAGGTTGGGCTGACCAATGACGCTCATCAAACGCAATTGATCTCCACCACAAAGAAAAATTGCTTTTGCTGCCGCCAAACTGTCTGATAGCGATGTCTTTACTGAATCTGCAAGCGACAAACGCAATGGCCTTACATTGGTATATCCAAGCTCGATAAATGGCTTTGAGTCGTAATAAATCGCTGTGTCAGGCTCTTCACTGGCTGCTGGAATTACTACAATGAGGTCATCTTTTCCAACATGCCCAGTTGTCAACATATCACTCATCAAATCCAAGTGCAACCGTCCTCCTCCAATGATATACAATTGTCCGCTATGCGCACTATCAACCGGCGATACAACCTTTGTTGGCGCTGGCTCTTGCGCACACGCGGACAGTAAAAGAAAAGAGAAAAGAATTCTACGCATGCCTGTTGTTTTGACGAATGTAAACAAGTTTCGATTAAGATAAATTCTTCTGTGGGTTCAGAAAGATCATAAAAAAAGAAGCTACCCAAAAAGGATAGCTTCTTCATTACCTGTTATCAACGTTTTCGGCTATGCCGAAAGAAAATGCTTAGTGAGCAGAAAGGTAATCAGCAACGCCGTCGAAAGAAGCGGTCATCGCATCTTCTCCTTTGTGCCAATCGGCAGGACAAACTTCGCCGTTTTCTTCGAAGTGGATCAGGGCGTCAACCATACGAAGGGCCTCATTTACGCTGCGACCGAGTGGGAAGTTGTTGATCACCTGATGCTGAACAACGCCTGTTTTATCAATCAAAAACAATCCGCGGTATGCGATCATTGGTCCCATTGCAACCAACTCTCCGCTGTCGTTGTAGTCGTAATCACCCGCCAAAACACCAAAATTGGTAGAAATGGCCTTGGTTGTATCTGCAACAACTGGGTATTTTACGCCATTAATCCCACCTTTGTTTTTGTCCATCTGCAACCAGCTCCAATGAGACTCTTCAGTATCAGTAGAACATGCCACAACTGCACATCCGCGTGCTTCGAAATCAGCAAGCTTTGATTGGAATGCGTGCAACTCGGTTGGACAAACGAAAGTGAAATCTTTCGGGTAGAAGAAGAACAATACATATTTTGACCCCAGAAACTGGTCAAGAGAAAATGAGTTTACAATTTCGTTACCGTTTACTACAGCTGCTGCGCTGAAGCTCGGTGCTTTTTTACCTACAAGAGACATATTCGATCTTGATTAGAGTGAATGAATAAATGCGGTGCAAAGATACAATGTGGAATAGATTTGCGTGCAGGATTAACAAGCTTTTAATGTTCTTTGTTTACTTATTCGATAAGTTTGCACGAAATCAATTCGAACTTACTGGAATCTGCCTCTATGAAAAACAATGAATTCATCAACCGAGAACTGAGTTGGCTGTCTTTCAATGAACGTGTGCTGCAAGAAGCACAAGATGAAGGCAATCCTCTTGTTGAAAGGGTGCGTTTTCTTGGAATTTTCTCCAACAACCTCGATGAGTTCTTTCGTGTGCGTGTTGCGAGTCTGAAACGCCTTGCTGGGTTGGGCCGACAAAACTTCTCAACGTTGGATTTTAGTCCGACAGCTACCTTAGCTGCAATTCGCAAAAAAGTAGTCGAACTGCAAGCAACTTACGCCGCTACTTTCGAAAACCTAGAAGCGAAGTTGGCTGAAGAAAGAGTGTTCTTTCGCGATCATACCCAGCTCACTCCCGATCAAATTCTGTTTGTTGAAGACTATTATCGCAACCACGTGAGGGCGAACTTGGTGCCGATCATGCTAAATCCCGGACATCCATTCCCTGAGCTTGAAGACCAATCGGTTTATTTGGCAATTGAATTGAAGGTGGGACGTAAGTCGACGGAAAGAATGAAGTATGCGCTAATCGAAGTCCCCCCTCACATGGAACGCTTTCTGGTGCTTCCGAAAGAAGGCAACGACAACTTCGTTATGTTTCTTGATGATGTGATCCGTTTGAAATTGGCCCGCCTGTTCTCTCTGTTCAACCCTAGTGAATTCAATGCTTACGCGATAAAAATTACGCGTGATGCTGAACTAGACATCGATGACGACTTGACACGTTCACTCGTCGATAAAATGAAACAAGGCATCGATTTGAGGAAAAAAGGGAATTACGTGCGTTTCCTTTATGATAGAAGAATGCCTCAAGAGATGATCGATTTTCTGATGAAAAAGATGAAGATCAAAGACCGGGAAAACATGATTCCAGGAAGTGCATACCACAATAAGAAAGACTTGATGTCGTTTCCCGACTTCGGTAGAGCTGACCTGCGGTTTAAACCCCTCTCACCCCAGCCACACCGTTTGCTTCGCAATAAAATCAGCTTGCTCGACGAGATAAAAAAGAAGGACATCCTCCTTCATTATCCTTATCAAATGTTTAACTACGTGGTCGACATCCTGCGTGAAGCAGCTATTGACCCGCATGTTACCCGCGTTCAAATCAACCTCTATCGTGTGGCGAAAAACTCACACGTGGTAAACGCACTTATAAACGCGGCAAGAAATGGCAAGAACGTAGAAGTCATCATCGAAATTCAAGCGCGCTTTGACGAAAAGAACAATATCAAAGTCGCATCAATGCTTCAAGAAGCGGGCGCTCGGGTCATCTTTGGTGTCCCAGGACTGAAGGTACACTCGAAGTTGATGCTGATCACGAGAGAAGAAAAAGATGTAGAAAGAATGTATGCCCACATAGGTACTGGAAATTTCCATGAACGCACGGCCCGCATTTACTCTGATGTAGCCCTTCTAACTGCCGACCAGCGGATAACTGCTGAAGTGGGTCGCCTATTCGAGTTTTTCGAAAACAATTACCAACGTGTTACATACCGTCACCTGATCGTATCGCCATACAGCACGCGCAGAAAATTCACAGAACTCATCAATCGTGAGATAAGAAATGCGGAAGCAGGTAAAAAAGCGTTCATCATCCTCAAACTCAACAATCTGGTTGATCCTGGAATGATCAGAAAACTTTACGACGCAAGCAATGCAGGCGTGAAAATAAATTTGATCATTCGCGGCGTATGCTGCTTGATACCTGGCGTGAAAGGCATGAGTGAACACATCTCTGCGATTAGCTTGGTAGGAAGATTCTTGGAGCACTCACGGATTTTTGTCTTCGGCAACGGAGGCAAGCCTGAATATTTCTTAAGCAGTGCCGATTGGATGTCGAGAAACCTCGATCACAGGGTAGAAGTAAGTGTGCCCATTCTCGATCCAGACTTGAAAAAAGAACTCGATGACTACCTTTCATTCCAATTCAAAGGAAATGTAAAGTCTCGTATCATCGATAAATCACAACGCAATCAATACGTTACCAAGGATCGAACAAAAAAACGCTTCAATTCTCAAGAGGAAGTGTATAACTATTTCGCTGCAAAAGCGAATGAATGATTATTATTGACCCCATAAATAGGGATTGAATTGAAATTTGCTGCAATAGACATTGGCTCCAACGCTGTTCGACTTTTGGTTGAAGAAATATTCGAAACTGAAACTGGTTTTCATACCCAAAAAGTTTCTTTTACGCGCATTCCTCTTCGTCTTGGTACTGATGTCTTCGAAAATGGTGAAATCTCCAAGCTCAAAACAGCCCAACTCATAAAAGTTATGAAGGCGTTTTGGCATCTTATGGATTTTCACAACATTAAAAATTATCGCGCTTGCGCCACGAGCGCAATGCGGGAAGCGAAAAACCGAAAAGATGTCATCCAACAGGTGAAAAAAGAGACGAAAATCGAGATTGAAATCATTGCCGGACAAGAAGAAGCAAATTTGATTTTCGGAAACTTCCTGCTCCAGGATATTGACCACTCTAAAAACTACCTGTATATTGATGTCGGCGGCGGCAGCACAGAGCTTACTATCATAAAAAAAGGTGAACGCATAAAAGCGAAATCATTCGAAATCGGTACCGTTCGGATGCTTCAAAACAAAGTAAAAGATCAAGAGTGGACAGCCATCAACAAATGGCTTCAGGACTTGCGAAAAGATGAAGCAAACCTTGTTGGCATCGCTACTGGCGGTAACATCAACCGCATTTTCAAAATGTCGCGACATACGTTCAATGAACCGTTAACTTTCGATGAACTGCTCGATATCCGAAACTTCATACAAGGATTTTCACTCGAAGAGCGAATGGAAAAGCTCGGACTCAAATCTGACCGTGCTGACGTCATCGAACCAGCCGCTGAAATCTATCTACGCATTCTCGAAAATGCCAACATCCAAGAAATGATTGTCCCTCGTGTCGGATTGTCTGATGGTATCATCCTTCAATTATATCAAAACTGGAAGATGGAAAGGCTGTCTATCTGAAGTCATCAAAAAAACGAACATAAAAAAAGTCCCTGCTACAACAGGGACTTTTTCATTTTAATGCTTTTCTATTATTTCAAATTGGCTTTCAAGAAAGCTTCAACTTCAAAGATGCGTTTCGGCTTCAGCACGATTTCTTTGTTCTTGTTCAACAAGAATAAGGTTGGTGTTTGCGTCACCCTGTACTCTTTCGCTACAGGTGAGTTCCAAGCATTCAACTGCGATACATTCGGCCATTTGGTATCGTTTGTCTTTACTGCATTTTCCCACTGCACACGCTGGTTGTCTACCGATACCCCCACAACTTGAAATCCTCTTGACCGATACACGTCATAAACACCTTTCAATACTGGTATCTCTTGCTCGCATTTGTGGCACCAAGAAGCCCAAAACATAACCAATGTGTATTCGTTCTTTGCAACTTCACTGTACAAATTCAACTTACCACCATCTACCTTTTCAATGGTGAAATCTGAAGGTGTCTTGCCAACTTGCAAGTTCACAATACCCTGCGCTCGTTGCTTTACTACATCGCTCAAATCAGCACCGCAGTCGTCATCAAAAATGTAGTTATCCAAAATGTACATCGAAACATTCTCCATTCCTGATTGGTAAAAACCATCCAACATGGTGTACAAAGTGAACTCAAGCATTTGCGGATTAACAGCAGCTTTCTCTTTTAAAATATCGACGCAATTCAAAAAGCCCGATTCTTCGCCACCACTGTGCGATCGCATATAGTCTTGAATGCGATCGGCAATGATCGGCGAACGCATGATCGATAAATCAGTGAAGTCAATGTCGTCCCAATAATGACTCTTATCTCCCGGATTCGCAGATTTCTTCAAAATTAAAAACTTCGCCAAGTACGTTCCTGCATTTTCTTCTGCCACGCGCAATTGTACAGCCCGCAACTCATCCTCTTTTTGCTTTATCTCGCTGTCTACACGCTCTTTGAACGACGACTGAGAGCGCGATTTGCGCAAATTAGCTATCTGGTTCTCGAACTGTTTTTCTTGCGTGTAATAACTGTTCCAAGCGATATTCTCGCCTGAATTTGGAGAGTCTTTCAACGCATCAAAACGGGCAGATTTAAAGTCGATTTGGACATCTGCTTCGTCAGGATTCAAAATAATTGGCGTCATGTTGTTCGGATCACCGTTCCCAATGAAGTAAAATCCACGAGAGTAGGTTTTTGTCCCAAAATCATAGGTCGCATCCGCAATCTTCAAACTGTCGATCTTGCTTGTCGTCTTCCCTTCCGACTCGTATAAATACAACTTCGTTCCTTTCATAGAAACATGCACATTCCCATGTAAATGAATCGGTCCTTGCTTATCGCCTTTGTTGCGCGCATCAATCCCCTTCACTTCGGTTACAACTGCCGAAGGATCAGCCAATTGTGCTACTTCAGAAACTTCAGGTGTCGGCTCAGTCGAGCTAGTTGTATCTCCTCCGCCGCAGCCTGCAATGGTTAGTAAACTGAAAAGAGTCAATAATAGTTGGTTCATAGTCAGAATAATTTTTGAAGGTCAAATATAAGCATTGTCATGCGGCGCAGACGTAAATAAACCTTAATTCACAACTTCTTAACTTTTTCATTCTCGCCTCACACGGCGGATGTGAAAGCTTTCTTTACTTCGAAAAGTTGTCATTCAGTTCGAACAAAGCTGTATGCTCTTTCAACCTTGGCTACTTGCGTTGTGTAGCTCTTGTACCATTTCTCACGACCCATTTTCTGCGCCATCTGATGATCTGCATTTTGCTTCCATTGCAGAATACTGGCTTCGTCTTTCCAATACGAAAGCGTCACACTCATTTCACCTCCCACGAAGTCCATACCCAAATAGCCCGGTTGCTGCTTGGCCAACTCCTCCATTTCGGCTGCTACTTCATCATAGCCTTCTAGGTCTGAACGTTTCTCGTTGGTGAAAATAACCACGTAATATGGCGTCTGTAAGTTCGGTGTCATGATGCACTTTTTGAAACGAATTTATCACTTTTATCTCCTTTTGACCCATTGCTATCCATTACTTTTGGGAAATGGATATGCACCTTGCTTTCGCTGTTTTGAATTTAACTCCTAACGCTGCCATTGAAGAAATTGAGGAGGCTCTTGAGATGCAGATTTTTGAGCTCCGCAATTACTTTTTGAGACAACCCATTGTGGCGGCTTTGTATGTGCGTCGTGCAGATAAGTGTGTGCAGCTATTCGACATCGCAAAGCTTCTCGACCTGCCTTTGAGCGATGACGAAACGCACATTCACATCCCCCTCGCTGAGGGGACACTTGCAGAAATACTGAAAAACTACGAGACCATAACGACGCGACTGCGCTCGCAAATGGCTCGAACAATGCACCCTGAAAGCATACGACTGTTGGCGTTGAACCTGGTTAGCGTGCAACAAGATTTTGAAAATCACTTCTTGGCACTCACTGCGGGTGAGACATTAACTCCTGTGCTGGCAGCCGATCAACTGCAAACGGGTCGACTTTTGCGATTGCTCACAACCGATGCCGACAGCCCCTTGGTGCAAGAAATTATAGCGCGCGAACGCTCTCGGATTTTGTCGCTTACTCGCCTTCAGCAAAAATAGCTGTGTGTATCAAACTGCCCTCTTTCACCCAACCTCTGTACATCCCTGGCGTGTTAAACGGCATTGATATGTTTCCAAGGTTGTCGATTGCAATTACGCCGCCATCGCCGCCGAGGGTCTCTACTTCGTGAAAAATCATCTGGCGGCAGGCTTCTTCGAGGGTAACACCATGTTGAACACTCGTGGCAATTCGGCCAGCTACGCCTGAACGAATGAAAAATTCTCCCCAGCCGGTTGCACTCACCGCGCACGAACGGTTGTCGGCCCATGTTCCAGAACCTATCAATGCTGAATCGCCAACCCGACCGTATTTTTTGTTGGTCATACCCCCTGTTGATGTTGCTGCAGCTAAGTTGCCATGCTGATCGCGCGCCACAGCCCCTACAGTGCCCATTTTATGACGTGAATCATTGTGGTCAAGCTGTACCCTGTTGGCTTCTATGGCCTCAACCAATTGATCTTTTCTAAATTGGGTTGAGAGTGATGAATTATCTACAAATTCAAATCCACTATCGGCAGCAAACTGCTCAGCTCCTGGTCCGTTGAGCATTACAAACTCCGAATCCATAACCTCACGACACAACAAAATGGGATTTTTTATGCGGCGAACGGCACATACGGCACCAGCCCGTCGGCTGTGGCCTTCCATCAATGATGCATCCAATTCGTGAAAACCGTTGTTGGTGAAGACCGCGCCTGTGCCTGCGTTAAACAGCGGACAATCTTCAAGACTCTGCACCGAAGCTATAACAGCATCCATCGCTGTTCCACCTTGAGATAAAACCGTTTCTCCTGCTGCCAGCGCTGCTTTCAATGCATCGCGATGCAACTGCTCTTTCTCATCCGACATCTCCGAGCGAAGCAAAGTACCTGCGCCACCATGGATTGCCAATGCATAGGTTGTTTTCATGGTATAGTTTGTGCTTCAAAAGTACAACATTCAATCTCGATTTGGAATCCAATAAAGAATTAATAAAACTCAACACTTCGAATGAAAAAACCTTATCTTCACTCGAACTATAAAGGAAAAGTTATGAAACGAATTTTATTTTCTACTCTAATCTTAGCCAGCGCACTTGCTGGAACTGCGCAGGTAAACAACTACAGCGTCGGTGACGTTGTTGACGACTTCACCATCACTGATGTTGATGGCAACGTACACAACTTGTATGCATACGCTGACGCAGGCAAATACATCATCCTCGATTTCTTCTTCGATACTTGTCCGCCTTGCCAAGCAACAGCCCCATTCTTCAACGAACTGCACGACACCTATGGGTGCAATTCTGGTGATTTGATTTGTTTGACTATCAACAACGGTACAGACAACGACGCCATGGTTATTGCATACGAACAAGCATACGGCGGATCATTTAACCATGCTCCAGCTATCAGTGCAGACGGTGGTGGTGGCGAGGTAAATGCCAACTTTGGTATTAACGCTTTCCCTACTTACTGTATGGTAGGTCCGAACAGAACATTGGTAAACGCTGATATTTGGCCTGTTTCAGACATGAACACTTTTGTTTCTGCATTCCCAGCAGGTTCTGGAATCAGCCCTATGGCTTGTTCTGTGAATGTTGCTGAGCCTACAGTGGCTATCAGCACTCCAATGAACGTTTTCCCGAACCCTGCGAACGGAAACACAAACATCACCTATTCGTTGGCTAACGATGCACGTGTGCGCATCAGCATTGTTAACCTTGTTGGTGAAGAAGTAATGGTTGTTACCGAAGCTCGTCAATCAGCCGGTGAACAGCGTTTTGTTGCAAACCTTTCTCAACTTTCGAAAGGGGTTTACATGGTGCGTTTCCAACAAGATAACAAAACAACTACCCAACGTTTGATCGTTCAGTAGTCGTATTTGAATATTACCAAAAAGGGCTTCCGTGGAAGCCCTTTTTTTATACCAAATTCCCGAATACTCCCAAAAAACCTCATTGAATAAACAGCTTCAACCGCAGAAGAAAAAGTAACAAGAAAGAACTAGAGTCCTCCCAGTTTGAGCCCTCTTCAAACAACTCTACTGCTGGGGCACAACCTATCAACTAAACAGCACATGTTAACATTCCACCCTCAAAACATATAAAACCACTTTCCTTTTATATAACTTTCGTTACAAAGAACCTCTGTATGAAAAACATTCTACTCCTTTCTACCCTTCTTCTTTCTGCCCTTATCTCAACCGCTCAATGCGACGGCGAACGATACAGAAATTATATATTCGAGAATTTCACCCTCCTCTCAAACGTAGAATATGGTAGCAATGTAAAATACGACGGCAACCCTCAAACACTAATGATGGATGTCTATATGCCCGAAGGCGACACTTCAACCGAACGCGCTGTGGTGATAGTTGCTCATGGCGGATTTTTTGTCTCTGGCTCGAAAACGGGCTCCGATGTGGTTCCAATTTGTCAGAACCTTGCCAAGATGGGATACGTAGCAGTATCCATCGAATACCGATTGGGATTTGCCATTGCAGCTTCGCTGGATGGTCCTATGACAGAAGCTGTAATGAGAGGTGTTCAAGATGGAAAGGCTGCCATAAGATACCTACGTAAATCGTTTGCTGAAGACAGCAACCCGCATGGCATCGACCCAGAACAAATATACATTGCAGGTTCTAGTGCAGGTGGTTACATCGCACTGCACCTCGCCTACCTCGATGAAGAATCTGAAATTCCAGCATGGGTGAATCTAAACAATCCAGGTTTAGAGGGTGGATTGGATGGAAATAGCGGAAACCCTGGCTACCCATCTGATGTCAATGCTATCATCAACATCGCAGGTGCCATTGGCGATACCACGTGGATCCATCCTGGCGATGAGCCAGCACTCTTGTTTCACGGAACAAACGATCAAACGGTGCCGTTCGGCTCAGACATCCAGTATGCATTTGGACTCTTGCCGGTGCTAGAAGTTGATGGCAGCAATAGTGTCGACATCAAACTCTCAGAAGTCGGGGTTGAACACTGTTTCGAAATCTATGAAGGCATGGATCACGTGCCGCACGCTACCAACACTGCCATCCTCGATACCACCATCAGCATCATGGCAAATTTCTTGTCGTATCAAATCTGTGGCGGTACCCTCGATTGCTCCTACCGTGAACTCACCATCGATGTGAATGAAGTGTCAAATGATCAAACCTTCGAAATCTACCCAAATCCCGCCCAACAATCGTTCAAGATCAAGAATTTACCTGCCGTGAATACCATCAGGCTTTACAATCAGATCGGACAGCTAGCCGCGGAATACGTCAATCAATCTGCTGCCGATATCCAACAGTTCCCTTCTGGTATCTATTTGGTGAATATCGTTACCGATCAAAAAAGCGAAACGAGGAAATTAGCGATTAGCCCAAGAAATTAGGAATTGATGTCTTGTATTTGTTTAATAGGCGGTACAAAGAGCAATTGTCCTGAGGTGAATTAGACCATAATTCCTGATGAACTATTTATCGAGTTCATTGAATTTCACCAGACTATACTCGGGAGATGTCTCAAACAACCATTTCAAAATGGCGACATGTCCTGCCCCAAACAACACGAGAATACGATCGTCCCCATCCACCTCTATTGCTTGTATATTCCTGTAAATCCGCAAATTGCGATTAAACCAAAACATAGACAACGCATCGGCCCCCTCAAAACCAGGTGATGGAAATTGTCCGCCCGAAATGTAAGCCCCCCAATACCGATCCAACACTTTGTCTGAATTGAGGTACTGAAACCCCTCCAACAAGGTATGCTCCAAATCATACGCTTCTTGGTATTGGTAAAAGGCCGTATACCGCTGCGAAATATCGTCGTCGCCACCAAAGTAATGCCGCTCTGCAATCGAATCCAAATAGGGAATTTCCTGCAACAAACTGTCGTAATACAAGTCTGTAAGCAACCCCATGGCATTGCACCCATAAATAGTATCCAACCCAAACTGATCTACCAGACGCATGCCGATCTGACTTTCTTCTCCTGCATATAGGTCTTCTTTTCCGGCCTTCCACATATTGAAGTTGTATCGCAAATACCCCGTATTCGCCCCCGCTTCAACCACAATTTTTGTCGGCTTAAATCGAGCAATATATGCGTTCAACTCTGCGAGCTCAGTCTGGCGGCTCTCCGAGTAGATGTTGATTCTTTTCGATTCATCGGTCACATGGGCATCCAAGCCAGGGTAGTTGAAATGCCAAGCCCCCACCAAAAGCACCTTTGGTAAGGTCTTGTCACCAACCAAAAATGTATCGGGGTCTACCGCAGCTGTTTTTTGCGAAATTGCTGAACAAGATGTTAATAGGTAGACGGTAAAAAGTAAAAAGCTCTTTTTCATAATCCAAAATTTTCTACAATGCTAAGTCGCTGTCACCATTCCTTCGGCATACCAGTCGACCAATCGGCAATCAAATCTGCAAACGCCATTTTTCATCCGCTGTAAGCGATGGCAGATTAAAAAAGCATGGTTGTCGATTCAACCCGTATGTACTTTTCTATATTTCCTAAGTTTGTCGGTATGCACAAAATGAAACTACGTTTACAACTTTTTACAGTCTGCTTCGCGGCGTATTTCATTGCACTCGATTTCGGTTTCGACCTCCGCAATTTATCCCTCTCCAACGAGGTTTCTTGGTGGTTTGAAGGCAATCCAATAATCTTGCTTTCGGGTTTTCTCGCGTTCTTTCTGCAAGCACTGATCGTGTATCTGCTGCTTTTCTTTAACTATTCCAAACGCGGACTGTGGGTCACACTGCTCTTTATTGCTCTTGCTTTTCCCTTCCTCATCGGCATACGATACCTCATCCAAGAAGTATTGCTCATGCAGTTATTTGGAGTGCGTAACTACTACTTCGACATCACATTTGCCAACTACCTGCTCGATAACCTCTTCTTCACCTTTCAATATTCGCTTTTTTCCTTCTTTTTCTTCTTTCACCGCAACAGCATGCATACTGAAAGACAGCGAGTTGCATTGGAATTACAACATAAAAAAGCAGAGCTTGAATTGCTGCGTTCGCAGGTCAATCCGCACGTCTTGTTCAACAACCTCAACAGCATTTATTCGCTTGTAAATAGCAAATCCGACAAAGCACTAACGGCCATTGAGCACCTTAGCGAGTTGCTGCGATTCACACTGTATGAAAAACGGGAATTCATACCTTTTTCCGACGAGCTATTGCTCATTGAGCGCTACATCGCACTCCACCAGTTTCGCCTCGATTACCCCATACAAATCGCCATCAAATGTGCGCCCAACACCTCCACCTTGCTCATTCCTCCCATGTCGGTACTCACCCTTGTCGAAAACGCCTTAAAGCACGGCATCTACCGCGAGGCAAGCGAGGTTATTATCTTCAGCGCTAAAGCGGATGTTGGACTGACCATTTCGATTTCAAACGTCACAAAGTCCGAAATACCTCACAATCAATCTATTGGCGTAGGCTTAGAGCATCTGCAGCGCCGCTTGCAACTCCTTTTGCCCAATCGTCATACCTTTACCATATTGCGTCACGGCAACCGATTTGAAGTAACCATGAACATCAACTGATGGCTTATAAGTGCGTAATTATAGACGATGAGCCCCTTGCTGTTGCCTTGCTCACAGATTATATTCGTCGTGCGGCAGATTTGGAGATGGTGGCGTCTTTTACCAATCCGATTGATGGCATGCGTTTCATCCAATCGCATCCATGCGACGTTGTGTATTTGGATGTCGAAATGCCTGAATTCACCGGAATTCAACTCATGAAACTGTTTCCAGAATCGATTTCTGTCGTACTCACCACCGCCTACCCCGAATTCGCCGTCGATGGCTTCGACCACAACGCTGCCGACTACCTCTTAAAACCCATTTCGTACGATCGCTTTTTGAAGAGCATTGAGAAGTTGCATGCGCGTCAAATCCCAGTATTCTCAGCGACTCTTACCGAGTCCGACTTCATCTTCGTAAAATCCGGTTTTGAGATCATCAAAATCTCCCTCCACACCATCCTCTACCTCGAAGGCATGCGCGACTACGTAGCCCTGCATACAACAGATGGCAAGCGCATCATGACCCTACAAACCCTGAAGCAGTTCGAAACCCAACTGCCCAAAACCCTCTTTTGTCGGACCCACAAATCGTACATCGTTTCCCTTTCCAAAATCGAACGTGCAGATCGACACACCGTCTACATCAGCCAAAAATCCATCCCCATTAGCGACACCTACCGCAAAGCTTTTTTGGAGGTTTTGGGGAGATGAAATGCCAGTAATTTTGCCCACGCAGGATTGAGACTACTTGAAGAAGAAGAACATAAATTTTTGCATTACGCCAAGCAATCGACGAAGGCATAGTTAGCGGTATTGCTGGAGACTTTAATCAAGATGACCAATTAAAAAAAACTAAAAGCGAAAAGAAAATAAATGGCAACGTTTAAATTTACAAACCGCGCTGTAAAAGACCTTTCAGAGATCTTGGATTACACCGTAAAAACTTGGTCCGAAAAGCAAGCTGAGAAATATTATCAGTTGCTTGACAGCATGTTTGGAAATTGCAAAAAAACCTCAGCTCGGTAAAGATTTTAATGAGATCTATCCCGATCTCAAAGGGAAGACAACTTTAAGGCATATAATTTTCTGCCCTATTGGACGACAAGACAATTGCAAAGATAAAATCTATTATGATGGATCATAAAAACTCCATTGGACACGGTTCAGAACTATATCTTTTGTAGATTCCGAAAATTAGAAACAGACTAACAGATGCTAGAAAGAAATTTAAACGATCAAAGAAGAATTCTTGGAAAAGACCTTATCAGATATTTTATTCTTATCTACTGGACATTATTTTGGTTACTGAACATCGTAGACAAAGCAATTGGCGGCGCACATTTCCTATTTGTTGGTAAAGATCGATTTGCACAAATTGAACGTTTTTTCGATTCACTTGGACTTGGAGAACCCATTGTAGCGAATGTTGCATTAATCATTACGGCAGGTCTAGAAACTTTTGCATTTGTGTTTTTTGCTGGTGCCTTGTATCATTTTGCAATGAAAAACATTGAAGCCACTCGTTCTTGGTTCTTTTTTGGTATTGCAAACACGCTAATCACCTATACTTATTTCAGTGTGGGCGACCAAGTTTTTGGCGACCATTTCGAACTTCTAGAGCATGGTTTGTTCTGGTTTATTGCGCTGTTGTCGTGGATAATATTTATTCGAGTAGACAAAATCCAACACTTCGATAATTTTTCCATCGGAAAAAAACAGTTTTATCTTTCAGCTATCATAGTTACGTTCCTAACTGCTGCTTCTACATTCTCAATTTTTCGGCACAATCACACTTCGTTCTTTGAAAGAACAAGAGCTGTAAACGCAGTACAAATAACATCAAACAAATTCAAAATTCAGTTTCCATTTCTTGCAGGAAGTACAGCATTTGAGAATTCAATAGAAAAATTTACCAATGATCATCCAACAAAAAAGATCACTTACATCTACACGGCTCCGAAAGCCCTGCGATTGGGGGAATCTGATGGACTGATTATTTACATTCAAACAGAGGAAAAATGAAAGAGAATAAACTGATCCAATACTTAGTCCTAATTCATTGGACATTATTTTCGGCGACAACTGTCATAGATAAGATTATTCCAGATGTTTATCCTCTCTGGGTGGGGGCCGATTTCTACACCTTGTTTGTTAAATTCTTTGCTTCATTGGGACTTACTAACCCTACTTTTGCGACAGTAGCGCTGGCAGGTATTTCGTCTTTAGAAATAGTAACATTTACTTGTTTTTCTTTGGCTTTAATCAATTTTCATAAAGAAGAAGAAAAACTTTCTGAGCAATGGTTTTATCGTGGTATAGGGTTCGCAGTTCTTACATTCAGTTTGTTTTCAATCGGCGACCAAGTGTTTGGCGATCGATTTACTTTACTTGAACACACTATATTTTGGATGATATTGGTGGTTTCTTGGGTAATTTACAAATACAACTCCTTTAGAGATGAAAGAATAATTAAACTTACCTTATCCAAAGACGTTAAATTCGGATTAATTGTTGGGGTAGTTCTGACAGCCATTACTGCTTATTCAATCGTGGAATATTCGAAGGATTCTTATTCAACCAAGACCAAACCAGTGCAAGGCGAAGAAATTCTTGAAGGCGTTTTTAAATTTGACATTCCTTTTTTGGGCGACAAAATAACTATGGAAAACACACTCAAAGCATTTGAAGAAAGTCATAAGGATTTGAAAATAAATTACATATATACAGGACCCGACGAATTAAACTCGAAAAAGAAAACCCATATGCTGCTTTATGTATTTACAGAGAAAAGGTAAAAACCATTGCAGAGTAATTTAGTCACTTGATCCGCTTTGCTAAAATAAGTTCATCCACACCCTTTCCAGCCAACGAAACAAACTTGGAAAATTGTAACTTATAAGTTACATTAGCATCATGAACCAAAACGTGCGCGAAGTTGTTGAATTTGAAAATCACTTTAGTGAATTTCTTAAGAAGCAAACAGTAAAGGTTCAGAACAAAATATTTAAGATAATCGAGGCGATCGAAACTTTAGAAAGAGTACCCAGCCAATTTTTGAAAATGCTTATTGGAACAAATGGTCTTTAAGAAGCAAGGGTTCAATTAGGAAATGAGAATTAGGAAGTATATTGCTTTTTCGATGATGGGAAACTAATCGTTTTATTAAACGGCTTTGCCAAGAAAACCCAAAAGACTCCCAAAAAAGAAATTGATAAGGCACTAGAACTGATGGCGAAGTATTACACAAGCAAGGGGAATAGCGATATCACGAAACAGAAATGATATGAGCACAAAAAATTGGAAAGAAATCAAAGACGAAGTCTACGGAAAAAAAGGTACTTCTCGTCGCGACGAGTTGGAGCGTGAATTCGAATCGTTCAAGATCGGATTGCTTCTAAAAAAGGCACGCGAAGAAAAACACTTAACTCAAGAACAACTTGCGGAATTAGTAGATAAGAAAAGAACTTATATCTCAAGAATTGAAAATGATGGCAGTAATATGACACTCAAAACATTATTTGATATTGTCGAAAAAGGGTTAGGTGGTAAAGTAAACATCTCAATCCAAATCTAAAAAGAAGCATTCAGCTCAATTCATCTTATCACATAAACATTGAAGCAGCAGGGTGGTTATATGCTAGTCTCTATTTGGCGCAGCGGAACAGCATCCAAAAAAAGAAATACAAAAAGGAAAAGTTGGAGCAGATCAGGCACATAATGAAGCAGATGATTGCTATTTCGGAAGATGAACTCAACGACTTCCTATCTCAATCGGTATCCAAAACGTTCAAACGAAATGAAACGATCAGCCAACCAAATGTTGTCCCGAATGAGATATTCTTCATCATCAAAGGTTTGATACGCGTTATGATTACAGACAACGAAGGAAATGAACACACGGTTCACTTTGCGTTGGAAAATCAATTTATTTCAGATTACTCCAACTTCATGCAAAAGCAACCTTCATTTTACACCTTGCAAGCACTTGAAGAAACACAGGTCGTTGTTTTGCCGCGCTCAGCCATTGAATGGGGGTATAAAAATTTACAAGAAGGCGAAAAAATGGGGCGACTCATCGCAGAATACTATTTCATCTATCAAGACAATCGGATTAAAAATACGTTTTCAAGGACACCAAAACAGCGTTACGACACAATTACAGATGTTTTTCCAAATATTCACAACCGAGCACCCCAGCACATGATTGCTTCATACTTGGGGATAACACCCGTCCATTTAAGTCGACTTAAAAAATCCTCCCGATAGCCTTTGACCTGAAAGTCTAAACAAATGTTATCGTACAGTCTATAACCGACCGCGAAATTTGCATTCTATTTCAGATCAAATAACAATGACAAATTTCATGATCACCTTCGCACTATTTTCCACAAGCTTTTCTATCCTTGCGCAAGAAATCAAGACAACCTCCATTCTGTGGCCAGAAAAATATGAGCCCGACAACAGTAAGTTTTACGTTGAAAACGAAATAGAAATCAACGCTGCTTCAGACATCGTATGGGACATTTTAGTAGACGCCCTAAGATGGGAATCTTGGTATGAGGGAGCCAAAGATGTTTCGCTAAAAGATAAAACAGCAACAATTCTACAAAACAACTCCATCTTTGAATGGAAAACCATGGGTCTGACCTTTGAATCCACCATTCAGCAATATGAACCCCACCGCCTTTTGGCGTGGGAATCAAAAAAGAAAAGCATTCAAGGATTTCATGTTTGGCTCATCATTCCGACTGAGAACGGATGCAAAGTTATTACTGCCGAATCTCAAAACGGTTGGCTGACATTTTTTGAAAAGACCTTTCAACCTAAAAAATTAAAAAGACTGCACGACATTTGGCTTGCCGAACTCAAAGCAAAAAGTGAAAATCAATGATGACATTCATTCAAGACCTCAAAACAAGAAACGAAACCCTATTTTACTTCGGTTTAGCGTGCTTGGTCATCGCACTGGTGTTTCTGGTATTGACAAAAACCACTTCGATCCAAGTTTATGGCGTGAATGCCTACTTCAAGCCTTTCAAATTTGCATTCTCAACTTTTTTATTCGCATGGGCAATGGGTTGGTATTGCCACCATCTGCCAAACTTCAATATCCACTTGTACAATTGGTCGGTGATGCTATTGCTGGGCTTTGAAATCGTTTATATCACCTTAATGGCGAGCAAAGGACAAACTTCTCATTACAATTTAACGACTTCATTTTACGCCACAATGTTTTCACTAATGGCTGTGGCAGCCACCTTGGTAACCCTTTACACAGCTTATGTTGGCGTGTTGTTCTTCACACAATCATTTCCAGAGTTGCCAACCTATTATTTGTGGGCCATTCGCTTGGGCATAATGATTTTTGTGATTTTCTCTTTTGAGGGGTTTGCAATGGGTTCAAAACTAAGTCATACCGTAGGGGCTATCAACGACAACTCCAATTGGTTCATTGTAGGTTGGAGCAAAACCGTCGGCGATTTGAGAGTGTCACACTTCATCGGCATGCACGCCTTGCAAGTGCTGCCTATTTTATCATTCTACGTTCTTAAAAACACGAAAGCCACCATTCTCGTATCATTGCTATACGGAACGCTAGCATTGGCAACACTCGTCCAAGCCCTGCAGGGCAAACCTTTACTTCCAGCGAAACAAGATCATAAGGAAACGATCAACTAAATAACATTCAAGACCTGGAAACACGACAAAAACGCATTGACGAAAACATCAATAAGACAACTCAAAAACACTAGTTGACATTATAGCTGTGTGAAAGTTCGGTGTCATAAAAAAACTAACTTTGGTTTCACGAACTATAACAAACTATCAAAATGATTAAAAGACTATTTCACACCTTTGTCTTCATCTTATTATGCACTACTTCTATAGGTCAGTCAGACGGGAATAATTACCTTTTTAAGGAACCAAAAATTCGCTTTCAATGGGACATTGGTAAGAGCTACTTCACACATTCCTATCGTAGCAATACAACAATAGATTACAATTTAATTGGCAATACGGTAGACTTTGTTGGAATTGTTGTCAAAAACAGACTTAATATATCGGTAGGTGGGAATTTTGTTACATCCACCCCGCAAAAATTCGAATATTTTGATGGTTCTGATACATCAGCGGTCAGGATGCTCGATTATGGAAATTTTTACTTTAAACTCGAGCCTTTGGTGTTTAATTGTAGTGGTCGGGAAAAACTGGACAAGTTGAATGAAATCAACAAATCCATAAATTTCCCTTATGAAACGCGAACGTAGAAAATTCACCAATGCTTTCAAAACCGAAGTTGTTCTTGAAGCGCTGAAAGAAAAGCTAAC
>WGNM01000050.1 GCA_016124575.1 Cryomorphaceae bacterium
GACAGAATCGCCGCCCTCATGGAAGTACAAAAAGTTTTAAAAGCCTCAAAAGCTTTTGGATCTGCTGATGCAAATTTTTAATGCCCGCTTTCAGGCAGAGTTATCTTGTTCAAACCGGGCAGAGTTAACTTGTTCGTAACATGACAGCCACTTTGCCTCCTTCTCGACTACATGACCTGAAAGAAATCAACGTGCAGGCTTATCCAGCAGAATCCGATCGACAGCTTCTTGAGGATTTAAGGAAGTTGGAAGAGCATCCCAGATATCGAATATCGAATATCAAAGGAATGGACGAGGGTCTCACTGTTGCACGCAACGCATTGAAGGCGGGAGAAAAGATACTCTGGGTGGTGAATACAGTTAAGCGATGTCAGGAAATTGCCGGTCTTCTCCAATTGGAGTTCGGTAAGTCCGTCATTGCATACCACAGTCGTTTTCGTCTACAAGACCGAGAAAAAAAGCACAACGAGTGCGTATTTCGGTTTCGCTTTGACTCCAAAAGTGAAGCTTGTATAGCAGTGACGACGCAGGTTTGCGAAATGAGTCTCGATCTGGATGCTGACAGACTGATCTCCGAGATTGCTCCAGCACCCTCACTTATTCAAAGGTTTGGACGTGTAAATCGTCATTTTGAGAAGCGAACTCCTGGTTTCGTTGCTCCGATCCAGATCTACAGGACAGAGAGCATTAGACCTTATCGCGATGTCGAGATCGCAGACGCTGAAAGTTTTATGGCTTGGATTCAAGCCTTGGGCGATCGACCAATCAGCCAGAGAGATCTGGCGATGGGACTGGAACTGTGTATCGGAGGAGAACGGGGAATAATGCCTTCCTCAAAATTGTTTGAAAGTGGCTATTTCGCTGTACCGGGAGATTTAAGAGATATTGGCGATTATGCAAGGCCAGCTATTCTTGCCAGTGATTTGGAGCAGGCCTATGAACTAATGTCTAAAGATAGACCGCTCGACCCACTAATCGTCCCAGTTCCAGCACGCGGTGGTGGACTTATAGATGACAGAGCAGGCAAATTGCCGAAATACCTAAAAGTTGCATCAGGAGAGTACGGACAAGATCTCGGCTATCTGGTCTAGATGAAGGAGACAGAGCATGCGATCAGGAACAATGACAAAAGAAAAATCTCTGAAGATAACTTACTCTCTAGCGGAGCTTCCCAGTAGCCAACATAGAGCAGGCCTAGTGGGTTTGATTCTATTAGCTAAAGACATCGAGAATAGCAGTACAGGCAGGATCAAAATTCTTGATCTCGACGACGATGGAGTCGAAATAGAGTTTGATGAAAAAGGACTTGAAGACTTGCTAAACGAGGTTTACGCGGCAACCGAAGAACTAGAAGAACGAACCAAGAAAATTCCCAAAGCAAAGTTGGTCAAAACGGAGACGCGCATTGAGATAGACCCTAAAACAAAAAAGGAGAAGAAAACAACTGTTTACTTCTACAACAATATTGTGCCACGCGGAGAGTATCTAGATCGCTTCGATAGAAGTCCAGACAAGATCTGGATGAAATTATGGCGAAACATGCTTTGGCAAATTATGAGGGGCGTCCCAGCTACTAGAAAACCGTTTGAAGAGCGCGCAAAGGGAAATGGCAGTAAGGATGTAGGGGTGATATGGGACCAACTAAGCAAGAAACTCGATACCTCAGTTAAACTTCCGAGCACGTACTTCCTTGGTGCGCAGGAAACTAATGCAGAAGGAGTACCCTTCAAAGATCTCGCAAGATTCCAGTTCCTGCTTCACTTCTGGCCGTTTGTTGCACAAGTGTACATCCCAGTTCGAGTCGACAAAGACGGTAAGAGAGCTTTCGACGGTTATTGTATTGCGATACCTGATGTAGCAGCTTTAGAAACTTTCTGCAGCGACTACCCCCGGATTCTTGAGGATCGAAGTAATGAGCCCTCGGGCTATAGGCCTAAAGACTCACTAATAGACATTCCAGAGGAGGCGGGACTAGATATTTTTAGACGTCTCACGGAATCCGTCAGAGCTGCCGAGGGAAGGTTAGAAACAAGCGATCTTGTTTTTGGGGTTGACATCTATCATGCCAGAAAAGATGGAAATAATGTCCGCATACTTTACTGCAATCGAATAGAACCACTGTCTTCGAGAGATCGAGAATATGAAAAGATAAGAAGTCAATTGAAAGACCACCTATTCAGGCATCAGCGGCTTATGAACTTGGTCAAAGGCAACGACTGGTATGAAGGATTCGATCGTTTACTCTGCACAATACCACCGGCCCATGCATTCTTCTCTCCCTTCTTCTCGCGTGATGCGAGAGTATGTTTCGAGATACAAGTGAATCGAGGTGAAAAGGAAATGAGAACAACGGAGACTGAATCAGAGGCACTCGCTGTCTTTGAAGAAGCTATTATCCTCAAGATAATCGATGAGTATTTGAGGGAAAAATTGCGAGACAAATACAACCTAACCTGGAAAAAGATTGAGGAAATCAAAAGCAATGAGAAGCTCTACAGTCTGAGAAAAAAGGAATACGGAGACAGGAAAGACGCTCTTGTGAAGGAGGCATTTTACGCAATCCGCAGTAGAACCGGAGAAGACTTCATAAATTACTTTGCATCGACGATTTGCTCTGTTCCACATTGGCTTAGTGAGGGCGACTATATGAAACTTACAAAGGCACTTTATCAGGACACAGATCGCATTAGGACGCTTTCGATGCTAGCGCTTTCGACCAAGGGAACCCGCGCAGAATATAAGGAGAAAAAAGACAATGAGTAAGAATCTGTTTGCGACCGTCTTGACCTACGTGGCACCAAGTTCGAATTACCGGGGAGAAAGCGAAGCAAATCGCACAATTCTTCAAAAAATCTCAAGGGGTGGAAAAGAGTTCGCTGTAATCAGCCCAGAAGCCATGCGTAATGCGCTTAGAGAAATCATTGCCCAAAAAGGTCTTGATTGCAATCGTAGCCGCCTTCATGATGAAGACCAACTGGCTGTTGAATTCAAGGATTACCCGAATGCGGACAAATACGCTGATGATTTTCTCTTTGGGTACATGGTAGCCAAAAACGAAGAGATGAAGAAGCTTGGTCGTCCAGCAAAGAGAGATAGCGTTCTACGTATGAATCTTGCTGTCGCGCTATCACCTTACCGATTCAACGCAACTTTCCATCAGAGTCCCTTGAATGCAGGCAAGAGTCCGTGGAAGAATGACACATCATCGGCATTGATTCATAAGGAGATTTCGTGGACAGACTTTCAGTATCCTTTTGCCCTGTCACTGGATGACTGCGCGAGCAGTAGAGACGGATTGAAATGGAGTGCCGCACTTCTTGACGCTATTGGAGAGTTGGCGAGTGTCGCTGGTGGACATGCACGCAGCTACTTCGAAATGTCGCCTAGGAGCATTGTGCTGAGAATAACTGAGTCCCTCGTGGCTGGCTACAACACCTATGGTTTTTGTGAAGATGGAAGTTTTCCTGAACTAGAGAGAATAAATGATAACGACTTGCCGGGCAGGGAGTTCTTAATAGGTGGCGACTTAGTGCGGGCGATGCCGGTAGAGCAGAAGGAAAAATTGAAGTCCCAGGGTGTAAGTTTATTTGAAAATCCCCAAGTACTATTGAAGTCAGTTACGGAGGAGCATATGCTCGCGGAGGTGAGGTGATGTTTATTAGTTGGCTTGAAATCTCCGCGCCGTTCGCTGCCTTTCGCTATTTTCAGGCTGGTGTCTATAGAGCGTCTAGCCCGATTATTCCCCATTCTGCTGCCTGGGGGCTTGTACTGAATCTTGCCGGAATTGAAATTCGGACTAATACTGATCGGCCTACTACTGAGATAGATCCGAACGCACCAAAGATTCAACTTGCCGTTGGTGCTATTAGGCATGCAGAAAAGAGCTCCTTGTATCAACAACTCCACAGTTATCCAGTTGGACCATCAGGCAAAGATTTCAAGGAGCGAACGAAAGGAAACAAATACTGGATAGCACCTGTACGTCGCGAGATATTAGTGGGACTCGAAGCTGTGATTGGTGTGAAAACGAATAATTCAGAAGTTCATCATAGATTGGCAGATGGAGTGAAGGGAAAGTTGAAAGTAGAACGATATGGTTTACCATTTGCAGGTGACAATAATCTTCTGTTTGATAAGATAAACCTTCTTGAAAAACCCAAGAGATGCTTTTGGTACAGCCTCGTTGATTCGTCTGCGCAATCACGTCCAAACTCCTGCAGACTTAGCGTCAAGATCGATAGAGCAGATTCGAGTAAATCTGTCAGCTTGCTTTTTGCACCAGGTGTAGAGGCATCCGACATTGTTCCAGATGAGGCCTGGATATGGACTCCTGATGAACCTTCCTGATTCTCTAATGCGGAGAGATATTTGCACCCTGAAAATTGAATATTGAACAGATGTTCAATCCATGACGCCGCTAGGCGATTAGATTCACTCCAGATAAATCTGCTATGAAAGACTAATCGTGGTAGGAGGGAAACCAACTTCAAAAGCTTGTGAGAGTCACAGCATGCAGATCTAGATACTCTCAAAAGTTGTGTTTCACAGAATGAAGGAGAGTAATGTGATCAGCTGACTTGTCCAGTACATACGACTGTATGCTCAAAAAAATCGGCAAGAGTATATATAATAGATATCCGATTGATTCCTTCGAATTGGCGGGGATTCTTCTCTGTGGCCGTATACAATCTCGACGACAAGACCGATACGAGTAACGAATTGCTGAGAGTGAATTCGCTACACGCGCTTACATACTGCCCTCGATTGTTTTATCTTGAAGAAGTCGAAGAGTACTACACACAGAATGAAGAGGTCTTCCAGGGACGTCGTTTGCACGTTGAATTAGAGAAGGCTGCCGATGACGATCAGGTATCACTTTCGCTCGATAGCGTGGCACTAGGTATCCGAGGTAGGGTCGACGCGATTAAGACCAAAAATGGTGCCTACGTTCCGTATGAGCACAAGAAAGGTAAATGCAGGCGTGATGAAAATGGTATCGCCAGTGCCTGGCCAAGTGATCGAATCCAGGTGCTTGCATACGGTATGCTGATTGAAGCGACAATGGACAAATCAGTCCATGAATGTCGAATTCGTTATCATACGGACAACATCACAGTAACTATCCCGCTTGATGCTGCAGGCCGTGAAGAGGTTTTGAGCAGCATACAAAGGGCTCGTGAACTCCGAAATTCACTGGAAAGACCACCCGTTACCGAAAATGAAAAACTCTGTGTCAGATGTTCCCTTGCCGCTGTCTGCTTACCAGAGGAGGTGCGATTCATCAAGAACGGGGAGCGTGTCTCTTGTGAAGCTGAAAAGCCTCTGAGACTGTTTCCGCCAGATGATGATCGAAAGGTGGTCCATATAGTTGAACCAGGTGCGCGAGTCAGCAGATCGGGTGAACGATTAAAAGTTGAGTATAAGCTTGATGAAAAGCCACCGGTTTTGATGCCCGTTAGTGACGTCGGCCAGATTGTAATACACGGTTATTCACAGATTTCAACACAATGTGTCCGCCTCTGTGTCGAAGAAGACATTGGACTCCATTATCTAACAGGGGGTGGCAACTATCTTGGTAGCTTTCTTCCTGCTAAGCGTACTAGAGTGCAACAGAAGATCAGGCAGTTTCAAGCTCTAACTAATCAGGATTTTTGTCTGAAACTTGCGAAAAGACTTGTCGATTGCCGCGCCGATATGCAAAGACAAGTGTTAATGCGTGGTCTCAGGCGAGGTGAAGAAAGACCAGAACTCGCTCGCATTGCGAAACAAATGAAAGTTCTACAGCGACATGCCAAAGATGCAAACTGCCTTGACAGACTGCGAGGTTTCGAAGGAAGCATCGGCGCACTTTACTTTTCTGCGTTCGGAAAACTTCTAGGTGAAGATATCCCGGAAGAGATGTCCTTCAGTCATCGCAATCGCCGACCTCCTAAAGATCGCGTGAATGCCCTTTTAGGTTATGGTTATGGTGTTCTCCTGAAGGATGTGGTTCAGGCTATACATGTAGTCGGGTTAGAGCCGGCTTTCGGGTTTTACCATCAACCTAGAAGCTCTGCCCCTCCGCTTGCTCTTGATGTCATGGAGATCTTCCGAGTCCTTTTGGTAGATATTCCAGTCCTAAATTCTATAAATCGCCAGCAATGGGATCCGGTTGCCGATTTTATCGTTACTAATCAAAAGGTCTGGCTGTCCAATGAAGGGAAGAAAAAATTCCTTGGTATCTATGAACGTCGAAAAGCTGATTCCTGGAAGCACCCTGTCATTGAGTACTCGATGAATTATTCTAGAATTCTCGAGCTAGAAGTCCGGCTTCTCGAAAAAGAATGGATGAGCGAGGGTGGGCTGTTCGCTCGCCTGAGATTGAGGTGATAACATGTCCGGGCGAAGAGATTGGTACCTCGTTTGTTATGATATCCGAGATCCAGCACGTTGGAGAAAGGTATACAAGATCATGCAAGGTAGTGGTGAACGAATACAATATTCAATTTTTCGCTGCCGACTTTCTCGAAGAGATATCGAAAGGCTACGCTGGAGGCTTTCCGAGATACTTGACCCTGAGGACAGCATACTACTGGTAGGGCTGTGCAACAACTGCATTGAGCGAATACCACTTCTCAACAGGCCGGAAGAATGGTCTACTGAAGATAAGCGCTATGCAATTATATAAACAAGGGACTCTCCGATTTGGCGTCCTTCGAGGTATTGAGCGGCTACAATGTAGGAGAGATGTCGCAATTGACGAATCAGGTTGCTTTTAGGTGGTTGAGTTTCCCTCAAGCCAATAAAATTAAATGTTTCGCCCGGCTGAAAACTAACAAGAAGGAGGTGTATATGGAATCGATATTCAATACAGGGTGGTGGTTGAATACAGTGCTGAGAAGTCTTTACCTGTCAGGTATTCGGGCTCCGGTGTGATCCGCTCTGTGACTCCGTCAGGAGTTGAGCACCCAAAGAAAACAAAACCAATAATTTCAATGGACGTGTGATCCGCTCTGTGACTCCGTCAGGAGTTGAGCACAAAGACGCGGCGCCAGGCTGGTATGACAAAGTAATCCAGGTGATCCGCTCTGTGACTCCGTCAGGAGTTGAGCACAACAAGAAACTCTATTTCAACAAACGAGCTGAGAGTGATCCGCTCTGTGACTCCGTCAGGAGTTGAGCACAGCTAGTACGTGTTCCTGAAATTCACAAGCAGCTGGTGATCCGCTCTGTGACTCCGTCAGGAGTTGAGCACCCAATAGGCGGGGCTGCCGCCCAGGCGGGTCCGACGTGATCCGCTCTGTGACTCCGTCAGGAGTTGAGCACTTTGCTTTGCAGCTGATGTTCCTTGCCGCCCTTGCTGTGATCCGCTCTGTGACTCCGTCAGGAGTTGAGCACAAAAGACAGCAAAGACAGCGAAGATTAGGCATCGCAGTGATCCGCTCTGTGACTCCGTCAGGAGTTGAGCACAAAAGACAGCGAAGATTAGGCATCGCAGCCCCGCCGTGATCCGCTCTGTGACTCCGTCAGGAGTTGAGCACAGCGACTATCTGCAATTAGTTGACGGGCCAGAAGGTGATCCGCTCTGTGACTCCGTCAGGAGTTGAGCACACAAAGAAAACAAAACCAATAATTTCAATGGACGTGCGTGATCCGCTCTGTGCCTCCGTCAGGAGTTGAGCACATCTCTTCCAGGCTTTCGGCGACAGCGGGTCCGGTGGTGATCCGCTCTGTGACTCCGTCAGGAGTTGAGCACTTATATTCGATGCGCGGAGAATACCGCCGCTAGAATGTGATCCGCTCTGTGACTCCGTCAGGAGTTGAGCACAAAACACTATCTAACGTGACAGTTTTAAATCTATCGTGATCCGCTCTGTGACTCCGTCAGGAGTTGAGCACTGTCCTTTACTGCCAGATTCGAGATTCATGCCTTCGGTGATCCGCTCTGTGACTCCGTCAGGAGTTGAGCACTGATGAGAATGGATATCTCAGCTATGCCGCTCAAGTGATCCGCTCTGTGACTCCGTCAGGAGTTGAGCACTTTGCAGCTTTTGCTTCGGCTACCTCTTCGGCTGGTGATCCGCTCTGTGACTCCGTCAGGAGTTGAGCACTCTCAGAGAGTCAAAACGCCTGAAATCAGAGCCTTCGGTGATCCGCTCTGTGACTCCGTCAGGAGTTGAGCACATGCTGGCGCAGCGCGGAGCAAGCGTTAGCGATCGTGATCCGCTCTGTGACTCCGTCAGGAGTTGAGCACCTCAGCTCGCGCTAGCCCGGTTCGGACGAAATTACGTGATCCGCTCTGTGACTCCGTCAGGAGTTGAGCACATATCCGTGTTACCCGGCTTTCAGTCGTCGGCAATGTGATCCGCTCTGTGACTCCGTCAGGAGTTGAGCACTGGTTGAGGAAAGAATTCAGGTTGGTGGCTATCCGGGTGATCCGCTCTGTGACTCCGTCAGGAGTTGAGCACTTCAATCTTCCGGATGATGTGGCGAAACCATGGGCGGTGATCCGCTCTGTGACTCCGTCAGGAGTTGAGCACTCAGTGACTCCTCAGCGCCGCCTCGAGAGTCTTGAGGTGATCCGCTCTGTGACTCCGTCAGGAGTTGAGCACGGAAGCAAAAGCACTTTAACAATGCCCCTTCCTAGTGATCCGCTCTGTGACTCCGTCAGGAGTTGAGCACATATTCGTCCCGACGGTCACTATCAGGGTCACCCAGTGATCCGCTCTGTGACTCCGTCAGGAGTTGAGCACAAAAAATTAGATCTTAAATCTCATAGTAAGGTCCATGTGATCCGCTCTGTGACTCCGTCAGGAGTTGAGCACGATGATAATGGTTTTTATTGTGGCTGGAGCTTCCACGAGTGATCCGCTCTGTGACTCCGTCAGGAGTTGAGCACTAAGAAAAGAAAGAAAAGAAGGAATAGTAGAGGCAGTGATCCGCTCTGTGACTCCGTCAGGAGTTGAGCACAAACCGCTCAATTTGCGCTGGTTACAGACAATGACCGTGATCCGCTCTGTGACTCCGTCAGGAGTTGAGCACATTTTCACAGAAAGGACAATAGAAACTGTCCCTCCAGGTGATCCGCTCTGTGACTCCGTCAGGAGTTGAGCACCTAAACGTATCCGCATCTGTCAACCCCGCCGCTTCGTGATCCGCTCTGTGACTCCGTCAGGAGTTGAGCACAGCGATATTGCCTTCGGCGGGAGCACAGACGCGGGCAGTGATCCGCTCTGTGACTCCGTCAGGAGTTGAGCACTGCGAATTGCCGCGCATAGAATCTAAGGGTCTTCGGGTGATCCGCTCTGTGACTCCGTCAGGAGTTGAGCACGGACAAAATAGCTCGAAAAGAACTAGACCGCATTGGTGATCCGCTCTGTGACTCCGTCAGGAGTTGAGCACACGAGAGACATATTGAGATGGCGCGTAAATTAGGAGTGATCCGCTCTGTGACTCCGTCAGGAGTTGAGCACTTATCCCGTTTTTGGATAAACACTGACCGATCTCTCGTGATCCGCTCTGTGACTCCGTCAGGAGTTGAGCACTCTCTTAGTTGTTGTGCTTCGTGGCGATGCTTCGCGTGATCCGCTCTGTGACTCCGTCAGGAGTTGAGCACTAATCGAAGAGAGAATCGTCGGAAAAGAGGAACCGGGTGATCCGCTCTGTGACTCCGTCAGGAGTTGAGCACAATTATGCGGTGGACGTTAAAACGCTGGTTGAGTGTGATCCGCTCTGTGACTCCGTCAGGAGTTGAGCACGTTATTGACAGACCCAGATGACGGAGTGCTGCAAGTGATCCGCTCTGTGACTCCGTCAGGAGTTGAGCACAGCTGTTCGTGTTCGAACAGTCTCCCAGATACTAGGTGATCCGCTCTGTGACTCCGTCAGGAGTTGAGCACAACCCTGCGCTGGCTCAACCTTCGCCGGTCCTTCGTGATCCGCTCTGTGACTCCGTCAGGAGTTGAGCACATGATTCTTTCTGCTGATAGTGAGGTCGAAGTAGTCAGTGATCCGCTCTGTGACTCCGTCAGGAGTTGAGCACCCATCACCGCTACAAACTCTATCCGATCCCAGGCGGTGATCCGCTCTGTGACTCCGTCAGGAGTTGAGCACCTAATCGACGCTTTAAGTAATGGATATCTCAGGCTGTGA
>WGNM01000044.1 GCA_016124575.1 Cryomorphaceae bacterium
AGCTAAGGTTTACAAACAAGCAGCCTAGAAATGAACAAAAACACTAAGTTATGAGTCTCCCCCAAACCCCCTCATTACTATGGTTTTAACTGTTATATTTGTATATAAGATCTTGTCCAAACAATCCCGACCACTTCAGTCAATTGTATCGAGAGATGCCTGATTAAAAGGGAGGTTCCATTTACGACAATAGCTAAACCAATAAAAGATGTGGCGAAGCATCAACATCTTTTCATTCTTGGATGGATTTGGTAAATGTTGTCTAAATACTTTCGGGTAAATTTCAATTACCTCTTCACTATTTTGGATGAAGCCAACAAAATTATTTGCTCTTATCTGGTTGTCGTCAAACTGCAGGAATGGTTGATAATGGTTGTCTGTTTCAATTTCTGTTAGTTCAGTATCTGTTTCTACAAACATGCGTTGCTTCCAAATGCTTTTCAGCATTTGGTGTAAAGCATTCTTGTTAACTATGCTCTGCCATTTTCCGTATTCAAAGAGTAGAGCCATTTTATCTCGGTGATATATCCCAAATGAAATTGGTGGTATTGTAAGTTACATTCCAATTAGTGTCTGCAAATATTTTAGAAACAATATCTGTTTTACCTGAAAAATATTCCATCAACAATGGAACAACTTTGTTTTGCAAAACAATTTGAATTGTTTGTCCTTTCATGAAGTAAGCATGCCCAATTAGATAGTCAGCTGATTTTTTTTCTTTGAAAACTGCTTCATTAACTTTTTTAAGAAGCAAAGATTCTTCTTCATTCAACATCTCATATTCTGGATAATAGCCAATGAACTCAAAACGCCTACGCAAAGCAATATCTATTAAAGCAATTGACTTGTCAGCTGTATTCATTGTGCCTATGATGTAAAGATTTGGCGGTACGCCAAATTCTTTTTCTCCATTTGGCAAAGTAATTTTCAATTCGTTTTCTTCTCCTAATCTTTTATCGTCCTCAAGAAGTGTAATTAATTCGCCAAAAACCTTAGAAATATTAGCCCGATTTATTTCATCAATTATCAAAACAAACCTTTTCAATTCCTCTTCTGCTGAATTTTGGGGTTCAAGCGTTTCGGCAAATTCTTTTAGATGTTCAACCAATGGATTGTAATAAACACCTAAACCTTCAACACCATAATCCAAACTTCCCTCATAAATTGCTTTGAGATTTTTTACAAGCAAGTCGTGTCCCGTTCCTCCGCTTTGTTTCGTAAACTTTATTCTTCCCTCATCAATGTCAATTGATGTTACTTTGAACTTGTATCCTTTGCTTTTCATTGGTATTTCAACTTCCTTTACTTCTTCCTCAATCAATATTGCAAAGAAGGAATTGAAAACGAAGTTAAAATCAATGGTGATTTCTTTCTTGTTTGTTGCTGTTAACCAATTTTGTTTTGCTCTTTCAGCCAACTGTTTAAAAATTCCTTCACGATTATCAAAACGCAAAGTGCCAGAGGTAACATCGGGAGAAATCCCAACTACAAAATCTTCATAGGAATAATTTTGGTGGAAAGTAACGAACTCAATTTGTCCATTTCTTCTTAATTCGTCAAACACTCCTTTATTGACCTTGTGATTATTGAAATTAAATCTTTCAGGTGAAGTTATCTCAACAGCCTTATCAATGCTATTGTATGTCTTTCCTGTTCCTGGAGGTCCATAAAGGATAATGTTTTTTGCTTGCATGTCAGCTTTATTATTTGAAGCAGTTGTATTATTTATTAAACTCAAAATAGTTTTGAACTCAGTTTTTGTCGCTGTGAAATTTGTTCCTTGATTACCAACTTTCAAATTTTCTAGTCCTTTTGTTCCCTTGATTTTGCTCCAAAGCAAAGGAGTTTCAATTATATTATGTGTGATTTTGATTCCTGCTTTAAGAGGGTTTTTATCTTCTGTTTTCCATAGGTGTGAATCTTTTGATTGAGTAATGTTTTGTGCTTCACTTGTTACTTCTGCTAGAGAGTAACAACCTGAATTTTTACCTGAAATCCATAAAATTACTTTGTCACCTTTTTTTATCTTGTCTTTATGAGCTGAAACAGTCCAATCTTCTAACAAATTATTTTTAATTGCAGTTTCGAAATCAAATACACTTGGATTGCCTTGAAATATCCAATAATTGGCATTTCTACTATTCCACAAGTCAATAACCTTATTACGAATGTCTCTATTTTGAACCTTGCAGATTCCTTGCTGTAATTGATATGAAAATATGTCATCTTCTTCAAGTTCATACCATTCGGAATTTGCGTAGTTGACCCAAGTGTCATACTCAATTTCGAGATTGTCAAAGGAAGGTTTAAGATTTATGTTACTTGTAACAGGTTTCGGATTCTCATTAATTCTTGCGATTGCCTTTACTTGATGTCCTTCTGTAACAACAATCAAGTCGCCAATGCTGTATTTTTTGTCCTCAACGCCAATAATAATATTCTCATCTTTAATGTAGTTGTAGAAGCTAGGTTTACCGCTTCCCCAATTGCATCCTAATTTCCAAATATTGCCTGTGATACTCACTTCATCCATATTTGTGCTTGATTTACTTTTTATTTCAAAACCTAATTCTGTAAAATATTTGTTAGTTGGCTCTCCTCCACTTCTCTCCCAAATATGCTCGCCATTCATTAATTCATGAGCATAACGCATCACTTCCTTAGGTGGATAGGCTTTACCATTAACAATTACATCAAACTTTGTCGAAGGTTCAAGAGAAATAGTCTCGCTGTCTATTTTCTTGACTGCATCAAGTATATGTTGTTTAGTTATTTTGTCTGGTTCGAATGCCATTCTTAATTTCTTTTTCTGTCGTTGTTTTTATAATGTAGTGTCGTCTTTTAGCCTGACACATAACTGCTGCTAAGCTTAGTTTTCGATTATTCCCTGGGGGTTGTATGTCAGCAAGATCATCTTCCATTCTAAAATGCGTTTTTTCCGCATAACATCGATCTCTTTTATTGCGGCATCCAAATAGGTGTTCTCGCGTCGGTTGATGATGAAGAGTGTGCTCTCTCCCAATCGCAGTTTGGTGCCTTCCATAAACAACAATTCCCCTGCATTGGCTGCGTTTTCTCTTGCCAATCGGCTGAGGTCGTTCACCTGCAATACCTGCGATTCAAGCATCAAGCGCTTCTGCATTAAATCTCGCAATTTCATGTCGACATATAAATCGGCTTGGTCGAGCTTAAACTGCGCCTTGCGAATATTCGCACGTTCTTTACGACTTAAAATGGGCACTTTTGCCGACAGTCCGATAACGCTGTTGTTTCCCGCCAGCGACAATTGGTCGGCCCTGCTGATCGCTTTTAAACTCAAGTTAACATCGGGTTTTAGTTGCTCACGGGCAAGCAATAAATCCAGTCGTGCTTCTCTGCTCTTCAATTCAAGCATTTCAACAGATGGGTGCAACCAAGTCAAATCATTCGATAATGCACGAGAAATATGCAGGTCAGCAGCTGATTGCCATGAGGTGTCGGGCTCGGCTCCTCCTGTAAACTGGTCGAACATGTCGTTCTCCCAAATCAAGGTGCCTGCAAGTCTAAACCACTCCTGAAAATCCATCAAGGCTTCGGTGTACTCGGTTTGCCTTTTCACGTATTGGTTGTGGGCTTCCAAGGTGTCCATAGCAGTAAAAACGCCCAGTTGATATTGTCCAACTGTTTGGTTATATCGCTCAAGGGCTAGCGCTACGATGTCGTTTCTCAATTTCAGTGCACGTGAAGCTGCCACCCAATTCCAGTACACTTCTGCACCAAACAACACCATGTCGCGTTGTGCATTTTCAAGGGTACGAACACTTCTATCGGCAGATATGCGTGCTTGGCGCAATCGGGTCTGATCTGGTGTCCGAAAGAAACCATCGACAAGGGGAACTGAAATTTCAGCAAATGCCAATCCTACCTCTGGCGTGAATGTCTCGGGGTTGATGTAGGTGCCGATGCTCCTGTTGTATCCAGCTTTCAAATTGATGCCTGGCTGCAACTGCCATTCAAGGGCTGCATCACGATAGTCGTAATATGAGGTGCCATCGAATGTTTTACTGGCATATTCTCCTTTCAAATTGGGGTCGAAAGCTGCACGGGCTCCCATGGCTTCGGCTTCTGCTATGCCAACATCCATGGTGCGAATACCAAGCTGCGGGTGGTAGCGCAACAGTTGCTTCAAAAAGTCGATCTCTTCAACCTTCAAAGTGTCCTGTGCCATCCCCGCGAAGGGAAGTAAAAATAGTATGGTAAGGATCCTACTCATCATTTGTCGCCTTTTTCATTTCCTGGCACGTCTTCCATGGTATAGTATTCTGGTGGGAAACCATTCAACTGACGCCACAATTCGTAACCCAGCGGGACGTCTTTTAAAAGTATCATTCCAAAGGCTCCGGACCCAATGCTGAGGGGCTGTGGCCAATTACCTTCCAATGTGTCGGGGACAATGATTACACGGTATTTACCTTTGTTGTTGATCACCTGATCCACACTTACAACTTTACCTCCAAAGGTGCCCACAGTAGCGCTCGGCCATCCGCTAAATACCAATGCAGGCCAACCGTCAAACTGCAAGCGCACATACGAGTCTTGGTGCATGAGGGGCACGTCCATAGCGCTTACATAAAGTTCCACTGCTTCGCTGAATTCAAGGGGCTGAATGGTGCAAACAGCCGATCCAGACTTCACAATCTCGCCAACACCGCTTTGAATAATGCTCACAACTCGTCCGTCTTGTGGCGCCAATACCACACGACCTGTCTCACGAAGTGTGTAGTTTGAAAGTGAGTTTTCAAGTTTGGTTAGCTCTTGCAATGCCTCTTGCATAACGGCTTCTGTTGTTGCCTCTTCGCTTTCTATTTTAGCAATCTTATCGGCATATTCAGCGGTTTTGCGCGATACTTCAAGTTTAGACATGGCATACGCTTGCAAATTGGCTGCGAGATCGTTGCTGGCTTTAACCAATTTGGCTCGCGCCTGCTGATCACTCAAGCTGCGCGATTCGAAGTCTGTAGTCGATATCAATCCATCGCGGTAAAGCTCTTGTGCGCGCTTCAATCGCTCGTTGTTTATCTCCAAATTCAAGCGCTCTTGCTCAACGGTGGCGCTATCTGCCGATACTTTCTGATACCCTTGCAACACCTTTAGCTTCGCTTGCTCAATTTCATTGTCTCTGGTAGCAACCAATGCCGCTTCTTGACGCATGAGAGCCGATAGTTTGTCGCTGTATGCAACGATACCAGCACGCTTTGATTCAATCAAAAACTGGGTTCGCTCCACGAGCCGTGGATCCAAATATTCTGCCTTCACTTCTTCGAGGACAAGCAAGGTGTCGCCAGCGCTTACTACCTGTCCTTCGTAAACGCCCCAATAAGCCACACGTCCGTCTATCATGATGTTCACCTCTTGCGGACGTTTATCGGGAAAGCGGCTGATCACGGTTCCATTTGCACCCACGTTTTGTGTCCACGGCACAAACATGGCTGCGACAATGAAAATGAAGACGACAATGAAGTTCCGGACAAGTTTTTTGCCTCTTTTTTCTGGATGCAAGCGCTGCATCGACGCTGTTTTATTGCCTGTCTCCGGCAGCGTGCTTGGTGATGAACTTATGTTCAGCATGGTCAATTACGATTGTTGGGTTAGTTCACCTTTTTGAAAACAGTAATGTTTGTCGAAAAACTTTGAATCTGGAATGCTCTCGCTGAAGAAAATAACAGCCCATGGCTGGAAAGGATCTAGCAAGTACTCAAGCATTTTCTTGTGACGAATGGGGTCCGATGGCAACTGCTCTGCGTCGATCAATAGAACATCTGGCTCGTCGATGAGGTTGCGGGCAAGCAGTATTCCTTTTGTAAGGGTTGATGATAAAAGGTTAGAGTAGGGGATGACGCGGGTAACTTCTGCCTCTGGCAGGATGCGAATGTCTTCCATCAAACCAATTTCGTTTAAAACACGCTCTACGCGATCAAAAGGTATGTGCGGTCTTCCTGCCTCAATGTTGTCGATGATGGTGCCAGAAAACAACTCGTCGCGCCCCCAAAGTTCGCCTATTTCTTCGCGCAGGCGATCCAACGAAATAGACTTCAATGATCTTCCTTTGAAGGATAGATGTCCTTGAAAGCCTGTTTCTCGCGCGGTGAGTAGCTGCATCATGGTGCGCACGAACAGTGGATGCTCATATTGAATAAACACGCGCTCACCTTGAGATATCGTGAACTTTTTGCAATAGATGGGAACAGAATATGCCGAACCAATCATTGATAATTCTTCGGCTACGAAAAGCTCATTCGAATTGCTCAATCCTTCTGTGCCATGCTCTTCTTCCAGCGGTAAATCGGTCACATGACCTACTTTGTCGAGCGCTGTTAGCAAGTCGTACACGCTGTCGAGGTTCATGATGATTTTTTCTACCGACCCGGTAATCATCAAGATCACAATCTCCGCAGCCACGAACTGCCCAATTCCTATTTGGTTATCGATAACCAGTAAACTACCCAAAACCAGAAGTCCGGCCGCTATCAACAATTTGAAAAATACCAGCGCTCCATAGTGACGCACCAAAACCTTAAAGTGCGAATCGCGAGCATCGAGGTATTTTTCTGTCATGCCGTCGGTTTCCGAAATTGCCAAATTCGACTTTGGTGTCATCCGAAATGCTTCCACATTGGCTGCAACTTCTTCAAGCCATCCTGCAACCTTGTATTTGTAACTCGACTCTTTTAAACTTGTCTCCAATCCTTGACCCATGGTGATACGAATCAAGACAATTAACAAGAGAATCAATATAAAATCGAACAAAATGAAGAATGGGTGGTAAAGGGCAAGCAGCACCAAGCCAAAGAATACACTTAAAATAGCGGTCGAGAAATCGATAATCAGCTTACTGATGCTCTTTTGAATTGTGATGACGTCGAAAAAACGGTTCATCAACTCAGCAGGATTTCGTTTTTCCCATTGATTGAAAACAATGCGTGGCAAGCGCATCGCAAACTCCAACGACGATTTGGCGAAAATACGCTGCTGAAGATTTTCAACCAACCATTGCTGACGTATTTGCAACCATCCGCTCAAAAGTATACCTATCAATACGAAAGATACCAGTACGACCCACGAAGTGCTGATTCGGCCTGCCTGAATGAAACTTACAATCGACTGAATACCAAGAGGTAACGAAAGCCCAATCAATCCCCCAAAAGTGGCTATGGTGAAAATGCGGACCAATAAGGTACGTTCAGACTGCAATAAGCGGCCTAATCGTTTCCAAGGTGTGAAAATAGTATTCATCTATTGGTTTTATTAGGCTGAATAACAGACTGTTGATGCGTTTGTTGTTCCAAAAAGGTATATAAGTATATCATAATTACTCGCAAATATAATAGTATTACTATCGTTATAGCGTGTAATTAACCTGAATTAACTAAAATTTGTTCACGTCACCTTCACTTTTTTCATCATCCTGCGCAGCAGAGCAGGAAAGAATCGCTTGATGTAAACAGCAAGAATTTCCTTTCCACCAATGTAGATTTCGGCTTTTTGGTTTGAAACGCCATGCACCAGTTTGCGGGCACAATCAGCGGCCGACATGCCGGCACCTGTTGCCTGATCCATGGTGCCTTGTTTTTCGCCTGTGCCAATCATTGCGTTTTTTGAAATGTTGGTATGTATAAACCCCGGACAAACGAGTGTAACTGAGATGTTGTCTTTGTGATGTTCAGCACGCAGGGCATCAAAATAGCCGTGCAGCGCGTGTTTAGCTCCGCAGTACCCGCTGCGCATTGGTGAAGAAAAGACACCCATCAAACTGGTAATAACAACGAATTGTCCACTCTGGTTTTTCACGAAATGAGGCAGCAAAGCAAGGGTCAGCGCAATTGTCCCGAAATAGTCAATTTCCATCACTTGTCGGTTCACATCCATTGCGGTATCTATAGCCAATGAACGCTGGCTGATGCCGCCGCTGTGCACCATGACATCTATTTTCGATACCATGCGCAATGCGTCTTCAACTTTTGAGTTCATTTCTTCCGACTTGGCGAGGTCGAGTGGAAGAACGAAAACGTTGGTAGGGTTTGGCATTTCGGCACGTGCGACTTCAAGCGACTCTTTGTTTCTTGAAGAAAGAATGAGGGTGGCCCCTTGCTTTGCGAACTCGTGAGCAGTAGCCTTGCCAATGCCTGATGATGCTCCCGTAATCCAAACCGTTTTGTTTTCGTATTTCATAGCTGTTATAGTGAAATTGACGATATGAAAAAGGGCCGTTTCCTGAGAAACGACCCTTCATATACTTGCTTATCTAATCAGATATCAATTTTTGCATATTTCGCATTTGCTTCGATAAATGCACGACGAGGCGGAACGTCATCACCCATCAACATCGAGAAGATGTGGTCACAGGTAGCTGCATTTTCAATTGTTACACGTCGCAATGTGCGCTGCTCAGGGTTCATGGTCGTATCCCACAGTTGTTCTGCGTTCATCTCTCCAAGACCCTTGTATCGTTGGATGTTCACACTGCTATCTGCACCTGCGCCTTTCAGCTCCATAATCAGGCGATCGCGGTCGTCTTCCGTCCATGCATACGCTTGCTTGTTGCCTTTCTTAACAAGATACAACGGCGGTGTAGCAATGTAAACGTGTCCGAGTTCTATCAACTCTTTCATGTAGCGGAAGAAGAAAGTAAGAATCAAGGTTTCGATGTGAGAGCCATCGACGTCAGCATCACACATGATGACCACCTTGTGGTATCTAAGTTTTGCCAAGTTGAGGGCCTTGGAATCATCTTCCGTTCCTATCGATACTCCCAATGCGGTGTATATGTTCTTGATTTCTTCGTTCTCAAGAATTTTATGTTGCATTGCTTTTTCCACGTTGAGGATTTTACCTCTTAGCGGCATAATCGCCTGGAACAAACGATCTCTACCTTGTTTTGCGGTACCGCCCGCTGAATCTCCCTCGACAAGGAATATCTCACACAAGCTCGGGTCTTTCTCTGAGCAGTCGGCCAGTTTTCCTGGCAAACCGCTACCACCCATTACAGACTTGCGTTGCACCATTTCACGGGCTTTGCGAGCAGCATGACGGGCTTGCGCGGCGAGAATTACTTTTTGGACAATCTTACGAGCGTCGTTCGGGTGTTCTTCGAGGTAGTTGGTCAACATGTCGCTAACCGCCTGACTAACCGCAGCAGTTACATCTCTGTTACCAAGTTTGGTTTTCGTTTGTCCCTCAAATTGCGGTTCAGCAACCTTTACCGAAATAATGGCTGTCAATCCTTCACGGAAGTCATCACCATTGATTTCAAACTTCAATTTCTCTAGCAATCCGCTGGCATCAGCGTATTTCTTCAAAGTGGTCGTCAACCCACGTCGGAATCCTGAAAGGTGAGTACCACCTTCGTGGGTGTTGATGTTATTTACATACGAATGCAAATTCTCATTGAAGCTGGTGTTGTACACCATTGCCACTTCAACTGGAATTCCGCTCCGCTCTCCTGTCATGTGAATTACTTCATCTATAAGGCATTCGCGGTTCTCGTCGATGTAACGGACGAATTCTTCCAACCCACGTTCGCTATGAAAGCGCTCAGTAACTGAGTCACCATTCGCATCCTTTTCGCGCTTGTCTGTCAAGTCAAGCGTGATCCCTTTGTTCAAAAACGCCAATTCACGCAGACGATTCGCAAGGGTGTCGTAGCTGTAAATGGTAGTTTCAAAAATGGTGTCGTCAGGTGTAAAGGTAACTTTCGTCCCCCGTGTTGTGGTCTGCCCAATATTGCGAACAGGGTAAAGGGCCTTACCTATTTGGTACTCCTGCTCCCAAACTTGTCCGTCACGGTGAACTTCAGCACGCAAGTGCTTCGAAAGTGCATTCACACAACTCACACCAACACCGTGCAATCCACCCGATACTTTATACGAATCTTTATCGAATTTACCACCTGCACCAATTTTCGTCATTACAACCTCAAGGGCTGAAATGCCTTCTTTTTTGTGCATGTCTACCGGTATACCACGTCCGTTGTCGGTTACCGTTATCGAATTGTCTTCGTTGATGTAAACTTTAATTTCGTCGCAATGTCCGGCCAAGGCCTCATCTATCGAGTTATCAATTACCTCGTAAACCAAATGGTGCAAACCGCGAACGCCGACGTCTCCGATGTACATTGAAGGACGTTTACGAACGTGCTCCATTCCTTCCAACGACTGTATACTATCGGCACTGTACTGATTCTTTTCTTCGCTCATTCTTCAATCTTTTTCTAAACTCCTTAACATGAAAAAAGACGGCTAATGGTCGTCTTTTCAAGAGTGTTCAAAGATACGAAATTTCCAGGGTCAAAAAGGGCGCAAAACCGCGTCTGACGACGCATTTATCAACAGCAAATTAACAGTTTTCACGAATTTTGAATTTATCAGAAGTTGTCTGACAAAATTCACTTTAAACACCTTGTATTTTTGTCGTATGCTCAACTCGAACATCTCCAAGTATGATCAATTGGAGACCCATATTCAGCTCATTGAGTATTTCACTCAATCGATTTACAAAAGCAACTCGATTGAAGATATTTTGTGGGATATCTGCAACAATTGCATTCAGAAATTAAACTTCGTTGATTGCGTTGTCTACCTAGTCGATAATGCGACGAACGATTTGGTGCAGCGCGCTGCATTTGGCGATAAGGTGGCTGTTGAACCTAAAGTGAAAGATCCAATTCGTATGCGAATAGGTCAAGGCATCGTAGGAACCGTGGCGGAGAAAGGAGAATATGAAATCGTGGCCGATACATCTGTTGATGAGCGATATGTTGTTGACGATTGCATTCGTCTTTCAGAGTTAGCAGTTCCCATTATCTTCGAAAATAAGGTCATTGGTGTTATCGACTCTGAACATCCTGAAAAAGATTTTTTCACATCAACTCAAGCGAGGGTGCTCACAAACATTGCAGCTATCTGTGCCCATAAAATAGCGTGGTTCGAATCGAAACAACAAAATGAGATCGCCATCAATTTTCACATTGCCAATCCAAACCCGGCGCTGCGCATAAGTGTTTTGGGCGATGTGCTCGATCACAATGAAGCTTCTTTGAAGCTTCTCGAGGCAATGAAATGGGACAGTAAAGTAATACGCTGTTTGAATTGCTTGAAATCAATACGCGATGTAGTGCACTACGGAAATCGGGTGTTCTTCCTAGAAAGCGATACAACAAGCTGGAAGGTGTTCTGTGAAAGTGTTGAAAACAAATCGTATGTCTACATTTTTGCGACAGACGTTACTGAACTCATTCAAGCGAAAAAGGATGCTGAAGCTGCGCGGATCGAGAAAGCTAAGTTTCTTTCTTCAATGAGTCATGAAATTCGAACGCCTTTGCATGCAATCATTTCGCTTACCGACTTGCTGAACTCCACGTCATTGAACAAAAAGCAAGAGGAGTATCTCGAAATGCTGAAGTTCTCGGGCAAGAATCTGTTGGCGCTGGTGAACGATATTTTGGAGTTCGAAAGGTTAGAGCTAACTACAGTTGAAGTCGACGAAGTGGGCTTTCAATTGGATACTACGCTGCAAATGCTGCTTGATTCTTTTAGAATTCTAGCAGAAGAAAAAGGAATTTATCTCGAAAGCAATCTTCAGGCGATATCGAATCTTTTCATCCGAAGCGATGAACAGAAAATAACGCAGATTTTAACGAATCTACTCGGTAACGCTATCAAGTTTACTGATTCAGGAGGAGTAAGTTTAGATGTGGGAATTGAGGCCCTGTCAGATAGATCTTTGCGCATTGAGTTCGCAATTACCGATTCGGGTATCGGCATACCAACAAGCCAGATTTCTGAAATTTTTGAGGTCTTCAAAATGGTGCATATCGATAGCCGGAAACGGGGTGGTACCGGATTGGGATTGGCGATTTGCAAGCGGTTGTCGGAATATTTAGGCGGACAACTGTCAGTAGAAAGTACGGAAGGTTTGGGGTCGAAATTTACGTTCTCCTTCAATACTGAACTTGTTTCGCCCAATTGCGACATAGAAGAAACAACAGGTGACAAAAACCAACTGCTGAACAAGCGTGTATTGGTGGTCGACGATAACAAGGTTAACCTCATTGTTGCAAGCACTTTTCTCCGTCAATGGGGTGCTATTCCTACCGAGGCGGATAGTGGTTTCGCAGCCTTGGAGTTGCTAGAAAAGAGTCAGTTTGATGTCGTTTTAATGGATATTCAAATGCCAGAAATAGATGGTATTCAAACAACTTTAAAGTACTTATCAAATCCGAAAAATCCCGTGGTTCCAATAGTGGGACTTACGGCCGATGTTTTTTCCAATACGCGAGATGCGGCGCTAAATGCGGGTATGATAGATTTGATAACCAAACCTTTTAATCCGCGAGCACTCGAAGCTACTTTATCGAAATTATTAGACAGTTAAAACGAATATGTCGCTCCCATCATCGCATTGAAGCGTTGTATGTTGTACAAATTCCACTGCTGGTAACGCGAGAACAATAGGTTGTTGAATTTCACCCAAGCAGAAATACGATTCGTATAACGGTATTCAATGCCCAAACTGGCGTCTACATATCCTTTCAACTTCACGTGATATGTTCCATCTGGTTGTAACTCACCATCGCGATGTTGCACCAGCGACTTCGCCCTTCTCTGTCCAACAGTATAAGCATCGAGCGTTACCAAAAACTTGTCGCCAATGTTGTACGAGCTGTTCAATGTCAACTTCGTTGATGGCTGATACCATGCGTGTTTCTCCAAGTCTGTCGAATAGATGAAGTATTCTCCACGTGCTAACATCCTGAATTTGTCGCTGGTACTGATAGCTACTTCGCCACGCAAAGTAAATACGGATAGATCGTCGAACAAGGCCTGGAATCGACTGCCCGGACTATACGTGCTGTCGTTCACGAAATACAGGAAATCTTCATAACGGGTTGTGGAAACTCGGGCATTGAAGCTGGTGCTCGATGTTAATGTCCCACGTATACCTCCAAACAACTCCAATCGGCGGTTTGTGTTTTTGACATCGAAGTCGCTCAAAACAAATGGGTTTTCAGTGGTGATGCTGCGGTAGGTGTTTTGAACCGGACTTCCTTCAACTCCTGCGTAGGGAATGAAAAGGTCGTCGAGTATGCTGTACGATGCTTCTGCAATAGGGTAGAACCTAAAAGCGCGATCGCTTCTTGCATCGAGCCACAAGCCCATCCCCAATCGCACGCGCAAATTCCCAACGTCGGTGCGGGCTTCGGGTTGCAATTGAACAAGTAAGTTCGATCGGTTTTTATCTTTCCCATCTGCCATGCTTAAATATTGGAAGTCGTTGTAGTTCACTCTGAAATCCATGCTGAAAAGCTCGCTATTCAGGTATTTACTGGCATTTCCTCTGAAGTCGACGTTGTTTTCAACACCGTCATTCATGTCTCTGAAATTTCTAAATCCTACACGTCCGTTATAATTCACTTTGCTCGAATCGCGGTAGTAACTGCGTAAATCGATATATCCTTCGAGGTTGTTAAATCGTTGCTTGAGGTTGTCGGTTGGTGCATCCCAATTCAAAACGGGGTCGAATCCGTAGTAGTGTACTACGTCTCTGTTCCAGTTGATGCCGCCTTCAATGCTGTGCTTCGATAGGTATTTGCGACCCCACATGCCGAATCTGTTATTCGAAAAACTGTCGGTTATCGAATCTTCTACGGCACCGCCACCTTGACTGCTCAAGTGATGGTAGTCTAAGCCCCATACACCATTGCGTGATCTGCCATCCATGTAGTAAACGTCGAGCAGGGGAGTGGTGTAGACACCAAAGCCGCCGCGGACATACCCACGATACAGTTTTTGAAGTTTCTCTTCTACGTTCACTTTCGCAGCAGCTATCGGCTTTGGCTCTATGGTAACTTGTTGCTTGCTAGGTATCAGGGTGTACTTGATTGTGGTCATCTCAATCATCGACTCTTTAAGCTGCGGCCATGCTGAAATTTTGCTCGCATCTTTCAATGCTAACTCAAGACTTCCTGTATAGGTGATGTCCATATTCAAGGTGTCTGATTGACCGTTGGTGTTACTCGAAATGAACAACATGGTCAGGGCGGCGGATATGGTGATGAATTTCTTCATGGTAGACTTACTGATTATTCAAATCGATTTCTAGATCTTCTGATTTCCCTTGTTGAAGAGAGCGATTCTCTATGCCGTTGAGGATTTGCAGTCGCGCTTTCGCCTCATCAACAACCCATTGAGTAGAAACGTTGTCGATGATGGTGTTCAAGGTCGCACGCGCTTGGAAGTAATCTTCAAGTCCGATGTATACATCAGACAACAATAAGAACCCTTTGAACTTCCATTCTTCAAAACTTGCGTAATTCTCAATCAATTGGAAGATTTCTGTTTCTGCAGCAGGGTATGCTTTCTTCAAATATGCGATTTCCGACATGTAGTACTTCGCTTCAGCACCGCGTGAGCCTTTCTTCTTATTCACCTCTGCGAAATCTTTGTACGCGTTGTCGTAATCCAAATCGTTTTTCAAAATCTTACCTCGCCACAAATAAGCGGTTAGCTTGATATCGTCGGGGGTGTTTTCGTTTGCAATTACTTTGTCGGCATACTCCTTGGCATATCCCATTTCACCCATGAGGTAGTGGCAACGCATCTGTCCGATCTGTGCTTCCAAGACGTTGCTTTTCAAAATGGCAACGGTCTCCAACTCCATGTAGTGGTTTAGCGCCTGAGAATAATTTTTATTGTTGTAGTTGATGGTGGCAGCAGCTACCAACGACGATTCTGTGAAGTCGCTCACCTGCTGGCTTATCACAAAGTTAAAGCAGTTCAATGCCAAGTCTTTTTTCCCTTGTTCGAAGTAACAATTGCCGAGGTAGTAGTTGGCAGGGACACCGAAAATGGCAGGGGAGTATTTGCGGAGGTACTCTTCAAGTTTTGGAATGGCTTTGGTACAGTCACCGGTGATGGCGAAATCTGCCGCAGCGGCATATACTTTCTCTTCGATATCGGCAGAGGTTAACCCAAGGTTCGATGGCAACTCATCCAATCGCCCTTCTTCAACCAAAACATCTTCAACTACATTAAAGGCATCAATAACAACTTTATCGTTCGGATAGTCGGTTTTGATGCGGTTCCACAACTCCAATACGCGTGCGTTGTTGCCGGTTTTTACGTTGATCAGACACAAGTCAACGAGGCTGTATTTAACATACGGACTGTTCGGGTGCTCGCGCAAGATGTTTTCATACCACTGCATGGCGTCGTTGCGTTTGTCCATGCTCAAATACGTTTTTGCGAGCTGGAACTTCGCATCAACGGTATAGCGGGAGTCGACTTCTTCGTCGATCAGTTTCTTAAGGATGTCGATCTCTTTTTGCTCTTCTCCCTTCAGTCCGTAACATAGCCCTTTTTGATACAGAGCGTAATCTTTCATCGGCTGATCCAAGGCAATGGCCTGGTTGTAATAATTCAAGGCTTGATCGTAATCTTTGCTCACGTAATAACAGTCGGCAGTGCGAAGCAAGGCATCGTTTTTCTTTTTGTAGTCGGCACCACTAAATGCTGTCAAATATTTTCTGAAAGACGCTGCCGCAGATGAATATTTCTTGTCGTGAAACAATGCATATCCAATTCCGTAATTCGCGTCGTTGTAAAAGCTGCTTTGATATCCTCCTGGCTCTTGCAAAAAGGCGTTGTAAAGGCTCACTGCACGTGGGTTGTCTTTCAAACGGTATGCGAGTTCTGCCTTCCAAAACAGGGCTTCTGCATTGAGGGCAGCATTAACAGGGTAGGTGGCTACTTTGTCGAAATAGGTCATCGCCTCTTCATCTCTTCCTGCTTGAAAAAGTTCGACACCGCGGTTGAAAGCTACAAATTGGTAAGCTTCTTTGGTGCGGGTGTCTTTGTTTTGAATCTTGTCTAGCGACACCAATGCCTTGTCGTAAGCTTTGGTTTTCATGTATACGCTCAGTAAAAACTCATAGGCTTCATCGTGACGCGCACTGTTTGGATACGTTTCAAGATAGGTCTCAAATGCAGTGATTGCTTCATGGAAAGGGTTGAATGAAAGCTCGAAAGACAACTTTGCATAATTGAAAAGTGCATCTTCTTTTATTTCTATGCTGTGCTCCAGTTCTGATGCTTCTTTAAATGCGGTACGGGCGTAGTTTTTCTTGTCGAGCTTTAAATAACAATCTGCCATGTGGTAAGTGGCACTTTGTGCGAGCAGGTCGTCTTCTTTCGATGCTTCACTCAAGTTTTCAAGCGCTGCTTCGTAGTCGCCCGTCTGGTAGTAGCAATATCCAAGTTGAAAGAAGTCTTCTCGTGATCGCTCAGCTTTTGGGGTTTCTGCGTGGTACCTTTCTAGGTAGGGCAGTGCTTCTGTGTACTTCGATTCACGGTAATATGCATCTCCAATGAGGCGCGCAATCTCTGGTAATCGCTTCACACCGGTGGTGTTGGCTGAGTCCATAAGCGCTGGCGCATAAGCCAACATCTCATTGTACCTTCCTTGTTTGTATAGTATTTGAGAAATGTAGTAGGGTACCACTGGTTTGAAGTTGGGGTCGTTTTCCAACTTCCTAAACCCGTCCATAGCCGTCTGGTATTGATTCTCAGTGTATAAGATGTGGCTGTAATAGTAAAGTGCCGGTTTTCCAAATTCACCTTCGTCATCCTTCACCTCTGCGAAATCCTGTCGGGCTTCTGCTAACTGACCTTGCTCAAAATATGAGTGTCCACGCTTGAAGTAATACTCCGTCCGCGCAGCGCCATTCAAATCTTTTGGGTTGGTGAATGCAAACCACTCCAATGCTTTACTGTATCTCTTTCGCAGGTAGTTGTAAGCCGCTAACTCGTAATACACTTTTTTCACCCACGGACTTTCAGGGTGATGTCCAACAAAATTTTCGAGTCGGTACTCAGCATCTTTATGGTACAAATACAGCGCGCATAGCGCAGAATAATACTCTGCGTTAATGGATAGCTCGGTATTCTTATCTGTCTGACGTTCGAGCGTGATTTCGAATTTCGATTGTGCTGCTGCAAATTTTTCTTTGTCGAACAAATCGAGGGCTTCACGATAAATGGCATCGGGAGCAGAAAAAGTAGCGGTCTTTTGTGACATCCCGGCAATCGCCGTGAACATCATCATCAGTGTAAGTTGCAAATGCTTTCTACGCATAGGGGCGTTTGTTTTCTCTATTCAGGCAATATTCATACCGATAGGCACAATGCTTTTCGGACGGATTTTGCGACGATTAAAAGTAGAGATGTTGAAGCGGTTGCAGAGGAGTCTTTCGACTATTTATCAACGGTTGAATGTGAGTGGAGATTGTTGGTTTAGCGAAATTATTGGGCAGAAAAAAAGCCCAGATAAACTGGACTTTTTAAAATCATAGTGCGACGAATCAGTCACCATCGTAATCACCTTCTTCGTGACTGTGGTCGTGACCTTCGTGGTTTTCTTCAGCAGCTTCATCTGCACTGGCATCATGACCAATGATCACTACACCTGTTGCATTGAATGCCAATTCATATTTTTCTTCGGTAACAGCATTGATTTCTTCCTCAGAAGCCATTGCATCTTCCAACAAGTGCTTTTGAAAATCAACCGTCAATGTGTCGCGGTAAGCCGAGCCAGTAATGAAACATTCTTTCCCGTTTACTCCTGTTTTCGGTACAAAGAAAGCATGGTCGTTCATGTACACCATCATCGGACCTTCAGGAGATTCAACCGACATCCAGCAACCCATTTTCTGGCAGCTTTCAACAATTGTTGCGCGGTAAACACCGGTTACCGTAGATACGGTATCAATGTCTGTAAACATTTGTGCTAGTGGAGCGGCATTGGTTGTGTCGAATGCTTCACCGTAAGCGGCATTTGGGATAACGGCCAATGTATCAGCACCTTCGTGAGCGTGATCATGACCTTCGTGTGCACCGCCGCAGGCATAAAACATTGCCGCAGCAGCAAGGAAAAGAAGTTTTTTCATTTTGTGTTCAAAAATTTGCGACAAAGGTACTAATACTACCTTACATTCTACAAGGCTGTGATAACGAACTCTGTACGACGGTTTTTTGATCTCCCTTCTTCTGTATCGTTGCTTGCTACTGGCTTCGATTCGCCATAGCCCTTTGCTGTGATTCTTTTGCCAGGGACTCCCTTTTTTTCAAGGTAGCCTTTGATCTCAAAGGCGCGATCCATAGACAATGCTAGGTTCGTATCATCACTGCCCTGACTGTCGGTATGTCCGCCTATTTCAATTGTTATCTTCGGATTAGCCAATAAGTAAGTTGCAAACTCATCCAGAATGATTTTCGATTCACGGTTGATTTCGGCGCTGCTCGTTGAATAATAAATATCGGGAATTACAAAGGGCTGAGATTTCTTCACTTTCGCAGTCTCGACTTCCAGCTTCACCACAGCGGGTGCTATCTTTTCTTCTTTGTCTACTACCAAGTGGGTATTGAAGGCAGTGTTTTCAGCTTTTACACTTACAACTACGTCTTCATTTTTCGACACGTTTACAATGGTGGCGTATGCCCCATCATCGCCGCTAACGGCTATTTTTTCGATGGTCTTGCTTTGTACATATTTCAATTCTACAACGGCGTCTTTTGGCACTTCACCTGTTTCATCGGTCACTTTTCCTTTGAGAATGATCACTTTGTCTGGCCGTGCTTCTTCTGGAACAGGGAATGAATAGATGTCAAGCCCTTTTGCTCCTTGAATTCTTCTGCTGGCATAAAAAGCTTCTTCACCATCTGAACTGACAATCATTCCGTGTTCGTCGTCGTCGGTATTGATAGGCGATCCCATGTTACGCGGCTTTTGCCATGTGCCGTCTTCGTTTTGACGGGTATACCAAAGGTCATATCCTCCGCCGCCAGGCTGACGGTCGCTTGCGAAATACATGGTATGACTGTCGGAGTGCATAAACGGTGCTTTGTCGTTGTAGTTGGTGTTGATAGGCGGACCTACGCTTTTTGCCAACGACCATGAGCCATCGGGTTGGCGGACACTATAAAATATATCGGTACCCGGATTTCCACTTGCATCCAACATGGTGTTCTCACGTACGGTAGCAAAAAATAGGGTTTTACCATCTCCACTCAATGATGGCTGACTTTCCCAACCCATATCCGTATTCACATTCGGGCCGAGGTTTTCAAGTTCCGACCAAACATAGTTTTTCTGCTGTGTTTTCGGATCTGTAACCAATTCATATCGTGTGACGAAGATATCGATGTTGTCGGGGTTGCCGCTAACGGGGTTTTTCTTCGCGATGAATAATTCTTTGTTGTCTACAGATATGCTTGTGCCTCCATAGTTATCACCCATATTGAAAGGTTTTGGCAGGGCGGTGCCTTCATCAAATACGCCGTTGATATCGGGACGGGTGCTCCAAGTGAATTCTTCAACCTGTCTTGCAACGACGTCCCCTTTCGATTTCTTCATGTATTTACGAGTGTAAAACATCAATTCGCCGTCGGGAGAAAGGGCAGGGAGGTATTCGTCGTCGTTCGATGACACACCACCAACGACTGTGGTGCGCAGTTCTCCCTCGTGTGCAAAGAAGTCTTTATAGAACTCCACAAATGGTAAGGCGCCTTCTACTTCATCGTATTTCTTTTGGTAGTCTTTATCGAATTTACTCTGGTCATCATCAGGAAAATGGCGGAAGGTATCGAAGGCCTTCAATGCTTTTTCATATTGGTGATCAGCGTAATATATGGCGCCGAGGTAGTACCAAGGGGCGCTGTGGTAGGTCGGACAAGCTTCCACCAAGCGTTCGAGGTTGCTGAGCGATTGATTGAAATTCCCACTTCCGTGTTTGGCTCTTTTGAAGTACGATTCTCCGAGCTCCATTAGGCATGGCAAACAGTTGACGTCTTCATCAAGAGCCTCTTCAAAGAATACGAGGCGTTGATCGCTGTCGTATTTCTTTTTGTCTGCAGCTTTCTCTAAAAGCTTTGTCGTTTTTGCCGATGGCTCAAATTCACATGATTGTCCGTAGCCTACCGATACAACAGAAAGACCAACGAAAAGGAAAAAGAAACGATACTTCATACTTCGAATAACGCAAAGATCAGGCCGTTAGAGGCCTTCTGCTTGCTGTATTTTTTTATCTGCTTCAACACGGGCTTGAGCAACTATCTTATCTGCTTGTTTTTGAGCCTCTTCAATCGATTTAGCATGTGCTTTGTCGGCTTCTTTTCTCATTGTGTCAGCAGCCAATCGTTTTCCTGCTTTTTCAAGTGGGTTTTTGGCGCTATCTTCCACTTTCTTTGCTTCGGCATATGCTTTCTCTTTCAGACTGTCGGCCGTTTTTTTCGCATCTACCATGGCTTTGTCTGCTTGTTTCTGAGCATCAGCTACCAGTTTGTCAGCCTCTTCACGCGCTTTTTTGATGGCATCTTCTTTCGCCTTATCTACTTGCTCATTGATGGCTTCTTTGGCTGCATCTTTCAGGTCTTCTTTCAAATCGGCTTTTGCTTCTTGAATCATTTCACCATAGTTGCCTGCTATTTTCGGGTCGGTCATGGTTCCTGTAATGCGAATGCTAACAGGGATTTTGGTGCCTGCGGCGATGTTGGTGCCCAATTTTTTGTTCAAGTCGCTCAACAACGATGACGCTTGGTTGGACAAATTGCCTGGTAGCTTCTCACCTGGTATGTCCATCTTCATCCTGTAATCGAGCTCTTGGCTAAAGGTCATGCTGCCTTCAATTTTTGCTGGAATGCCATCAAGCTTCACGGTAAATGGATCCACAATTACTTTTCCGTCTTCAAATTTGTAACTCACATTCACATCCTGAATGGTTTGCTTCGAAAGCTTTTCGATTTTCAACTCTTCGGCAAGCTTGGTAAGAGGTTCGAATTTTTCGATGTAAACAGAACTTGTCTGCAAATTCCCGGCTCCTGAAATGGTGTTCTCAATCGGCATCATGCTCTCATCAAGTGTGCATTCCATGTGCATAGAAGTACTGAACAATCCTGTGCAGCTTTTCGCAATAGGAGCGAGCTTGTCGATGGTCGCAAACTTCTCTGCTGTTTGATTGATGTCGAGATTCTTGATGTTGAAGTCCATGTCCATAAGTGGCTTGTCTGGACGTGAATCATATTCTCCGTTCATCATCACGGTGCCTCCTAGCAGTTGCATGGTCAGGTTGCTGATGTCGGCAACGCCGTCTCTCAATACTACCATTCCGCTGGTATTTGTGATTTCCAAATCGTCGTAAATCATGCGGTCAAAGCGCGATTGCAATTCGAAGTCGACGTTGTTAGGTAGGCGGACAACTCCCGTAGCTTCTTCGGTGGTTTCAGTTTCAGTCTCAACGGTGGATTCTTCTTCAGTCATGAATTCGTTGAGGTCCATATTGCTTGAGTACAGGTTAAATCGTCCTGTAAGCATTGAATCTTTCAAAGCGTAATTGAGGTAATCGGTAATTTTCCCCGATGCTTTAATGTCGGTTTTACCAATCTTGGCGTCGAAGGTCGACATGTCGATGAACTGCGGATTGAAAGCGAAGTTGGCCTGATTCACATCCACGTCATACGCTAAACTGTCGCTGCGGAATTGAATGCCGGTAATGGCCATGGTGCCTTCTGCCTTGAAATCATTGAATCGCTGCTCTTCAATGGCTGACGCTCTCCCGTCTAGGTGAATATCGGCGTCAAAGGTGCCTGCCAATCGATCACCATTTTCCATCGGGATCATGTCTTTGAGGTTGTCGAGTATCACTTTCGCAGTCATATCGAAATCTATCAAGGGGTCGGTATAAGGATTCTTGAGGTGCAAGGTCATGTCGATGGGGTTGTCGGCCATGGTCATCGAGAATTTATCGATGTCTACTGTCATAGCGTCGTTATCGATTCCTGCGCTGGCGTCAATAGCGAGTTTGATCTCAATGTCTTCAACCGATTTCGGCATGTCTGGATAGTTGAATCGCCCTTTGTTTACTTCAAGATTCAATCCGAATCCCGGCATTCGAATGTCGTTATATGTTCCTCTTACAAATCCGTTAAAAGCAATTTTCCCGTCGGCTTGAACGCCGGATAGATCACTTGCAAACTCAGCAGGAACCATTGAGAGCAATGTTTTGAACTCTGTTTTCAAAGCGGCAAAGGTGATGTCCATATCGATGTCATCCCCAGGCATGGCAACCCATCCATCCGCTTTTAGCGCCAATTCATTTAAGCCTATTTCGTTGTCTTTAAAGGTGTACTTGCTATTGGCATTGTCGATTTCAAAATCCGCTTTCAGCGATGTTTTCACTTCGCGGATGTAGCGCACTCCGTCGTAAACAACATCCAACGCACTGGCCGTGGTGTTGGTTGAAAGCAAAAAGAGGTCATCGGTAAAATCACCACTCCCTTCGTGGTTCAATTCTTTGATAGACAAGGTCATAGGGAAGGTGGCGTCGTCGTAACTGATGTTGGAGTTTGTAACAAAATATCGCTTTAGCTTCATTGAAAAGCCACCACCTTCAGTACTTTCTTCCACTGCTGTGGTGTCTGTAGATGGTTTGGCAATGTCGTAGTTGGCTGAGCCGTCTGCAAGCACACGCACGTCTATGTTTGCTCTGTCGATGCCAACTTCTCGAATGGTGAGCGAATCACCAAATAAGCTCCAAATGTCTACTGTAGCTGTTATCAATCCCGCATCAACAAGTTTCACTCCTTCGAAAGTGCCGATGCCAGTAAGCGACAATTTTTCGATGTCGACAGTGAGGTTCGGGAAGTTGCTAATCAAACTCAGGTCTACATCTTCGAAAGCGAAGGTGGCATTTAGGTTGTCGTTGGCAGCTTTTTCAATTTCTGACTTGATTCTTCCTTTGAACATGAATGGCAATGCGATGATTGCGATAATGAAAAGCAAAAGGACAATACCTGAGATTTTGAGGAACTTTTTCATAGGTTGGCGTGCGTTAATTGGTGCAAATTTACGAGAACGTTCACGTCAACAATGAGCAAAAAGCAAAAAGACTTTAAAAGTGAATAAGTTGGTGGCTTATTTCTTTCAATGCGTTGAAATTAAGGATGTTCTATTGGCTTACTTGCCGTCGAATTCTTTGAACTCTATCAAGCGTTCGCCTTTTGTTTTTCGGTTGTCCCAATAATACTGCACACTGTGGCATCGCCGGTAACGTTAACCACTGTGCGGCACATATCGAGCAGTCTGTCGACAGGAAATACGATGGCGATCCAAGCGGCTGGTAGTCCCACCGATTCCAATACAAGCATCATCATAATCAGTCCGGCGCTTGGCACAGCGGCTGATCCTATCGAAGCGAGTGTGGCCGTCAATACTATTGTTAGCTGTTGGGTGAAATCGAGTTCTACAAGGTGCATTTGTGCGAGGAAAACCACTGCTACGGCCTGGTACAAACTGGTGCCATCCATGTTCACAGTGGCGCCAATTGGGAGCACGAAGCTCGAAACATCTTCATCTACCTCAAGTCGTTCATACACACAATCCATTGTTACTGGCAATGTTGCAGCGCTTGAGCTTGTTGAGAAGGCCAGCAATTGAGCGGGTCCGATTCCACGGAAAAGATATACGTACGATTCGATGATTGTAAAACCTCTTTTTCTACCAGCCATGAGGGCGAAGAGCAGTGGGTATACAATAACAATCATGGTTGCCAAAGCGATGATGACAACGAGCATGTAAGCGCCCAATCCTTTGAATACTTCAACCATGGCTGAAAGACTGGTTCCTGCCATTTCGACCATTTTCCCCGCCATGAGACAGAAAACGAAATAGGGCGCTGCTGTCATGATGATGTCGACCATTTTTAGGAAGACTTCGTTCATGCCATCTATGAAGGCGTTGACGGGTGAAGCTTTTTCTGCAGGAATGAGGACGAGGGTTACACCAAAAAAGATAGCGAAAAAGATTACTTGAAGCATCAAGGTGTCGTTCAGGGCGAGGAAAATATTACTCGGAACCATATCGACCAAGAACTGCAGCGGACCTGTTTTTTTGACGGCTTGTACTTTCGTGGTGTTATTTTGAACAAGTTCGCTGTCGTTGAGTTCTGCAAGTCGCGCACTGGCGATTTCTTTCAAATCGGCATATTCAGGGTTGTCGAGGAAGTTCAAACCATCGTGCGTGGGCTGTTTGGTTTCGTTGAGCCATATCTCATACGACATTCTGTTCACCACACGTTGTTCTTGATTGATGGCATTGCCCGGTTTTAAAGCGTTAACAGCTAATAGACCGAGACAAACAGCAAATACTGTTGTTATCAAGTACGCTCCGAGTGTTTTTAAGCCCATCCGGCCCAGGCGGCCGACGTCTTTCAAATCCATCATGCCCTTGATGACGCTGAAGAGAACGAGTGGAATTGCTATGAGCTTTAACAGGTTGATGAAGATCGTGCCCCACGGACTAATATAGTTGATTGTGAAGGAGTTCCACTGTAAAACGGTGCTTAAAATAGCCCATAAAACACCAAGGGTGAGGGCGATCAATATTTTCCAATGGAGGGCCAGCTTCTTCATCAACTTCAGATTTGAGGGCATGAAGATGACAAAAAATATTGGGAGTTAGGAGGTTGAGCGTACTTCTTAGATCTAAGTTTTTAGCTTATGCGAATACCCCAAATGAGGACATCGTCAACCTGATCGAAGCCACCTCTCCATTCATGAAATTCATTTTTAAGAATTTTCTCTTGTTCGGTCATGTGGCACGTGCAGATTTTATCGAGGAGTGTACATAGCTGTTTGCGCATGAATTTCTTGCCGCGCGCACCTCCAAATTGATCTTGATAGCCATCGCTAAACAGATAGATACATTCACCTGAGTTAAGTTGAAGTTCGTGTGTCGCGAAAATATGTTCCGGATCCAAATAGCCGTTGATGCCCTGTCGGTCGCCTTTTACCAAGTTAGATTCTCCATTGCCTGAGATATAAAGCGGACGATTCGCACCGGCGAACATGACTTTGGTGGTTCCTTTTTCAAAGCGACACAATCCGATGTCCATGCCGTCTGACGAACTATGACGAATCAATTTCTTCACCCGAACATTCAATTCCCTGAGGATATCACCGCAGTTTAACTCAGGCTGCAAATCGATGATTTCGTTTAATGCAGTTTGTCCGATCATACTCATAAAACCACCGGGCACTCCATGTCCTGTGCAATCAGCGACGGCTAGATAGACAAATTTATCTGTTTCATTCAGCCAAAAAAAGTCGCCGCTAACGATATCACGTGGCATAAATACCAGTGCCGTTTCAGCAAAGCAGTTTCGAATAACGTCATCAGCAGGAAGCAATGATTTCTGGATGTTTTTAGCGCTGTGAAGTGAGTCTGTAATGTCTTTGTTCTTTTGTTCAATCAGTTCACTGTGGTATTCCAACCGGCGTTTGAAGATCTCTTCTTTCCGAAGTAGCAAACGAACATTGTGATAAAGGAGAATGATCACAATGATAAATATGACAAGTACGATGAGCAATTGACTGACCAAATCGGCTTGCACACGATCGATAAAACGGTCAAATTGCTCGTCAACTTGAAGTACACTGATGGTCTGGTTATCGCTGTTCTTTATAGGTACGAAGGCTGAAAGCCACGTGCCGTTGTCGTCTTCATAGGGGCCTAGCATGCCGCCAACGTCGTATTTATCTAAGTAAATTGGGTTGTCTGTATTCCATTGGTGCCTGTAGTAGGGCATTTTTCCTGATGTTACCCCAAAAAAGAGTTTATCGTCGTCCCAAAACAGTGTGTATATATCCGTGTCGAGTCCATTATTCTGCTGCGCTTTTTGCAACATGTTGTGAATCTTGTGGTAAACTGGATTGTGGTTGCTGCAGGTTATCTGATCTCGAACTGTGAATTCGTCTAAGAGTTTTTCGTATACATCGCCATCAATTTCTTGTGCCAAAGTAATGGCAATAGCGTTCAGTCTTGTTAGCTCTGCTTCTCTGTATTGGTTGAGTTGATTGTTGTACGAATAAGTGAGAATGACGGTGGCTGCCACTACCATGAAAATGGCAATTGTAACAGGCACCCTGACAGCAGGATTGCGAAGAATATTTCTGAAAGTCGAAAACGTCATTCGATTAAATAGGCAACTGGTGCACTATGATACGATAGATCGTTATGAAAAGTTTAAAGAAAGTATCACAAAACTTTATCCGACCTCATTTTTAACAATTGATCAGCAAGTGTAAGGGCCAGCATGCTTTCTACAATGGGCACAGCGCGGGGCAAAACACATGCGTCATGTCGACCTTTGCCTACAAGATTTACTGTTTCTCCATCTTTATTCACCGTTTGCTGATCTTTCATGATCGTGGCAACGGGTTTAAAGTGAACGGTGCAGACAATAGGTGCTCCATTGCTGATACCACCTTGAATGCCTCCACTGCGGTTGGTGAGGGTAGTGATTTTGCCATCTATTTCTGCAAATCCATCGTTCTCTTCGCTGCCATTTCGGTACGTGCCGGCAATCCCGCTTCCATATTCAAATCCTTTCACTGCATTGATGCTCATCATGGCTGAGGCGATGTCAGCATGCAGTTTGTGAAATACAGGTTGTCCCAATCCCACTTTCATTCCTCGCGCTACAGCGCGGATGCTGCCTCCAACGGTGTCGCCTTTTTCTTTTGTGCTCGCGATGAGGTTTTCCATAGCGGTGGCTGTGTCGGGGTGCGGACAGCGAACCAATGACGATTCGATTTCGGTGGATGAGTACCAATCTTTTCCTTCAGGCATTTCGATAGACTGCACCCTGTTGACCCATGCCGACACTTCAATTCCGTGCATGGCGAGAAAAGCCTTTGCAATAGATCCTGCTACAACTCTGCATGCTGTTTCACGTGCCGATGATCGTCCGCCCCCGCGATAATCGCGAATGCCATACTTCGATTCCCATGTGAAGTCGGCATGAGAAGGACGAAACGTGTCTTTTAGATGGCCGTAGTCGCTACTTTTTTGGTCGTTATTGCGAATAATAAATCCAATCGGGGCACCAGTCGTCACGCCTTCAAAAATCCCACTGAGGATTTCAACGGTGTCTGCTTCGTTGCGCGATGTAGTGAGGTGACTTTGTCCGGGCCGTCTGCGATCAAGCTCTGCTTGAATGTCTGACATGTTGATAGAGATTCCAGCCGGGCAACCGTCTATCATCCCGCCGATGGCGGCGCCGTGCGATTCACCAAACGTAGAAATTACAAAATGATTTCCGAAAGAATTTCCTGCCATAGTGCAAAGTTACGACATGAAAGTCTTCAAAATCTAAATTGCAGGTATGCTTCAAATCCACGCATGTTGAAGTATAAATCACTTCTCGGTGGTACGGTGCGTTGCGTGATGTCTGAATAAGACTCACTTATAGGTCGTTCGTACAGCAACTCTGGCGACCATTGGAGCATGATATTGATGTTCTTTGAAAAATTGAATTTCGGACCGAACGAAAAATCCAAGCCAAAATACATGTAGTCAACAATGGCGAAGTCTTCTGTTTCAGGATTAAATGGGGAGGGTACAAGTTGAAAATCATACTCCGGGTCTTCGTACAATTCTTTCGTATAGGTATGGTTTTCGATGTGGTTGAAGCCAACAATGGCATCAAAGCCGTACACCATCGTGAAAGCTACGTTTGGTTTGAAAAACTCAATACCAAGATGCACATCGTACCTGTAATTGTTTCTTGAATTGTAAAGCAGCGTGATGGTAGAATCTGTCCACAAAGTTGGCGCCTCATTCAATTCACGGTCAAACCGATCTTCGATTTCATAATTCAAGCCCAGCCTGTATTGCTTGTAAGGCTTCACCATCCATTTCGCGTAAATGCCTGTTCTGGTATGAATGGGCAAACCACCCATCAGGAGCAGGGCAGCAGGAGATATGTTGACACCCAATTCAAACCGCTCTTCAGGCATTTTCATTTCTACCGGTTCGTTGTCGTATTGAGCGACAGCCGCAGTAGAGAAAAAAATGGCTCCTATTAGCACATGTGCGCGGAGCGTCTTCATTCTTCAGATTCGTAAGTTTCCAATGCTTCTGATTCGTAGTAGGAAGTGTCTTCTAACGACCACGACATGATACCGTAATATTGATCGATGTACTCACCATACTCAGGCTCAATTTCTATCGCGTTAGCAAAGTGCAATTCTGCAGCTTTGAAATTATCCATTTCATACTCCGTTGCGCCTAGCATATAATGGTAGTCGGCAAATTGCGGATAATTGGATACCAGATTTGAGAAATGCATTTGGGCATCCTTCAGGCTGTCGGCTTCATAATAGGTTCGCGCTAAAACATCCAACGTAGCGCGGCTTTGATCTTCCTTATATGCCAGTTCATTGTATTTAATGGCCAGTCCCAAGTCTTGATATTCAACACCATATTCACCCATGTAAATGATACCCAAAGTGTTGTTTACTCCCAATTCCTCGCCGCCGGCGATGTGAGCCTTGTTGAGGTGATCGATGGCTTCGGTGATGTTGTTATCAATCAGGCAGACGTCGGCAGCATTCAATTCTTTTTGAGCAGTTCCCAGATCGGCTTCTTCAGCCGCACGAAGGAAATATACCCGCGCTGAATCGAGCTGTTCAGACTGTTGAAAGGCGATGGCTAAGTTTCTGCAAAAAGTAGAGCGCAGCCCATTGTCGAAAACATTCGCACTTACTGCCACACGCAAGGCTTCAATGGCAAGGTCATACTGACCAACATTCATAAAGTCTATCGCTTCATTGTTTTTTTCTTCAGCGAGCTTTGTCTTTTGGATGGTGTCGCAACTAGAAAAAAGCAGTGCGAACGACGTCAATGCGAAAAATAGATACTGTTTCATGCCGAAAAATAATTCATTCCTGCGATTCCATGAATTTTCAAGGACATTAACTTTCGTCGAGTTATTATCTTCACACCATGAAACTTCTCGTTAAGAATATCAAAGGATTGGTTGGAGCTTACGAATTGGCTCCTGCGTTGCTGTGTGGAAAGCAAATGCGTGCATTGCCAATCATAGAAAATGCGTGGCTAGCCGTTGAAGATGGTAAAGTGGTTGATTTCGGAGAGATGCACGATTGGCCTGGCATCAGCGATTGGAGCAATCTTGAGGTTGTAGACGCAGAAGGAAAATTCATCATCCCCGGCTGGGTTGATTCGCATACGCATACCGTTTTTGCTGCCTCAAGGGAAGGAGAGTTTGTAGATAGAATCAACGGATTGAGCTATGCCGATATCGCGGCAAAAGGAGGGGGGATTTTAAATTCAGCACGCCGATTGGCAGATTCTGACGAAGAGCAGTTGTATGCGCATGCCCTTCAAAGAGTGAAACACCTCATTTCAATGGGCACCACAACCTTGGAAATCAAGAGTGGATATGGGTTAAGCCTTGAAGCCGAATTGAAGATGTTAAGGGTAATTCAGCGATTGAAAGCGAATGTACCCATTCAAATCAAATCGACCTTCTTGGGCGCGCATGCTTTGCCGATGGCTTTTAAAGAAGACAAGGCCGGATATGTAGATCACATAATCAACGACATGATACCTCGCGTGGCTGAAGAACGCTTGGCCGACTACATAGATGCATTTTGTGAAGACGGCTATTTCTCAGTCGATGATACAGAACGTATTCTAGCAGCGGGCGCCAAGCACGGCATGAAAGGAAAAATTCATGTCAACCAGTTCACCACCTTGGGCGGTGTGGCTGCCTGCGTGCGACACAATGCGCTTTCTATCGATCACCTAGAAGAACTGAGTGAGGCTGATTTATCTGCATTGTTGGAACAGCAAAAAAGTGGACAACAAACCATACCTGTAGCCTTGCCTTCGTGCTCGTTCTTCCTGCGCATACCGTATACACCTGCGCGTACGATCATTGATGCTGGATTGTCGCTAGCCATAGCAACCGATTTCAATCCCGGCACCACCCCGAGCGGGAATATGAACTTTGTTGTCTCCCTTGCCTGCATTCAAATGCGTATGACGCCAGAAGAATCCATCAATGCAGCAACTGTCAATGCTGCTTGTGCGCTTGAATTGCAAGATCGCGTTGGTAGTTTAACGATAGGCCATGATGCCAATTTCATCCTTACCAAAGCCATTCCAACCCTCGCTTACTTGCCATATGCCTTCGGCGATAATTTAATCGAAGACGTGTTTGTAGGTGGGAAAGTATTCAGGAAGTAGCGTGTTAACTTGCGCTTCTTCATGCGGGGATTTTATACCTTCGCACCATCAAATCACGGTATATGCGCAAACTTGTAGAATGTGTCCCTAACATCAGCGAGGGAAGAGATAAAGCGAAAATTGAAGCGATTGCTTCGGTTGTTGAAACAGTGTCTGGAGTGAAACTTTTGGACGTTGATCCGGGCAGCAGCACCAACAGAACAGTCATTACCTTTGTTGGTGAGCCTGATCAAGTTGTTGAAGCGGCATTTCGCTTGATCAAAAAAGCAAGTGAGCTTATTGATATGCGCAAGCACAAGGGTGAGCATCCACGCATGGGCGCTACTGATGTTTGTCCGTTTGTCCCCGTAGCCAACATCACCATGGAAGAATGTGCAGCCTTAGCGCACGCACTTGGAAAACGAGTTGGTGCTGAGTTAGGTATCCCTGGTTACTTCTACGAAAGTGCTGCACTTCGTCCGGAACGAAAAAACCTCGCAGTGTGCAGAAGCGGCGAGTATGAAGGATTGGAGAAGTTGAGCACAGAGGCTGGAAAACCTGATTTTGGTCCGCAAGAGTTTAATGAGAAAGTCCGTCAAACGGGAGCTACAGCCATTGGAGCGCGTGATTTCTTGGTTGCCTACAATGTCAACCTAAATACAACATCTGCCCGTCGGGCGAATGCCATTGCTTTCGACATCCGCGAAGCCGGAAGAATAAAGAAAGAGAATGGCAAGACGGTTATAGATGCGAATGGTGAGCCGGTTCGTATTCCAGGCTCGTTGAAAAGTGTAAAAGGAATTGGTTGGTACATAGAGGAGTATGGAATTGCTCAGTTGTCGCTCAACCTTACCAACATCAATGTTACACCTGTTCATGTGGCTTTCGATGAAGCTTGCAAGCGTTCGCAAGAGCGCGGAATTCGCGTAACAGGAAGTGAAGTTGTTGGATTGATTCCAAAACGGGTGCTCATAGAAGCTGCCGATTACTACCTAGCAAAGCAAGAGCGTTCATTGGGAATCAACGATGATGAGAAGATAAAAATAGCTGTCAAATCACTTGGTTTAGATGACCTGGTACCCTTTAATCCTGCTGAGAAAGTAATTGAATTTATGCTCGAGGAAGGGGGGGCTAAGAAGCTGGTAGACATGACCTTGGTGGCTTTCGCGGATGAAACGGCTTCTGAGTCGATGGCGCCAGGGGGCGGATCAATATCTGCATATACCGCAGCAATGGGAGTGTCGCTTGGTACCATGGTTGCCAACCTCAGCGCGCACAAGCGCGGATGGGATAACCGATGGAAGGAATTTAGTGATTGGGCAGAAAAGGGTATGGATTTCCAACGACAGTTGCTCGCTATGGTTGATGAAGATACCAAAGCATTCAATGGCATTATGGAAGCTTTCGGTTTGCCGAAATCAAACGATAACGAGAAAGCCATCCGCAATCAAGCCATTCAGTCGGCAACAAAATATGCTACAGAAGTTCCCCTCAAAGTGGCACAGTTGGCATGTGATAGCATGGAAGTAATGCTCGCCATGGTAGAAATAGGCAACCCCAATTCGATTACAGATGCGGGTGTTGGAGCCTTGTGTGCTCGCGCCGCCGTGCTTGGTGCAGTTATGAATGTGAAAGTGAACGCGCGAGATCTCGACGATAAGGTGTGGTCAGAGCAGGCGTACAAGCGATGCGATGAGCTAGCTGAAAAAGCTGAATCGATGGAACGTACCATTCGGGAGCGGGTAGAAGCCGTTTTGTCGGCAGTTTGACCTGTAAATATTCCTACATAAAAAGTAGGAGTCGATTCGGGCAACATTCAAGCTGGTTGTAACGTAAAAAAGAACGGTGAATAAACTCCAGCCTATAACGCCACGTCAACGATTCGAAAGAGTACTATACTTCTTTCCGCTGCAGCTATTGTTTCTTCACTTCAAGAAGAACCTTTTCCTGCTCTTTTTCTGGGTATTGCTCTTTAGCTGCACGCTGAATTATTTTGCATCGAACTATGGTGTTGCCTATCAGTTTCTTTTTCCAGAATACATGGGTGAGAACGGACCGGTAGCTTTTGCTATGGTGGGTTTCGCTTTGGGTGGATTTATCCTCGCATTTAACCTGTATACCTACATTTTACATGGCTTTAGGTTTCCGTTTATTGCGACTTTGAATCGGCCATTTTTAAAGTTTAGCATCAACAATCTAATTCTACCAGGGACCTTTGTTGTTACGTATTTGCTTACCAGCATTCGATTTCAAGCGACGCAGGAATTATTAGACAAAACAGATATCCTGTTAAACGTGCTGGGCTTCTGCTTTGGAATGTTTGTCTATCTGTTGATTTCGCTCGCCTATTTTACGCTTACGAACAAAAACGTAATTAACTACGAGACCACCTCGAAGAAGAAAGAAGATCCTGATAGCCTTGTGAAATCGAAGATTCATAAGAACTTTCGCTGGTATGTGAATGGGTCAACGAAGAAAGAATGGCGCGTAGAAACCTATCTTCAGAATTTTGCTCGCATTGGGTTAGCGCGAACAGCGCGACATTACAATCGCGAATTGTTGGAACGGGTGTTTACACAAAACCATTTCAATGCGTCAATCTTTGAGATGGCCCTCGTAATTAGCTTCATCGTTATTGGAAGTTTTCGTGAAAGTCCGTATTTCGTTTTGCCAGCCGCCGCAAGCGTTATGCTGCTATTCACCATGATGTTGATGGTTATTTCAGCATTGTATTCGTGGATTCGGGGTTGGACGGCTTTCGTCTTTGTTATTGTTTTCCTCGGGGTCAACTTTGCCTTGCCCGATATTCCTATTCTGAATGCTGAAAACCATGCATACGGATTGAAGTATGACGGCGAAAAGGCCGATTACAGTCCGGAATATATTTCAAGCATCAATTCCAACGACTCTATCGTTACTGAAGATTTTGAGCACACACTTGAAATCCTCAATCGCTGGAGAAAAAAGAATCAATCGGCGACGAATTTATCGGCTAAGCCGAAATTGGTCATCATAAATACCAGTGGTGGAGGAAGCAGGTCGGCGATGTGGACCATGAGCAGTTTGATGTATGCTGATAGTGCAATGGATGGCAAGCTGTTGGAGCAAACATTCCTTATTTCCGGTTCTTCGGGAGGGATGGTAGGAGCGGCGTATCTGCGTGAATTGATGCTCAATAAGAAACAAGGTAAAATTGACGATTTATACAATAGAGAGTATATCTCGGGTATCGGACATGACCTCCTGAATCCTGTGATTTTCAGCATTGCGACCAATGATTTCTTTATCCGCTATCAAACCATACAAGATGGCGATCAATTGTATACAAAAGATCGAGCTTGGGCTTTTGAGAAACAGTTGAATACCAATACCAATTATTTGATGCATAAGAGGTTGGGTGATTATGCGGCTCCGGAAGAAGCAGCTATCATTCCGATGATGATATTCTCACCAACCATAGTGAATGACGGTCGGAGGCTATTGATCAGTGCGCAACCGTGTTCGTACCTCACGCAAAACAAGCCGATGAGTGGGATAGGGTATACAGGGGCATTGAGTGAAGACATCGAATTCAGTCGTGTTTTTGCCAAGCAGAATCCCATGAATCTGCAATTTACATCTGCCTTGCGCATGAATGCAACCTTTCCTTATGTATTGCCGATTGTTTCTCTACCAAGTGAGCCGCCAATGGAGGTGATGGATGCAGGGATGCGGGATAATTTCGGGACAAAAACCACCTTGCAATTTCTCTACACGTTTCGGAATTGGATCAACACCAATACCAGTGGAGTGGTGATAGTGCAGGTGCGTGATTTGCAGAAAGGACGAACAGAGGTGCGTTCAGGTCGGACATTATTGAATAGAGTGTTAGCTCCGTTGGGGTCGGTTTATGGAAATGTAACGAAGACACAAGATTACAACGGTGATCAGATGATCCGTTATTTATCGGCATGGTTCGACAACAGCATCGATATTGTTTCTTTCCAGCTCAAGCACAAGTCTGATACCCAAGTGTCACTCAGTTGGCACCTTACCTCAAAGGAAAAAGAGACCATTTTGAATTCCCTTGATGAAGACACGTATCAAGAATCTTTGAAACGACTTAAAAACTTGTTGGAGCAATAAGTTCAATTTCTAACTTTCGGGTATGGATCAACCAACACCCAGCAGGCTATCAATTCTTTATCGGGGAACCATTGTTGAGCTTGGTAAATACTTCAAGAATGTACTTAGCCTAAAAGAGGGTATAGACAAAGAAGGCACCAAGCAAGGAATAATTGACGATGTAGAATTCAAGGGACATGGAGCTTGGATTTTGTTATTGGCAGCCTTGATTGCTTCGATTGGATTGTCGATAGGAAGCACGGCCGTGATCATCGGCGCGATGCTTATTTCACCTCTTATGGGTCCCATTCTCGGTGTCGGTTTCGCGGCTGCAACGAATAATTTTGAGTTGTTAACCAAGGCACTCAAGAATTTCGGTATAGCCGTATTGATTTCGATTATCATCTCTACCATTTATTTTTTGATATTGCCTGTGCCTCATGTAAACAATGAGTTGCTGGATAGAAAAACAGCATCCATTTTGGCCATTGCCATTGCGTTTTTTGGCGGTGCGGCAGGAATCATAGCTGGCTCACGCACCTACAAAAGTAATGTTGTGCCGGGTGTGGCCATTGCCACAGCTTTGATGCCTCCATTGTGCACGGTAGGGTATGGATTGGCGACCATGCAGTTGGATTTTATTTTGGGAGCTTTTTATCTCTTCTTCATAAACTCTGTATTTATAGCGTTACCAACGTATTTGTACATCCGCTATCAGCGTTTTCCGATGGTTGATTTCATCAGTGCAGAAAGAGAGAAGAAGATGAAACGCTACATCGCTGTGTTTTTAATCGTCACCATCATTCCAAGTGCATTCATTTTTGTCAATGTCCTCAGCAGCAGTTTCTTCATGCGAAACGCGGAAATGCTTATCGAATATGTCAATCAAGACTTAGAAGACACAAAAGCATTTGTCGTCAGCAGTCAAATCGATATGGATTCGGAGCCAAGAAAAATCACTTTGGCCATTATGGGGGATGTTGTCTCAGATCAGCAAAAGGCAAGCTGGAAGCGTGAATCGCAGGATATAGGGTTGAAAGATTGTGAGATTGAGATTCGGCAATCTCGAGATTACGCTGGCGACATCGCCAAATTGAGAGATGAGAATAGTTTTTCTGCTTTGCAATACACAAAACAATTCATGCAAGAAGAGTTGTACCGGAAAACAGCAGAAGTAGATTCATTAAAGCAAGTATTGCAGAGCATGGGGGAGCGGCCTCAATCATCCACAATAGCGAAGCAAGTTTTTGCCCTTTTTCCTGGGTTGAAAGATGCAGGGTTTTCGAAGATGTCGTTTGTAAACTCCGAAGGCAAGGTGGATACATTATCGGCAATGATTGTAAAGTGGAATCAAAGTATTACGCCCAAAGAAATTCTAGAAAGTGAGGTTCGCATGCGCGATTGGCTGCAAGTTGTTTATCCCGATGAGCGCATCGAGATTATGACAATGCCTTAAAATCGTCGATGATTTTGCGAATGGCTTTTATTTCACCGCCATCAATTCTTCCAAAAGCACCATCAAACAGACGTTGATTTGGAGGCGTGGTCATTGAAATCTGCGGAGCGCAATGAAGCTCTGTTGCACCAGCGTTTAAAAGTGCTTGAACCACGCTGGCGCGGATGCCTCCTCCGGGAAGTATGGTAGGCACATCATCTAGCTTGAGAAACGACTGTAGGTTTTTTATTCCATCGGCAGCTGTTGGGGCGCATCCAGCGGTGAGCACACGCGTTGTTCCCATCGCTTTTAATGTCCGCAAACTTGCTTCCGGATGCATGCATTCGTCAAAAGCTCTATGAAAGGTGAGTGGCAGAGCACCGGCTATTTCGAGGGCCTGCTCAACGAAGTCGAAATCAACGTTGCCTGCTTCTGTTAATGCCCCCACTACAAGTCCGTCAGCACCCAAATCAATCAGCCTGCGCATATCGTCGAACATGATATTCTTTTCCATGCTGCTGTAAGCAAAGCTTCCTTCGCGAAAGCGAATGAGCGGAAGAAGGGGCAGGGTTGTGATCTTCTTAGCTTCCGACAAGAATCCACCTGTTGGTGTTAGTCCGCCGCAGCCCAAATTCACACAAAGTTCAATTCTCGTTGCTCCGTTTTCTTCGGCGATAGCGATGCTTTCAAGCGAGGTGCATACAATTTCGAGTTCCATACATCAAAAGTAGAATTTTGGAGGCAAGGAGTTTCTTGATTTACCGATAATCTTTTTATGACGCTTTTGGGTTATCTAGAACCACATAGCGACAACAGATAAATCTCCGAAGATTTTGCAGTGCAAGGTAACTTTCACAACAGACCACAAAAAAGAGAGGCTATCATTGATAGCCTCTCTATATCATCGTTTTGAAAAAACGCGAAATTCTTATGCTTGAGGGCGGAAGTATTTCTTCTCAGAAATACGAGCAGCCTTACCAGTAAGTCCACGCAAGTAGAAGATACGGGCACGACGAACTTTACCGTGTTTGTTCACTGCAATGTTCTCAATGAAAGGAGAAGCGATTGGGAAGATACGCTCAACACCAACGCTACCAGACATTTTACGAACAGTGAAAGTTTCAGTAGCTCCGGCACCACGACGCTGAATAACAACGCCTTGGAACTGCTGGATACGCTCCTTGTTTCCTTCTTTAATTTTGTAACTAACAGTTACTGTATCACCGGCTTTAAAAGCTGGCCATTCTTTAAGCTCTACTAAATATTGAGCGATTTCCTTCAACTTGTCCATTGCAATGTGCTTGTATACGTTCCAAAATGGGGTGCAATATTACGAATAATCATTGAATTGCACGTGTCTAATTCATCTTTTTTCAATTATCTTCTTCATTGTCGGCATATTTCGACAAATTGAGATCATCAAAGAGGCCTCAATCTTCGAGCAAATCGGGTCTGCGCTCTTTGGTACGCTGTATTGATTGTTCGAATCTCCAGTCGTCGATGAGTTTAAAATTACCGCTTGTCAACACCTCAGGAACTTTCCATCCGTTGTAGTCGGCCGGACGAGTGTAAACGGGAGGGGCGAGGAGGTTGTCTTGAAACGAGTCAGACAGTGCGCTGGTTTCATCGTTCAGCACTCCTGGCAATAGGCGGATGAGGCTATCGGCGACAACGGCTGCGGCTAGTTCACCACCTGAGAGGACATAATCACCGATAGAGATCTCACGCGTTACAAGGTGTTCTCGCACGCGTTGATCTACACCTTTGTAATGTCCGCACAAGATCATAATGTTCTTCTTCATCGAAAGCTCATTGGCGATTTTCTGGTTGAAGCGTTCGCCATCGGGAGTCATGTAAATAATTTCGTCGTACACTGTTTCTTTCTGCAATTCCAACATGCAGTCGTGAATGGGCTGAATGGTCATAACCATGCCTGCACCGCCACCGAACGAATAGTCGTCGACTTTGTGATGCTTATCTGTGGAGTATTGGCGAATGTCGTGAATGCCAACTTCTACCAAGCCCGCATCGATGGCACGTTTAAGTATGCTATCAGCGAACGGACTTTCCAATAGCTTCGGCAGCACCGTGAGGATATCGATTTTCATGGGATCAATATTGAGGTCGAACAGGAGTGTTGTTGAGGATTGTCTCAATGCGAGCCATAACATCATCTGTCAGCAAATCTACAGCATCAAGTGCTTTAAGGTTTTCGAGCAGTTGACTTTCTTTGGTGGCTCCTAAAATTGCTGTAGACACATTTGGATTTTTCAAGACCCAAGCTATCGACATAACAGGAATAGACAATGCGAGTTCATCGGCAAGCGACATCAAATCAGCAACTTTGTCGAAATTTTCCTGCACCAATAGTCGTTCAGCTAGCCAACCGAGTTCATCGCGCTTAAGACGTGATGATGCTTCGATGGAGTTGTTGTATTTCCCGGTGAGCAGTCCGGAGCACAGGGGACTCCATATCGTAGTCCCCAGACCAACAGTTTTGTAAATCTGGCTAAATTCAACTTCAACCTTATCTCTTACGAACATGTTGTATTGTGGCTGTTCCATAGTAGGTCCGATCAAGTTGTAGCGCTCTGCGGCTGCATGCGCTTCCATGATTTCCATCGCACTCCATTCAGAAGTCCCCCAATACAAGATTTTTCCTTGTTGGATAAGGTTGTGCATGGTCCAAACCGTTTCTTCAATTGGCGTTTGCTTATCTGGACGGTGACAGAAATACAGGTCTAAATAATCAGTCTTCAGACGTTTGATAGCCTGTTCACATGCTTCTACAACATGTTTGCGATGCAGGCCACGCTGGGTTGGTAGTTTTCCGCCAGCTCCAAAGAAAACCTTACTTGAAATAATGTAGCTGTCGCGAGACCACTGCTTTTTTGTAAGAATGTCGCCCATAACCTCTTCAGACTTGCCAGCGGCGTACACTTCGGCATTGTCGAAAAAGTTTATTCCATGATCGTATGCTATGTCCATCAATCGCTCAGATATCCCATCTTCAATCTGATTTCCAAACGTTATCCAGCTGCCAAACGATAGCGCACTCACTTGTAAGCCGCTTTTACCTAATCTTCTGTATTCCATTTTGCAAAGATGCGAAGCTCTTTCGGATTTATAGGGAATGATAACAACGATTGGCTTTATTGACTCAAGATTCAAATATTTTTTTGAATTTTTTACATCGAAAGCTGTGTTTTACAAAGGTTAGATAGCTTGAAATTGCGAGATAATGTAGATTCAAAGTCGGAAATAGTTCTGGTTCCCCGGTGTGTAAAAGCTTGATTAATAGCCTGTAAGCTCATTCTGAAAGAATTTTTCAACGATTTTTAAATTATTTTCATTATTCTGCGTGGAGTGTCCAAAATTTATACACCTTTGCATCGAATTTCGAATGACTCGATAACCTGTAATTCACTTCTATCATGAAAACTCTATCTATTTTCGCTACTGCAATCGTAATGACTGCATTGTTCGCTTGTGGTGGTTCTGCTGAAAACGCAATGGACGCTGCTACTGAAGCTGCAAACGAAGCTGCTGCTACTGCTACTGAGCAAGCTCAGGAAGCTGTTGAAGCTGCTACGACTACTGTTGATTCTGTTGCTACTGATGCAATGGAAGCTGCTGAGAACGCAATGGAAGCTGCTACTGACGCAGTTGAAGAAGCTGCTCACTAATCGCAGAAAAAATATAAGAAAAGAGGCTATTGTAGTCTCTTTTTTTATGCCCTTTTGTGTGAAATGCCGTTTTGAAAGTGAATAAGATTTTATTCAAAACGCATTTAATCTCAAGAATTTAAGCGAATTTCGCTTCGAATTATATCAATTTCAACACTTAATACTTTTCAAATTGAAAAAAGTAGGATTTTTCTTTAGCATTGTGGCAATGTCTGCCATGATCGCATGCGGTGGTGATGCCAGTACTCCTGAGGCTGCTGCACAAGCTTATTATGATGCGCTTTTGTCTAAAGACATGGAAAAAGCAAAGCAGTATGTTACAGAGGAAACCAAGCCAATGATGGATCTTTTGGGATCTATGCTTTCTTTGGCTGGTGACGAAATGCCAACTTCTTCAGTTTGCAAAGAGTGCAAAGTAGAAGGTGACATGGCAACATGCACAATGGAAACTTCTAAAACAGGAACCGAAGAAAAAGGTACTGAGGAGTTGATGTTGAAGAATGTTGATGGGAAATGGTTGGTTCACATGCCGAAAGAAGGTGGTGACGATCTAGGTGAAATGGACATGGAAGACATGGAGATGGAAGAAGAGTGGGCAACTGAAGTTGATTCTCTTGGAAACGAGATTATGGATCAAGCGGTTGACGAGGTAGAAGAGGTTCAAGAAGCTGTTGAACAAAACTAATCGCTTCGTCTTGAAACGTATTATATTGGTCGGGAGTGCTGTTGCACTCCCGATTTTTTTGTGGTTATTTTTTCATTCTGAAGAACGAGAAGATCGATCTGAGGAAATAAAGGTTGTGGCAGATGTGGTTCAGACAGGTGATATCGTTTTTCGATATGGGACGGGGGCTACAGGAAGGTTCATCGTTGTTGCGCTGAATGAGCCTTTTCATATTTCACATTGTGGAGTTGTGGTGCAAAAAGAGGACGGTTCTAAGCACGTTATTCATTCAGTTTCGAATGCTGTTTCGGAAAGAGACGGGATGCAGATGTGCACACTCGATCAATTTATCGAGAACAGCCGACCACGCACCATCCGCGCTGTTCGCGCGAAAAGTAAAATTGAGAACGCAGGAGTCTTGGTAGCCCGACATGCGTACCAACATTTGTTGAATCGCACAACGTTTGATCATGATTTCGACGTCCGTGATCATTCAACCATCTATTGCAGCGAGCTACTTTATCTGATTCTACATGAGGAATTGAAAATGGTCGATTTCTCCCGTGATTCGGGAGTTTCAGAGGGTGTTTTTGGTTTCGCCTGGGCGGCGGATACTGCGCGATTTGAACACATCGTGTGGGACACCAATCCTTAGTTTCAGGGGCGGCAACAAAAAAAAAGGTCGTCCTTTCGAACGACCTTTTCCAATCAAAATATCTTAGTTAGTCAACTTTCGTAGTTTGAACGAAGTCGATTTCATTGATGATGTTCTTCGCACCAGCCAACTTATCTAGAATGAACATCACATAGCGGATGTCGACAGATATTGTACGTTGCAATTCTTTTTCAAATGCGATGTCACCGCTCATAGCTTCCCAGTTGCCATCGAATGCCAAGCCGATCAAATCACCGTTTCCGTTTATCACCGGACTTCCTGAGTTACCACCTGTGATGTCGTTGTTGCTGATAAAGCAGATAACAAGGTCGTTGTTTTCATTCGCCCAGCGACCGTAGTCACCAGCGCGCAAAAGCTCAGTAAGCTTTGAAGGCACAATGAATTCTGGATCTTTCGGATCTTCTTTTTCGAGGATACCTTTCGCCGTTGTGATGTAGTCGTAATGGACACCATCGGCAGGGTAGTAGTCGCCAACTTTACCGTAAGTCAGACGCATGGTAGAGTTTGCATCAGGCGAATATTTGTGATCAGGATTCATTTTACGAATACCATCTACAAACAAACGGTAACCACGATCGGCTTTGTCTTGCGACGGATTGGTGAACGATTGGCTGTAAACTTCGAATACAGAAACCGCAGCTTGAACAGCCAAATCTTTTTCGAATACTTTCTGACTTGGTTTCGCCATGAAAGCGTCTAGCTTCGCGCGGTCAACAAGGAAAGAAGTAGCGTACATTTTGTCGGCATAACGCGCCACAGAACCTTTGAATTTTTTATCGATGGTACCAAAGAAAGAAGGCAATTGCGCCTTGTCTATGTTCTGCTTGTACATGGTCATCAAGTTCACGAAAAGGTCTTTGTCTGTAGCCTTATCGTAATCTTTAAAAAACCCATCAGCAGTGCTTGAGAAGCTAGCCAAGATTTCTTTTCTCTTTGCCTCATCGGTTTCAGCCATAGCGCGTTGGAATACACGGTTGAAGCGGAAGGCGAAGAGCGTGATGTCTGAACCGATCAAACCAGCTTCAAGAGCATATACATTCGATTTGATGTTCGGCTCTGTTTCAGAGTAGAAATCTTGGATGAGTTTCAATGCTTCACCGTAGATTTCTTGACGTCCTTTATCAGCAGCAACCCACTTTCCAAATTGCGACTCCAAGGCTTTCTTCTGGTCAGCAACTTTCAAGCGCTTCAGTCCTTTTGTCTGACCAATATAGTATTTCCAGTAGTTGGCGGTGCTAGCGTATTTCGAAGCATATTGAATACGAACAGCTTTGTCGGCATCCATGTGTTGCTTCATCGTCTTCAATTTCATGTCACGCACTTCCACAACGCTTGGGTTGTAAACATTGATTGCTTGTTCAACACCCCAAGAAGAAAGGTAACGATCGGTGCTTCCAGGGTAACCCATTACCATTGAGAAGTCGTTTGGAGCAACACCATCAAGTGAAACTTTCAGGTGACGTTTTGGTGTGAATGGTTTGTTGGTAGCAGCGTAGTCAGCAGGGTTGTTATCAGCATCTGCGTAGATGCGTAGCATCGAGAAGTCACCTGTATGACGAGGCCACATCCAGTTGTCGGTATCACCACCAAACTTACCAACGCTTTCAGGCGGAGCAGCAACCAAACGGATGTCGCGGTAGGTGTTGTAAACAAACAAGTAATATTCGTTTCCGTAAAAGAAGTCTTTCACTTGCGCCGAATAACCAGTGCCTTCAGTGGCTTCTTTGCGGATGGCTTGAATAGCAGCACCGATTTTTTCAGCACGCTCAGCTTCGCTCATAGCAGGTGTAACACCTTCAAGCACACGAGAAGTCATGTCTTCAATACGCACAAGGAAACTGATTTCGAAATCTTCGATGTGTTTCTCTTGTCCTTTATCATACGCATAAAATCCATCGGTGAGATAATCGTTTTCTTTAGAGCTGAACGACTGAATCGCGCCATAAGCACAGTGGTGGTTCGTTAAAACCAAGCCTTCACCAGAGATAACTTCACCAGTACACATACCACCGTTTAGCATAACAATGGCATCTTTCAAGCTGGCTTGATTTACGTTGTAGATTTCATCTGCGGTAAGATTCAATCCCATATTTTGCATGTCGGCTTCGTTGATGCGCTTCAACAAATTCAAAAGCCACATACCTTCATCAGCATGCACGGTGGTCAACATCATGACCATAGCTGCAAATAGTGCGGTGAGTTTCTTCATAGTCAATTTATTTGTGCCTTTCGGCGGATGTTAGAGCTTATATAGAGCTTGATTTATTCCTTTATTTTGGTCCACTGTATCTCAGCAATTAGCTTGTCGAGGTGGTTGTACAATCCTTCAAGAGCCGGACCTTGATAGCGGTTGAGTACTTTTTTTTCTCCGATGATGGTAATGGTTGAAGGTAGGTCCATCACAAGTGGATTGTCGTAAGCTGTCTGCAAGGTATCATATCCAACCTCTTTGGCGATTTTCATGACCGAAGCGATATCCATGGGAGACGACTCACCGCTGTGCTTGCCAATGAGGTCTACGAAGTTACGTCCTTCATAGCTAGCTGATCCATCGGAGTCGATAGTGAATATGAAACTCGGACAAGTGCCGAAACATACCGTACGCTCATAGTAAATCACTTGAACCGGTTCCGACTCATCAGTTTCATCTATAACCAAAGCGTTTTCAGTTATTTCTTCTGTAACTACAGGGACTTCAACGACATTTTTTTTACCCTTGCAGGCGGCCATACCGGCAGCGATGAAGAGAAGGATTGCTAATTTTTTCATTTTTTCTGTTGTTTGGCCTTTTCCTGCTGAAGCTTTTGCATTTCTTCTAAGCGTTGTTGGAAGCCGCCTTTTGCTTTTTTAGGTTTGGTTTTGTTCGCCTCAATTTGTTCGCGGATTTTATTTTCGTCGATGAGGTAACGCTTGATTAGCAACATCTGTGCTATAGATATCATGTTGGCACAGAAATAATAGAAATTTAGTCCAGCGGCAAAGCGGTTGAAGAAAATCAAAGTGAAGATCGGGAAGATATTCATGATCACCTTCATATTTGGCATTCCAGGCTGCTGAGTATTCGGCATGTTAGCAGTGCTCATGCGCGAGTAGAAGAAGGTACTGATGCCCATCATCAAAGCAAATCCACTCACGTGGTTACCGTAAATGCTGCTTACAACAGGAATTTGCTGTGTCCAAGTGAAAATAGCATCATAGGCACCCAAATCATCGGCCCACCAGAATGATTTTCCACGAAGGTCGATATTCGCTGGAAAGAAGCGGAACATGGCGTACAAGATTGGCATCTGCAAAAGCATAGGCAGACATCCGGCAAAGGGGTTAACGCCCGTTTTGCGGTACAACTCCATGGTTGCTTGCTGCTTGCCCATGGCGTCATCCTTGAACTTTTCATTGAGTTCATCCATTTCTGGGCGAAGAACTTTCATTTTCGCCGACGACATGAAGTTTTTCCATGTAACAGGAGAGAGGATGAGCTTGATAATGATGGTAATGGCGATGATGGTGAGACCCATGTTGCCAATGAACCCGAACAGCCAATCGAATACCGGACGAATCACCCAGCGGTTCATCCAGCCGAAGATCCACCAGCCGTAGTCTATCACTTTTGTGAACTCATCAATTTCCAGCTTGCGCATTTCTGTGAGGTCATTCGGTCCGAAGTAAAAGCGCAGGTTTTCAGTTCCCGTGGCCGACATTTTGAGCGGCAAACGGGCAACGTAGTTCATGTTTACGGTTGTGTCGCCTTCTTCTTTTGGAGGGAACGATCGTACAAAAGCATTGCCCTGAAATCCATCGTCGTTAATTACCGCTGCAGAAAAGAAATTTTGTTTGAATGCTACCCAGTGAATCGGATCTTCTGTTTCTTCTTCCTTATCGCTTCCTTCGCCTAGATATGAACGTCCTTGCCCCATCTCACGGTAGAATACCGAGCTATGTTGCCTTTCCCATTCGATTCCTTTTTCATTGTGATCACCCGCAACATTCCAATCCAACATTGCCGTTTCGAGGTTAATCGGGTCGTTGAGACCTACGGTGCGGACTTCAACCTTTACTTCGTAGCTATTGTCGGCGAGTGTATATGCCAATTCAAAATAGCGGTTGTTTCCGCCATCAAGACGCATCGTCAATTCAGACCCAGCTTCAGTTTTCTTTTCGCTCACCATCTCGAAGTACAAGTCGCTCAGGTTGATTCTACCTTTTCCGGCGTAGTCGACATTGAGTGCAATCGAAGAGTTTTCAGGGTTAAAAAGTTGGATTGGCTCAGCATTCCAAAACGTTTTGTAACCATCGCGCAATTGTGCAGTTTTGAACCAACCACCTTTGTTGCTGATTTGAACGGCAACACGGTCGTTTTCAAGGGTGAAAAGTTTTTCAGGTTGTGGCACTGCCGCCGAAGCAAACATACCCACCTTGTTTTCTCGTTCACGGGCGTCGAGCAGCTGTTGAATGGAGTCGTTTACCTGGGTAACAGACTCATTCACAATTGTTTCTGTTGTTTGCGCGGGTTGCGACACTACTTCTGTCTGTTCAACATTTGAAGTATCTTGAGGCACCTCTTCTGGTGAGAAATAGAGGTTGTACCCCAACACCAGCAAAAACATGAGCAGCAGCCCAATTATCGTATTCCGATCCATAATTTACCAAATTCTTCCTCGCAAGGGCGGCAAAGATATTCTATTGTGGCGGGGTAGACAAATGAGAAACCTACGGAATGATGAGTGGCAGAATAAGGCGGCTGTTTGAACATTTTCGATTACAAACCGCTTTGGTTTGAAGATCGCTTATGCGAAAGCTTCACCAATAGGGAGTACCTGCACCGTGCGGTCTTCAAAACGGAAGTGATCGCCGTTGGCAAGAACGTGCGTGGTGAGGTTAGAGATCGACATCGGCGTGCCTGTTTTTAGCAACAGATGAGAATTGTGGGCTAGGTGTGAAGGGTCCATCATTAGCACCATTCCAGAGCCAATAACCCGAAATTCAGTGCCGTGTTTGATAATCAACCCTGTATCTTCAGCTAGTCCGACTCCCAATTTATTTGGGAACATGGCCATGGCTTCTACCAATCTACCGAAACGTCCGCGGCGGACGAAATGCGTATCAATGATAAGTCCAGGCATTAAGCTCAGACCCTTTTTCATTTTCACCGCCCCTTTGAAAAGCGATTCGCTGCTGCTGCCACCGGCAATCATTTCTTCGGCCATAGCCATAGCTCCTGCGCTCGTTCCAGCGATAACAAAGTTGTCATGGTGCAAACGTTCGCGCAACAAACGGTGCAGACTGGTGCCACCGATTTTTGAACTTATTCGCGCTTGGTTTCCTCCTGAAAACATAACACAATCGGCATTTCGTATAAGCTCCAAACGCGTTGGATCTTCAGATTGACGCTTGTCGGTAATGTTCATTACCGTTACGTTTTCACATCCCAATTTCCCGAAAGCAGAAACGTAGTTCTCGCCAACTTCGACCGGGATTTGAGATGCAGTAGGTATAACAACTACCTTCGCATTGGGTCCGCCACTTTCGCGCAGCACGTGCATCAAGACACCCTTCGTTTTGAAGTTGCTCTTTTCCCCCTTGTCTTCGTTCCCCCCGATTGGAATCAGTGTTCCTTTGAATGCAAATTGATCAGACATACTTTGTGCTTGTGATATGCGAAATTGCCTATATTTCTTCTAAATTACCCACATGATTTAAGAATCAGTTAACAAAGGCTTGTACGAAAACTAATAAGTGGTATGAAGATATTGGAAATCAATGCGATGCGCGGACCAAATTATTGGTCAGTAAATCGACATAAACTAATCGTGATGGTTTTGGATCTCGAACATCTCGAGGAAAAACCGACGAATAAGATTGAGGGATTCCTCGAAAGGCTGAGTGAGATGTTCCCCACGATGGTTGAACACCGCTGTTCGATAGGAACGCGTGGTGGCTTTTTCCAACGGGTTCAAGAAGGAACGTGGATGGGGCATGTCGTTGAACACATTGCACTCGAAATTCAAACCCTAGCAGGTATGAATTGCGGATTTGGTCGCACTCGCAGCTACGGTCAGCACGGCGTTTACAACGTTGTATTCGACTATATGGAGGAAAAAGTAGGCCGCTTCGCAGCGAAAGCTTCTGTGCGAATTGCTGAAGCTTTGATCAATGGAGAGTCGTACGATTTAGCGTCCGACATTCAAGAGATGCGAGAGCTCAGAGAATCAGAACGTTTAGGTCCATCTACAGGGTCTATCATCGCTGAAGCTGAAAGCAGAGGCATTCCGTGGATACGTCTGAACAAATACTCACTTTGTCAGTTGGGATATGGAGCGAACCAGAAGCGAATTCAAGCCACTGTAACGAGCCAAACCAGCAGCATAGGCGTTGAAATCGCATGCGATAAAGAAGACACGAAATTCTTGCTTGAACAAGCTGAAGTGCCAATTCCGAAAGGAGAAATCGTGCGCACAGAAGAAGGCTTGAAAGATGCAGTGCGTTACGTTGGATATCCACTTGTTGTGAAACCTATCAATGGCAATCACGGACGAGGTATTACAACGAATATCAACTCTTGGGAAGATGCACTAGAAGCATTTGAACAAGCGAAGAAAGTTTCGAAGTCTGTAATAATCGAGAAATTCATTACTGGCGAGGATTACCGACTACTCGTGATCAACTATAAATTGGTGGCTGCTGCCAAAAGAACCGCCGCACATGTTGTAGGAGATGGAAAATCTACCATTCAACAATTGGTGGATGTCGTTAACCAAGACCCGAAGCGCGGGTACGGACACGAGCAGGTATTAACACGAATCGACATCGATGCACTCTCGTTGGGCATCCTCGAAGAGAAAGGATATACTGTAGACACAGTGCTTGCTGATGGGGAGTTTTGTAAGCTGAAAGACACAGCAAACTTAAGCACAGGAGGCACAGCAGAAGATGTGTTGGATCATGTACACCCGTACAACATATTCATGGCAGAACGCATCGCAAAGATCATCGACCTTGATATTTGCGGTATCGACATCATGACATCAGACATAGGCTTGCCACTAACAGAAACAGGCGGCGCAGTGCTAGAAGTAAATGCAGGTCCAGGATTCAGAATGCACCTTGCACCAACAGGAGGCTTGCCGCGCAACGTTGCAGCTCATGTAGTTGATATGATGTATCCACCAGGAAGCACCTCACGCATTCCAATTGTTGCTGTGACAGGAACAAATGGTAAAACGACAACTACTCGCTTGATTGCTCACATGGTGCGCATGAAAGGTTTCAAAGTCGGTTATACTACTACAGACGGAGTTTACATCCAAAACCGCCTGTTGATGAAAGGTGACTGCACGGGTCCGTCAAGTGCTGAGTTTGTCCTCAAAGACCCTACTGTAGATTTCGCTGTCTTGGAATGTGCTCGCGGCGGTCTGCTTCGCGCAGGTTTAGGCTTTAAGAAATGCGATATCGGAATTGTAACCAACGTAGCCGCTGACCACCTTGGTTTGAAAGGAATTCATACCATCGAGCAATTGGCGAAAGTGAAAGGTGTAATTCCTGAAACAGTGATGCCAGGAGGCTATGCCATTTTGAATGCTGACGACGAGTTGGTATACGACATGAACAAAAACCTGAAATGCAATGTGGCGTATTTTTCAATGGATGAAAACAATCCACGCATTCAGCAGCATATGCGACGCGGCGGATTGTCGGCAATCTACGAAGACGGATACATTACCATAGCAAAAGGAGAGTGGAAAATTCGCGTGATCAAGGCTGTGAACGTGCCACTAACCTTTGGTGGAAAAGCAGCGTTTATGATTCAGAACGTCTTACCAGCAGTGCTTACGGGTTATATTCAAGGTTTTGCCATTGAAGACATTCGCGTTGCCCTTGAAACATTTATTCCTTCACCGGGTCAAACACCAGGAAGGTTGAATATGTTCGAGTTTAGAAACTTCCAAGTGATGCTCGACTATGCGCATAACCCTGCTGGATTTAGAGCATTGCAGAAGATGGTCGAGAAAATGGACGGACATCCAAAGATTGGTATCATTGCCGGTGTGGGTGATCGCAGAGATGAAGATACCATTGAACTGGGAAGCATTGCCGCCGAGATGTTTGATGAAATCATCATCCGACAAGATAAGAACCTCAGAGGTAGAACTGAAGAAGAGTTGATCGGACTCATTGAGAGTGGTGTGAAGAGCATCGATCCGATGAAGAAAGTAACAGTGATACCTTCAGAGAAAGAGGCGATTACCTATGCTGTTCGAAACGCGACTGCAGGCACCTTGATTGTTGTTAGCAGCGATGTTGTTCCTGATGCACTGAACCTTGTGATGAGCTTCAAAGAAGAAGAATCAAAGCGATTGTATGAAATCTCAAATGAAGATATACCCAATTTGAGTTAAGCTGAATATCATTTTGAAAAAGGGAATGCCAGTTGGTGTTCCCTTTTTTGTTTCGAACAGGTCTTAACGACGATAGAACAGTTCAGGGTTGATTGAGGTCTAATTGTTGCTCTAACATCCGCGCTGCATGCGCGAGTTCGTTTATTCTGACTACATTAACGCCTTTGAAATCTGACCGGACCATGATTATCCGCAATTGTACATTTTTTATGATTTTCCTGTTTGCAGGAATTTTCATTGGCGAAAGTAAAGGCCAGGAATCGCTTATAGATAGCGTTATTTACTATGGACGGACAACTGCTGTTATGCGCGATAGCGTGAACTGGGATGAGCTGGAGGCAACCATGCGGATAATCAACAATGAGAGTGGTTTAGTAAATGCTACCACACACATGCTCAAGGAATTAGATGATTTTCATGGTCGGATTTGGGTAGATGATGTGCCTTATTTTGGAGCATCGAAAGGATGGGCACCGACGAACATGGAGATTGATTCTTTGAATTTGGCGTTGTATCGGCAGTCGAGCGCGAAAGTGCACGCTTCATTGTTGAACGACAACTTCGGTTATTTGCGGGTTCCGGGTATGATATATAGTAACGACAATTCTGCAGAGGCAATCTCCATTTATGCCCAAATCGACAGCTTAGGCACGCTTGCGGATATTCACGGATGGGTGCTCGATTTGCGATTGAACGGTGGTGGTACCATGTACCCAATGCTAGCAGGGTTGGCACCACTGCTCGGAAATGGGGTTGTGGGTGCCTTTGAAGACCCTGCTTCCAACTACCGCGATGAGTGGATCATTAACAACGGCGAGGTGTACATTGGTGAGTACCAAAGTACCGACTATGGCTTGAGCGGTGTGCCAGATTTGTCGCACCTGCCTGTGGTGGTTCTCATTAGCGGTTTTACTGCAAGTTCTGGCGAGGTGGTAGCCATTTCATTTAAAGGCAGACCGAATACCTTATTCATTGGAGAAAACACTGCCGCATATACAACGGCTGTTTCATGGATCGCACTTTCAGAAAACGTTATTCTGCAACTTACTGAAAGCTACTATGCGGATAGGGAGGGGAATCTTTACCAAGCGACATCCGTTACTGCCGATGTACAAATCGACGGAGGAGATGATTTTTACAACTTCGAAAATGATGTAAAGATTCAAAATGCAATTGAGTGGCTTGAGGCGCAATGATGTCTACCAATGGTGAGCATCGTCATCAAACCATTTGCCTTGAACACGCATGGTTTGCTCAATGATGTCGCGCACACAACCTTTACCGCCGTCAAACGTGGATATATATTTTGATACTGAACGTATTTCTGGAACAGCATCTTTCGGACAACACGGCAAACCTACCTGCTGCATGACCTTGAAGTCTGGTATATCATCGCCCATGTAACACACCTCTTCGGCGTTGATGTTGTTGTTCTGTAAATAGGCCTGAAACACCGCTACTTTGTCGCTGCTGCCTAAGAATATATCTTTAACCCCTAGTCCTTCAAAGCGGTGACGGACTTCTTCATTACGTCCGCCGGAAATGATCGCGATACGGTAACCTTTTTTGATGGCCAGTTGAACTACATAACCATCGCGGACATTCGCCGTACGGATTTGCTCGCCGCCTGCCATGAGGTAAACGATGCCGTCAGTAAAAACGCCGTCTACATCAAAACAAAACGTTGTAATCTTATTGAGGATGTGCTTATAGTTTTCCATCGTAACTGCTCAAAATAGAACGGGTAACTACTTCATAAAGCTCGTGCATGTCTGCATTTCCTTCGAGGTAGCTCAAATGTCTGTTAATGGTGTGGGTATCGTGTCGGCGCGCTGGTCCGGTTTGCGCATCTCGCGGGCGCATGTTCTGGACTTTCGTTGCCGTTTCTAGAATGAGTGGACGTAACATCTCAAAATCCAAGCCGTGCTGCGAAAGCAATTCGTCAGCGAGTGAATACATCTGATTGCTGAAATTGCTTGCCATTACAGCCGCTATGTGCAAGTATTGCCGTTGTTGTGAAGAAACCTCAACAACCTTATTCGAAATGGTTTTGGCGATTTCTTTCAGCTCTTCCAGCAAGATATCATCGTTTGATTCAAGACAAATCGGAATCTTCTTCCAATCGGGTTCTGAGGCCAAGGTGAACGTTTGCAGCGGATAAAAGACACCGCGTATTTCATGCGTGAGGGCTTCCAAAGAAACGCTTCCTGAAGTATGAGCCACACGCCGCGTAGGAGGAATCAGCGAAGCGACATGTGGAATGGCATCGTCAGACACCGCAATGATCATCAACGGACCGTTCGCTGGAATGCGATCAATGGTGTCGAAAGGAATGTTCATTGTATCAGAAAGCACGCTGCCATGTTTTGAACGAGCGTACAACTTATTGATACGAACGCCTTTCAAAGTGAACACACGAATCAAGTGCATGGCCACTCTGCCAGAACCAACTATGTCTACGCGTAGCGTGCTCATGCCTTCTTCCTATTTTGTTTTAATCGCTTGCGAATGGCCATGATAGAACCAATGATCATGACAAAAATACCGATCCACAAGATGTTGATTTGAGGAAAGATAATGGCCTGCATGACAACAAAATCTTTGCGAATCGATTCATGTTCCCAAATACTCAAATTGATTGTTGTATTGGTAGGGTCGAATTTATTGACCAAGAATTTCAATCCCCAATCATCACGCGTTACCAAGTCGGGAACAATGATGTTTTGGCGAATGATGTACAATGGTGTAATCGACTCTCTTCGTCCTTGATGCTGCAAAGTGAGGTGCACTTTCAAAGCCATGTCGCCTTGCAGCAGCATGAACTTTTCGATTTCGGTTGAATCAACAACACCCAGACTGTCGATTTTCACGAGAATGTTCGACACAAGCAAACTGTCGCCAACATGCACGTCGTGCGCTCTGCCATCGAGGTAACCATTCTCATCAGAAGCAGGAGGTGTGATTCGTCCCCATTTGATGTGGGTATACAAATCCCGATTCCAGTAGTGTTTGGTATCTGGCTCTGGGGCATTGCCCATCTGTTCGTTCATCTGGATGCGCGGTTCCAAGGTAAACAGGTATTCGCCAGGTTCGGCATTTACCCATAGTTTCGCAGCATTCATTTGACGTTGATTCGGAATTGGAATTTGTCGCCAATTGTTTTCTAAATGCTCCAAAATACTCTTCCCAGCTTGGTGCGCAGCGGTGCACTCGAACATCATTCCGTTTAAAATGACGATGTCGCCAACGTTATACTGATACGGTACCCGATCGAAGTAATCCATGCGGAATTTCACATGAATACCTTCTTCGTAGCGATCGCGGTATGAAATGAAGTACGGCTCCATCGATAGCGTATCGCCCTCGAGCAAAAGGATGTCTTCATTGTTTTTCAGTTCTTCATTCAGCGAGCTGATGTCACCAATTTGGTTCTGAGAAATGATGTCTTTTTGCGAAGTTGAAATCAACGCGCCCAATAGTATCAATGCAAATCCAGCGTGTGCGATGCTCGCTCCAGCACCGTCGAACTTGCCTTTTAACATCGCAATGATATAATCGATGTTGGCAGTAAATCCGAAGATGGCTGAAAACAAGAGCGCGATTCGAGGAAATTCATCTGCTGAAAAATCGAATGCCATCAAGGCCGGAATCATAAGCAATGCAGAAACCAAAAACGGACGGGCAATTTTCGCGAGTACATCGCGGATGTTGGAGGTTTTGTACTTCAGAAACTGTGTGCCAGCTACAAGCATCAAAATAAGAAATGCGAGCGGCACTTGTATCAAGTGATAGGTGCGATCGATGTCTTTACCAGGTGCGTAGTTGTGTTCCGACAGTGCTTTGAAAATATCCAATCCTGTTGATTCATTCAAAGACAAGAACATGCCTGAGAAAGGTTCGAGAAAGTGATTGAACACCGGAACGCTGGTTTGCCAAGTGATGTGAACTGCCGCCACCAAGAGTATCAAACTGCCAATGAACATCCAGAATTCACGCGACCACAATTCTTCTTCCTCATCTTTTTTCAGGCGCGGAATGTTGTTTCTATATCCTGCCAGCACCATCAATTTAGACAAGAAGATAAAGATCAGAATCATCACCATGGGTTCCCAAAAGCAACCAACAACGAGCAATACCAAATTCGCCGCGGCATACATGAAACGCTGCTTGATATTTTTATTGAACATGGCACTCATAACACCCACAAAGAGAAGGAGGTAGACCAAGAGCTGAGGCAAGATTCCACTGTCTACAAACGAGTGAACGCTGCTGTCGCCGAGTATTCCAGACTTGGTAAGGAAAGTCGAGTAAACGACCAACACAAACGACAAAGTAAGCAGCAGAAACATGCTAAACAGAGCCGTGGGTTTGCGGTTATTGATGAGCATGAGGTGAGCCCCTGCAACCAAAACAATCCAAGGCACTAGCGATGAGTTTTCTACAGGATCCCATGCCCAGAAGCCGCCAAAGCTTAGTGCTTCATACGCCCAGGCGCCACCCATGAGGATTCCTGTCCCAAGAATCATCACACCAAAGAACGTCCATGGCAGCGCTTGCTTTATCCACCCGGTAAAATCTCGTTTCCACAATCCGGCTATCGCAAAAGCGAACGGTACAAGCGTGCTAGCGAAACCAAGGAAAAGGGTAGGGGGGTGAATGGTCATCCAATAGTTTTGAAGCAGTGGATTCAATCCACGACCATCTTGAAACTGCTTAAAGGCGGTTAGATAGTCCGCGTTTTTTGTCCATGGCAAACCTATATTGTCGGGCTCATTGCGCAACAATTGAAACGGGTCTAACCCAAACTGGTAGTCGCCAAAGTATACACCGAGCAGCATGCAAGCCAAAGAAGCTTGAACGGCAGAAAAGATTGTCATCACCGGACCTTCCCATTTGCCTTTTTTGCGAATGAGAAGGAATCCAAGTACAATGTGCCAAAACATCCAAAGCAAAAATCCACCTTCTTGTCCGCCCCAAAAGCAAGAGAAGATGTACCGCATTGGCATGGCATTGTTCAGGTGTTTCCACACATATTGAAACTCATAGCGGTGATTGGCAATGAGCAAGAAAATCAATGCTATGACAGCGAAGAAGAGCACTCCATGGACAATAAACGCACGGCGGCCGAACTTCAGCCATCCTGCATCACCATTTCCCAAACTGCCTTTTAGATAGCCGATGAAGCCAAGCAAGGCAGCTACAAATCCCATCGCAATCATCGCCTGGCCCAGATTCGAGGCCAGCGTCCATTCCCCTACGTAAGTGATATTCTCCATTTACAGTGCCTCAGCAGTTTCTACTACGTGGTTGTTTTCGTTGTATTTCGACGGACATTTCATCAGCATATCGGTGGCATAAAACTCGCCATCAATAACTTTTCCGTACAAGTCGATAGATTCAGATTGCTCCAATCCAGTTGGCTTCGCCTCTTTCAGATGAACCTTTTTCGTCTGACCAGCTTTGTCTACCATATAAAAAATGGTCAGACCAGCGTTTGTCTGCGGATCATAAATCACCGGCTCAGCAGTATTCAGCGTACCTGAAACTTTGAACTCTTTTCCAGGGTTAGCGAAAGCTTCATCGAAGTTCACGCTCGTACTTGTGCTCGTGAACATTGAGATGAAGGTACCAATGATAACTGCGATCACGATGATAAGAACGATGTGTGTCTTTTTCATAATTGAGTTATTTCGACTTCATTTCATCTTCTAGTTTGGTGATCGAACGATCCATACGAACCAGGTAGATGAAAATTCCAGCCAATATGATAGATGATACAGCTACCACAACGTAAACCTTACCTGACCCAAAGAACGTCCCTTCGAGTGGAGAGGTGGTTTGTTGTGCGGAAGCAAAGGTCGACGTCAAAAGTGTCAAACCCATCACAATACTACTTTTCATTATAATACAGTTTAGAGCGCAATCGGTTCCTGCGCAATTGAATTTTGTATATCCAAACGCCCAAAAGTATCCAACCCAGCACGGCAGGGTAGAACACGGCCCTAAGGCTGCTATTGAGATCGTATGTGTTAAAACCAGGGTTTCCGCCTTTACCGGGATGCAGGCTTTCGGTAAATTTTGGAAGTATCATAAGCAGGATAAAGAGAATAACGTAGGCGAAAATATTGAAGACAGCGGAGACACGTGCGCGTTTCATATCGTCGGCGATACCGGATCTGAGAACCAAGTAGCCGACATAAATCAAGAACGTTACAAAGGCACCATTTAGCTGCGGATCGCTTACCCACCAGGCACCCCATGTGAATCGAGCCCAGATTGAACCTGTAACCAACCCAAGTATGGCAAACAGCAATCCAACCCGTGCTGATGTTTCCGCTCTTAAGTCGTATTCACGAATCGGGTTTGCCAAATATCGAACCGAGTGAATCACAGAAATCAACATGATCAAGAACATCGTGAACCACATAGGGACATGAAACATCAGGTTGCGAATCGTTTCGAAGATTGTTGGTTGAAAAGGGAAAGCAAAAGCACTCGACTTTTCAGTTTTGACATCGACCTCACATCCTCGCTGTATGCGAGAAGTATCTACTACTGCAGAATTTTTAAAAAATGCACCCTGTAAAAACATGGTGCCGTCTTTCTCATTGTTCACAAAGAGATTCAGCGATTTTTTATGGAGCGTATCTGGTAAATCGAAGCGGACGTTCATGCGGGTGTCGGAGTCAATCGATACGATTTCTGCACAAAAACGCGTGGGTCCGCAGCCTAGAAAGGCTTGATTTTGAGATGCTTCGGTAAAATGTGTGTTGTACCCAATAATTTCAACCACTTCATTGCTTTCAAGTTGATTGTTTTCATTCGGCAACAGTCCCGAGTGCAAAGGGATTAGGTAAGAGGCAAAAAGGGTATAAAACAAGAGGAGTACGCAAAGTACTTTCCACCAAGATTGTCGCATGAGACTCATTTCTTAATCACGCCAAAGGTAGGGAAATAAGAGGTAGCTCAATCCGAAAATACCTGCCGTTAAGACGAGAAGCATCAACAGATTTTCAACGTTATCGCCCCATGGAATTTCTTTGAGGACATTTGCGTGATATCGGTGAATTAAAATGATTTGAGGAATCACAATTGGTAGTCCTAAGACAGCGGTCATGCCTGTGCCAGATTCGCTTTGACTGGCAATGGCGCTGATTAGCGTGAGCAATGCTGAGAAACTGATTGAACCAACCGTTAGTCCGAGCAAGAGCATCGGCCAACTATTTTCAGGCACCGGACTGCTGCCAATGAAAACAACGTAAACGAACAGTGTAATGGCTGTTAAAAGCAGCATCAAGAGGGTGTTGTAAATGAGTTTGGCAAGAATCAACACCTTCGGCGATACATTCCAAAAAAGGTACAGCCGCAATCCACGGCGCTGCTCGTGAAAACTCTTTCCAACAGCGCTGAAAGCTGTGAATAGGAGAATGATCCACAGCAAAGCATTCCATGTCGCACCGTCTTCAATGGTATGGAAAGATTGATAGGCCAGATACACTGTGGCGATTGAAAACAGAGCAATGCCAACAAGGGTGTGCTGCTGACGCATTTCCATGCGCGCTTCATGTCTGATCATAAATGCCACCTTCGACCACATGCGGCAAAGGTACAATTCAAATCGCTGTTTTCTGTGTTTTCGATGTTGATAACACCGTGTGGTGCAGTAATTATTTGAAGGGGTATCATTCGATTCCAACGTTGTCATACCTTCATGATGTGAAAAGTAATTTGATTTTGACATTGGATCAAGGAACCACGAGTTCTCGTGCGCTTTTGATTCGTGGTGATAGCGTTGTAGAAGCATCGTCACAATATGAGTTCACACAATATTTTCCGCAGCAAGGATGGGTGGAACACGACCCCAATGAAATCTGGTCTACAATTAAACGTGCCATCGACGATGTTTTGACCGACGTTGATATTTCGCGTGTAAAAGCCATCGGTATAACCAATCAGCGGGAGACGACTGTGATGTGGAACCGTAAAACAGGTGAGGCTATTGGTCGGGCGATTGTGTGGCAAGATCGGCGAACAGCCAGCATGTGTGAACATCTCAAATTGCAAGGGTTGGGGGAGCATGTGTATAAAACAACTGGACTATTGATCGACGCTTATTTCTCTGCTACGAAGATGCAGTGGCTGATGCAGCATCATCCAGAAGCTCAGATTCTGGCGAAACGCGATGAACTTTGTCTCGGGACCATTGATAGCTGGCTCATGGCAAAGCTAACAAGGGCGGAACAACACCTCACGGATGTCTCAAATGCCTCCCGCACCATGCTTTTTGATATCCACCGTTTGCAATGGGATCAAGTCATGCTGGATGCTTGTCAGATTCCTTTATCTGCGCTACCGCAGATAAAACCAGCGATGGGCTATTTTGGTGATGCGCAGATAAACGGGTTCAATATTCCGATTACTGGTGTGGCTGGAGATCAGCAAGCAGCGCTGTTCGGACAGCGATGTTTTTCGCCAGGAATGGTCAAGAATACATATGGAACGGGGTGTTTCATGTTGATGAATACCGGACAACAAGCCCCTGTTTCATCGCATGGATTGTTGTCTACAATAGCGTGGTCAGACGGTGAGCAGGTGACCTATGCCCTAGAGGGGTCGGTTTTCATTGCCGGCGCTGCTGTGCAGTGGCTGCGTGATGCCATGCAATTGATAGATAGCGCGGCGGAATCGGAATATTTCGCTCTTAAAGCCGAAGAAAAAGAACATGTTTATGTCGTACCTGCCTTTGCAGGCCTCGGCGCACCGTATTGGGACATGTATGCACGCGGAGCAGTGTTCGGATTAACACGTGATACCGGTAAAGAAGAAATTATCCGCGCCACGTTGGAATCGCTTGCCTATCAAACTCGGGATGTATTAGATGCCATGGTGCAAGACGCAGGAACCTCCATCCATTCGCTGCTAGTTGATGGTGGAGCAAGCGCCAATGATTTCTTGATGCAGTTTCAATCAGACATCATTCAGCGCATGGTTGTTCGTCCGAAAAACATTGAAGCAACAGCCTTGGGAGTGGCTTGGATGGCGGGCATAGGAGCAGGTTTTTGGACCATGAAAGACATCGGAGCACTGCATATCAACCATCAAACCTTTCGGCCAATGATGGGACAAGATGTGGCTGATAAAAGATATGCAGGATGGAAGAAAGCAGTAAAACGGACAATGCACTGGGTAGATGATGAACCGTGAACAGAACCTGAAGGAATTAGAAAGTCGGGTGTTTGATCTCTTGGTAGTAGGAGGTGGGATAACCGGCGCTGGCATTGCATTGGATGCAGTGTTGCGCGGTATGAAAGTAGCTTTGGTTGAGCGTCAAGATTTTGCAGCAGGAACTAGCTCACGGTCAACGAAGCTCATTCATGGAGGGCTGCGCTATTTAGCTCAAGCAGATTTCGGTTTGGTATACGAGGTTGGCCGGGAGCGACGAATTGTACATGCGTTGGCGCCTCACTTGGTGCATCCTGATCGCATGCTTTTACCACTTGTAGAGAAAGGAAATTACGGTTATTGGCTCACCTTGTTGGGGTTGAGCGTGTATGATTTATTGGCAGGGGTGAATAAGAACGACAGGAAAAGAATGCTTTCGAAGAAAGAAACCATGCGCTTGGAACCCCTGTTGCGGACTGATATTTTGAGGGGTGCAGGTTTCTATGCCGAATACAGAACCGACGATGCGAGGTTAACTCATGCGGTATTGAAGACGGCTGATAAAAACGGTGCTGTAGTAGCAAACTACACTTCTGTAGAAGGATTTGTATACACCAACGACAAGATTTCGGGAGTGGAGGTAGCAGATGAGGTTTCAGGCCGGAAATTCAAAGTTTTAGCGAAGCATGTAGTGGGTGCTGTAGGTCCGTGGACGGATGAGTTGCGACGAAAAGATGAGAGCCAATCGAGATCCATCATCAGACATACCAAAGGTGTCCATTTGGTGATAGACCGTGAAAAACTGCCTGTTCAGCACACCGTTTACTTCGATAATCAAGATGCGCGTATGTTGTTCGCCATACCCCGTGATGGTAAAGTTTATATCGGTACCACAGATACGGCTTATGCAGGAGAGCTGACCGATCCAAAAGTCACCCTTCAAGATGTGGATTATATTTTGGAAGCAGTAAATACAATGTTTCCCGAGGCTCGCCTTAGGAAGGCGGATGTTGAGTCTTCCTGGGCCGGGATACGTCCGCTTATTGAACAAGAAGGTAAGTCGGCCTCATCAGTTAGCCGGAAAGATGAGGTGTATGAATCACAAAGCGGATTGATTGTAATAGCTGGTGGAAAGTTGACCGGTTATCGCAAGATGGCAGAGCGCGTAGTTGACCGCGTAGCGAAGAAGCTTGGCAATAGGAAGTCGTCAAGAACAGAAAAAGTTCAATTGGAAGGTGTGGGGTACATCAATTACAACGCGGTAGAGAATCACATCAATCTGCTGATGGAGCGGTGGGGACATATCATTTTGAATCAAAAGACTGCCGCTTATCTTGTGCATACGTATGGCCGGGCAGCAGATGGTATTTTGGAATTATTGCCTCAATCGGGAACGAACGAAGAGAAGCTCTTGTTGGCAGAAGTTCAATATTGTGTAAGGAATGAAATGGTTGTAACGGCCAGAGATTTTTATGAGCGACGCACTGCCCGATTGTTTTTTGATATCGATGGTTTAAAGTCGAAAGGTGACTTTATTATCAAAGTTCTTGCAGAAGAATTGGGTTGGGATGAAAGTAAGGTTGCGAGAGAAAGGGCAATTTTAAAGAGCGAAGTACAGCGCGTTACTTCTTTTTCAGATGGTGAATAAAATCCCAATCATCGAAGTGCATCGTTAAAATGCGCGCAGTATTTATGGCATCGGCGATAGCCCTGTGCTTTGCCCCTTCAAATTGCAGTCCGCCATATTCCAATGCCGTTGTAACACCAACTGGCTCGCGCAACTTCAATAGGCGGGCATGAGCTTCTTTCAAACAGAAGTGCTGATTTGTCCATGCAAGTTGCATATCATGAATCTCCGCATCCATTTTCAGTTGCTTCAAATCATAGTCGCCCCAGCTCAGCAGCACCACATCTTTTTTATCGGTTTGCAACCAATCTTCAAAGTCCCACATCACTTCTTGAAAATCAGGAGCAGGGTCGATGTCGGCTTGAGTAATCGACGTTAGCTGCGTGCAAAACGACGAAAGTTTTGGATTTTGTTTGGGCTTGATAAATGAATTGAAGCTGCTAATGATTTCACCTTGCTCATTGACTTTCGAAGCACCGATTTCAATAATTTCTTGACGCGGGGGTTTGTGAAGTCTCCAACACGTGGCTTCAAGATCAAAAACGATGTATGACGGTTCCTTTTGCACAGCTTTAAAAAATCGCAGGCAAAGGTCTGTCAATAAAATCAATAAAGGAAATCTTCATCGAGGGAGTCGATATAATTGTCGATGTCCTCGAGGTCTTCATTCGTAAATTCAAGTTCAAAATCTTCCGGGTCGTATTCACCACCGTACCAATCTATCTTCTCTTCATATTCAGGAAGTTTAGGATTGGAAATGATTTTGATGAATTCAAGGTAGCCGGGTAGTCCGCCAACATCTTCGGGTGGACAAGCACGAGCGCCGCCGAGGCAATGAGGAATGCTCACTTCAAGTGATTTGGCATCATGTATTTTCTCAAGTACAATGCGATGTGTCCAATCGTCGCCGAAGTCGTACACATACATCATCTTGTCACCTTCTTTTCGCAGCACTGAAGAAAGAATCACATCTTCATCTTCCATGAAGTCTTCTTCTTCAAGAAAGTCTATCTGGGTGATTTTATCTTCACCATCATCGAAATAGTAAAGGTGTCTATTCTCCCAACCCATAGTAAGTTGTATGGTGTGGTGGACAATGCGCATATTAACAGATGCGTCGATTAGGATGCGTCTCCAAATGGTAGGGGCGACGCCATCCAATTCAATCAATAGTTGGTAAACCATGACGTTGAATCACAAAGTATAAGGTACGGTGAACTAGTGAGTAGATGCATCGCTATTTGATGCGTGGATTTCAGAGATGTCGATAGCACGAACGTAAAAATTTCTCTCTTATTCGGACGAAGATAATGAAAGTTTCAATGTAAGTAATAAAAGTGGGATTTTGGGTTGATTTTTTTAATGTCTGATTTGGATGTATCTATCAAAAAGCGTCCGCGCAATAGGTTGTTTTAGTTTTCCGCAATTGTACATTTTTGATTGAAATGTACAATTGCGGAAAATAGTCGATTTCAAAGTGTAAATCTCATAAATAGATGATATACAGACGTATAAGTGTTGTTTTTAGAATCGGTTCCTAAATGGAAGGATAAAAAAATGTACAATTGCGGAAAACTATAAATGTGGATGATCAACAGTCTTGTTTGATCCATTCCATTCGACCAATCTCGAATCCCAATTCCTGGGCTCTATCTAAAAACCGCTTTTTCAAACCTTCTGAAATGGTTTGTTGTCTGCTTAAAATCCACAGATAATCTAAATCAGGTGAGCCCACCAATGCGGCACCATAATTATCATCTAAATCCAAAATCAAATAGTCGGCTTTGAAAGGCCAGAAAAATTGAACCTTCAAAGCGCCAGACTGTGCAGGGTCCGGTACCCAAGCTTGTCCCTCCGATTCACTTTTCTTCCCTTCACTGTTTTGTCCGGCATTCAGTACTGTTACATCACCATCTTCCCGAATGCTGTATGTTGCTGTTACACACTGCAATCCGCGTTCAAATCGGTTTGGGAATCTACCGATTTCGTACCATTTGCCCATGTATCTTTGTAGGTCTACATTTTCGACTACAGGTAGTTTTTTCTCGGTGCCTCCGCAAGAAAATAGGAATAAGAGTAAGATAATCGCACTGTATTTCATTGTGTCAAGTTAGTAATTATGGGGCAGATGCCTTACCTCGTTAACAGCTTATTGCTTTATTTTTACGCTATGAAGATCAAATTGGCAATCGCAGAAGATAACCCGAACCTTATTCGCAGCGTTCTCGAAAAAATATCACTTTTCGATGAAGTTGAGGTGCTTTGGGTAGCCTGCAATGGCTTAGAAGTGTTGGAGAAAATAACGAACAAGCAGCCTGATGTAATCCTCATGGATATCAACATGCCGGAGATGAATGGTGTGGAGGCAACCAAGAAATTGAAAAGCCAGTATCCGCAAGTAAAGGTGATTATGTTAACTGTTTTCGATGAGAATGAAAAGATCTTTAATTCGATTCTTGCTGGCGCTTCAGGATATTTGCTTAAAGATGAGAAGCCAGCTCGTTTGTTGACGGCTTTGCTAGAAGCAATGGATGGCGGTGCTCCGATGTCTCCAATCATCGCTCAGAAATCGTTGCAGTTGATTCGCTCCATTGGAAGTGATCCACAACCAAGCATTGATTTTGGCTTGTCTCAAAGAGAAATGGAGATTTTAGAGAAAATTTCTGAAGGCTCGAACTATCAGGAAATTGCAGAAAAACTGTTTATAGCTCCTAAAACAGTGCGGAAACACATAGAAAATATCTACAAAAAGTTGCAAGTTCACAACAAGGTTGAGGCAATCCAATTGGCGATGAAACACGGAATTATCTGACAGGGATTTCGAGTTTTATATAGGTTCGTCCCTTCCTGCTTTCAATTAAGAACTTGCCATTTAATTCTTTGACGCGTGCAGTTATGTTTTTCAAGCCATAGTGGTCTTGTGGTACTATGTTAACATCAAATCCTTTCCCGTTGTCTTCGATTTCAATGATTAAATGTTCGTTTTCTTGTGAGAAATGGACTGAAAACGCAGATGCTTTGGCGTGCTTAAGTGCATTCGTTGCAACTTCTTGCATGATGCGAAAAAGGTGAACCGTCGTTTCTGCCTTGAGCTGAATTTGTCTGTTAACAGCATTTACAACAGTTAAATGCAAGTTTTCGTGGTCTTGAAAAATACGTCGGTAGTAATCTTGTATGCGATCAATAAATTCTACTAAATAAACATCGTCTTTTTTCAATGTCCATATCGTATCGCGCAATTGCTGCATGGTGCCGCGAGCGAAATCTCCCAATTCATCAATAGCAGGAGCAGGACTAACTTGCTGGCCGACTCCAATTTTGTAGCTCAAATTGTCTAACGAGGTAATGACATGTGTTATCTGCGCTCCGATGTTGTCGTGCAAATCCATGCTTATTCTTTCTCGTTCTTCTTGTATTCTTCGCAGGGTTTCTTCTTTTCTCAGTTGTTCTTTAATTCGTCTTCGCGCAACAGCGCGGATGATGAAGGCGATGGTGACAATTGAAAAAAGTGCGACAATTATAGCAAACCATATTGTTTGCCAAAAGGGTGGGTGCACTTCGATTGGCAACTTCAACAATGAACTTTGAACTTGATTGTCGAAATCCATTGTTACAATTTCCAATGTGTGGTTACCACTTGGCAAAGTGGTATACTGAATGCGTTGCTTTTTATTGGTAACTGTAATCCATTCTTGGTCAACTCCTTCAAGCCGATAGGCCAATCGCTCTGTTCTTCCGCCAACAGTTAAGAGTGTAAAATCAAAAACCAAGCTATTATCTGCCGGATACAATGAAATTTTCTTTGGTTGAAAGCTTGTCCCTTCGAGGTGTTTGGAATTCTCTGCAATGGACTTGTTGTTGATTAGGATTTCGTTAATCAGCAGTCGATGCTCTGCATGTGGTAATTTGAAATCTCTATCTATAAAGTATATGCCGTTTATGCCGCCAAACCACATGTGCTTATCGAAACTGCCAAATGAGTTTTGGCCATGTTCCGTAAATGGTGTCCCTTCTTGAATGCTGAAATTCGCAGAAATCCGGCCATTTGATAAAACACTTAGCCCATCATTGGTGCTGAACCAAAGGTCGCCCAAGTTGTTAGGCACAGCGCCATACACAACTTCATTTCTCAATCCGTTGTCTGCTGTCCAATGCATGAAATTTCCGTTTTCATCCTTTCTATCTATACCTCTCCCAAGGGTGCTGATGTACAGTTGTTCTCCCAGAGGTAAGGTAGAGGCTATTACAGCAAAACCCAATCCTTCGGCATTGGGATGGTAGGGGATGTTTTGAATGTCTTGCGTTTGTGGGTCAAGTATGATCAATCCGTTTGTTGTCGACAAGATGCATCGATCTCTTTCATTGAGCGCGACATGTAAGAAGTAAGATTTTCTGAGTAATTCTGGATCTTTTGGATAAAAGGGGATGAATGAGGTATAATCTACACTTTCAAACAACCCTCCAGATGAACTTGCTAAAAGTCGATCGGCATCTGATATCAATGAAAACACTTGCGGCAATCCTTGTGCTAGTGGCTTGTCTTGCAAGATCCATCCATCGTTTGTTTTTTTAAATTCCAAGATTCTACCATCTCGTGTGCCCGCATAAACTTGGTCGTTGCATGCATACAGACAAGCGGCATGAAATCCCTTCCAACTTTGCTTTTTTTCAAGTTGCTCAAGCGGGTCAAAAGCGTTCAAATGGGGATAGTTGTGCCAAGAATAGATCTCAACACCCGTTGTCGTTCCAATAAAAAGTGAGCTGTCAACCAAGGCCGCTGACCAAACAATTGGGTCTTCTAGGTTTTGACCGCTCAGGTGAATAAAATCTCCACTGTATTTCGGTAATACAAATGCGCCATGGCGATTTGTGCCGAACCACAGTTGATTGAAAGAATCGATAACGAACGAATGGATATCGTCACCAGAAAACCGCAATGATGGATTTTCGGTAATGTTTGGCGTTACATTCTCTAGCTTGCTGTTGTAGACAAAAAGTTCAGTTTCAGTGGCGATCCAAAATTGGTCTTTGTAGAAGATGGCATCGCGAATCTTGCTTGGCACTTCAACTTGTGTGGTCGTTCCGTTTTTCAGTATTTGAAGGGTGTCGGTATTCCAAACCAACAAGAGTTGATCTTGAAAACGAGCGCCAACGGCTTCATGCAGCAGATTGTTGGGGTATTTCGTGTCGCTTTGGTTGTATACAACAGTGCCCAAGTTGTCGATGACTATCAATTCACCTTTGTTTATGGCTGCTGCTGCGAAATCGGTATCTATGCGCTCGCTTTTTGAGTAATCATTATCTGCTTGCGGAATTAGATTGAGTTGACCTACTTCGTTAGAGAAAATTCTTCCATCATTTGAATAAAGCAATTGGTTTACTGAGCTATGAAAGGTTTGGAGGTTCATAGCAGGCAATCGAATACACTTTCCATTGGACGGGTCAAGTCTATTTAGTCCGCTGCGCGTGCCTATCCACATAAAGCCATTGCCGTCTTCAGCAATTGCGGTGATGAAATTATCAGACAAACTACTGCTGTCGCTGTTGTTGCGATAAATTTTGAAATCACTTCCGTCGTACCTGTTCAGTCCGTCTTGCGTGCCGAACCACATGAAGCCTCTGCTATCTTCAAATATTGTTGTGACGGTGTTTTGTGACAATCCATCGGAAACGGAAATGTTCTTAAAACGATAACCGCTTTGTCCGAACAGACAACTGCCAGCCAACACAAAAATTGTAAATAGCAATAAACGGTACATGCGACAAAGATAATCGACATACCTTTGCTTTTATGAAGAAATTGGTTGTTCTAACGGGTGCCGGCATGAGCGCCGAAAGTGGTATTCCCACTTTTCGCGGTGCGGATGGTTTGTGGGAAGGATATAGGATAGACGAAGTAGCTACGCCGTATGCTTGGGAGCAAGATTTCCGAAAGGTGCTTCAATTTTACAACGACCGAAGAAAGGGAGTTTTGCAGGCGAAACCGAATCGCGGACATGAGATTTTAGCTGAGTTGGAAGCTTTTGCAGACGTGCATATCATTACACAAAACATAGACAATCTGCATGAGTGTGCTGGTAGTTCGAAGATTTTGCATTTACACGGAGAGATTACAAAATCGAGGAGTACTAAAAAATCGAGTTTGATATATGATATCGAAGGGGCAGAATTGAATGAGGGCGATTTATGTGCATTGGGTTCTCAACTGCGACCACACATTGTTTGGTTCCACGAGGAAGTACCAATGATGGAACCCGCTATTTCTATTGCTCAACAGGCAGATGTTTTTTTGATAGTAGGGACATCGCTTCAGGTTTATCCTGCTTCAGGGTTGGTGCAATTTGTAAGACCTGGCACTCCGATATATATTGTAGATCCATCGGCGCCGGTTATACCGGGTGCCACGAATTATGAAGTCATTCAAGAAGGGGCAAGTGTTGGGATGGAGAAATTCCGGCAAATGTTTTTAGAAGAACACGGCTATTGAACACGCTTCCGAATTTTCCGAGCTTTTGCTTTCGGGACTTCGGTTTTCTTTGGGTTGATTTCGATGATGCCCAGCTCAATTTCACGAACGATTTCTTCTATTGCCCAATCGTCGCCATAAGCGTCGTACTGATTTTTTAAATTTTGTCCGAACAGTCGTGCAAGCGATTGCCACATGAAGGCGGAGAACGATCCTTTCAATTCTTGAATCAGTTCGTACGAAGTGTCGCCTGTTTCACGATCAATGAGTTTGATCAAAATGACACCTTCTGTGATGGTCATATTTTTTATGTCACCTTCGAACTTTGCTTTGAGCTCATCTTCTGCATTGTCGAGGTATTTTCTTCGCTCTTTGTCTGTTTTCAAGGCTTTTAACTCAGCCTCGTAGGCGTGCATTAGTTCACCTGCTGCTTTCGCGTAAGGATATACTTTGATCACTCGGGTGCGCGTGCGGTTGTATTTTTTTTCAGCTCTTGCCGATTTAAAAACCTTTGGTCCGGCGATATATGCCGCACCTAGATTAACCACTGCAAGCGTATCACCATCAACAATTACCGTTTCACACAGCTGCCCGTATGGCGTTGAGGTTTGCGCTTTAGCGACAAAGTGCAACAAAAAAAGTAATATGAAAATCAAAGGTATACGCATATTCACTCAACGTTAATTTACGCATTTTCGTGCAAACAGGTTGCGCAAATCAACGATTATGCCTAAAAATTCAATTTCGGCGAGATCGCCATTCTGGATTGTGCTGATTCTCTACAGCGGTATTGGCTAATTTTGCATTTTCATAGAACAGACTAGCCGCTAGAGCAGCAATGCGCGCTTCATCGTCTACAAACACATCCAATACTTCAGGGGAGAAGAAGTTTTTTACGAAGTGGGTATCAAAGTTCCCACTTTTGAAAGCTTCATGGTTGATTGCAAATTTGCCAAATGCGAGGGTTGTCTTTACACCTGAAATGTGGAAATCGTTTATGGCACGCGTCATACGCGCTATGGCTTGTTCCCGATCACCCGCATGGGTCACCAATTTCGCAATCATTGGATCGTAGTAAATCGGAATGTCCATGCCTTCTTCAAAACCATCATCCACGCGAATTCCAGGTCCTTCTGGGCGTTTGTACGTTCTCAAGTTTCCGATGTCGGGAAGAAATCCATTTTGTGGGTCTTCAGCGTACACGCGGACTTCAATGGCATGTCCGTGAATTTTTAAATCATCTTGAGTAAATGATAGAGGCAATCCTTCGGCAACTTTAATTTGTTCGCGAACGAGGTCTATACCGGTTATCATTTCTGTTACAGGGTGTTCTACTTGCAGGCGGGTATTCATTTCCAGGAAGTAGTAATTCATGCGGTCATCGAGCAAAAACTCAACTGTACCTGCACCTACATAGTTGCAAGCGCGCGCTACATCGCATGCACTTTTGCCCATGGCATCTCTCATTTCAGGAGTCAAAACCGACGAAGGTGCCTCTTCAACTACCTTTTGATGTCGGCGTTGAATGCTGCATTCCCTTTCGAAAAGATGCACAACATTCCCGTGTTGATCAGCCAAGACCTGTATTTCGATATGACGTGGACCGCTAACATAGCGCTCAACGAAAACGGCGCCATCGCCAAACGCACTTTCTGCCTCAGAAATAGCACGCTTCATTTGACTTTCAAGTTCAGCAGCTTCTTCAACAATCCGCATTCCTTTTCCACCGCCTCCCGCAGAAGCTTTGATGAGTAGAGGGAAACCGATTTCCTTAGCTACATTAATTGCTTCATCTAAGTTTTCAATGGCAGAATCTGTCCCCGGTACCAAAGGAATGCCGTAGCTCTTGACAGCATTTTTTGCCGCCAGCTTGCTACCCATAACCTCCATCGCTTCAGGAGTAGGGCCAATGAAGATGATTCCAGCTTCAGCTACCTGACGTGCGAAGTTCGCATTTTCAGAAAGGAAGCCATACCCCGGGTGGATGGCATCCGCGCCGGTGGCGCGACAAGCATTAATAACGCGATCGCCTCTCAGGTAAGAGTCAGAAGAAGCAGGACCGCCGATGTGCACCGCTTCATCAGCGAAACGGACAAAAGGAGCCAAACGGTCGGCGTCGGAATAAACCGCAACGGTGGCCAACCCCATTTCTCGAGCAGAGCGCATAATTCTCAACGCTATTTCTCCTCTGTTGGCGACTAGTATCTTCTTCATTTCTTCAGTTTAAGGGTGCAAATTACGGAATCAATCAGCGCAACTTGTAGTGATTCATGATGAGTTTTTCAAACCACCTACCAGGCAGCAAACGGTATAGCCAAACGCTGAAATGTTGCGTAGCTGTGGCGACGCGATAACGCAAGTGAGGGTTTCTTTTTCGAAGAATGCGCTCTACTGCATGGGCAATGATGTCTGTTTCCATCGCTCCTGATACTTCTTGATTGATTTGTACAAGCGTGGCATCGAAAGTAGGGTAGTGCGTGTGGTCGACAGATGCTACTTTTTTGCGATTGGTATTGATGTTTGTTTTAAAATCTCCCGGTTCTACAATAGAAACCTTGATACCCATCGGAGCCAGCTCCATACTCAACGATTCAGAAATGCCTTCCACAGCAAATTTGCTAGAGCAATAGATCCCACGAAAAGGCAAGGCGAAAATTCCACCGATGCTGGTGACATTTAAAATTCGCCCTTTTGAAATTCTCAACAGAGGAATACAGGCACGGCAGACATTCAAAACTCCGAAAACATTGGTGTCGAAGATTTCTTTCGCCTCGGTTTCAGTTGTGTTTTCGAGCGGTCCGGCCATTCCCAAGCCCGCGTTATTTATTAGAGCATCCAACAGTCCGTGATTGGCTTGAATGAAAGCAATAGCCGAGATGATCGATGACTCGTCGGTTACATCCATGCGAAGCATGCGTAAATTCCCATCGAATTGATTCACCACATTTCTACTAGCGGCATACACAATGTTGCCCTTATCCGCGAGCAAAGTAGCGATCGATTGTCCGATTCCAGACGAACCTCCAGTTACAAGTATTACTTTCGACACAGTGCAAAGATAGTAAGAGGAGGAGGATACAATAACCGTTCACCACAATTGCTTCTTCTTTGATAATGAAAGTTGGCAGAAGAGCGGAAGTGACTCATTCTTCAAAATCTGTTTTCAGTTCACTACTTTCGCATCGTTGGATGGAGTGCGCGCGCCAGTTTCAAGATAACAAAGAAGCCTAGATGGTATTTAGTAGTACATTTTTCTTACTTTATTTCTTGCCGGTATTTCTGTTGATTTATCACTTGGTTGGTCGGTCATGGAAGAATTGGGTAATACTTGCAGCAAGCATTTTCTTTTACAGTTGGGGTGCACCGAAGTTTATTTTTGTCATCATCGCCTCTACTATCATCGATTTTTTCATCGTACGGAAGATGCACGAAAGCAATGATGAAAAAAAGCGCAGACAACTGCTAGCGCTATCGTTGATTTTGAATCTCGGATTACTCTTGTACTTCAAATACGCCAATTTTTTTGTCGAAAACGTTAACACCCTTCTTTCATCCCTTGGCATTTCGCCAATGCGCTGGCTTGAAGTGGCACTTCCAATAGGCATTTCGTTTTATACTTTTCAAACACTCACGTATGCAGTTGATGTCTACAGGAAGGTTCATGCACCCTTAAAAAAGGTCTCCGACTATTTGCTGTACATCATGTCGTTTCCACAAATGATTGCTGGTCCAATCGTGCGATTTAGTGCAGTAGCAGACGAGATAGAGAGCAGGACAGAGCGCGTTGAAGACAAACTACTTGGCGCATATCGTTTTGCTATAGGATTAGCGAAAAAAGTAATCATTGCCAATGCCATGGGCGAGCAAGCCGATTATATATTCTCGAGTGATTTAAACGACATCAACGCGGGCATTGCTTGGGTGGGTATACTCGCCTATACTTTTCAGATATATTTTGATTTTTCGGGTTATTCAGACATGGCCATAGGATTAGGCAAGATCATGGGATTTCACTTTCCTGAGAACTTCAATTCGCCTTATATATCACGCAGCATAACAGAGTTTTGGCGGCGATGGCATATAACACTAGGCGGTTTTATGCGCGACTACCTTTACATACCTCTTGGGGGGAATAAAGTGAGCACCAAAGGCAAGCTTTACCGCAATTTGATTATCGTTTTCTTGTTGTCGGGTTTGTGGCATGGAGCCTCATGGAATTTCATACTTTGGGGCGCTTATCACGGCACTTTTTTAATTTTAGATCGTTTATTTTTAGCGAGGTTTATGGAGCGATTGTGGCAACCTATATCGATTCTTTTGACCTTTTTATTTGTCATGTTTGGGTGGGTAATATTCCGATTGGAGAGTTTGCAAGAAATCGGTCTATACTTTTCGAAATTATTCGACTTTAGAAGCGGTTGGTATTGCCGTCCGACGGTAGATTTTAAGTTCGTTTTATACTTTGCAATATTCTTCTCCTTTATTGGCGCTACGCGGATGGGAGCGCAGTTGACGGCATGGTTTTTTGAATCCAAGCAACATCGATTTTCTTCTCACCTTTTCCTTACTGCGATGTCTGTAGGCTTGTTGATTGTCTCTGTAGCAATCGTCACCGCCTCCGATTTCAATCCATTCATATACTTCCGATTTTGATGAATAAGAGAATCGAACATATCGGAAAGCGTGCAATGCTGGGGACATTTTTTGTGGTTTTGTGTCTACCATTGCTGCAGCAGGTATTTGATATCTTCAACACAAAGTCATTGAATGGATATCAAAAAGAAGCAGAGTATCCTCACTTTGGGATGGAACAGTGGTTCGCGGGTGATTTTCAAAGTAAAACCGATGCCTATTTGAACGTCCATTTTGGCTTTCGAAACACCCTCGTCAGAGCTTACAACGAGTACTATTTCAAAGTATTTAATAGCTCGAAAACGCAAGGGATTGTAATTGGCAAAGACAACTATTTATTTGAACAGAACTACATCAATGCCCATTTAGGGAGAGATTATCTTGGTGAAGACACAATTGCTGAAAAAGTAGAGAAACTCTCCTACATCCGCGATGCACTCGCGAAAGAGAATGTAGAATTGGTGGTTGTTTTTGCGCCAGGCAAAGGGAGTTTTTGCTCCGAATTTATTCCAGATGAATATGAGCCAAGGGACAAGCGGATCACCAATTACGAAGTTTATCGCGACAAATTGACGACATCGAAAATTCCGTTTGTGGATTTCCATAGTTGGTTTGACCAGATGAAAGACACCACCTCATACCCACTTTTTTCGCCAACGGGCATACATTGGAGTCGGTATGGTGAATTACTTGCAGCCGATAGTTTGTTGAGTTACCTATCGGAATTGCGTAATGTGCAGATGGTTGACCTTGAGTTTACTGGAATTCGCATATCGAAAGATTTAAAGTTTACCGACGACGACGCCGAACGCGGCATGAATTTATGGTTTGATATTCCCGATTTAGAAATGGCTTATCCAGATATACAATGGAAAGCCGATTCAAACACCGTAAAGCCCAATGCCATCATTGTTGCCGATAGTTATTATTGGGGATTGTTTAATTCAGGGTTTTCACTGCATGCGTTTTCAGACGGACAGTTTTGGTACTACAACAAAGAAATTTGTAACAATTGGGAGCAAGGGAGTAAGTCGAAAAGCGATATAGATGTTAGAAGCAGTTTGATCAATACAGACATCGTCATTTTACTTTGTACAGACGCCAATTTGTACAAATTTGCATTTGGATTTATAGATGAGAACTATGCGATGTTTTCTGAAAAGAAGCATTGAATCCAGCAAGAGAAAACGGGGTCGAACTGAGATGTCCCGACCCCGTTGGAGAATGCTAGAAGAAGGCATTTTAGTCAATAATCAATTTGCCTTGGAGGATAGTGTTTTCAGAAATAGCCTGAATAGCATAGAATCCAGCAGGTAATTCATTTAAGTCGAGCGGCTTATTTCCATTTGAGGAAGTTGACAGAACCAATGCCCCATGGAGGTCAAAAATGAGCACTTGAGAAGGGGCGTCCACGTTCAGGTTCACCAGCCCTGACGTTGGATTTGGGTACATAACCAAAGACCTGTTTTTTTCGAATTCCCCGACGTTATCTGGCACACTATTGAAGCGAGCGACAAAGAAGTTAAACGACGGATTTGTTGTATGACCGCAAACCACGATTCTTCCGGCGTTATCGACATCTATTCTGGTTGGTTGGATTTGCATTGTAGGAATAAAGTAAGACTTCCCATCGATACCGAAATCGGTATCCAGCGTACCATCATTTTTGCATTTAGCTATCACCATACCTTCGCCGATAGGCGCAAAGAGTGGAGGGTTGATCACCTTTTCGACCAAGAAAAAGCCATCACTTGTTGGCTTCAAATCATAAAATCGTGATGGAATAGAAGTACTATAGTCGAAGTAAAACAATTGGTATCCATTTTCACCGAAAGTATTGTCAATGAAGCCATTGGCGTCGAATTTATAAACCTTAGTTGGCGAACCAGCATAGCCAAAGTCACCTTCTGACGCCAGAAGCATTGAACCATCATCCAGAAGGTCGAACGAAGAGAGATCCGACCCCCATTCATCCGTATTCCATGCGACGCCATTGGTATTAAAGTTTGTATCCAATATTCCGAAGCTTGTAAACCTCACCACTGAAACACCTAACAAACCATCACCGTTGTAGCATTGAGCGGCAATTAAGATATTACCAGCCTCGTCGAATTCAATAAATCGAGGTTTTTCGTCAAATGCTTGCGGAAGTTGATTGTAGACAATTTCGATCAACGATAGATCGACGAAGTTTTGGCTATAGCTGCCATCGTCTTTTATCTTCGCAATGAAATTCATCAAAGAATTGCTTGAGTTATCTTGAGTTACCACACCACAAATAACAAATTCACCTTGCTCATCCTCGGCGATATCGGTGATGTCAAAGTCTGTAACATTTTCCATAGAATCGTCGATGAAAATCAATACCCCATTGTCTCCAAATTCCGTTACTGGAATTCCGTCATATGTTAGTTTAGCCACAACACCAAAAGCTTGATTGTCGTTAAATCCGGGTACTGGTTGAGTGCCATAACCCGTTAGGTAGATGTGGTTATCTGAGGAAACGATAATGGAATTTATGTAGTCATCAATTTCAGCCCAATTGATATCTGATATCCCATTCACACCAAAAGACTCATCCAGCGAACCGTCTGCCTTAAATCGCATTACTACAGGAAAACCAGGAGTGCCGAGAGAAGAGCCTCTGCGACCAGCGACTAAAATGCGGTCATCAGGAAGCACTAACATGTCTGAAGTTAAATATACCCCATTGCTTAGCTCCACCAAATTATAGCCAGAACCATTGAAAGTTAGGTCAATTGAACCGTATTGCGCATTAGTGTTGAAATCGAAGGAAATGAGTGCAATAGCGATTAAGAAAATAGTTTTCATGTCGATTTGATTTTGCAGCAAATTAATAGCGACAATCAGAATCGAGGCATGTCACTTAGTATTTGGTAAGCGACACGAAGTATTTGGTAAGTAGAGAGAGAAAACGGACCACCTCACTTCTTTTTAGCCAGAAAGATAGCCTCATTTTCTTTCATACGGGCGCGTACTATTTTCTTAATTAGGTTAGCAGGGAGTGGGGTAGAGAGGGAGAATCGAATTGTAGCGGTAGCAGTTTCGTATCCGATTAGTAGGCTATCGAATTGTTGCATCACTTCGGGCGACATGACATAGAATCCGCAATGATTTTTGTGAGCGGCGAAGCCAACGAGAACGCCATTCCATTTAAAGGTTGGAATTTGGTAGGATATACATTCAACAGAGTCGGGCGCAGCAGATTGAATAGCGTGGCGCACTTTTTCGAGCGTATTCCGAGCAGGTTCTGGCAAGTTTGCGAGATATTCATCGACATCTGATGATTTACCTGGGAAAGGCTTCATATTGAGAAGGTTGATTGTTTAAAGGTAGGGTGAAAGAGTGGTGCTCGGAATGAGGCTTGCGTTATGTTGTTAACATTTCATTGGTTCATCGCGTTTTCCGCTTTTGTACATTTTTGAGTGATAATGTACAATTGCGGAAAAGGGAGAGGCAAGTTGAATGTGGCGCTTTTGCAAGAGGTTTTAGTTATTGTTGAGTTTTCCGCTTTTGTACATTTTTGAGTGATAATGTACAATTGCGGAAAAGGGAAAAAGCAGGTTGAATGAGGTGCTTTTACAGGAAGGTTTAGCTACCGTTGAGTTTTCCGCTTTTGTACATTTTTGTGTGTTAGTGTACAATTGCGGAAAAGGGAAAAAGCGGGTTGAATGGGGCGCTTGTACAGGAGGGTTTAGTCATTGCTGAGTTTTCCGCTTTTGTACATTTTTGCGTCTGAGTGTACAATTGCGGAAAAGGGAAAAAGCAGGTTGAATGAGGTGCTTTTACAGGAGGGTTTAGTCAACGTTGAGTTTTCCGCTTTTGTACATTTTTGTGTGTTAATGTACAATTGCGGAAAAGGGAAAAAGCAGGTTGAATGAGGTGCTTTTACAGGAGGGTTTAGTCATTGCTTAGTTTTCCGCTTTTGTACATTTTTGTGTGTTAATGTACAATTGCGGAAAAGGGAAAAAGCGGGTTGAATGAGGTGCTTTTACAGGAAGGTTTAGCTACCGTTGAGTTTTCCGCTTTTGTACATTTTTGCGTCTGAGTGTACAATTGCGGAAAAGAGAAAAAGCAGGTTGAATGGGGTGCTTTTACAGGTGGGTTTAGTCATTGCTGAGTTTTCCGCTTTTGTACATTTTTTGCGTCCAACTGTACAAAAGCGGAAAACACAGAAATAAATAGAATAAATCGAAGGGATATCGAAAAAAAAAGGCAAAAAAAATGTGGCAAGCTACTCACATCGCACCGCTACAACCACATACCCTTGCTGTCTTCCGACCCTGGGGGAGTTCTGCAGGAGCTAGTCGTATGAGACTTGCCACGTGCAAAAATACACACTTTTACAATAGCCGCAAGGGGTAGGGGTGATTAATATTTTCTCTCTGTCCTTAAACCTTTGCTCTTTTATTCTGTCTACTCAAAGCTCGCCATTACCGAAAAAGCCGCTTCTCGTTTGAATGCCAACGAACTAAAAGTATTTTACGATTTATATGGATCGATGGTCTTCAATCTCTGCTGCCATTATCTGCGTGATTATATGGATGCTGAAGAGGTGACGCAAGATGTGTTCTTAAGGGTGTTCGAAAAGGCGCCTAACTTTCGAGAAGAAGCTTCTTTCAAAACGTGGGTGTACCGCATAACCGTTAACCGATGCATCGACCGGTTGCGTCAAAAACGCCGAAGAGAAATCTTTTCGATCTTCATCCCAATCGATATTCCGACAGCTGATTACGCCTTTCATCCTGATTTGCAATTGGAATCGAATGAGGCGGTGCAAAGTCTGTTGAAAGCGATTGATAAGTTGTCTGATAGACAAAAATCGGCGCTGATTCTAAATAAAATAGAAGGAATGTCTGTGACTGAAGTGGCCGCGGTTCTGAACTTGGAATTGAAAGCTACAGAATCACTTATCTTTCGAGGGAAAGAGTCTTTGAGGAAAATTCTTGATATTCAATCGAATGATTGATCCTTTTTAATCGTCTAAGAAACATGGGAGATATTTTTGAACCACTTAAATCGTTGAAGCGAATCGAACCGCCTCAAAGGGTATGGAACAAAATCGAACATCAATTGTTGACCTCAATTCCTGAAAAGACAATTGCAGTTTTCGTTGCTTCGTCTATGATTTTTGCCTTGCTAGCCATTGGTGCGGCCGCAGAAAAATCAGAAAGTAACTACATTTCAGTCGGTAGTTTTATTTCTTACGATCATGAATAAAAAGTTCTGGATTTACTTGTCTTTCGCTTTTCTCATCGCAACTAATGTGGTTTTTATTTCGCTTTTTTTGCGTGCCCCCCATCGCCATATGATGCAGCCAAAACATGTAATTATTGATCGTTTGAAGCTCTCAAATGAACAGGTTGTCGTTTATGAATCACTTATTGATAAGCACAGGAGTGAAACATTGAAATTAAAGGAAGATATTATGGCGCAAGAAAAAATGCTGTTCTCATCTTTGGTGAATAATGATACTTCTTCTCAACAAGCTGCACTTGCGCAAATTGGTAAGCTAAACAGCGCTGCTGCTAATGTTAGTCTGATCCATTTTCAAAATATCCGTGACCTATGCACTCCGCCGCAAAAGGTGCTTTTTGATGGATTGACACCTCATTTGTCGGAGATTTTTTCCAATTCCTCGAAGTAATTGTGAAGCACCTATTATTCATAGCGTTTATATTTCTTTTCGGCTTGGGCAACGCCCAGGATGTGAAGATCACTGCTGGTTTTGGTGATGCAGAGTTGAAGCTAAACCAAGCGTATTCGCTAAACTCTAATTCATCAGCCGATAGCTTGGAGTTTTCATCGGTGAAATTTTTTCTCTCGCTGGTCGCGGATGTGAATGAATATGTTCTTTTTGATGCGCATCGTTCGTCGATTTCTACTGTTCAAATGAATGAGTTGAGGTCTGTATACCTTGGAATCGACAGCACAACGAATGTGTCAGGCGCTTTGGGGGGAGTACTAGATCCTTCTTTGGGGATGTACTGGTCGTGGCAAAGTGGATACATCAATGCGAAACTGGAAGGGGTTTTCTGGAAGGATGGCTTGAGGTCTGAATTTCAATTCCACCTGGGTGGATATGCGAATCCGTTTAATTCTTTTCGTGAAATAAAGCTCGTTGAAAGATTCTCTACAGTCATTTTGGATCTTGCTGTATTTTCTGAAATGGCAGATTTCTCAATTCCTAAGGTCATGAGGCCTTCTGAATTGGGTAACAATTTGTCAGATTGTCTATCGTTGTCATTTCGCTCAGAATGAAGTGGTTGGCGCTGTTTCTCTTTTCTGCCGTTGCGGTCGTCCAATCGTCGCAAAGGATTCCGAAAAATTGGCCGACTCCTGTGTACGACATCTCTGATGATAATTTAAAGGTTGAGAAGATTCATTTGGGTAGACTTCTTTTTTATGATCCAATTCTTTCACGAGATGGCACTATTTCGTGCAGTTCATGTCATTCTCTCTACAATGCATTTGCGCATACCGACCATGCGTTGAGTCACGGTATCGACGATAGGATAGGAAGAAGAAATGCTCCCGCATTGATGAACTTGGCTTGGATGTCGTCTTTTATGTGGGATGGCGCAATTAACCACCTCGATATGCAAGCTTTGGCGCCTATCACACATGTCGATGAAATGGGTAGTTCTTTGCCCGATTTGATCGATAAACTAAGAGGTCGGGGTTTTTACCGCAAGAAGTTTTTTGAAGCTTTTGGAGATTCAACAATCACTGGTCAACACTTGCTTATCGCGATTGCCCAATTCTCATCTACGCTCATAAGTGCGGACTCGAAATATGATAAGGTGATGCAGGGCAGTGATGCGTTCTCAGATGCTGAGGAGAGGGGTTTTGCTCTTTTTTCTAGGCTATGCGCCGACTGCCACATTCCTCCGCTTTTTACTTCGAACGATTTTGCTTCGAACGGTATTCCGATAGATTCTTCTCTTATGGATATGGGTAAAATGGAGGTGACCACCAATCCTGCCGATTCACTCTTGTTCAAAATCCCTACGTTGCGCAATGTGGAATTCACGTATCCTTACATGCACGACGGTAGGTTCAAATCTCTATATGATGTCCTCGATCATTACAATGATTTAAAAAAACCAAAAGACAAGCGTTTAGAAAAAATACAACTTGCAGAAAATGAGCGGGTTGAATTGGTTGCTTTTATGCTAACTCTCACAGATCGTGAATTCCTTTTTAACCAAAAATTCGCTTTTCCGAAAGAATTATTGCAGCCTCGCGAATGATTCTGCTGATACAATCGTCTAACAGAAAAACCAGAAATATGAAAATCTTCTTCTCGGCTTTAGCTATTTTGTTTATTGCCAATGCCAATGCTCAAACAGATCCTGTAATTACTTCATGGCTAATCAATACTACGGGCGAAACGGGGCGTCATTACATCGCCGGAAATAGCACGCCAATTGACGATGATTTTGAAGTGAATGTGTCTCAAGTCCAATATTCAGACGCGAATGTGTATATATCTTCTTCGGGTATCCCGAGCTATATTATTGGACCTTATTTGGATGGGAACCCATCTTTAGCGAGCGACAATCAGTGGTTGTTTAAAATTCCGCGCATACCAGTTGTGAATGCTGGCAACCAAACGGCAACTCCTCTAGGACCTATAGCTGTTTTGATTAATGGCGTTCCTGTATACGATTACAAGGATGGGATGTCTTTTAATAATGAGGGTGTGTGGAACCGTGATGCAATATTGAATGAACGAGATGGTTTTGATTGTGCGAAGGGACATCCATCGCCGATTTTTCAAGGTCCTCCGGGAATGGGACAATTGGTAGGGGGGTCGTATCACCATCATCAAAATCCTTCGGCTTTCAATTTGGATATAGTTGAGATTTCTGATGTTTGCGACCTGTACCTTGCCGATGGATTGTATGTGATTGATCCGACGCAACATTCGCCGCTCTTGGGTTATGCTTTCGATGGTTATCCAATCTACGGGGCTTATGGATTCGCGAATGAAGATGGTTCAGGCGGAATAACCCGTATGATATCTTCTTTCAAATACCGAGACATAACTGTGCGCACTCATTATGCTGATGGAACGGACGTAACAGACGGCCCAGCGGTTAATAATCAATACCCAATTGGCACGTACCGCGAAGATTTCGAATTTGTTGAAGGCTTTGGTACGTTAGACATTCACAATGGCAGAATGTGTGTTACGCCTGAATACCCAGAGGGGACTTACGCATATTTCACGACTGTCGACGAATCACACAATTCATTTTTCCCGTACGTCGTTGGTCCAACTTATTACGGTGTGGTTGAAGAATCGAACTTCGCTGGTCCTCAAGGAAACAATGTTGTCATCTCCGAGGGGGTAACTACCTATAATCCTGCTGATTTTGTGTCAGACAAGGTGGCTTCAGAATTGAAAGTAACCGTTTTCCCAAATCCAAGCAGCGATTTTATTGCTGTTCAGTTGAATGGCTTCGCAAAGGAGAATATCTCTGTGGAATTGTATGACTCAGAAGGCCGGTTGAAAAAGTCGACATCAATCAATAAGGGAAGCACAATTGCACATATTGATGTCCGTAATTTATACAACGGCACCTACTCAATCGTTTTTGTTTCAGGAAACAACAGCATAACAAAGCAGGCTATTATTGTCCACTAACAATAATTCGGGTGTGGTTTTGAAGGGGGAGGTGGTGAAAATCGTTTGCCGCTTCCTACCTTTGGCAGCAGGTTAGTAGCCATTCATCCTAAAATATTTCACGTATTTTGGTTTTGAATACTATCTTCACCTCAACCAAGAAACAAAAACCATGAACAAAAAAGCCATTATTTATGGAGTCGCAGCCGGATTGGTTGTCTCTGTTATTACCCTCCTCGCTTACCTCATAGACAAAAGCTTACTCGCCAATTGGTGGTTCGGAATGATCATGCTTCCGATACCTGTTGTTGCTATGGTGATGGCAGGAATAGCAATCAGAAAGGAAAAGGGATCGCTGCCTTTTGGCGAAGCTTTCTTGAATACCTTCATCACGGGAATCGTTTTTTCTGCTATTTCAGTGGTTTTTCAAATATTGCTATATCATGCCATTGATCCTGAGTTGCCTGCTTATTTGATGGAGAAAGCCATGGAAAACACGGCTGCCATGATGGAGAAGTTTGGTGTTCCAGAGTCGCAAATGGACGTTGCGATGGAAGAAGCAGCTAAATCTATAGGCGACGCTTTCACAGTAGGAAATCAACTTATGTCTATTATTTGGTCAGGGTTTATTTGGGGTATTGTCGCTTTGATCATTGCTGCAATTATCAAACGCAATCCTGAAACCAACACCACTACTTTAGACAGCTAAAATGGATAAACCAGAGGTTAGCATTGTTATTCCTCTTCTCAATGAATCGGAATCCCTGCGCGAATTGTATCGGTGGATAGCATCTACCTTACAAGCGCAGGGATTGCGCTTTGAAGTCGTTTTTGTAGACGATGGAAGTACCGACGATTCATGGGAAGTCATTAAAGAGTTAAAGGCCGCAAGTCCTGATTCTGTAATCGGTATTCGCTTTATGCGTAACTATGGGAAAAGCGCTGCCCTCAATACCGCTTTCCAGCGAGTGCGCGGTCAGTTTGTAGTGACCATGGATGCTGATCTGCAAGATTCTCCAGAAGAGATCTTACCAATGCTTACCCAACTGAAGGAGGAGAATTTAGATATCGTTTCTGGTTGGAAAAAGAAACGCTATGACCCCATCTCGAAGACGGTGCCGACAAAGTTGTACAACGGCGTGACACGCATGATGTCGGGAATAAAATTGCACGATTTCAATTGCGGACTAAAGCTCTACCGAGCTGATGTTGTTAAAAACATAGAGGTTTATGGAGAAATGCATCGCTACATACCCGTGATAGCAAAACGCAGTGGTTTTGGAAGAATAGGAGAGCGGGTAGTTCAACACAGAGCTAGGAAATACGGTACTTCGAAGTTTGGAATCGAACGTTTCATGAATGGATTTCTAGATTTACTCACCATCACTTTTGTATCCATCTTTGGTAAACGTCCGATGCATTTGTTCGGAACCCTTGGAACCTTAATGTTTATTTGCGGCTTTTTTCTATTCGCATGGATTGGTGGGGAGAAACTTTACCATATGTACCTTGATCGCCCAGCGAAAAACATTACCGAAATTTCTGGGTTTTACATCGCTTTGACCACAATGATCATCGGTACGCAAATGTTCTTGGCAGGCTTTGTTGCTGAGTTGGTTGCGCGGTCGGCTGTGAATAGAAACCAATATTTGATAGCAGAAGAGATCGGACTTTAATTCATTACTCCGCTGCCCAATAGCTCTTCACCATCGTACCAAGCAACAAATTGACCTGCTGCTATTCCGCGCTGTGGCTCATCGAAAACGATGTACAGTCCGTCTGCTTTTTGCTCTAGCGTGCACCATTCCAATGGCTGCCGATACCGAATCCTAGCAAGGAAACGTTTCGATTCGCTGGCTACAAGTTTGAGGTCTTCTCGAATCCAATGCACATCGTCGTTAACCACAAAAATACCTAGTCGGTAAAGCCCTGGGTGGTCTTCTCCTTGTCCGACAAAAACGATGTTGTTTACCACGTCGGTTCCTAAAACGAAAAGTGGTTTTTCTTTTCCACCAACGTGCAATCCCCGACGTTGACCGACGGTATAAAAGTGGGCTCCTGTATGTTCTCCAACTATTTCACCGTCTTTTTCAGTATACACAAACGCGGTAAAGCGCACAGCATCCACATCCCTGCCGCTGGCAGGAGCTGAAAATAGTTGATTGTCAGGTGCAATCTCAATAATTTTCCCTCGCTTCGGAGCGAGCTGTTGTTGCAAGAACACCGGCAATTTCACCTTGCCTATAAAACACAATCCTTGCGAATCTTTTTTGTCTGCCGTAACCACACCAGCCTCATGAGCCAGAGCTCGCACTTGCGGTTTCGTTAGTTCACCTATCGGGAAGAGGGCTTTCGAAAGCTGCTTTTGGGTAAGTTGACAAAGGAAATAGCTTTGATCTTTGTTGTTGTCGATACCTGCAAGCAGGCTATGTACCTCGGTTCCACCTTTCACAACAGTTGCTTTTCGGCAATAATGTCCGGTTGCCACATAGTCTGCCCCTAGCTTCATCGCGGCATCCAAAAAGATGTCGAACTTTATTTCACGGTTGCACAGCACATCGGGATTGGGCGTGCGACCTGTTTCGTATTCGCTGAACATGTAGTCGACGATGCGCGACTTGTATTCAGCGCTGAGGTCGAGGACTTGAAAAGGGATTCCGAGTTGTTCGGCTACAAGCATGGCATCGTTGCTATCGTCAATCCACGGACATTCATTGTTAATCGTAACCGACTCATCGTGCCAGTTACGCATGAAAATGCCAACTACATCATACCCTTGTTGAAGCAATAGGTAAGCTGCAACGCTTGAATCTACACCGCCTGAAAGTCCGAGGACAACCCGTTTCATACTGCAAAGGTAGCATGAAAGAGCAGAATATTTCACTGTCAGAAAGTTCCTACAATGCTTATGACGTTAAAACTTACAAAATCTGAATCGGTCGCATGTAATTTCACCTTATGACAGAATCAGCAGTTTCTGGACGTGTTAATTATGTGCAATCGATATTGTTGATCGACGACAATCCGAGTTGTAATTTCATTATGCGTGAGTTTATAAAGCTAGCTGATGCGGGTATTTTAGTGCATGAAGCTGAAAGCGTTGATGAGGCCTTGAATATATTGGGACAGACTGAGCTATTCCCTGAAGTTGTATATGTAGATCTCAATATGCCCGTCAAAAATGGGTTCGATTTTATCGAAGAATTTGAAGCGATGTTCGCCACAAGTCACCCAGAAACCAAATTGTATATGTTGAGCAGCTCACTGCGCAGTGAAGACATAGATGCTGCCATGATGTACGCCAGCGTTGTTGATTTCGTTAATAAGAACGAGATTGATAGCTTCTTGCAGGCGACTCTCCTACGGGTGCATGAAGGATAATCAGAAGTATTTCCGTATTTTTCCGAATGATATTGTTCTTTAAACAATGCTTTAAAAAGCATTTTTGAGAAAAAAATCGTAATTACGCATCCAACGACGAGGCAACCGTTTTATTTTGTCTACGTCTAAAGAATGTCAAGTACATGGCAGATGAACATCTTCAATCGCTGATAAAGGACTGTTCCCTTGGGAATAGGCGTGCTCAGCAAGAGATTCATAAGCGCCTTTACGGGACTATGATGGCTGTATGCCTGCGTTACACGAAAGATGCCGACCAAGCGCAAGATATTTTGCAGGAAGGGTTTATTAAAGTATTCGCGAGCATAGAAAAATTCAACTTCGAAGGTTCTTTTGAGGGCTGGGTGAGGAGGATTGTTGTGAATACAGCTATAGATTTTTTCAGGAAGAAAAAAACAGATTTTTTACTTCTTGGAGAAAACCAATCGGTGGAGGAGTTCACCGATGTTGAAGATGAAATTGACGAAGAAGAAGGGCGGGATTTTACGCCGGATCAAATATTAGCAGCAATGCAACTATTGACCCCAGCTTACCGCACTATTTTTAACTTGTATGTGTTTGAGAATCTTACACATAACGATATTGCTGAGAAGCTTGGTATTAGTTCGGGAACGTCTAAATCTAACTTCGCAAAGGCAAAAAGAAACTTGAAACGAATTTTACTAAACGACTCGAAAGATCGAAATGAGTAATAAATTAACGGGATTTGAATCGGGATTGAAGAAGGCACTGGAGAACCACGAGGTGCCATACAATCCTGAAAGCTGGGACAGCTTGAATAGTAAACTAAACAGTGGGTCGTCGAAAAGCGATAGCTCCTCTTTGGTAGCGGCTGCTATGACTTTATTGGTGATTGCTGGTAGCTCATTTTGGTATTTCTTTGCGAGTGATGCGGCGACGTCTGCTCATCGTGCAACATTGTCTGAATTGGTGGTTTACAAAGACAGTTTTGCATCCATCCGCATGAAAGCTATGGAAGCGCGTGAATGGCACGAAATGATTGATGAATCAGCAATTGAAGAGCGCAATGTGTCGTCTGCAAGTGGCTCGGAGAACAATGACAGTGCTGTGAGCAGTGCATCTTCAACCGTTGTTAGACAAGATTCCAACCAAAACAGAAATAGTATTGCTCCGCGAAACAATCAGGTTGCAACAGCCACTGAGGTGTCAACCGATCCTGTGATGAACATTGCTGAATTGCCAGCATCAGGAGGTTACCCAGCGATTCCAATTTCAGTGAGCGCACGTGAAGCTTGCGCAGGAACCTCTGTAGACTTCAGCATTTCTTCAGAACTAGTGAATGCTAGCTACCTTTGGAACTTTGGAGATGGTAGTTTTTCAAACAAACCAAATCCAGTTCATACCTACATCAAGCCAGGTACTTACGACATTACCCTTTCTGTGACTTCAAAGGATGACGGATTTATTCGGACAACTACCATTGACAACATGATCGTTGTGAACCCTTCACCAGAAGCCTCTTTCACCTGGGAATTTGTAGAACTTGATGGTGATAACCCAGTTGTCAAATTGAGCAATGAATCTCAACGTGCAGAGAAATGCGAGTGGGTAATCACTGAATCGAACTACCGTACTGAAATTAATCCTGTGCATACTTTCAATGAGAATGGCTTGAACATCATTGAGCTTGTCGTAAGTAATGAGTTTGGATGTCAAGACAAGAAAGTAAAGGCTCTCGCAGTAAATGAGGATTATTCTTTGCAGGCCAATGAAACGTTCTCTCCAAATGGAGATGGCAACTATGATAACTTCATGCCTCGCGGATTGATGGATGGTAGAATGATGTTCGAAATGATCATATACCAAAATGATGAGCAGGTTTTCCGGACAACGAGTCCGAAAAAAGCATGGGATGGCACCCTGCCAAACGGCACAGTTGCACAAATTGGAAATTCATTCAATTGGGTAGTAATCGTCTACCAAAAGAACGGAGATCAAAAGTTTTACAGCGGTGACCTGTCTGTCACACCTTAACCAAAACAAGCTATATTTTTGTAGGATGAGGCCGGAAAGTAACTTTCCGGCCTTTTTCTCGTATTTTTGCTGAACCCTCAACTACTAAGAATGACCAGCACCAACCTTAAACGTGTTTGGCTTGGATATTTTTTAACTCCCGTTTTAGCCCTAATAGGCCTAATTGCGAGTACAACTTTATCTGCAAATGTGATCACATCACTTAGTGCTGATTGTGTGTCATGCGATGGTACAGCGTCTTTGGCAGTTGCGCTTTCTGGAAATGTGCAGTATGAATGGTACGATGAATCAGGAAGCTTAGTATTTGTCGATTCGAACAACTTTGGTTCTTCTCAAGTTTCAAACCTTTGCCCAGGCTTATATCAAGTGCAATACACAGATGGTGTTAATAACGGACAATCTTGGTTTACAATCAACACCCAAAGTTTGAATGCAGGGCAACCCATTCAAGACACCATTTGCACAAGCACAGGGAATGTAAACCTGTTCAATTTGCTAAGCAGCAGTCCTTCAAATGGTGGACAATGGTACAACCCTTCGCTTTCACCAATTTCCAACATCCTGAATTCAAATAATGCCGTAAATGGTTTCTATAGTTATGTGCTTACCGATGGTGTTTGTACAACAACGTCTGGCGTACATGTAACAGCTATTCAAAACGCCAATCCTGGTTTATCTACCACTTACTTGATTTGTGAAAACTACACTCCTTTTAACTTGACATCGGTGATGGCTGGAAACCCAGATGGTGGAGGCACTTGGTTTGATGTTATGGGAAATGTTACATCAGGTATGTACGACCCTGCTGTTGATGTTACAGGTTTGTTCTCCTATCACGTTGATTTCGTTGTTGGATGTCCAGCAGCGGTTAGCACGTTATACGTTATTGAAAACCAATTGCCTGATCCAGGCATCGATGCTATAGTAAGTGTTTGTCCTTCGGGTTTTGCCTTTGAAATGACGAGTATGCTTGGCGGCACACCTGTTACAAATGGTTTTTGGTCCAACGATCAAGGCGATGTTGTTTCATCTACTTTCGACCCTTTGGTTATGCCTCAAGGTGAGTATACTTATTCTGTGGCTGGTGCTACTCCTTGTCCAAATGCTGAGGCACACCTCGTAGTGAACTTCACAGGTGGCATCAATCCGGGAATCGGCCAAAACATAGAAGTTTGCAGCAACGAACCAGTTTTCGATTTGTTCAGCGTGATAACAAACTCACCAGATGCCGGCGGAGAATGGACCTTTCAAGGAAATGTTGTTTCAAGCAACTTTGATCCGCAAAACTCTACCGCAGGTACTTATAGGTATACAGTGAGTGGGGTGGGGTGTCAACCCTTGTTTTCGGAAGTGCAAGTAAACGTGGAACAACTTCTAAATGCAGGGCCTGATTTTTCTACTACAATATGTTACGATGAAAATGGACTAAACCTTCAGTCTTTGCTCGACCCTTCGGCAGACAATGGTGGCCAATGGCGCCAAGGCGGAATGGTTGTATCGCCATTAATTACTCCTGCTTCGGGAACCATTTCGGTGTATGAATACTTTGTAGGAGGCAATGTTTGTCCGGCGCAGAGCGCAATCTATACCATTCAAACAGACTCACCAGTTTCCGCCGGGGAGGATCAAACTATACCCTTGTGTTCTTCAGGCCCAGCATATGACCTGAACGGACTGGTTGCAGGTCCGGGTGTGAGTTGGGAGGATCAGTCAGGAAATTCAATTTCAAATTTGATTGATCCTGCCAATGGCGATGCAGTTGTTGTGTGCATTGTAAGTTCTGGAAATGTTTGCCCGAATGATCAGGCGACTTATACTTTCCAAGTGCAAGAAACTTCATTTGAAAGCTCGTCTACCTCCAGTGAAATCTGCACTACGAATGCTGTTATCGATTTAGATGATTACGCTCCAGTGCCTGGTGGTACATGGTTTATAGGTTCGCTAGAGATCAACAGTATCATCCCCGCTTCGCCTGTTTCGTCTGGAATATATACGTATTCCTACAATAACGAAGGTGTCTGCGGCGTGTCGGCTTTAAATATCAACTTGCAAATCGGCAATCCAGCGAGCGCAGGAGCCGATAGCTTTGTTTCTGTTTGTAGCGACGCATCCCTGTTTTCTTTAGGTGATTTCATTGTTGATGGCTCAGCCGCGGGGACATGGTTTGTTGGGAATTCAGCAGTCATTGACGAAACGGTGGATCCTGCAACGTCGAACTCGGAAGTTTACACGTACGTTGTCAACTCAAATAATTTTTGTCCGGCTGATTCAGCAACCATCGAGGTAACTATCATCAATGCAATTTCTTTATCGCCTTTGGCGGATGTTTCAGTCTGTGTAGGCGATGATCTGATTGCAGGCGTTATTGCAGAAAACGGAATCACATATTCTTGGTCACCGAGCAATTTGGTGTCCGACGATGAGTTGTCTGAAACACTGATTAACACATCGGCAGCGGTGTCGGAACAGCTCACATTAACGGCTACCAATGGCGTTTGTTATACGAGTCAAAGTTTTAGCGTCGTTGTAAACGCTTTACCAACCATTCAGTTAAATGCACCAACCGAATTGTGTTATGGGTACGAACTACTTGCTGAAGCATCGGGCGCAACAGACTATGCATGGTTTGTGAATGGCGCAGAGAACGCAAGCACGAACCCTTCGTTATCGATGCAGATGAATGCGGATGTTGAGCTTTCAGTAGTTGGTACCAATCAATTTGGGTGTCAAACAACCGAAACAGTGAATGTAGGAGTTTTGATTGCGCCAGAAACGATGTTCGACATCCCTGCTGTTGCAGGATGCTCGCCTGTAACATTCAACCTCTACCACGACAACGGAAGCGACGCCAGTTACACATGGTTGATCAACGATGTCCCTTATTTCGGAAATGGTTTGACCATAAATGAAGCTGGGATTTACGACGTGACACTGTCGGCTTTGGGCGATAACGGATGTGTAAGTTCGTTTACATTAGATGGCATAGTAGAAGTATATCCGCTGCCTGTAGCGGCATTCACCACTGTCAACTCAGAGGTGAATATCTTGAATCCTATCGTGCGATTTGTAAACCAGAGCCAAGGAGCTGTAGATTATTTCTGGCAATTTGCAGGAGAAGGTATTTCAACCGAAGAGTCGCCCGACTATGAGTTTCCAGCCATTGCCGAAACAGGTTATGAGGTCTGTTTGGAAGCTGTAAGTCAGTTTGGATGTTCAGATGTAACGTGCCATGATGTTTATATCCAAGGCGACTGGTTTGTGTATGTGCCCTCTGCATTTTCTCCTGATAATGATGGATTAAATGAAGTATTTCAGCCTGTGGTAACAGGAATAGACCCAGATTCATATAAGTTTAGTGTCTACGACAGATGGGGAATTCTGGTTTTCGAAACCACAGATCCTGAAGGTTATTGGGTTGGTAATGTGGAGAATGGTGAGTATTACACACCTCTTGATGTTTACGTGTGGGTTGTGGAAGTGAAAGATCTTTACACGGCAAATTCCCATCGCTTTGAAGGACAAGTGACATTGCTTCGCTAGGAGTCCAACATGCAACCATTCATTCAGACATTCAGTCTGATTTATAGATGCCCATTGTTTCGGGTATTTGTAACTTAGCGACGTTTAACAGCGCACAGACATTCGCATGTACAGATTTCTATTCATTCTTATTGCTTCGTTGAGCTTAACTCAATTGAAAGCCCAGATTACTATTGCAAACGGACTATTTGAAACCTGTGGCGGTGCTTTTTTTGATACGGGCGGACAAGGTGGGCCTGGGTATTCGAATGGGGAGTACATCGTATGTACCATTTGTCCGGATGTGCCAGGTGACATCATCACCATGGATTTCATCACCTTTAGTCTTGATCAATCGGGGCCACAGAACTCATGGGATAATATGGCGATTTACGATGGAGACAACGTAAACGAAGGGTCGCTCGGGGTGTATGTAGGAAATGAACTAGAAGGTTTTTTGGTAAGTGCTACAAGCATGAATACCAGCGGTTGTTTGACCATTGTTTTCCAATCCAATAACCTTGGTACTGGAAATTTTGCTGCAAGTTTAACGTGTGGGACACCATGTCAGCGACCAGAAGCCAATGCCACCTATGATGCGCCGGCCAACCGCAGAATCTGTGTAGGAGACGTTATCAATTTCGATGGTACAGGATCTTTTGCGGCGCCCGGCTTTGTGATTGACGAGTATATTTGGGATTTCGCTGATGGTGTTACCGATAACAGCGGACCTACAGTTTCGCACAGCTGGGATGAGCCAGGAGAATATGTGATTGAGCTTTATTTGACAGATGATAATGGCTGTGCATCAACGAACCGTGTGAGTTTGCAAGTATTGGTGTCAACCTACCCAGCCTTTATTGATTTTCCGGGAGATCAGTTTTTGTGTCTCGGACAAGAATTAACGCTTAGTGTAGACCCGAATCAGCAAGAGGTAACGTGGTCGGGACCTGAACAAGTGTATGCCAATACGCAAGAGTTTGAATTGCCTGACGAAGTAGGCACCACAAATGATATTCCGATCAACGTAAGTGGTTTTGGTCCGGGTCAAGTGCTGAATAATATCAATGATCTGCTTGATTTTACCATTACGATCGAGCACTCTTGGCTTTTTGACCTTGTAATTGAACTAACCTGTCCGTCAGGACAATCCGTTGTCCTTCACCAACAAATGCTGCAGGCGGATGGCTCTAATGTCAACGCAAATGGCACTGATTTCGGTGTGGCAAACACAACTGCTTGGGATTACAGTTGGGCAGCCAATGCTACCTTAGGTACCATTGCTCAGGAAGCTTCTGCAGGTGGGGGAGGTTCGTTACCATCAGATACTTATACGTCTCTTGAGCCAATGAATCAATTGGTTGGATGCGATTTGAACGGCACATGGACCTTATCGATTTCGGATTTGTGGGGAGGTGATGATGGTACCATTTTCAATGCAGCGCTTAATTTTAATCCAGCTATTTTACCTGATGTAACCGAGTTTACGCCACAAATTGGTGTATCGCTTGACAGCTCTTACTGGGTGCTTCCTGTTCCAGGTCCGCCCGTGTTAAACTATTCAGCCGATGGGAATACAGTTTCTATTTTGCCTGACCAAACAGGCAGCTGGGCGTTTTCGTACGAAATGATCAACAACCACGGTTGTGCTTTCGATTCTAGCTTCACAGTAAATGTGACCCAAACATTGGCGAGTGCAGGTGAAGATTTGGTTTGGTGCGGTCCGGGTACAATTCTTACGGGCGGTGTTGGCGGATTGCCTACACCAGTTTGTTCGGATGACGCAGGAGATTATTCATATTGCTACGGCGACAACGACAATTCTGTTTTTACGTACTGTCAAGATAACCCAGGCGACGGCTATACTTCAATGGGCGTCTTATTCACCAGCGGATTCATTGAGGTGTTTTTCGACGATATCACCATTTACGATGGAGATAACACAGGAGCGCCAGTTTTGGCTGGGCCTTTGGATGGTGACATTTCAGGACTACAATTCATAGCAACCAACCCTGAAGGCTGTATTACATTCCGAATCACTAGCGACGGATTGTTTTCATGCTCATCTGGTGCTTTTGCACCCATGAACTACACAGTTGGTTGTAATTTTGGCGGGCCAGATATGGTTTATTCGTGGTCGCCAGCAACGGGTTTAAGTGATGCCAATGTCCAGTATCCAGAGGTAAGTGACCCTGCAGTGCCGACTACCTATACTTTGACAGTTTATCCTCCTGGACGTCCTGAATGTGCAGAAACAGATGAGGTTGTTGTTTCACCGGGGTACGTATACTCTGTCGACTTCCTACAACCCGAATGTTTCGAACCGGTAGGTGAAATTTATGTTGAAATTGATCCCGCAACGGGCACTGCTCCTTGGGAGATCATCATCCAGCAAGGAAGCAGCATTTTGCAGTCGGCAACATCTTATGGAGGTACGACAACTTTTGTTGGTTTGATGCCTGACGTGTATGAGGTGTTTATTGATAATGGAGTATGTCAACGCACAGAGATTGTAGACATGGCTGTGCCACCAGTGGTTACTGTGACGGCTTCGCCGGATGTCACCATTTGCGTTGACGGAACAGCTGATTTATCGGTGGTGGCTAGTTCACAACCCGCAGGAATTGTCTTCAATTGGAGCAACAATCAGCAAGGAGCAACTATAAATGTCGGACCATTGCAAGATACCGAGTACTTTGTTTACGGAACCTTCGGTACGTGCTTTACCGATACTTCGTATGTTACTGTTAGTGTCCGCGACTCATTGAGTTTGTCTATTTCCTCCGGTGAAACCATCTGCCAGGGAGATAGCTTGTTTTTAGGAGCTACCCTAGCTGAGGGAGGTCTAGAGCCGTATACTTTTACTTGGCAGGGAGACGGAATTTCGTTTTCTGCTCAATCATTCTATGCCGCTCCGAATAGCACTACCACCTATTGTTGCACAATTACAGACGCTTGTGAGACTCCTGCCATAGAACTTTGCTCCGAGGTTGTTATTTCACCTTTGGTGGATCCAACATTTGCAGTAGATACCTTGGGAGGTTGCAGACCTGTTTTGGTTGATTTTCAGGGCTTGGCCATCAATCCAGAAATCATAGAAACCGCCATGTGGGATTTTGGTGACGGGGCTACATCATCTTTAATTCATACCGCATCACACACCTACACGACCCAAGGATTGTACGATATAACGTATTCCATAGTGACCATTGATGGTTGTTTTTACGAGTCTACGCAAACTGATTTAATCTCCATCTACAACTGGCCAATTGCAGGGTTCCAACTTGAACCCCAAACTGCTGTAATGCCCCACACCGATATTACCTTTGAAAACGCTTCTTTTGGAGCTACAGAACTGCAGTGGATCGTCAGCGAGTTGGATACATTGTACGGGGTAGATCCAATCTATACCTTTCCGAACAACACCATTGGAAGTTACCCTGTGCAATTGGTGGCTTCTAACGAATGGGGGTGCACCGATACCACGTTGCGTTACGCTGTTGTTATAGACGAGTTTGTAATGTACATCCCAAACGCTTTCACGCCTGATCAAGATGGTGTAAATGATGTTTTCCGCTTTGAAGGAATCGATGTCGATAAGGAGGATTTCACCTTCCAAGTCTTCAACAGGTGGGGAGAGGTTGTTTTCGAAACCAAAATTTTTGAACAAGGCTGGGATGGCTCTTTTCAAGGCGGCGACTACTATGTGCCCGACGGTATGTACGTTTACCGTGTTGAAACGAAGTCGATAACTTCACAAGAGCGAAAAGAAATCATCGGCACGGTATTAATTGTTCGATAAGTTAAGCAACCCTTTTCGTTAATAAACGGTCTTTTATACATGCACGCTTGCGTGTATATTGGTTATTTTTGGAATCAAAGACCTTAAAATGAAAAGATTTATACTTGCACTTACAGCTTTTATCGCCTCATTTTCCATTTCTGCTCAAACGCAGGATGCTGATTATCAGTTTCTTGAGGTGGTTTTTGGGACAGAAGAGTTCGCCCAGATTTCAGTAAATACCGCCAAGTTAGATTGGTATGTCTTTCTCGATAGTCAAGGTTACTTCATTCAAGATGTGGCCCCAAAAGACATAAGTGAAATGCCGGATGCGCTGTTGGTGCCTCCTGTTAAACAAGATATCCCTGCGTTAACTGAAGAGATTATTCAGAGCGAAAGTTTTCATTCTATGTATTATCATTTTTCGAGGTTGAACGACGAAAATTTGTATTACCGAATTGGAGATTCGTCAAAAATGATGATCATCTATTCGTCAAATTCTTTGAAAAAGAAATATTCTGAATCGCATTAAAATGAAGCAGATCTATACTTTTATCCTCGGTGTATTGATGGTTTCGGCGGGTTACGGACAAACGAACGTAACCATGTCGAACGGAACCTTCAACTCTTGTGGAGGGGCTTTTTTAGACAGCGGTGGACAAGGTGGTGCGGGATATTCGAACAACGAAAATTTCACCTGTACCATTTGTCCGGATACCCCTGGAGATGTAGTTACTGTCGATTTCATCACCTTCAATTTGGCTGCTGTGGGTCCACAAAACACGTGGGACAACATGTCTATATACGACGGCGATAACACCCAAGCAGGTACGCTAGGAAACTATACAGGCACGGGGCTGCAAGGGTTGTTTGTAACAGCAACACCCTTAAATACTTCGGGTTGTTTGACCTTTGTTTTTCAGTCGTATGCAGCGAATACTGGTGGTTTTGGTGGTACAATAACGTGTGATACACCTTGTGATCGTCCGACAGCAGTTGCAACCTATGACGCACCTGCTTCTCACAGAATTTGTGTAGGCGATGTAATCAACTTCGACGGTTCAGCATCTTATCCAGGGGCAGGTTTTAACATAACAGAGTGGTTGTGGGATTTTGCAGATGGAACGACGGATAGCAGTGGCCCTGTTGTGTCGCACTCGTGGGACATACCTGGGGAGTATGTTGTAGAGCTTTACCTCGTTGACGACAATGGATGTGCCTCTACAAACCGTGTGAGCTTGCAAGTCTTGGTAGCTACATATCCTTCGTGGAGTCCTTTTCCAGGCAATTTGGATTTGTGTATGGGTGAGCAAGTGTGCCTAGAAGCTTTTCCTGATGATTATGAAATTACCTGGGCTGGTCCAGATATTTCTTATGAAAACCCTTTTGACTTTGATCTTTTGGATAACGTTGGAGAATGTTTCCCATCTGAGATTGAAGTTGCAGGATTTTCGCCAGGGCAGACATTGACCAACATCAACGACTTGATCAGTATTGATGCTGCCATTGAGCACAGTTGGCTTTTTGACTTGGTAATTTCTATTGAATGTCCGAGCGGACAATCAGCCATTCTTCACCAGCAAATGTCGTTACCTGGTGGTGGAGCTACCACCGCTTCGGGTACGAATTTGGGTATTCCAGATACAGATTGGTGGGATTATTCTTGGGCGAGTAATGCACCGAATGGTACTTTTTCTGAAGTAGCCGGTGGGGGAGCTGCTGGAAATGAGCTGCCCGCGGGGACGTATTCATCGTTGGAACCTTTGACCCAGCTGGTAGGTTGTGATTTAAATGGAACATGGACCATTAGTTTTTGTGACTTGTGGGGTGGAGATAACGGATCGGTGAGCAGCTGGGGTTTGAATTTTAACCCTGCAATCTTGCCTGATGTCACTCAGTTTACTCCAGATATCGGAGCAAATGCAGACAGTTCATTCTGGTCGTTTCCTGCCGCAGGGTTGGATGTTTTAAGTCAAGCGGCAGATGGGAATTCGGTTTGTATCCAACCCATTCAAGAAGGCAACTGGCCTTTTACGTACTCAGTGACAAACAACCACGGTTGCACGACAGATAGTACATTGTTTATCACTGCAACGCTAGCCGGACAAGCAGACGCAGGTCCGGATATTACTTTTTGCGGAGGCGCAACGCCTTTGCAAGGTGGTATAAGTGGCGAGCCAACTCCTCTTTGTAGCCAAGATGCGGGAGATTACTCATATTGTTATGGCAATGGTGAGAATTCAACGTTCACTTATTGTCCGGATAATCAGGGAGATGGAGCTACTTTTATGGACATGACCTTCACCGGTGGTTTCATGGAGGTGTTTTTTGACGACATCACCATTTATGATGGACCAACAACGGCTTCGCCAGTGCTGGCTGGGCCTATTGAAGGTGATTTAACTGGACTTCAGTTTATCGCAACCAATCCTTCAGGTTGTTTGACCATGCAGGTGTTTTCAGATGGTTCTGTTTCGTGTACTTCCGGTGCTTTTGGTCCAATTGAATATTCAGTTGGTTGCACACAAGGAGGTCCGCAATACGTTTGGGAGTGGACCCCATCTGAGGGATTGTCTGACCCAACCATTCCGAATCCGGATGTTGTGTCGTTGAATGGACAAACCACGTATACCTTGGCGACATATCCAGTCGGACATCCTGATTGTGTTTCATACGATGACGTTGAAGTGTTCCCCGCTTTTGATTTTAATATTACATCTCAAGACCCAAGTTGCTATGGCAACGACGGATTGATTTCTTTGACCATTGACGGAGCAACGGGAACACCACCGTGGACAGTAGAGTTTTACGAAAATGGTGCAATGCAAAGTAGCCAAGTTTCGAATGGAGGTTTGACGGCGTTTCAGAATCTATTTCCGAACGACTACACGTTGCAAGTAAGCGATATGTTTGGATGTCAGTACGACAATGATATTGTCATAAACTCACCACCAGTGCTGGTTTTCACCTTGTCGAACGATACCACAGTATGTGTTGATGGAGCGGCATTGTTGCAAACAGCTTCCTTGATGGACAATGATAACTCATGGGGTTATACATGGTCAGGAGGTCTGGGTTCTGGAAATGCAGTTTATGCCGGACCGATTCAAACAACCACCTATTCTGTTTTTGCTACTGATGATGCCGGTTGTGACTCAGAACCTTTGGAAGTGACTGTAACTGTGCGTGATAGCTTATCGGTTCAAATCAGCGGTACTCCTTTGATTTGTGGCGGTACGCTGGCAACTTTGCAAGTAGATGATTCTCAAGGAGGTTTGGCGCCGTACTCGTACACCTGGAGTTTCAATGGGAATAACATTGACACTGGAGACAATATAGACAACCAGCAGTTTATTTCAGGAACGTATTGTGCCTTCATTAGTGATGCTTGCGAGACACCAGTTGTATCGAGCTGCTTCGACGTTGTTGTTGAGACACCGATTGATGTCCAGTTCGTTGCAGACACCACACGGGGTTGTTTTCCTGCACCAATAAACTTCGAAATATTGGTTGATCCGGCGTTGTTTTCATTTAGCCAATGGAATTTTGGCGATGGTTCTTTTGACATCGTTCCTGCACCAGCACATTTGTTCGAGAACCCAGGTTTTTACGACATCGCATTAACGCTTACCTCGCCAATAGGGTGTGTTTATGACAATGAGTACAACAACTACATCACTGTATACGATAACCCTACAGCGGGCTTTACAGCAACGCCACAGCCTACTACCATGCCTGATACAGAAATTAGTTTTTTCGACTATTCGCTGGGCAGTGTAATTGATTGGTACTGGGTGTTCGATACATTGAACTATCAAGGAACATCGACCTTGCAAGATCCTGTATTTAAGTTTCCAATGTCTCATGGTGGCTATTATCCTGTGACATTGGTTGTAACGGATGTTAACGGTTGTAAGGATCAGGTGACCCGTTGGGTGGAGATCAACGATATTTTGAACGTCTTCGTCCCGAATGCTTTCACGCCAAACAACGATGGCGTGAACGATATATTCTTTGTTTCTGGGACTGATATAGATCCAGATCGATTTGAAATTCGCGTTTTCGACCGCTGGGGAGCCAAGGTTTATGAATCCACTGACCCAACCGAGATTTGGGATGGATCGGTAAACAATGGTGCTTATTACACCCCGAATGATGTTTATATCTGGCAGATCGATTTGTATTCTCTAAGCACAGCCGAGCGAAAAGAACTAACGGGGACAGTTATTCTTCTCAGATAAGACAATTGAGAAATGAGATTAAAAAAAGGAGAGACCAAATGGACTCTCCTTTTTTTTTGACAGTTTGAATAGATTATTCAGCATAACCCAGTAGCTCATCCATTGTTACCACAGCAACAGAGTGGTAGTTTTGACGGGCTTTTGAATAAATGGCATCAGCCATTTCTTTCTGATTCGTTTCTTTCATTTTCGCGTACAACGGAGTCAAGAATTTACGTCTACCGACATTTACCAAGAAGTTCTCTAGTCGCGCATAAGCAGGAGTGTAGTTGTTTGAAATGGCATTGCGCAACCAAACAAATAGAACCTCATTGTTGCCAGTACCCGTAATGTTGAAAGCCTTATCCATAGCTACCATGTTCTTATAGCCAATAAAATCAGGAAGGTTGTCGAGGAAGTAGTAACGCTCTTGATAAACCCAATCTTTCCAAGGAATGTCGGAAGGAGCCGCTTCACCAGCAACAAATCGCTTCAAATTCATTTCTACACTGTCGAGTCGGCTTGAATGAACAGTTGGGCAGTTGTCGGGCAATCCCGGACCGTAAATCCACGCATCGAGGTTAACCTTTTCAACAAGCGTGCTATCCAATAGATTGGATTGTAGGTAATCAACGAATTGCTCTGTATCCATCACTTTGAATGAATTCGATGAGAAATAGCTGTTCAAGAATACATCGAACTTATCGCGACCCACAGTTTCTTCGAGCAAACGCAAGAAAAAGTAACCCTTGTCGTAAGCGATTGCGGTCATACCTTCATCTGGGTCACGGCCTTGCAAATGCAGTTTCAAGTGCGTATCATTCGGGTTCAGATCCATAATTTCAGAGACTTCTTTTTCAAGTCCTTGATACGTCAGCACCGCCAACATTTCCGATACTTCTCTGCCATAAACGGCCTCCATGATGCGTTGTTCGAAGTACACCGTAAATCCTTCATTCAACCAGAAATCATCCCATGTAGAGTTTGTTACAAGGTTTCCAGACCAGCTGTGGGCCAACTCGTGAGCCACCAAAGCTACAAGCGATCTATCGCCAGCAATAATGGTAGGCGTAGCAAAAGTCAGACGTGGATTTTCCATTCCACCAAAAGGGAAAGCGGCAGGTAAGACGAGCAAATCGTATCGTTCCCAAACATATTTGCCATAAAGGCTTTCGGCAGCTACCAGCAGGTCTTCCATTTCAGCAAATTCCCAAGCTGCTTTTTCTATCAAGTCAGGAGTGGCATAGACGGCAGTGTGAGGCCCAATTTCGCGGTATGCAATATCTCCCACAGCGAGCGCCATCAAGTACGACGGGATAGGTTGTTGCATGTCGAACTCATAAATGCCATCAGGTGAGACTGCTGTTGGGTTGTTTGCCGACATCAGAGCCAACAATCCTTCAGGCACTTTTACCCGAGCATGGTAGGTGAAGCGGATACCTGGACTATCTTGACAAGGGATCCAAGTGCGCGCTAAAATTGCTTGTGATTGAGTGAATAGGAAAGGATTCTCACCTTCTACCCACAGGAGAGCAGCGGCGCTGGCCGGACATTCATAAAAAATTGAAACCGTTTTGGTAGCACCTGTTATAGGAACCTCTAGAGGTTGTCCCATGAAATCACGCGACTCACCAATGCTAAAGCTTACCAATCCACCATCATCGGTCGAAACGCTATCGATTTTGAGGTCGCGCATATCGAAATAAATTTGCTTGGCTGAACCGTTAGATTCAATATTGTACGTGGCAACGCCACGGATGGTGCGCGTTTCGAAGTCTACTTCAGCATCCCAATTCAAATGGGTTACTTTGGCTTCATTCGGACGTGCATACGAGTGATGGTCAGTTGCTAATTTCATTTGTGCAATGCGTTCTTTGGTTTGCTCGCTGCGTTCAGCAGGTTGGTCGCATCCCCAAAGGGCAACCACCGCAAACAGTAATATTAAATTGTATTTCATAGGATTATATTCTGTGCAAAGCTACAAATACCAATCAGGAGTATGCAGGCGATACAGGATAAGATTAAATTTCAGAAGCTGATTTGATTTCCATCCGCGCAGCGATGCGTCGTAAAATGATGTAGATAATCAATCCCAATGCAGATTTGATTAAAATTCCCGGCGCAAATCCTTTCAATTGATTCACCCAATCTACCGATTCGTTCATCAGGTTGAGCATCCAATACAACCCTAAAAGGAGAATCAAGAGTTGTCCGAGCAGCAACAACAACGCAGCCGACAGCGAAGGAATGCGATGATTTTGTTCACCAACATACCCTATTAAAAGTGCAGAGATCGGGAAGGCTAGGAGGAATCCGCCACTTAACCCGGTGAAGCGATCCCAACCAGAAGAATAACCCGAAAAAACAGGTAGGCCTAGTCCGCCAAGCAACAAATAACTCACAACAGCCGCAATACCAATCTTCCATCCGAATAATAGCGGGATAAGCACTACGAGCAAAGACTGAGGAGTGAATGCCACCTGCAAGCCACTGCTGATTTCGATGGGTGAGAGCAGACACAAAGCAATGAGTCCAACCGCATATTTTATCGCAAAATCGATGGTTGTGCTAGGAGAGAAACGCAAATTTTTTAGCATCAGTTTCTAAAAATAAAGTTTGTATTGGCGCTCAAATCTAGGCGGTTGTTATCGCGATCAATGTCGGCCATGTGAAAACCGGGATCAATTTCAATAGACAAGATATCGGAGATTGGGATATCGATTTCAAGGGCGTAATAAGGGTTTGTCCATGCCCAATCTGGTGCCAATTCAAATTGCATTCCGTCAACATCCAATGGTTTGTTGCCGCGCATGCTCACAAGGGGAATGTTGATTGGCAGCGAGTTGCCATTGCGCAAAGTCACAACAACATCAACAGGCATTGGCATTTCACCAACTCTTTCGAGAATTATAGTCGCATTTGAGGCCGATCCTTCCACTTGCTTGATACCATAGTCGATGGTGTGTTTTGAATTCACGAAGTAGTCAAAATACCAATCGAGTTCGATGCCACTAACATCTTCCATGACACGCTTGAATGTTGTAGGAGTGGGGTGTTTGAACTTCCATTTTTCGAAGTATGCTAGCAAAGCAGCATCTCTTACCTCTTCGCCAATTACATACCCAAGTTGTTCGAGCAGCACCTCACCTTTGCTGTAGGCTGCAACGCCGTATGCTTTATTTGTCATGTAGCCATCGGCAGGAGTAATGAGTGCTTCATCTTCGCCATCGCGAGCCAACGACAAATAGCTTTGGTATGCCGATTGGTGCGGGTTTTTCTTCATCGGGTCGGTGAAAAGATGCGCCAACGTGCGAGAAGTTGCGAAAGAGCAGAAACCTTCATCCATCCACTCGTAGAGTGTTTCATTGGTTGCTAGCAAGCCATGATACCACGAATGTGCCGCTTCATGAATGGTCACACCAACTAGGCTTCTTAGGTTGCGTTCGCCAGTGATGAGTGTAGCCATGGGATACTCCATACCGCCATCTCCACCTTGAATGATGGAATATTGCGGGTAGGGGTAGTTGCCATAATTTTTGCTCATAAATTCAAATCCCTCAACTGCGTAGTGCTTCAACTCTTCCCAATTGGCGTCGTACAGCTCATTGCTTTGATAGAAGAAATGCAACATAGGTCCGTTCGGCACCTGAGCTGTTTGGTGGATGTAATCGGGGTCGGCAGCCCACACAAAGTCGTGGACATTTTTTGCGACGAAATGCCACGTCAGTTTGCCATTTACAGGCTTGCGGGCGACAATTCTCGTGGTGTAACCGTATCCAATTTCTTGCGGATTTTTCAATTCTCCTGTCCCCCCAATGATGTATTTCTCATCAATTGAAATGTGGATATCGAAATCACCCCATACACCATGAAATTCACGTCCGACGTAAGGTGTAGCATGCCAACCTTCATGGTCGTACTCGCAAATTTTCGGGTACCACTGCGCCATCGACAGCTCGATGCCTTCTTTGTTCATCCAACCTGAACGGCGGATTTGTAGGGGTACTTGTGCGTCAAAAGTCATTTCAAACGTTGTCTTACTGCCTGGGGCAATAACTTTTGGCAGGTCGACTTCCAGAATGGTTCCAACTTCAGTGAACGATACAGGTTTTCCATTCATGGTCAAAGTGCTAACCCTGAGCCAACCAATTTCATTTTCTGCAAGCGCCGCAATGCGGTCGCCAACACGCGGGTCTGGATCTGAAATTGTCCGCGAACGAACATCCATCATGCTGCCGGGTTGAAAAGCATTGAAATACAGATGGAAAAACACCCTCTTCAGCTCGTCTGGACTGTTGTTCGTATAAACCAGTTTTTGTTTACCTGTAAATTGGTGATTTTGGACATCTACATCTATGTCCATTGAATAAGCAACATGCTGTTGCCAGTACGTTTCACCCGCAAACATAGCCGTAGCGAAAAGTAGAGAAAGAGCTGTAAGAATGTTTTTCATGCAAAAAATAAAAAAAGCAAAGTTAGGTATTGAAGAGGGGGCATGCAATCCGACCATCCTTTGAGACAACCGTTTGAACCTTAGCTATGTTACCCTCTTAGAATGGCTTCGGTCAGAAATTGTTGCATACCCAGGGAAGCATTTCTGTAGTCCATGATCGTAGTTAAAAGCTTATCGCTGATCAACTCCTTCGCAGGAAGTTCAGCCATGTAGTAGAACTGCTTGTTGAAGATATCTGGAATATCGGCAGCAATTTCGCGGAATTCAGGAGCTAGAATCTTGTTTTTCTCACCCTTTATTTCACCATAATGCTTAATGAAGTTTTTATCTGAAATCAGCTTTTTGTAGCGCTCAGGGTTCAACTTAATGAATTCACGAACCATGTACAGATTCTCTTTTTCAAGAGCATATGCACCACCACCGAGCCAGATTGAATTCGCTGATGCTTGAATATAAAAACCGGGCACCTCTTTGTCTTTTCGGCCTTCGGGAGATATAATGGCAGCGACATTTGTCTTGTACGGCGCCTTGTTTTTTGAAAACCGCACATCCCTGTTTATACGGAAAATAGCGTCTTTAGGCTCGATGTTCAGCGGTTCGCCCGCCTCTTTGAAGCTCTTAATTACATCGCCAATTAGCTTTTGAAAAGGGACTTTCACACTTTTTTCGTAGCGTGATTTCGAAAGTTGAAACCAATCGCGGTTGTTGTTTTCTTCCAGCTCTTTGAAGAAATCTATGAAGTCGTTGGTTAGATAAGTCATTGTTGCGGACATTCAATTTGTTGATCCATAGAGTAAATATGCACCGTTTCGAGCGTATTTTTCGGATTTAGGTAGTGCAATAGTCGGTCGAAATAACCAGGTTGAATTGTAGTTTGGAAAGAAAGAGAGCTGTATTCAGCTTTGAACTTATCGGCTATTGAAGCAACATTTTCACCATAGAACAAGATGTAATTTGGGAAATCCTGATACGACAGTCGGTCGCAGATATCGCCATGTTGCACATCAAGCTTCGTTTCTCCAGGCACAAACCAATAATAGCGTTCCCACTTGCCACTGTAAAATTGCGGAGGTTGCGCAGCGCTATCAACATACACAGCCAAGAAGTTTTTGTATTCAGGCTGGTTGTACAAGTAATACATCGCTTCAACCCTGCTTTTTTTGACGTAAGAGAGAGAGACAACAGCAAAACCCATCATGTTAAGCACCCAGAAAGTATTCCATAGTCGGCGACTCAGTTTTTTGTGGTTTTGCCACCACATCGATTTTTGCTGCCACATTTCCCAACAGATCGTTCCTGCAACGATCATGAAGATAAGGACAGGAATGATGAAACGCTCCTGTTTGTTCGGGTAAATACTGTGGAAAATAAGAAACAGAAAACTTGGGACAATGAGTAAGGCATACTTGCGCACGGCAAGGATGCTGCCAAATATCAATGCCAGACTCAACGGTGGAAGCAGGAATCCTAAAATCGTCAATCCGTATTGATACCAAGGTCCTTCAGGATAATCGCCTGCATGGGTGCTATTGTAATCGATGTAGGTGCGTAGCTGCACAAACGGCTCACCCCAGAGAAACACATCCGGAAGTTGCATCAAGAAAAAAGCGAAAATTGCACTCAATCCCGTCCCTAATGCCCGTAACCAATCTTTTTGAAAGAGCAGAACCAAACCGATTCCCACACCATATATTCCACATTGATAGCGAATTCCAGTAGCGATACCGATGCCGATACCTGCTACGAGGGCAGATTTCAAGTTGCGTTCGCCTTTCAGCAGTATATACGTAGACCACATAAGAGGTGGCACGCATACCATTTCAACGAGGTTGCGGACAGAGAAATTGGGCATAAAAGCAAAGAGCGCCAGCAGCATACCCACCGTAAAAGCAGTCTTTTTATCTGAAAGGTATTCGGCTATGCGATAACCAAAGTAAACGATCGGCAAACTGTAGAGAGCGTGGAGCAACCTGACCACGAACATCACGTTTTTTGGGTCATCAAATCCCAGCGATTTCAGAGTGCTAAGGACGACATATTGGCTACCCACATAGGCGAAATTCACCACACTCGGTATGTCGCCCTCGTTCTTGTTCCAAGGCAACCAATTGTTATAATCATCGCCATCAATCCAGCTTCCTGCGGCTTCGATAACCAAGAAATGGTCATCGATCATGAGATAGCCGGGAGAAAAAACCACACTCAACATCCGCGCTGCTAGCGCGATAAGCAAAACAAACCGAAGTGGCTGAGTAAGGCGTAAGTTGTTTAGAAACTTCATGTTGCGATCAGCGATTCTTAAAACGTGCTTCTTCTGCGGCTAGCCAATGGTGTAGAACCAGCAGATGCCATGACAATTGAACGTCGGGCTTCGAAGTTATTTGTTTTACCCGAGTCATGTCTAACCCGAGTGCCATAAGTTGCGCTGAATTTTGAAGATTGGCGATCTCAGCTCCGAAATCATTGTTAAGGACATCGGCCAGAGGGATTTCAAAACCCTTCTTAGCCCGCTTAAAAACCGATTTTGGCAACAAGTCGGCGAAGATGTTCCGCAACGGTATTTTACCTATTTCGCTGTTGAATTTTTCATCGCCCCGCATCCCATTGGCGATACGAACCACATTTTTATCGAGAAAAGGGACGCGCACTTCGAGACTGTGGCGCATGCTCATGAGATCGACCTTGTGCAGCATATCGTTTGGAAGAACCAGTTTCTGATCATTGAACAGCACCTGATTCAGATTATCGGACTGAATTTTTTGAGTGTCGTAGTCGCATTTTAGTACTAAACTTTCAGCAGGATCAGCGAAAGCAGCCCATTTTAAATAGCGATCATTCGGATCAAGTGCCAATCCATCGAGCAATTTTTTTGCTTTGCGAAGACGGTCTTGCCATTTCGATTCACGCGAACCCTTATCAGAAATGAGACGAGTCAAAAATCCGAATTTCGATAACAACCGAGCTTGATTTGAAAAAGAGAAAGCCAGGGCGCGGTGTTTTCTGTATCCACCAAACAGTTCATCGGCTCCATCGCCGCTTAAGGCAACTTTGACAAATTTTCGTGTTTCGTGCGAAAGAATTCCCGCAACTACAGCAGAGCTATCGGCGAAAGGCTCATCGAGCGCGTTTAAAAAATCGTTGATTCCGTTTTTCAAGTCATTGTTCGACAACTTGAAGCTATGGTGTTCACTTTGAATGTGTTGTGCCACTATTTCAGCAGCTTCACTTTCATCAAGATAGGGATGATCTGAATACCCAATACTGAACGTATGGATACCGGGGTGAGCTTTTGATGCCAGCGCAGCGATGATCGAAGAATCGATACCACCACTTAGGAAACAACCCACAGCGACATCAGCCACCAATCTTGATTTTACCGCATTGTCGAGAGCCAGTCGCAGATCACCTGCAGACGGATGTTCGAAAGTAGCTTCTAAATTAAACCACGCTTCTTGCGTGAAACTGTTTTTCGAGTCTATGAGATGTCCGGGTTTTAGTTTGAAAACCCCTTTATAAATGGCACGTTCATCAGGACAGAATCCGAATTTCAGGAAATTCGCGACAACATCCATGTCGATTTCTGGTTGAGATTGAATTGGCAGACCTTTCAGCTCAGAAGCGAATACCAGATTTCCATTGGCAGAGGAAAACCAAAGAGGATTGATACCCATTTGGTCACGAGCAGCAAGAATTCTGTTTTCAAGAGCGTCATAAAAAACAAAAGCGAAGCATCCATTCAGCATAGGAATCGCCTCACGATCGAATTTAATCAGCAGTTGGAGTAGGACTTCAGTATCAGAAGCAGTGGAGAACGAAGCACCACCTTCGATGAGGGAAGAGCGCAAATCAGCGTAATTGTAGATCTCACCGTTGAAGGCCAAAACATACCGTTTTGATGCATCTGCCATGGGTTGGTTGGATCTTGCATCTAGGTCTACAATCGCTAATCTAGCGTGCGATAGCGCTAGGTGTTCATCAATAAACAAGCCCAGCGCATCGGGTCCACGATGTACAATGTTTTTAATGCAAGACTGCACCAATTCCGCAGTATCACCGGTGATAGGGGAGATGGACCAGCTTCCGGCAAAGCCACACATAGCTAATTAAATTGTGAAGCCAGGACCCCAACTTGAGCGCATCGATTGTTGCAGAGCGATCATTTTAAGGCAAGTGACAGCGGCTTCAGTACCTTTGTTGCCATGTTTTCCGCCTGATCTGTCGATCGACTGTTGACGGTTATCGTCGGTAAGCACGCCGAATATTACAGGGCGAATGAATTTGAGGCTAACATCTTTTACTCCTTGTGCCACTGCTTGGCAAACGAAATCGAAGTGGGCTGTTTCACCGCGAATCACTGAGCCAAGAGTTATAACACCTTGAACATCGTAGTACTCAAGCATGAAAGCAGCAGCGGTAGGCAGTTCAAAGCTACCAGGGACCTTGATAATGCGCAGGTTATGTTCAAGGATTCCGCTTTTAAAAAGCACCTCTTTGGCGCCATCTAGCAGGGCGAAAGTGATGTCGTTGTTCCATTCAGAAACAACAATCCCGATGCGCATATTCGACGCATCGGGAAGTTCATTTTCGTTATATGAAGAAAGATTGTGTTCTGAAGTTGCCATATCAGAGTTTGTGACCAAGATAAGCAGCATAACGCTCAGCGCGAGGTTTCACTTGAGCGTCAGGGTAATTTTCTACAATTTTCTCAAAGTATTTAGCAGCTTTATCTTTCTGATCAAGGTCCATGTAAGCGATAGCCGCTTTGAACATCACCATCGGCGCAGTGAAAGATTCAGCATCAGTACCTTTCGATTTTGATATAGCTTTTTCGAAATGTTTTACAGCTTCTTCAGTGTTTCCGAGTTCAACGTAACAATCGCCGATGTTTGTGATAGACAAAACACTAACCACATCATCATCGAGGTCAGCTTGTTCAAAGTAAGCGATTGCCTCTTCGAAATTACCACGATCGCGGCTAATGATGCCCAGTTCGTAGTTCGCACGATCAGCAGCTTTGGTTCCTGAGTAGTCAGAAACGATGTCTTCAAGACCTGGGTACAACCCATCACCTACAAGAGCAAGGTCAAGAGAGTCTATCTCGAAATATTGCTCCGCTTTCCAGATTTCTTCTGTTGCTTTATCTTCTTTCGGTTTTACCACGAGTAGGCGGTAAGCATAGAATCCAATCAATATAACAGCAGCAACACCGATAACGATGGTTAGCGTTTTACGATTGCGATCAACGAACATTTCGGTTTTGGTGTAAACCTCTTTTACGTCAACGATTACTTCTTCTTGGTCGTTTTTCTTGGCCATGGTTTTTTCTTTACGAGGTGCAAAAATAATCTTTTTTCGGTTACTTATACCTGTTAGTTAAAAGGAGAACTGACTACCTTTGGGAGATTAAGAGTTGAGTAGTGAAATTGGAATCTCTTTCGTTGGTAAATTTTCGCAATTATGAAGACGCAGAATTGCAGTTTTCATCGGGTGTGAATTGTCTGGTAGGCGAGAATGGCGCGGGAAAGACCACAGTGTTGGACGCTATTTATTACCTCTCTTTTTGCAAGAGTTATTTCAATGCCATCGACAGCCAGAACATACGTTATGGCGAAGGATATTTTTTGTTGCAAGGCAGGATAGAGCGAAACGGCGAGAACGACAAGTTATCTTGCGGAGTAAAAAGTGGTCAGAAGAAACAATTTCGTCGCAACGATAAAGAGTACACGCGATTGGCTGATCACATAGGCCTGTATCCCTCCGTAATCATGACACCCAACGATATTGATTTGATCAAAGAAGGGAGTGAGTATCGGCGAAAATTCATTGATAGTATCATTTCGCAATATAACCGCACCTATTTGGATCGGTTGATTGACTACAATCGCGTTTTGTTGCAGCGCAATAATTTGTTGCGGTATTTTTCTGAGAACCGCACATGGGATGAAGAGAGTTTAGACATTTGGGATCAGCAGATGATAGAATTAGGGAGCTTTTTGCACCAAGAGCGGAAGTCATTTGTCGATGCGTTTATTCCCACCTTCAGTTCCTTTTACAAACGCATCTCGGGCAACGCCGAGGATGTATCGCTGGTTTATCAAAGTGAGCTTTCTGATGGCGGATATAGAGAAAAGCTGAAACGCCATCAAGAAAGAGATCGTCAACTGCGGAGAAGCAATTGTGGCATTCATAAAGACGATTTAGATTTTTTGATAGACGAACATCCGATTAGACGATTCGGGTCTCAAGGACAGCAAAAAACCTATTTGATAGCCTTGAAGTTGGCTCAATTCGCATTTATAGAGAAAGCTACCGGAGTAAAACCCCTGTTATTGTTGGATGATATCTTTGATAAGATTGATGACAAACGCGTATCGGCATTGTTGCAACTTGTGAGCGAACGCACCTTCGGACAGATATTCATTTCAGATACGCATGAAGACCGTGTTCCTAGGATGTTTGAAGAAATCACAGCCGACGTCCGCATATTCAGAATCTCGAAAGAGGCAATTGACGTAATTGGAGAAACCGCTTAATCATGGCAAGGAGAAGCAACGAGCAAACATTGGAAGAAGTGATCAACGATTTGTTGCGCGTTTACCGCTTGGAAGGCAGGATGGTGGAGTTGGACGTAGTTGAAGCGTGGCGAGATGTGATGGGGCCGAGTGTTGTAAAGCGCACAACAGAAGTCAGGCTGCGCGATGGCGTTTTGAGTATCTATTTAAATTCAGCCGTTTTGAAAGAAGAGTTTTCATACCAGAAGCAGCGGATAGTTGATTTATTGAACAATCACATGAAGCGAGAGGTTATAAAACACGTTGAAATTTATTGAAAGACTTTAACATCCGCCGAGTAAGGCGTAGGGTTTAAGCGAACAGCTTTGTATTTTGCAATATCTTAGATCAGGAAATTTTAAACCGAGAGGATGAAGACAACATTACGCATCACAACTGTCCTAGTAACCGTATTTGCAGCATTGTTTTTTGTAGGCTGGCGTGATAAGAAAGTTGAGACCTTTCATTCTTATCAAGAGATACAAGAGTTTCAGATGATGCAAGAGATACTTCCAGATTGGGAGAACGAATTGTTTGCTGGATCGGGGAAGTGCAACGGTTGTCACGGACATGATGTCCAAGGAATAGGAAGTATCACCGAGAGCGGGTGGGACGTCAACGTTGTTAATCATTGGAGATCAACCATAATGGCCAATTCGGCGAAAGATCCATTTTGGAGGGCCAAAGTCACCCATGAGGTTGCCGTTAATCCATCTCACCAATTGGAATTGGAAGATAAGTGTACCTCATGTCATGCCCCGTTCGGACATTTCAATGCCAAACTTTTGGGAGCAGAGCACTACAGTTTTGCTGAGATGTTAGAAGACCCCTTGGCTATGGATGGAGTTTCCTGCGGAGCTTGTCACCAGCAAGATCCTGACAGTGCTGGCAATTTCTTTTCGGGGGAGTTGCATTTCGTTATGGACACCATTTTTGGACCTTATGGCGGCGGGAAAGACGAGCCCGTAATTGTTGGACAACCGATGACCAGTTTTGTAGGTTTTGAGCCTGTTTATGGCGAGCATATAACCAAAAGTGAAACCTGTGCAGGCTGTCACACCTTGATTACCAACACAGCCGATCTTGAAGGGAATGCAACAGGCGACACCTTTGTGGAGCAAGCAACATATCACGAATGGTTGAACAGCGTGTATGCTATAGAAGGCGGTAATGAAGCACAAGAATGTCAGGGCTGTCACTTCCCACGCATCAGCGACCCTGTTATCATTTCGGCCAACTATTCATGGTTGGAGCTGCGCACACCATTTGGGTTGCACTACATGGTGGGAGGAAACACCTTTATGTTGCAGATGTTTAAAGAGAACATAGACTTGTTGGGATTGAGTGCTACGGAAGCACAGTTTGACACCACGATAGCTCATTCAATGCAAATATTGCAGCAGCAGACAGCAGAATTGACAGTAGTGAATGAAGGCCAAGAAGGAGATATAATGCCCTTCAAAGTTCATATTTTGAACAAAGCAGGTCACAAATTTCCTTCGGGGTATCCAGCACGTCGCGCTTTTGTCGAATTTATAGCCACCGATGCTTCAGGCAATGAATTATTTAGGTCGGGAGAGTTGCAATCTGATTATGAAGTAAATGGGCAAGATGCAACATATGAGCCGCACTATGATGTAATAACATCTGAAGATCAGGTTCAGATTTACGAACAAGTGTTGGGTGACGTGAATGGGAACGTAACGACAGTATTAGAGCGAGCCCATCATCACTTAAAGGACAACCGATTGGTACCGAAAGGATTTACGAGTACCCATTTTGCTTATGACACCACCGAAGTAGCAGGATTGGCCTTAGGCGATTTGAATTTTAACATAGAAGAAGGCGAAGAGGGCAGTGGGACAGATGAGATAACCTACATGGTGCCCTTGAACGGTTATGAAGGAGAGGTGAATGTTGAGGTGAAGTTATGGTATCAGTCGTCGCCACCGAAGTGGAATGAAGAGATGTTTTCTTTCAGCACCCCGCAAATAGATTTGTTCAAAGAATTGTATTTAGCTCAAGGAGCGGCTCCTGTTTTGATCAAGGAGGCAGAGGCGACAGCGACAGCAGTTGGAGTTGAAGAGATTTTGGCAACGAAATGGGAGGTTTATCCGAATCCATTGATAGGAAATACACTGAGATTGAGTCGAAATAATTCGAAAGGAGATGCTTCGGTGACCTTGTATGATATGAATGGGAGATTGGTGAGTGAGCAGATTATGCGTGGAGAGAGAGGGAAAGTTATGGTGATGGGTGTTGGGGCGTATGTTTTGGTGGTGAAGGAAGGTGATGATACTCAGATTTTCAAGGTTCTTCGCATTGAGTAGTCAAGTTTTCCGCAATTGTACATTTTTAAGTTAACTGCTGCTAAGAAGCAGAGCCCCATGAAAGCTTGAGGATTTTCCCAAATAGCTCTTCAAACGCTTCTTGAAAGGAATCGAAAATTGAGTTATATGAAAATTCATCGAGATATTTCTGCAGGTATCGAAGAGAAATTCCGCGATGTATTTTATACAATTTTGACTTCACTTTCGTGAAAACTTCTTTCAGGTGAGGAGTAAGTTCCGCTGATAGACCGCGTATTGTAGGTTTGCGCAGTGACCGGAATCGGTTTAGTCTTTTCAAGCAGTATTTTCTCCGAAGGCACTTTAAATCTTTGGCATTTAGTTCTTTGGTCCAACGATATCCCGGTTTAGCTTGGACAAGAATTTCTTTTGCGTTAATTCCATGTTGGTCATTCAGTTGGAATGGCACTACAGGCGATTCTGTTGAGGGATCTGATTTTTTAAGTTCTTTGTCGCATTGAACAACTTCAAACATTCTACAAGTCCAATCAAATTTCTGCGACTTTTGAAGTTCCAAAATACTCTGACCCATTGCTGTCCGTATTTTATGAATCATGTACCAAATTGGTTCATTTCTTTTGAAGTTGAGACGTCTCTTTATCTCTAGAGAAGAAATGGATCCTTTTGATTCAATCATGAACTTTATAGCTTTGAACCAAATAGATAGAGGTAAGTTGCTGTGCATAAGGATTGTACCACTTCGAAGAGTCTTCGGAGCTCCGCATGTTTTACATTGCCACTGCCATTTCTTTTCGATCCATAAATGATCAACTGGCCCACATTTATGGCAGGTTATGCCGTGGGTTTCACGCAGGGTTTTGAACATTAATCTACAAGATAGCTCATCATCTAGAATGGCTTCAAAGGCAGCTTTTTCCATGGTTGGCAAGTTTAATGACTGCCAAAGTAGGAAATGGAAATGTAGGGCTGACAACGACTTTGTGAGCGACTATTAAAACTTTGTGGATGTTTAAAATGAAGTTGAAAAGCTTTCCGCAATTGTACATTTTAAGGCTACTGTACAATTGCGGAAAATAAAAAAATCACAGAAACTCATTCGCCAAATTCGCCAGCTCCGACCGCTCCCCCTTATCCAAAGTAACATGACAAAACAAATCCCGACCCTTCAACCGATCGATTACATAACTCAATCCATTCGACTGCTCATCCAAATAAGGTGTGTCTATCTGACGAATGTCGCCCGTCAATATCACCTTTGTATTCTCCCCAGCACGCGTAATGATGGTCTTTACCTCATGTGGTGTGAGGTTCTGGGCCTCATCTACAATGAAAATGGAGTTGGTCAGACTGCGACCACGTATGTATGCTAACGGACAAATCTCAATCTTCCCAGCTTGGCGAAGTTCTTCGATGATTTTATGCTTCTTCTCGTTCTCTCCAAACTGACTCTTGATGAAATTCAAATTGTCCCACAAGGGCTGCATATACGGATTAACTTTTTCCTCAGCATCCCCCGGTAAAAATCCTAAATCACGGTTGCTCAATGCAACTATCGGTCGTGCCAATATGATCTTATCGTACCGACTCTTTTGCTCCAACGATCCTGCCAAGGCCAACAAGGTTTTCCCTGTCCCTGCAACTCCCGTTATGGTAAGTAACTTAATGTCAGGATTCAATATGGCATGCATTGCAAAGGCCTGCTCTGCATTTTTAGGCTTTATGCCATATGCATAAACTTTATCTACTCGCTCGATGATCTTCCGGTCTTCGTTGAAGAAGGCCAATGCCGACGACTGACAGTTCTTTAAAATGTAAAAGTGATTGTTCGTACGATTCTCTCCCAATAAGGATATCTTCCGACTCTGCCCTGCTGTATAAAGCTTGCGAATGTCTTCTCCGTCTATGTCTTCAATGAGGGTTTTCCCTGTGTACAAATGCCGCTTGTCTGTTACCTTGCCTGTCTTATAATCTTCCGCAGGTAGCTTCAAGGCTTTGGCTTTCAATCTTAAATTGATGTCTTTAGAAACGAGTATGACCTTGGCTTTCTTTTCTGTTTGCTGCAATTCGATGGCGGCATTCAGAATCTTATGGTCGTTGGATTTTTTGTCGAATACGCGCTCGGCATTTGTAACTCCTTCACTTACATCATTCAAGATGATCTTGAACCGTCCAGAAGCCTCATTGTCAATCGGAATCCATTCTTGTAAACTGACATCAGATGCCAACCGATCAATTATCCGGATACATTCACGGGCTTCAAAATTCTTGGTGTCATTTCCGACTTTGAAGGTGTCAAGCTCTTCCAACACCGTTATCGGTATGGCGATGTCGTGCTCCTCGAAGTTCAAAATAGCGTTGTGATCGTGTAACAATACACTGGTGTCAATAACGAATATTTTTCGTTGCCCCTGCTTGGCCATAAGTGTGAAAATTGTGGAAGCGCGTCTTCTCAGACGATTCCTGATTCATTGCTCATTTGCTTTAGGTCCGTTGACCTGTTCGAAGTTAACGTCGGAGAATGAAATTCTTTTTCTTACTTGGCGAGAGTTATTCACTTTTGGTGGAAGGAAACTTTTTATTGTCGAGTTAACATCGACTTAATCTTCTTGCTGTTCCTTGCTATCCCCAGAATACAATTCTAAAAGTCCCTCAGGTAAATCGAGGGTAATTATTTTTTTGGCACGATCAACTTTTCTCAATACGTGATCGTGAAATGGCAAAAGTGCTTCTGTGCCTCTGTAGTCACATATGAATAATGGGTTGGCGCTATGCTCCATAATGGCTTTGATTTCACCAATCATACCATGTTTCTCATCTTCAACAGTGTAACCTATGACTTCGTGAAAATAGAATTGGTTGCCTTTCAACTTCGGAAGAAGCTCCAATGGCAAGTAAGCTTCTTTGCCGCGTAAATTCTCAGCTTCCTCTTCGTTTGTAACACCTTCCAGTTGAAGTATTAGCTGTTTTCCTTTTACATCCGATTTGGTTATAAAAAACGGTACGAGGCTTTCTCCAACCTTAAGAAACAATGCATCGATGTTCCTGTATTCTGATGAGTCATCAACATCCAAGAACAATACTACGCTCCCTTTATAACCATGAGGCTTGGTGATGTGGCCTAATTGAAAGCACTTGTCTATTGTCATGTTTTTCAAGCAAAAAAAGACCGTCTGTGCAGACGGTCTTTAAAATTTATCTTTTCAAGAAACTTATGCTTCTTTTTCTTCTTCTGATCCTTCTTCAGCAGCAGGAGCCTCTTCAGCAACTGGAGCATCTTCAACAGCAGGAGCTTCTTCAGCAACTGTAGCCTCTTCAACAGCAGGAGCCTCTTCAGCAACTGGAGCCTCTTCAACAGCAGGAACTTCTTCAGCAACTGGAGCCTCTTCAACAGCAGTAGCTTCTTCGGCAACTGGAGCCTCTTCAACGGCAGTAGCTTCTTCTTCAACAACTACTTCCTCAGCAACTGGTGCATTAGCAGCAGCTATCTCAGCAGCACGCTTGTCACTAACTTCTTTCTCACGTGCCATGCGCTCAGAAGCCTCTTTCTGGCTAGCTGTCGACAATCCGTCTTTCTTAGCTTGAACTTGGTTCGCTTTTTCAGCAATCCATTGCTCAAAACGAGCATCAGCCGTTTCTTGGGTGAACGCACCTTTCGCAACTCCTTTTGCAAGGTGATTGCGGTACAATACTCCTTTGTATGAAAGAATTGCACGCGCAGTGTCAGTAGGTTCAGCACCGTTCTGCAACCAGTACAAAGCACGATCTACATCGAGTAAAATGGTTGCAGGGTTTGTGTTTGGGTTGTATGTACCTAGCTTTTCGATGAATTTACCGTCGCGTTTTGCGCGGACATCAGCTGATACGATGTGGAAGAATGGTTTTCCTTTCTTTCCGTGACGTTGTAGGCGAATCTTTACTGCCATAATTAATTGTTTTACAAGGGTCCGAAACCCGGTTAATTAATGTATTTATTAATTTGAGGGTGCAAATGTCGCGTTTTCTTTTGAATTGACAACAGTTAACCGCAACTTTATCGCTCAATTTTTTCCTATGACCGAGCTAATCTCTATCTGCGAAGCTGAAATGATGGCGAAATTCTCTGATGAGGGTTCAGGCCACGATTGGTTTCACATCTTGCGAGTCCGGAATTCTGCCGAGAAAATTGCCATGGCCGAAGGTGCAAATGTAGAAATTACAATCCTCGCTGCGCTGCTTCACGACATCGATGACCATAAATTCAACGGTGGAGATGTCTATGCCGGGCCAATCGCAGCTCACAATTTTCTCATTTCCATTGGCGCTAAAGCGGATGTTGCTCAATCCGTTGCTGATATTGTTAATCAAGTGACCTTCAAAGGTGCAGGTGTCGATACTCCCGTTTCTTCAATCGAAGCGGCATGTGTCCAAGATGCCGATCGCCTCGATGCCATAGGTGCCATCGGAGTAGCAAGGGCTTTTGCCTACGGTGGATCGAAAGGGAGGTTGCTTTTCAATCCTGAAGATGCGCCTGGACTGCACGCCGACTTCGAAAGCTATAAGTCGAACCAAGGTGCAACGATTAATCACTTTTTCGAGAAGTTGTTGCTTCTAAAAGATCGCATGCAGACCGCCACTGGCAGGGCCTTGGCTGCTGACAGACATGATTTTATGCAGCAGTTTCTTTTTGCGTTTTTCGAGGAATGGGGTATAAGCAGGATGTGGGGAAGTGAAAAGTAGTTTTCCAAAATTACGAACAGTAGGAAATTAACCCCTGAGAAGATCATATTTTTGGAGGTTCACTGTTTCGTCTAATCAGACGTTTATTCTGTACTATGTTTTTAATTTTCGATACCGAAACAACAGGTCTTCCGCGTAATTGGAATGCGCCGCTCTCTGATGGTGATAACTGGCCACGATTGGTTCAACTTGCTTGGCAATTGCACGATATCAACGGCGCTCTTTTATCGAGAGGAAATCTAATCGTTCGGCCTGAGGGATTCACGATTCCGTTCAATGCGGCGAAAATTCACGGTATTTCGACAGACAAAGCCATGAGCGAAGGTATCGCTCTGATTGATGTCATTAGCCAATTTCTAGGCGATCTCGAAAAAGCGAAATACGCGGTTGGTCATAACGTATCGTTCGACGTAAACATCGTCGGTGCTGAAATGATCCGTCTGGGTCTGGATGAGGAGATTCTTACAAAATTTGCATCCATCGATTCAAAAGATGAAGCCACTGATTTTTGCGCAATTCCTGGTGGGAAAGGTGGTAAGTTCAAATGGCCAAACCTTACAGAGCTGCACGAGAAACTCTTCGGTGTCGCTTTTGACGAGGCCCACGACGCGGCATATGATGTTGATGCAACGGCGAAGTGCTTTTTCGGTCTGATCAACCACGGTGTCATTAAACGACCTGAGCTTGAGGGCTTGGGGAAAATCCACTATGAAGCCCCCATATTAGAAGCTCCGAACTTTGAAGAGGCTGAGAAGCCTGAAGCATTGCCGGTTATAGAAGTCGCTCCTGTCGTTCCCGAAGCAGTTGAAAATGTTGAAATCAGCACAGCAGATTTTTGTCACCTCCACGTCCACTCACAGTATTCAATTCTGCAAGCGGTCTCCGAAGTGAGCGATATCGTAGCTACTGCGAAGAAAATGAACATGCCGGCTGTTGCAATCACTGACCATGGCAACATGATGTCGGCGTTCAATTTTGTAAAAGAAGCAGCTAAAGCGGATGTGAAAGCAATCGTGGGCTGTGAATTCAATGTGTGCCGAGATCGTCACGATAAATCACAAAAAGATGATGGCTTTCAAACGGTAGTGTTCGCGAAAAACAAGGTGGGCTATCATAACCTGACGAAGCTGGCCTCGATGGCATACACGGAGGGGTTCTATTACCTCCCTCGTATCGATAAGGAAGCGCTGGTGCGTTTTAAGGAAGAGCTAATCGTTACAACGGGGGGTATTTGGGGTGAGATTCCTTACTTGATACTGAATGTGGGTGAAACGCACGCTGAAGAGGCTTTTCTGTGGTACAAGGAGCATTTTGGTGATGATTTTTATGCTGAGTTAAACAGGCACGGTATTGAAGAGGAATCGGTTGTAAATGAGGTCCTTCTGCGTTTCTGCCACAAGCACAATGTGAAATACTTCGCGGCAAACTCTAGCTACTACACTAGGAAGGAACAGGCCAACGCCCATGATATTCTTCTTTGCGTGAAGGATGCTGAGAATGTCAGCAAACCCAAGAAATTTATAGGTAAAAGAGGAAGAGAGTTCAGATTCGGTTTTCCGAATGATGAATACTATATGAAGTCGCCTGAAGAAATGAAGGCTCTCTTTTCTGATCTTCCAGAAGCAATCGCTGAAACGGCTCAGATAGCCGCGAAATGTGAGGCCTACAAGCTCGAAAGGGACGTCCTTCTTCCTAAGTTTGATATCCCTGCTGAGTTCATCGATCCGCTCGATGACCAAGATGGTGGCAAAAGGGGAGAGAATGCATACCTCCGCCATTTAACCTACGAAGGTGCGGCGAAACGCTACCCAGAAATTACAGATGAGATACGTGAGCGTCTCGATTTTGAACTTGCGACGATTGCGAAGACTGGTTATCCAGGTTATTTCTTGATTGTCCAAGATTTTACATCCGCTGCGCGAAAAATGGGGGTCTCTGTTGGCCCAGGTCGAGGCTCTGCCGCAGGTTCAGCAGTGGCTTACTGCGTGGCTATTACGAACGTTGATCCAATAAAGTACGATCTGCTTTTTGAGCGTTTCCTAAATCCTGACCGTGTGTCGATGCCGGATATCGATATCGATTTTGATGATGAAGGTCGTCAAAGTGTTATCGATTATGTGATCCAAAAGTACGGCTCAAACCAGGTGGCTCAAATCATTACCTACGGCACAATGGCTGCCAAATCTTCGCTGCGCGATACTGCTCGGGTTCTCGAACTCCCGCTTATCGATGCCGATCGTTTGGCGAAGCTGATGCCTGATATCAGCTTGAGTAAGCTGTTCTCATTGGATGATAAGGGGTTGCGCGAAAAACTTCGCGGAAGCGATGAGGTCGACAATGCAAAGGCTCTCAAAGAAATTGCAAGTCAGAAAAACTTAGAGGGACGAACGATCTCAACGGCGAGAGAACTTGAAGGGTCTGTTCGTAACACTGGTATCCACGCCTGTGGTGTGATCATCACTCCTGACGACATTACGAACTTCGTTCCTATCGCGACAGCTAAGGATTCAGATATGTTCTGCACCCAATTCGATAACGCTGTTGCTGAATCGGCTGGGTTGTTGAAAATGGACTTTCTCGGACTTAAAACACTGACAATCATAAAAGATGCAGTGAGAAACGTCAAAGAAGGTCATAGGGTAGACTTAGATCCCGATGAATTCCCACTTGATGATACAAATACGTATGAACTCTTCCAACGCGGTGAAACGGTCGGTATATTCCAATACGAATCTGCCGGGATGCAAAAGTATTTGAAGGAGCTCAAACCTACTGTATTTGCCGATTTGATCGCAATGAACGCGCTGTATCGTCCAGGGCCTTTGGAGTATATTCCTTCGTTTATCAAGCGCAAGCACGGACATGAACCGATTGTCTATGAGATTGAAGCGAGCAAAGAGTATCTTGAAGAAACATACGGCATTACGGTCTACCAAGAGCAAGTAATGTTGCTTTCGCAGAAGTTGGCAAACTTTACAAAAGGTCAGGCTGATACGCTGCGAAAAGCGATGGGTAAGAAGAATATCAAACTCCTCGCTGAATTGAAGCCTATGTTCCTCGAAAATGGGGTTGCAAATGGTCACAATGCTACTGTACTAGAAAAGGTTTGGAAAGACTGGGAGGCGTTTGCATCGTATGCGTTCAATAAATCTCACTCTACATGTTACGCTTGGGTGGCATACCAAACTGCTTATTTGAAAGCAAATTATCCTGCCGAATACATGGCGTCTGTGCTTTCAAACAACATGAACGATATCAAACAAGTAACCTTGTTCATGGAAGAGTGTCGTCGCATGGGCTTGGCTGTTCTCGGCCCTGATGTCAATGAATCGGCATACAAATTCAGAGTGAACAATGCAGGGGCTATCCGCTTCGGCTTGGGTGCGATGAAAGGAGTAGGGGGTGCGGCTGTAAATAGCATCGTTGAGAATCGAGCGGAAGGTCCTTATTTATCTCTTTTTGATATGTCTCGGCGGATTTCTCTGAAAGACTGCAATAAAAGGGTTTTTGAAAGTCTCGCCTTAGGCGGCGGATTCGATAGCTTTCTAGGATTGCATCGCGCGCAGTATTTTGCTATCGATGATAAGGGGAGAAGCACGTTGGAAAACGCTTTGCGATATGGAAATGCGTGGCAAGACGGTGAAAACTCATCGCAAGTTAGTCTGTTCGGAGAGGCAGATACATCTGATATTCCAGAGCCAAACATCCCCGAAGCGGAAGAATGGAATATCCTCGATAAATTGAATAAAGAGAAGGAAGTAGTTGGGATATACATTTCAGGACATCCTTTAGACGACTTTAAGGTCGACATGGATACTTTCTGCACAAAAGAGGGATTGAAAGTGCTGCAAGATCTAGAACGTTTGAAAGGACGTCAGCTAAGCTTTGGTGGCATGGTAACAGCTTCTGAGGAACGAATCGCTAAAAACGGGAACAGGTACGGAAATTTTACGGTCGAAGACTACGAGCATTCTGAGCGTTTTTTCGTTTTCGGTGAAGACTATGTTAAGTTCCGAGAATACATGGTTCCTGGATTCTTTATTTTCATGAAAGGTGTCGTAAGAGAGCGCAAAAGAGGAGAACTGGTTGAGCTCGAATTCAAGATAAATACAATATCGCTGCTCGAAGAATTGAGGGCGAAAATGACCGGTGAGCTAAAAGTTAGTCTGAATTTAGAACATTTAACAGATGCTTTAATCGACGATTTTGTGGAACTTATCAACCGTTTTCCGGGCAGTGTGCCGTTGACGATGAGTTTGTATGACACCGAAACAAAAATTGACATGCCAGCCCGAAATGCGCGTGTAACGGTTGATTCGGATTTATTAAACGCGCTCACAGCCATTGAAGGAATGGAATTCGAGATCGTTTCTCGATAATAATGCTGACAAACGGTGTCAAATTGACACAGTAATTCGAGTGGTAGAATTTTTGACTATTGTCAGAAGTCCTTTACTTTTGGAATCTTCAATAAGAAAAATATTATGGCTGTAGAATTAACAGATGCGAACTTCGAGGAGCTCGCAATGCAATCAGATAAGCCCGTTATGATCGACTTCTGGGCAGAATGGTGTGGACCTTGTCGCATGGTTGCTCCGATCGTCGAAGAAATGTCTGGTGAATACCAAGACAGGGCTATTATCGGAAAAGTTAACGTGGATGAGAATCCGGGCATCTCTATGAAGTTCGGTATCCGCAACATTCCTACTATCGTGTTCATTAAGAATGGCGAGCTAGTAGATAAGTCAGTAGGCGCAGTTCCTAAACTTGTGCTGACTGAGAAAATGGATAATCTCCTGTAATCTGGATATGATGATTTGAAAATCCCTCCCTATCTTCGGAGGGATTTTTTTTTCCAATTAGTCGACCATGGCAATTAATATCGATCGTCGAAAGTTTCAACAGCTTAGCAACCTCGAGTTCCTAGCTATTCAAGCTGTGGAAGGGTTTATTACCGGACTTCATAAAAGTCCGTACCATGGCTTTTCAGTCGAATTTGCTGAACACCGTCTATACAATGCTGGTGAATCGACCCGACATATCGATTGGAAGCTTTATGGGCGCACCGAAAAACTATTCACCAAGAGGTACGAAGAAGAAACAAATTTGCGCTGTCAGTTGGTGATCGATGCGTCGTCTTCAATGTATTATCCCAAACCGGTGGATGCAGTAGGGGATGAGTTTAACAAGATCAAGTTCTCGGTATACGCTGCAGCTGCTTTGATCGAACTTTTTCGCCGTCAACGTGATGCTGCAGGTTTGAGTGTTTTCTCTGAGAACCTAGATCTTCATACACCCTCTCGTTCTAACGCAGCGCACAACCGCTTTCTGTTCTCTCATCTTGAAGAATTACTGAATTCTGAAGCAGAGAAAACCAAGAAACAAACGCACGCCGTCGACGCTCTTCATGAAATTGCTGAAAGCATTCATAAACGCTCATTGGTTCTGCTTTTTACCGATATGTTCGATAACAGTGAGAAGGTCGATGAACTTTTTTCTGCCTTGCAACATTTGCGTCATAACAAACACGAAGTTGTTTTATTTCATGTCGTAGACAAGAAAACAGAGATCAATTTCGATCTCGACAATCGACCATACACCTTTGTTGACCTCGAAAGCGGAGAAGAAATCAAAGCCAACCCTGTCGATGTCCGTGAAAATTACCTAAAACACATGACCCACTTCGTTACCGATCTCAAAAATCGATGTGGACAATACGGTATCGATTTCGTCGAATCAGACGTCCATGAAGGGGTAAATCCTGTTTTATTGGCATATCTCATCAAGCGACAAAAACTTCATTGATGCTGATTATCAGTAGTATGTCTAAATACACTGAAAATTGGTGGTGAAATATTTGTAGACAATCAATTTTACGCTATCTTTGCCACCGCTTTGGAAGCAAAGCTTGTTGTGACACTTTATAACTTCGCGGCTTACACTTCGGAAACTGTTGTCACAAATTTATGGTCTGGTAGTTCAGTTGGTTAGAATACCTGCCTGTCACGCAGGGGGTCGCGAGTTCGAGTCTCGTCCAGACCGCTGAATGAATTTAAGCCCCAACCTCACGGTTGGGGCTTTTTCAATATTAATCGTTTCCGTTTTTTGTTTTAGGCGACTGTCTAAGCACGTTTCGCGAGTTTCCCGAAGTTTCGGGATCCAGACCGCTGAATGAATTTAAGCCCCAACCCCACGGTTGGGGCTTTTTCAATATTAAGCGTTTCCGTTTTTGGTTTTAAGGCGACTGTCTGAGCACGTTTCGCGAGATTCCCGAAGTTTCGGGATCCAGACCGCTGAATGAATTTAAGCCTCAACCTTACGGTTTAGGCTTTTTCAATCGTAAGTGTTTCCGTTTTTAGGTCGTATCGATAGGCTTTGGAGTTTTCCGCTTTTGTACATTCGGGTTTGTTCAAATGTACAATTGCGGAAAACGATGAAGAAACATATTAAAGTCTCAAAGGGTGCTTTAAGGCCCACATTTCAAGGCATTCCAGACACGATTCATCCGCCGCACAGGCGCCTAAAACATTAAAAAAAGCTTAAGCGAAAATCCAACAATCGCCTAAATATGAATTGAACATCCAGGCCGTCCAAACGACATTCAAGCCGAAGGTAATGGACAATTGGAGTCTGAACCAAGTCTTGGCATTTGCATCTGAATTGATGAGCAAAAACATGCTGGAGACTAAAATAAAGAAGCCTAAGTCGGAGAAGTTCCATCCACGGCCATATTCTACGAATGTTAAAGTCAAAAGTGCGAGTAAACTAAACATACCTGCACCCCAGTTCAACCGCTTGTTTGAAAGCTTAAATGAAGGAAGGGTGAATAAGAGGATGTAAGCAAATGGTGAGCACAAAACAAAGCGAAACATACAATGTAAACTGCCGCCTCTGAAAAAGACAACAAACAAGACGGTTCCTAAAATGTAGATCATTGAAAGGTTTCTCAAGTAAACAGCCCTATCTGAAATAGGCTCTGCTATCGTTACTGACCGCAGATTATTGATAAGTAGCTTCATGAGGTAAAGCGCAATAGGGATGAATAGAAGAAACAGAATGGCAACATTCAAATCAAAACCCTGATGCGACCAATCAGTCAATTTACTTGGCCATCCCAATTTATGCCCCCAATATTCTTGCACGCGCATAAAAGCAAACAATTCACCACTCCCTTGAAAATATTGGATAAGTCCAACTAGAAATGTCCCCAACAACAATGGAGAAACCATTTTAAAACTGGCAAATAAAAATTGTCTTGTGTTTTTATGTCCTGTTAAATTAAGAAACTCGTTGCAAATCAACGCGATACCAAGAATGGTAAATGACGGTCGGGTGAGAGCTGCTAGGAGCATGGCTATGAAATACACGAGGTATTTTTGCTTCATAAAGCCGAATATTCCGATGGCTATCAGGATGAAAAAGAGTGCTTCTGTGTAGGGAATGAGAAAAATTATAATACTTGGAAGCGACATGCTTATCCATATCCCTGTAGCTTGCAATCGCGAACCAAAAAGATTGTAAAGAATGGCCAGACCGATGATGTAAAGCAAGAAGTTAACCACAGGCATCCACTGTGCCGAAAGACCGGTTATTTTCCAAAACGTGGGAAACGCTGGGAAGAAGGCATAAATGAAGTCACTTCCCGCTTTTGATACATCGTAGCCGTGCTCTTTGAGAAGCAGGTAATGTTCAGCGTCCCACCTGACAACGGTGCTGTCATTGATGCTGTGAAATGGTATGCTTTGAAGTGTTTTTTGTCCGTCAACTACCGTCCAGTTCTTGGTCAGTCTACCAAGTGTCTGATGATTGATCATTTCGTTTGTCTGCGAAAAGAAAAACAATGCAGTCAAGGTGAAAAAAATGAATGGTATGGCGTAAGACGGGGTGTTGATTCTCATAATTTCTATGGACGGAAAGTTAAGGTTTCTTGAAATTCATCTTTCAGAAATCCGAAAAGTTATACAAAGCTTCGGTGAAATTATATGCTCTGAATTTTATTGAATATCCCGCAAAATCTGTCGCTAGGTATTGAGAATGTATGCTACGAATCCCTTTATTTCCACCAAAATCAGCATGATACCAGTAAAACAATCGACTAACCTTAAGGATTTTTATTTCATGATCAATCAGACTGTCCATTTCTAAAAATGAGGCTGTCGCAAGGTCAAGCTGCTGGTTGATATTATGGGGGGTGTAAAATGCAATTGGCGGACATCCTTTCACGCCGCAATTCAATGCGAAATGTATTCTATAGTCTGGCTTTTGCAACATGTATTGTTTGAACTTTCTCTTCCCAAATGGATCACTTAAATAACCAAAACTGATCTTGATTTTGTTCTTTCTAAGTATACCGTGCTCAATTTCATCCAATGTCCACGGTATGCCAGCAACATGAATAGCTCTCTCTCTGAAAAGGTCTTTTCGTGAAATTCCTTGCTTTGCGAGAAGAAGAAAGTATGAGTTGTAGATGTTTATCCAAAAGGCCTTTTTTAATTCGTCAGTTTCTAATGACACCAACGTATCAGCTTTCAACGCTGCAAGCATTGCAACCTCTTTCTTAGTTTCCTCTTGTAGTTTGGTTCGCATTAAGATTGTTTCCGATAAGCGAAGTAGTTCAGAAGCTTTGTCCATCTGTTGTTGAATCGATTTGGTAAAGATGGAGAATTGACACTTTTGAAACACAGTATTCTCAATTTTGTGGATTGTAAGATAGCTTCAAAACCGAAAAATGTACAATTGCGGAAAACAGAATGGTCTTGATTTATGCTGGGAAACTGCTGAAAAACGACCCCAAAAACAATTTTCCGCAATTGTACACTAAGGCAAAAAATGTACAAAAGCGGAAAACGAAAACAGCCCGAATATATCGGGCTGAAATCGGTTAAGTTAAGCGCAATCGCTAGCTCAGTTCTCTCCAACGAATAACCTCAAATATGTTCCGCTGAAACCCAAGCATGTTGCGTTCGTCGCAAATGTCATGATATGTCGCGGTTCCTGAAATGGGGCATTTGCCCTATTTCATTATCTGATTACCGTTATCGTTCCTTTTTTCACAATTGCGTCTTGGCGTATGCCAACGGCCTCAACTATGTAGGTGTAAATTTCGTTTTGGACAAAATAATCACTACCTGAATTGTCACCAACCCAAGGCTCATCTAAGTCGTTGCTGTGAAATACAATGTCTCCCCATCGGTTGAAAATGGTAATCTCAAAATATCGAATGTCATGCCCTCTCGCTAAAAAGTAATCATTCACTCCGTCGTTGTCGGGTGTGAAAGCAGTTGGGACATACAGGTCAATAAATGGATAAAAGGTGTGACCTATAGAATCAACACAGCCACCGGGCGAAACAGCATACAGAGTTATATTGTGAGCATAATTGTCTGAGAATATGTGCACAGGCTCGAATTCGTTTGAAATTTCTCCGTCATCAAAATCCCAAACGAAATAAGAATCACTCGGCTCCGATGCATTGTACGTCTCTACTCCCCAAGCATATGTGTAGTCAAAGTCAAATTTCGCTTGTACCCATTCGACATGAACTACTGAATTCGCAGTGCTTGAATTCCCACATTGATCTTCAACATAAACAGTATATGATGTGGTCTCATTCGGTGAAACTGTTAGTGCCTGTGCACCTGAATATCCCGGCAACCAAATGATGTCGTAACTGCCAATAGGGTCAACTATCTCCAATTGCAAGGTTCTGCTCATTCCTAAACAAATGGTGGTGTCGTTGGAAACAATCAGCTGCGGTGGGGTAGTAGGGATGGAAATAAACAAATCACCACTGCCTGTATTGCCGCATTGATCTTCGATATTCAATATAACAGGTATGAAACCATTGGCAATCAACGACAAAGTTGATTCGTTGCCCGCGTCCAATTGATTCGATGTCCATGCATATTCGAATGGACCAACGCCTCCATTAATTATCGGGTCTATCAAGATGTTCTCCTGACATGGGACAAATAAATCTGGACCGAGGTCAATAGTTATGATCTCAGGTATCAAGTTCACTTGGGTTTGATCGGTGGCTGCGTTTCCACATCCGTCTTCAACAGTTAAGGTGTAAAGGGTGTTTTCTGAAGTCGTTGTCGCTAAATTTTGTGTGCTCGCAACAGTACCTCCATTCGCTTCCCAGATGTAAGTATACGTGCCAACCCCTCCTTGCAATGTGGTTGGTGAAACGACAAACGGACCAAGGCAGTTGACGTCCATTACCGATGGTAAAACTAAATTCACAGGTGTGGCTGTCATTTCTATCGTGACGTTATCCATCCCTACATTCCCACACTGGTCCTCTACTGTCAACTCAACAAAAACGTCACCTCCAATTGTAACCGACTCCTGTGGTAAAAATCCAGCCGGCAATCCGCCAACTTCCCAAGAATAAGAATACGTGCCAATTCCTCCTGAGACCTCCGTTGGCACAACGTTTAACACGTCCAAACATGGCGCTTCCAATGAGTTTGGTAGATCTACGATAAGTGGGATGTCATAAAAGGTGTATTCTAAATATTCAGTTGCTGAAACGCCACAACCATCAAACACTGTCAATGGTATGCTTCCTTCTACATCGGGATCATATTGAACTACGGCTGCGGTCGATAACTCGTTTCCTTGGGTGTCTTGCCATGAATAAAAATATTCACCGTTTCCACCGCTAACATCTGCTGTGGTGCTTACAATCTCAAGGCAGTTAATCTCAATCGGTCCTCCAGTATTTATCGCCAATGGCGGATAGACAGGTACATCGGCTGTTACCAAACCATTGAATGGGGAAACACTGCATGTGTCTGATACGATGTAATCGTAGGTAGTCGTAATGCCTGGTGAAACATCTATACTGATGTCTGTACTTCCATTAAACCATTCGATTGAATACACTCCGTATCCTCCTGATATTGTTGGACTTAGTGTCGCGGTTTCGCCACAATCTATGGGTACATCTTCTAACTCAACCACGAGGGGCTCAGGTTCGCCAATGTAAAAAGTAACTGTCTGTTCCTCCGATTCACCACATCCATCTTGTCCTGTATAAGAAATAATCACAGATTCTAAGCCCTCCGTGAGTGCGTCAGTAAAAGCGCTGAAAGGGACTTGTACAGAAGGAATGCCAATTGGGAAGACAATCTCGGTAGGAAGTGCAGGGTAATCTACATCCGGCAAAGCCGTTCCTGAAACTTCAAGCATGAATGATTGCTCGCTAAAAATGTTACTCAACCGAGTGAATTGGAAATAAGAAACACCACAACCTTCATATATGGTGGAATCATTCAATCCTATCTGAGGAATTATCAATTCTACTTCCAATCCATCAAGATAAAAACTACTTTCTTCAAAAAATACTGCGGAGTCAAAAGAGGTATCGCCAGCATCGGCTATCGCTATGCGGATGTGATATGTCTCACCGCAAATAAGCTGATTGTAGCTGGCAACCAATGGCACCGTATATCCGTCGAATTGAATTCCGTTCGCTGCATTGTTGCTGGTGTTCACTACATAATAAGCACAGTTGGTACACCCCAAATCATTGGTGCCTGCATTGACGTTATTAATTGAAACCGCTTGACCAGTGCCTGGAATCAATGCGATGTTAATTCCGTTGTTTGTGTATGGTCCGTTTATTCCTGGACCACTCAGAAAGAATCCAAACGCATCGTTAAATCCACTCCCCGAATATTCTGGATATTCTTCACTACCAAAGACATAGTTGAAAGCTACTGAGTCTCCTTGAGCAACAAAGTCAAATTCAACACTTACAGCATCGTTGAAGGAGACGATTGGATTGAGAATGTCCAAATCTGGATCGGAAACCCCAAAATTCCCACCGCCGATCGTCTGAGAGGTTGAGTTGTTCGGCCCAAGCGCAACGTCAATGTTTCCAGTCGCTAATATTGTTCCTGAACCAAAGCCCAAGCCGCAATTCACACATCCAAATGTGCCTATTTGATTGGTCGGGCCAGTGAAATTAATATTGGAAACATTCACCCCTTCTCCGAGTATAGTCTGAACCGCTGTTTCTGGTGTTGCAGCAGAGTTGGTTGTTAGCTGTGCTTGTCCATCAATAATAATAAACAGCATCGCCGCCAAGGCTATTAAAATTTTCTGTATTGCCATTACGGTTAAGGTTCTAGGGCTCAATATACTAAATAGACTGAAAGCACGTTTAATAGGTTGCATTTATATTGTGTCAAACAATAAAAATCATAACTGATGCGTCATGTTTTAAACCTTTCTTTTGAAGTACTACATCATTTTATGTCTACTCGTGCTGGTAACTGGCTGTTCCAGTCGACCTGAGGGCCCGCCTGAATTGGTGATAATTTCCAGAATAGATGTTGAATATTTCCCTGAGACAAACAGCGGCAAACCTTGGGACCCTGATGAGAATGATAACAATTCTCGTCCAGATGTATTTATTGTGATAAATTCCAAGAATCGTTCTTATCTGGCCCATCCCAGAATCGAAAACGCATCTGGTGCGTTGGTGTTCAAACATGGTGATCTGCCAATCTACCTTCAACACCCAGAAGATGAAATTACTTTTGAAATTTTAGATCAAGATGCCTTTGGCGTAGAAACAATTTCTGCAGGCGCCCTGTCAATGTGGAATTCATCAGATGACGAAAACAAGCACGCAATTGAATATAAGGGAAACGATCTGAAAGTCCTATTTGAAGTGGTTTTCGACTACAATAGGTGAGTAGCCGTCAATTGCAATTCGATCCAAAAGCACTGAGTAAGAGCAGAAAATCGGTGACATCCACTAAATTATCGTTATTAATATCTTGTGCGCATGTTTGCATCAATTCGAATACGCAGGTGCCATCATCAACAGTTGCTGTTGAGCTATAGTTTGTTGCCTCTGTGTATGTGCATCCTTCAATTCCTGTGTCATACAAACACGAGCCATCATCTACTGTCGCGCTGCTATTGAAATTAGTGGCTGCCGGATATGTACATCCTAAAACTCCTGAATCGTATACACAACTGCCGTCGTCGAAGGTGGCTGATGGATTGTAATTCATGGCATCAACATAGGTGCATCCTGGTATTCCAGTATCGAACAAGCAAGTGCCGTCATCAACTGTGGCATTGCTATTATAATTGGTAGCTGCGGAATAAGTGCATCCGGAAATGGGTCCGTAAGTGCACGTTCCGTCATCTTCTGTCGCACCAGGATCGTAATTTGTCGCAAGTGGATCTGTGCACCCGGGTGATGCAACCCAAAACCAAGCTTCGTACACCAAATTGGGATACAATACGTATGGATTTTCATTTCCTTGAACTTCCGAAACGCGAGTAGATCTCGTGAGTTCAGTAGCATCAACTGGGTCTTGCAAATGCCACTGGTAAAAAATATTGATGTCGCCTACATCTGAAAATGGACCGGCTTGGGTGGGGTACATGGTATAGAAATAAAACAGTTGTCGAGCTAAATCTCCTTTGCGATCTTCACGTGGCTCCCACAAGGTTCCAATCCGCTCTGAAAAATTTTCATTCGGATTGGGGATACTTGTCTGTGTAATGTAATTCCCCTGTCCGTCAATGCCATACCATGTCGACTGTGCGTCGTTGCATTCACCGAAGGGGTTGTTGCTTCTGGCTGAATTGGCGGTGCCATGTGCCGGACGAAGATTGTAAATGTCGCTGCGCATAGGAGATGCACTTCCAAAAAAAGATTGAGGTACTATATGCTCGGCATTGATGGGGTCAGGGAAGGTAACAAATGATGCAGCTTGCTCAAAACCAGTGTAAATGCACGCAATGTTGCCGCCAACCTCATCCGTATATCCGTACATCTGTATGCGCGCGGGTGAATATCCTAAATCGTTGAAATATGAGTTGTACCAATTTGTCTTTAACCATACTCTCAGGTCAGACAAGTGAAGTGAGTTTGGTGGTGCCGGTTGAGCAACCAAAAAAAACGATTGAAAGATAAGCAGTACAGCAAGTAAAATTCGCATAATTCCAAGTTTGGCGAGCTAATATCCGAAATTTTATTCGATCAGATATCACATCACCTCCTCTGCGATTTCTAAGTTTCATAGTAGCAACTAAGAGGTGCTTTCTAGATTTTTCGCAAACGGAATTGAAATCTGTTAAAAGCGCTTTTTGAAGCGCAAAATGTATAACGCTCAAATTACTATAATTAAAAGATTTGGCTTTTGTAGTTTCATGATTAATGCTTATCTAGCACTTACATTTGAACTTAACGTCCGATCTTTCATTTATCAAACGAGAAAAGTTGAATGAAGAATTTGCAATCTTTTGTCGATTAAATTCAATCTGTTTGTTCGTGGCAAAACTGTCCTGTTTTAGTCTCGAAACGGCTTGATATCACAGACTGCTACCTTCAAATCAATTAGTTAGGATTGGATGAAGGAGACAATTGAGTGTGCTATTTGTTTGTTTTTAGGGACAAGAAGTTTAATATTTGATTACATTTAAATTAATTGATCACCAATGAAAAATGTCTTGCTACTTTTCTTTGCCTTGTCGTGGATGTTCTCTGCCGGACAAAGTGTGTGGTTAAGACAAGCCGGTGGTGCTCCTTCTGAAGAGGCGCTAGACATGGCGGCGAGCGCTTCACACCTGTTCTCAACAGGGTATTTTAGTCAAAGCGTGAATTTCTTCGGGACGTCTGTCACAAGTGCAGGTGGGTCTGATGTTTTTGTTATGAAAACGGCCACGAATGGAGACCACGTATGGACGAAAAGATTCGGTGGTACTTTGAACGATAGAGGTACTTCAATTGCTGTTGATAATAGTGGAAATTCGTTGGTTGCCGGACATTTTAGAGGCGAAGCATCGTTTGGATCATTTTCCCTCACCGCAAATGGAATCGATTCTACTGATGTCTTTGTCATGAAACTTGATCCCAATGGGGTTGTATTGTGGGCCGTATCCTGCGGTGGAGCAGGTACTGATGAGGCCAATGGAATTGCCTTAGATGCTTCCGGAGATGTGATCGTGACCGGCAGATTTCGAGGGTCTGCAACTTTTGGTACATCGACTCTGGTGTCTGCCAATTACAGCACTTCTTCAAACCCGAGCATGGATGCGTACGTAGCAAAAATCAATGCTTCGGGTAATTGGCAATGGGTGAAGAGTGCTACTTCAGATGAAGACAATAGGGGAATGGATGTAGATGTCGATTCGCAAGGAAATATCTATTGGGCTGCTTTGTTTGGAGGTGCAGTGACAATTGATAATACACAAAATTTAAATCTTATCAATGCTGGTTTTCTAGTGAAACTAGATGCAGATGGAAATGAACAGTGGTTTAAACACCACACAGCAGCGCAATTATCGCTCTATGAAGTTGAAGTAGTAAACGACAATGTTATTTGTGTCTCTGGAAATCAATCGGGTCAGCTCGGGGTTTTTGACAATGGATTGCAATTATTTCCATTCGATTACACCAACAATGCGTATGTCTTAAAGTACAATGCTTCAGGTAGTTTTGGATGGCAATATCGTTTGGGAAGCGATAGTTATTTGAATGTGCAAGGACTCGATTCAGGACCTGCAGATGAGATTTATATATCCGGAGTTTTTAACTGCGCTTACGATGAGCTCGCAGAGAGTTTTGGAATCGGGTATTATTATTCAATCGGTTACAGAGACGTCTTTGTTGCAAGGATAAGTTCTCAGGGGAATCTTGATTGGACAAGGCATATGGGTGGGCCGAAGGATGATTTTTGCACTGCAGTAGCCGTAACAACGTCAAACAATGTCTATGTTACTGGTGGTTTTTCAAGCTATATATCCATGGCCAGGGGTAGCACGTTTTCAACTTTTCCTGAAAATAACATCGACCTAGATGATTATGATTTATTCGAGTATTTCGTTGGCAGTTCAAATGTTTGTGGAAATGCAAATTATACTGAATGGATTACCTGTGAAACGTTCGCTCCGCTGAGCAACTCAAGAGATATTTTCTTAGCCAATGTGTTCAAATCCTCCCAGCCAGAATTTGATCCTTACAGAAGGCAATCTTGCAACAGTGGATTGGTTGATTTTTGTCTGTCTGATAATACCTCAAGCTGCACCGATTTCATCTTTGGCTGTGAGGTAGCAGCGATTGAAGTTGTTCAAGCTACCCATTACCCGGGTTTGTTCGGGCCAATTATCGACTCAACAATGGCGCCAGGTATGGTTTATGATCCCTCTATGAATAATTTTGTGGTGACTGAAACGGGTTGGTATTGGATGGAGATTGAACGTGAAGATGGCTGCCGAAGCTACAGCGATTCGATATATGTGGAGATTGTAGACGCCGCGCCTGAACCTCTGATTGTTGTAAATGGCAACATTGGTCCTGAAAATTCACTTGCCGTTGGGAGTTGCGGTGTAGCTACGTGGAATGTTGAAGCCGTTAATATTTGTGATGGATGCACGTTTGTATGGGAACCTCCCACCTTTACAGGGACTTCATTTCAACAATCGGGTGAATTTCAATATGAAGGAATCATGATCGAACCAAATGGTTGTTTGAGCAAATGTTACGTGTCGGCAACCGTTTCCGAAAACCTCCCTCTCGAACCCATTCCTTTGGAAATTGAAATGATATACGATAATGTAGTCTATTCGGCAGGTGACACGATTGATGTCTGTTCTACTGCTTTCATCTATCTCGATATTTTAACAAACATCTACGATTCCGGCTATTACGCAACGTCAAATTGGGATGTGTTTCTGAATGAAAACCAAGTGCAATTCGAAGTCGGTAATTGGGACTACTCATACTTAGCAACGGAAAGTGGGTGGTATGAATTTATTACGTACCCAATAATTGGATATGAAAATTTCTGTGATTCCAATATGGTCATTTACCAACCTCTTACAACTTCAATTTACGTCAACATCACTGCTGCACCTCCTGTGCTTATCATTCCTGACATGCCGCTTACAGTGTGCCCCGGAGATTCTTTGCTGGTTACATTTTCAGGATCCGATTTTTTTACATTTTATTCTATACTTGATTACCCAATGGAAATTGTCTCCAGCAATTCTGTTTTGTTGTGGGAAGAAGGACAAATTGGCGTTTTTGCAACCTCTGTAGGTGCTGATGGCTGCTTTGCTAGCAATGGACAATTGTTTGAAATTACTTTTGCCGATACTCCTAGTGCTTCGATTTTTCCTGGCGAAGCAATAATCTGTCCGGGCGAAACAGTCACTCTGTCGATTGAAGAAGGGATGAGCTATGAATGGATCGGTCCTCTAAATGGTCAGAACCCTTTCACCCAAACCCTGACGGTTAATGAACCTGGTTTTTATTATTGCATTCAAGAATCTTTAAACGGATGTACCCTCGAATCGAGTTTGATTGAAGTGAAGCAATATTCAACTCCTGGGGTGTCTGTATTTCCTGATAATGTTTCATGCACAAACGATCCCATTATCATACAAGTATTTACCATCGCCCCTGAATCAATTGAATGGGCTCCTCCGTTGTCTGGATCCAATGATTCTCAATCGGTAACAGAATCTGGAACCTATACGGTGTATTCTGAAGCTTGTGGCATTGTCTCTGAAATGTCGGTTGATATTGTGTTTTCAGATTTGGACTTCGAATTGACTAGCTCGCCAAATCTTATTTGCTTCGGTGACTCCGTTCTTCTCAATATTACTGGCAATGCAATGTCTTATTCTTCTCCTACTCTCGGAGATTTGATCGATGAGATGTGGTTAACTCAACCTGGTACTTACACGGTTATTGGGACAGATGAATTGGGTTGCGAACAAACGGAAACTGTTTTCATCGAGGCATCTAGTATTTCTGCGCCTCAACCGGCGGATGTGGCAGCTTGTGTTGGTGAAGATTTGGTGCTTACCGCTACGGGGTCACCATCTTATTTGTGGTTTGCGGATGAGCAAGCAGCAGAATTCTTAGGGGCTGGAGAGAGCTTCACCATTGAAAATGTTACTTCTGAATTATCTGTTTTCGTGGTTGGTACAGATGGCACGTGTCAAACTTTGCCTGTACCAATAAATCTTTTTCTGAATCCGCTATCGTTCACACCTGAAATACTTTCGGTGGATACCGTTTGTAAGGGTGGTTCAGTTACGTTAAGCGTCGATGCGCTTCCCGGCGGGTCGTACGCTTGGGTAGGTCCTGGAAACATCACTGGAAGTGGTGAAGACTTTACAATCAATAACGCTTCTATCTTCAATACAGGTTGGTATACTGTTACACTAAGTAGTAATGATTGTCCACAAGTGAATTCGCAGGCTTACTTATTCGTCGAAACGCTTCCAACGATTTCAATTGACGGGGAAGATCAGGTATGTGAAGGTGAGGCCATTTTGCTAACCACAGCAATGAGTGAAGGGACATTCTCCTGGCAAACACCGCAGGGAACAATTGCGGGAAATACAATTGTAATAGAAGAGTGCGAAGTCTCCGACTCAGGGTTGTATCAGCTATCAGTGGATGATGCAGGTTGCGACTATCAGTTTTATCCAAAAAACATTGAGGTAGTTGCGAAGCCAGTGCTCGACTTGAGTGATGCAAACCAGTATTGTTTGGTTGATTTTGTGGTGATAGAAGTGCCTGACTATTTTGATTTCTACGAATGGAGCAATGGTGAAACCGACAATTCAATAGCCCCTGATTCAATCGGAATGTGGTGGCTCGAAGTAGGAGTAGAGCCGGGTTGTTACACGAGAGACTCGTTGCTAGTGAATGAAATTGATTGTGAGGGAGGATTCTTCAATGTGTTTTCTCCCAACTACGATGGTGTGAATGAATTTGTAGATTTCGGACTGCACCCAGGGAAATTTAATGAGGTTCTTATTTTCAACCGCTGGGGAACGCTTGTGCGCCGTCTGAACACCGTTAACTTGAAATGGGATGGGAGAGATGATAACGGAAAGCTTCTCAGCGATGGTACGTATTATTGGATTGGGAATGGTAGGGTGAAAGATGATAGTGGTTCGATAACTATATTGGGATCAACAGAATAAAAAAAAGCGGCCTAAGCCGCTTTTTTCTTTGTTTAGAATTTTAGTTTGAATTCAACGCGTCGGTTTTTAGAACGCCCTTCTTCAGTGTCGTTAGACTGAATCGGTTTCGACGAGCCATAGCCTGTTGCAGAGATTCGATCTGCCGAGATACCTTGGTTAACAAGATATTGTTTCGCTGCATCTGCGCGATCTTGACTGAGTTTTAAATTCAAATCGTCACCTCCTGTGTTGTCGGTATGTCCGTTAATACTCAAATTGTATTCAGGATGAACTTTTAAAAGATTCGCTACATTCTGCAAAATCGGTAAAGATTCAGATTTGATGTTTGAAGAGCCTGTTTCAAAGAAAAGTCCTTCCATCGCGCGACGCATTACATCACGATCTGTTTCTGGTATCTCCGGACAACCTTTGTTGCTTATTGTGCCTGCCACGTCGGGACAGTTGTCGAATTTATTGCGGACACCATCACGATCTTTATCGGCACGTGGGAACGAGAATTTTAGCCCTAAACTAGTGAACAAATATTGGTCGTGCCAGTTCAATTGTCCGCCGTAGTCTGCATTATCTACCCTGTCGTTTATCATATAGTTGTATGATGTCATCACACTCAAAGCGAACTTGTCGTTTAGTCTGAAGTCAACACCGGCGCCCATCGGGAAGTTGAATGAGGTGTTCAAGTTGTCGACATAGTGACCCGCAGTTTCAATCGCGTCGCCAATCCCTAAAAACAGAAATGGAGCAACTTTGGCGTCAGATTTCAGAATCTTGCCATTGGCGAATTTGTACTTCGCCAGAAGATTCAAATTGACCAAATTGTTTTTAAATGAGGTAAGGCTGTCTGCGTGGTCAATCTGTCCGTAACTGACCAATCCCATCACGTCGAAAGACGGACTTATATACTGACTGATCGAAACGCCAAAAGCGAAGTGTTGGCCGAAACTGAAGAATTCATTGCCCAATTCTCCTGCGTACTCTTTTGTTCCGAAATGAATGCCGATAGCGACATCTTTTTCGGCTGATTGTGCGCTAGAAAAAATCGATAGTAGTAGAGCTAATGCAACTGTCAAAAGGTTTTTCATATGGTTCTGGTTTTTGGTGAAGGCCATTACTGTTTCAGATAAATATTGGTTTTAGAAGCAGAATTCGGCTCCGTTTAGACGCATATTCGATTGTTAGGTCACATACATGATTAGAAATCTATTTTGAAAGTGAATTTGTTGATAACGTGGTGCTTTGTGATTTCTCAATGTTAAAAAATAACTAACTTCCACCGCACTTTGATTGGCGAAACTGAACGGAGATATGTCGACACGAATCTTTCGTGATTTTTTTGAATTTTTATTAGGTGATAAGAACGATTTTACCTTGAAGGTAAGATCTTTTCACTTCACCTGTATTTCAGCGTTTTGTCTTGTACTAATTGGGGTTTTACAGAATTTACTACTTGGCTTCTGGTTGATTGGAGTCGTTATGTTCAGTGTGAATCTTGCCCTGATCATCGTTTTCGTCTTAAGCCGGTTTTATAGAAAAAGAAAAGTCCCAATCATTATCTTCATTATTGTTTGTGAAGCCTTGATAACGGCGAACTATTTCTTGAACTCTGGAATTGACGGACCAACACTGATGGTCTTTTTTATGGCTTTGGTGTTCATGATTGCCATTACTAACAATCGTTGGCATGTTTTAATTGTACTCTTGAATCTCCTCATTCCTGCGGCTTTATTGTGGTCTGAGTATACGAATATTCTTGAAGTGCCTTTTTATTATAGGAATGAAGCTGAAAGATATATTGATCTAGGGTTTTCTTATGGAATATGTGTCATTTTCATGCTTTTAATCGCCAGATTTGTTCAGAACCTAATGAATGAGCAGCGAAATGATGCTCTAAATCAATCAAAACTAATCGAAGAACAAAATAACCAAATCCAAGAGGCAAACGAGAATCTAGCACTCTTAAACGATCGCTTTAAAATGCTTTTTAGCATTATCTCCCACGATCTTAGAAGTCCAATGAGCTCAATCGAAAGCTATCTGCTAGTGCTGAAAGCCAATCCAGATCTTCCAAGAGAAGACAGGCTTATGCTGGAGTCAGAATTGTTAAAACTCACAAAAGGGAGCACGGCATTGCTGGATAATCTTTTACAATGGTCGCGGACAAAAGTGAAAAAAGATAGCTCCGAGAGCTATCAATTTAATGTGGCTCCAATCATTCGTTCGGTTTGCAGTTTAATGAGCCCAATTGCAGGAGCGAAGAATATTGTCATTCATAATGATGTGCATCAGGATTTAGTAGCTATCGGGAATGAGCATCAAATTGAAGTGGTGCTAAGAAACTTGATTCAAAATGCTATTAAGTTTTCTCCGCTGAGTTCTCACATTTTTATAGAGGCTGTGGAAAAGGATGGTAATGTGGAGTTTACAGTTCGAGATCAAGGCGTTGGAATAGTTGAAGCCAAAGCGAAAGATCTATTTGTGGGACTAGTAAGTCCGTCTTATGGGACAATAAACGAAAAAGGTGCTGGAATTGGTCTGCTTCTAAGCGCAGAATTTGTCGCTTTACAGAATGGTAGGATTTGGGTTGAAGAGACGGGTCCTCAGGGGACTATTATAAAATTTACGCTAAAGGCGCCGTTTACATTGCGTTAAAAAAAAGGGTAGACCCTTTAGAATTGAGCTTTTTTTTTATCCTTGCGGCTATTAACTTAATCGATTTATAATGAAAAAAGTTTTGATGTTTGCTGTTGCTGGTCTTTTTGTGGCTGGTTTGGCGTCTTGCAAGAAAGATCACACTTGCACTTGCACTATTAGTGGAAATACTTCTACTACCACTTTCTCTGATTCGAAGAAGAAAGATGCTCAAGATGCATGCGATGCATTGAGCACTTCTGCATCAATCTTAGGTGGATCTTGTTCTTTGGACTAATCAAAGTGATTGAACGAATTTGGGGGGCTTAGGCCCCCTTTTTTTTATGAAGACATTTCTACTTTTCTCATTACGTTTTCTCGTTGGCGCAGTATTCATTCTGTCAGGACTATTGAAGCTTTTTCCAATTGAGCCGTTTGAGTTGAACTTCATCGATCTGGGTGTCGCAAACTGGCAATCAGCTCCTTTCATTGCCAGAGGTATCATCGGACTTGAGCTGTTTTTAGGACTAGCTTTGATTTTTATGCAAGGAAATCAGAAGCGTGTCCTGAAATGGATAATTGGTGTATTGATTTTCTTTTCAATGTATCTGGTTCTCCAAATAATGAGGGATGACCACGGTGATTGCGGTTGCTTTGGTACTTATTTGAGCATGACTCCGTTAGAGTCCTTGTTCAAAAATTTGGTGCTGATCTTTATGTCTGTTTTGGTTTTGAGAGAAGGGAAATCATTTCACTGGCGATTTTCCAAGCTAATCAATGTTTCTGTGCTTGTTGTTTCTTTCACGTTGCCCCATATCTTAAACCCCATTGATTTGATTTCAGCAAGAAATCTGAATGCTGAAGAAACAAACTTTGCACTGGATGTAGATTTAATTAACAAGAATGCAATGTCATCAACCTGGGAAGGAAACCTTTCAAGCGGTAAACATATTGTAGCGTTTCTCAGTATGACTTGTTCCCATTGCAAAACAACAGCTTTCAAAATGCATGTGCTTAAAAATCAAAATCCGTCTTTTTCGTTTCTAATGATCCTCAATGGGAAAATTGAGAAACTTTCAGACTTTTTAGCGGATACTCGATCAGATAATTTACCTTTATTGCGGCTTCCTGCTGATCCGTTCTCGAAATTAACAGGTGGAAATGTACCCTTGGTGCTGTTTGTGAAGGATGGAGATGTGCTAAGAATTTTGAAGCTGCCAGAACTTAATAACGAAGAGTTAACTTTGCTCTTAAACTAATTCTACTCATTCTATTTTTGCCAAAACCCGAAAAATGAAGTGAGTTAATCTAATAAATCTGAGGTAAGGCTGTTGATGTCCTACCAACCGCCACATTCAGATTTTAGACCCCCGCTTTGCAGGGGTCTTTTTTTTTCTGATGGACGAATCCGGATCAATATTCATTGAGTTTAACGAAAAAAAAACAAGGTTAACGGAAAAAATGTTTGAGTTAGTCGAAATTGTGGTAATTTAGCTTCATTGACCAAAATTACTGCGATGCGAATAAAGTCAGCATTGTTTTTGTTTCTGTGCCTCCTAACAGGCCTTAACTTGAACGCCCAAATTGTAGGATTGGAAGTGGAGACTTATGCTGTGCATACAGGGACATTACCAAGTCTTACGGGAACCACGACCTACAGATTATACGCTGTTTGTCAGGATGAAACAGATTTCGTTTCTTCAGTTTACGGACTAGCAGGTTCTCCGTTGCTGGTGACTACAACTTCAACATTTTTTCAACAATCTTTCGGATCTGCAAACGGTTCTACGATAAATCCGGCATTTTATGCCTTTTTCCCCGATATCGAATTCGATAGCTGGGTGACAATAGGAAGGGAAAGTACCGCTGTTCCCGGTGCTGAAATATCTCTCATTCAATCGTCCTCGGATCCTTGGATTACGGAGTTTAATGCCGGTGGCGATATTCAAATCGACGGCCAATTCGGTGGTTCTTGGTTTAATACGTTCTCCGCTGCAAGCGTAAATGGATTTGCGGGACCTGACTTAAAAGTGCTCCTCGGTCAGTTTACTACTTCTGGGGTTCTTAGCGGATACCTGAATATTCAAGTGTTCGATAATGGCAGTAATCAAAATCAATTACTGGCTGTTGGTGTGCCCTTTTCCTCAGATGCATCTGCCGTTTTTGGTTGTACAAGCCCTACAGCCACCAACTTTGATCCTTTAGCTACAATTGATGATGGAACATGTGTTTTTCCTTGTACGTTGCAAGTAGTTGCCATCAATACGGTTTCGCCAACTTGCCCAACAGCAACTAATGGAAGTGCCTCTGTTGTAGCAACAGGTGGACAAGGTGCGGTTTCATATTCTCTCAATGGGGGTAACCCGCTTTTAAATCAAAACTTCAATAACCTCGGAGCGGGAAATTACTCAATGACTGTTACAGATGGTGAAGGTTGTCAGGTTGTTCAGCAATTTACTATCAATCCTCCACCACCGGTTACTGTAACCCTTGTGAATAAGACAAATGTTACTTGTAATGGTGCTGGAAATGGGACTATAGATGCAACAGGGTCGGGGGGGACAGGTACTATCATGTATGGTCTTACGAATGGTGTCTATACTCAATCGTCTCCCGACTTCTCTAACCTTACACCTGGGACGTATACCATATATGCTCAAGATGCCAATGGTTGCACGGGTCAAAGTATATCTTTCAATATAACCCAACCTAACCCAATTCAAGCAAATATCACAAGTTCTTCTCCAGCGTCTTGTCCAGGTGTTGCAAACGGTCAAGTTGTAGCTGTGGCTTTCGGTGGAAATGGTGGTATACAATATTCATTGAATGGGGTGAACTATCAACCAAATGGTATTTTCTTAGTTGCCCCTGGGACATATACTGTAACTGTTCGAGATAACCAAAACTGCACTAAAACAACAAATCCTGTTACAATAGGATTTACCGGTGTCCTCGGTTGTACTGATAATACAGCTTGTAACTACAATGCAGCTGCTACTTGCAATAGTGGTTGTGTATACCCTGGTTGCACTGATGCTACTGCTTGTAACTTCAATCCTTCAGCTGCTTGCAGTAATGGAACATGTGAGTTCACTTCATGTGCTGGTTGTACTGATCCAACTGCTTGTAACTACGATTCAACTGCAACCATCGATAACGATTCTTGTCTACAACTAGACGCTTGTGGCAACTGTGGTGGAACTGCTGGATGTACCGACTCAACTGCTTGTAACTACGATGCTGCTGCATCATGCGACGATAGCTCATGTGAGTTCACTTCATGTGCTGGTTGTACCGATGCTACTGCTTGTAACTACGATTCAACTGCAACCATCGATAACGGTTCTTGTCTGCAACTAGATGCTTGTGGCAACTGCGGAGGGACTGCAACTGCTGGATGTACCGACTCAACTGCATGTAACTACGACGCTGCGGCGTCATGCGACGATAGCTCATGTGAGTTCACTTCATGTGCTGGTTGTACCGATGCAACTGCTTGTAACTACGATTCAACTGCAACCATCGATAACGGTTCTTGTCTGCAACTCGACGAATGTGGCAACTGCGGCGGTTCAGCAACTGCTGGATGTACCGACTCAACTGCTTGTAACTACGACGCTGCTGCGTCATGCGACGATAGCT
>WGNM01000002.1 GCA_016124575.1 Cryomorphaceae bacterium
TAGTTAGCTTTTCTTTCAGCGCTTCAAGAACAACTTCGGTTTTGAAAGCATTGGTGAATTTTCTACGTTCGCGTTTCATAAGGGAAATTTATGGATTTGTTGATTTCATTCAACTTGTCCAGTTTTTCCCGACCACTACAGGTAGTGATAGGATTGCAAGACTTATTGAGGTAATTAATAGGTATAATTCTTTATTTCAAGTCTTGACATCGGAGACAGATAAGGCACTTACAGAAATATTACCTTCCGCTAATTTGGAATTGAAAACTCTAAGACAACCACTTAGCACAGTAAATTCTATTCTTCAAAACCCGGATTTCAAAAAGAAATTCATAGAAGAAGAATGGGACAAAAGGCGAGGACAAGTTAAATTAATCTTCTTAGAGGAAACTCCTTCAAGTATATTGAAATCGTTAGCCTTTTCAGAAGGATATGGACATTCTCTTTCTTGGAGTTCATCTACATTTGCTGAATTTGCAATTCTGAAAGACATACTGAAGTACTACTTGGAAAATAGAGGTATTTAAGCCACTCAATTTTGCGTCTATCAAAAACCTACCCCACAACCAGCACAATTTTCCCAATGCTGCTGCCAGCAGATAGTCGGTCTTGTGCTATTGCGGCGGCTTCTAGGTTGAAGACTTCTGAGACGATGGGTTTTATAATGCCTTGGGTTACTAATGCAAGGGCAGATTCCATGTTTTTGGCGGTGAGGTTAGACGATACAAAGCGGGCATTAACGCCGAATTGTTTTGCAAGGTCGGCAGAAGGGGGTGTAGCGATGCTCAATAGTTTGCCACCACTTTTTAGGGTAGGGAATAGCTTTGTTTGCGATGCACCTCCTGCGGTATCGGCCACCAGGTCGACATCTTTGACAAGGGTTGAGACATCGGTTGTTTTGTAATCAAATACTTCGTCGGCACCCAGTTCTTTCACTAAATCTACGCCTTTGCCGCTGGCTGTTGCATATACATACAAGCCGCTGCTTTTGGCCAACTGCACCATGGTTGATCCAACGGCACCTGCAGCACCTTGAATCAAGACTTTTTGTCCCTTTTCAAGCTGTCCTTCGGTAAACAACAACGATTGAGCAGTTCCCAAATTCACAGCGAGGGATGCTGCTTGTTCGAAAGAGAGGTTTGCCGGCTTGCGCGACACAAAATTCTCATTGGCTACAACGTATTCAGCATATCCGCCTCCCATAGGAATGGCAATAACTTCATCGCCAACCTGAAAATTTGTCACAGCAGCGCCAACGGCTACTACGGTACCTGCAGCATCGAGGCCAGGGGTGTAGGGCAATTGCACCGGACGCATTTGCTGCATGTATCCCATCCTGATTTTAATATCCAGCGGATTTACGCTGGCAGCCTTAACTTGTATTAATATGTCGTGCTCGTTGCCCATTTCAGGCATTGGAAGATTCGCCAGTTGAAGCACGTCCGACTGTCCGAAGTTTATGTATTGTACTGATTTCATTATTTCTTTTTTCTTTTTTGTTCCTGCCACAAAGCTAATCTACTAGGTAGTATATTTGTACTTAGTAGCAAGATTATACAAGTAGTATTGAGGATACTTAGCTAGAGAGAACAATGAAAGACGACAAAAAGAAAGGCGTTAAAATCGTAGCAGACGTGCTTGATATCATAGGGGGCAAGTGGCGCGGACAAATACTAGCGAGGTTGTGTGACAAGCCGATGCGCTTTAACGAATTGAAGGCAGATTTGGGCAGAATCACCTCATCAACCCTCACCAAAGAACTTCGGTACCTTGAAGAAATAAAGATCATTGAACGGAAGGTTATTTCCACCTCTCCCGTGGCGGTAGAGTATTCGTTGACCGAGCATGGCTCATCTATCAAAACATTTATGTCGCTGGTGATAGAGTGGGGCACGAAACACCGCGAAGTTGTTTTTAGAGGAGTCGTTTAAAGATATCGGAATTGGGTACCTTGGTTTCTAGGTGTTTTTTAGAATGGTCGATATCCCATAGCCATGGGAAAAAGCCATTCATTCGCAGTTGGCAGAACAGAATAGCGACATTTACATTACCGGTTCGAATGGGCTTTGAAACTGCAAGCAGCGGAATAAAATGGATGAACATTCTTGATTTGCTTCTGGTCACGAGTTGGTAGAAAAGAGATAGAATTTAAAAGCCAGGACGAAGCCGAAGGAAACCTCTATCCCCAGCACCTAAACAGATTGAGACCACAAGTCGGTTTCTGGTGATTTCAAATTGATCGTCTTACTTTTGATACTATCACAATTGAATAAGATGAAGCCGCCTTTTCGAATTACAGGAAAGATATTGAAACTAATTGCTTCGATTTCAGAGAGAATTGGGGAGGTAAATTCTGCTCATTTGAGTAAGCCTCCGACAGCACTAAGAAAGAAAAACAGGATAAAAACGATTCACTCATCACTTGAAGTAGAAGGGAATACGCTGACCATTGAGCAAATAACCGCAATCATTGAAAATAGGAGAGTGGTTGTAAAGCCTTCACCGCAATCAGCTATGATTAAAAGTAATAATTTCGGATCAAGATGATATAAGCACCAACCAAAAAATGTTGGTTAATCTGAACCTTTCATTTCATGAAATTCCCAATAAAAAAGGGCTGTCTACAAAACAGCCCTTTTTAATTTATTGTATTCTTTTGATTGTTTCAAGCAGGTATTTCCAGTATTTCTGGACACTTGAAATCTGTACACATTCGTCGGGAGAGTGGGCGCCGCGGATGTTCGGGCCAAACGATACCATATCCATTTCGGGGTAGTTGGTGCCTAAAATACCACATTCCAATCCGGCGTGGCAGGCCAGTACCTTTGCTTTTTCGTTGAAAAGCTCGCTGTATAGTCCCCGCATCATTTCTACGATGTCTGAACTTGGTTTTGGCTGCCAACCTGGATAAGAACCGGAGAAGTTCACCGTTAATCCTGCTAGTTCAAAACCCGATGCAATGGCTTGTCCGATGTCGTGCTTCTCAGTATCCGATGAACTGCGCGCCAAACACATCACGGTTGCATCGCCATCTTTAGCCACCACACGCGCAACGTTGTTCGACGTCTGAACGAGGCCTGCGATGTCTGGACTCATGCGGTAAATACCGTTTGGACAAGCATAAATGGCTGCCGTAAGGCGATCTTGAAACTCCTCTTGCATCACCTTGGCGGGAACAGCGCACCCTTCCATGACAATGCGCATATCCGGATCGGTGGTGCCATATTCTACTTTCAGAGCATCAATGCTTTCAAGCACATAGCGCTCAAAGGCACTGTTTTGATTGGTATGTACCGCCAATACGGCGAACGATTCACGAGGAATGGCGTTGCGCAGGCTGCCTCCTTCAATAGAAGCGATGCGGACACCAAAACGTTCGTGTGCCTTGTAAAGCAAGCGATTCATGATTTTATTCGCATTGCCACGTCCACGATGAATATCCATGCCTGAATGTCCGCCCGTTAGTCCGCGCACGCTCAACGTATAACCTACCATCCCAGCTTCGGTTTCTTCTTCATCGTAACTGCCAACGGCAGTGATGTCGATGCCGCCTGCACATCCAATGGTCAATTCATCGTCGTCTTCAGTATCTAAATTCAGTAATATCTTGCCTTGCAGCATGCCGCCTTCTAGTCCCATGGCTCCTGTCATCCCCGTTTCTTCATCGATGGTAAAAAGCGCATCAATGGCAGGGTGAGGGATGTCGGTAGAGGCCAAAATCGCCATGATAGACGCCACACCGATGCCGTTATCGGCGCCAAGGGTTGTGCCCTCAGCGCGCACCCAATCGCCATCTACACGCATCCTGATACCTTCTTCATCGAAGTTGAACTGGGTATCGGCATTTTTTTGGTGCACCATATCGAGGTGGCTCTGCATCACAATCGGCGTGCGGTTTTCCATCCCCGGCGTTGCCGGTTTGTGGATAATCACATTGCCAACATGATCGACTACCGTTTTCAATCCGAGGCTTTCCCCGAATGATTTAGCGAAGGCGATAACGCGTTCTTCTTTTTTTGACGGACGTGGAACCGCGTTCAAATCGGCGAAATGGTTCCACAAGGCTTTCGGCTCTAGCGAGCGGACATCCTGGCTCATATCTTCTATTTTGTTTGGGTGCAAGTTACAAAACTGACGGTTCAATAACCTGTATCCATTGTCCTTCTGTGCGAGAGAAGTTTGTCGCATCATACATATCCTCAACCTGCATGGCTGGCAGGTAGAATCTGCCGATGTAAGCGGCATTCAAGCGCAAGTAGAACGTCTTGGCCTCACTTCGTCTCAGATCAAAATATTGCATCACGCGATCATCGCGGATATCTTTGAAATCGACCACTGCCGATTTCATTTCAGCCGACTGCAACATGCGTTCATTGAGGATCTCCCAACCGGAAGGGAAGATGGTCGTCAAAGCAAGGTCTTTCAAGCCTTTGAGGTTCACGCTGGTGTGCGAAACATCGAGACGGATGATGAAATCGGTACCCTGTACAATCGCTTGAGGATCAATCTTTTCGCCCTCGCTATTGAGGTATGTCACTATCAAGTGCAGGTTCATCTCATCGGCTGGCTCCGTGTTCTCTACCGGTTGTCCGCTGCGCTTCAACCGCACATACAAAACACTCTTTCCATTGTTGGTCACAGAAACCGTGTTACCCGTTTGTTTGGTTACAGCGATGTCGTGGGTAGCCGTGCTAAAAGCAGGGGAGAGGTTGCCGCTATTTTTACCGTTTACACTGTACGAATAGAGCGTGCTTCCAGCTTTTTCACCTTCAAGGAAGCTGCTAATGGCGATAAGGCCAAACGCAGTTTCTTGCGTGTTGTAATAGCTGCCACCATTCATTTTCTTCGCCAATTCGATGACCAGTTTGGTAGCTTCTTTTCGCTTTCCTGCGGCAATCATAGCTTCAATGATTAGGGCTTGGTCGCGCATGTCGGATCCGTAATACCAATACCCTGAGCGCATGGTAGGCACCACAGCAGCACCAGCAGTAAGCTGATCGCATGCTTCTGGTTTACCAGCCAGCTTGTATGCCGCCGCCAAGAACCAGATGCTTTGGTTCGACATCGATTTCGACTCACGCAACCTGTTCATAGAACCGAGTTCGGGTTTGCCGAATTTAGCAAGGGTGAACAAACGGTACGACTGTGCTAAATCGCTTAGCTCTTGGTTTGAGCTGTTTCTCGGCGCGCGCCATTCCTTCGATACCCGCGTTTGGTATTTGCTCCAGAGTTCGAGGACATCAGCATTTACCGGGTAACCATGCTCTTTTGCTTCCAGTAAGAAGTGACCAATGTACGACGTGCACCAATCGTTTACCTGACGTTGACCCTGCCAATAAGAAAAACCACCTTCAGAGTTTTGAAACTGTCGCAGCTTGGTTATGGCTTCATTTACGTGTTTCGCAATGCGGTCTTGCTGCTCTTTGGTAAGCTGCACAGCATCGCCCAGCATCAATTGTGGGAATACCGAAGAAGTCGTTTGTTCAGCGCAACCGTGAGGATATCTGATCAGGTATTCCAAGTGTTTGTTCATGTTCATTTGCATGAACGACGACACCTCCAGGCTGGTGTTATTTGTACCAATCATCCCAATTTGATCGTAGGTGAAAGTATGTGATTCACCTGGGTCCAGACTGGCTTCAAGGAAGTTCGTTACCAGCGGATTTGGATTCCGCACCTCGATATCGATGCTGTATTTCGACGTCTCACCCGCACCAGTTGCCGTTACTTCTAAGTGCGCCATTCCTACTTTTTCACCCACCTTGACGCGGAAGGTGTGCATTTTTTCACCTACACCATTGAATTTTACGTTCGCTGTCGCATCCGACGGAGTCGAAATAACACCTGTTGAACTCAACGTCAGTTTCACATCTTTTACCTTCGCATCCATCGCGAAAATGTTAACAGGAAGATCGACTTCTTCCCCAGGTCCGAGGACACGCGGCAAAGAAGCTAGCACCATCAATGGTTTGCGGACCGGTACTGTATTCGCTGCTTGACCGAACGCCTTTTTATTTCTTGCTACCACCATCACGCGCACAGCACCTACGTAGTTGGTCATCTTCAAATCGTGCTTGGCTTTTTCGCCCGCTTTCAGTTTGAACGGACCGATGAACGTCACGACAGGAGTGAAGCGGTTCGCTTTTTTCTTCGAGTCGTTCGATAGTTCTTCATCGCCACCTATTGCGAGCAGCGGACGGATATTCGCGCCATATGCCCCGATGATGCTTTCATACAAGTCGTACGTCTGCACGCCCAATGCTTCACGTTGGAAGAAATGCTTGTGCGGATCAGGAGTTATAAAGCGCGTCAAACCGAGCAGTCCTTCATCAACTACCGCCAACGTGTACGTCATTTCCTCACCATTTTCTTCGCTCACCTGCACTGAATAGTTGCTTTCAGGTTTAATTTCAGCAGGCAACGTCAATTTCGGATGCAGACGAGTGGCGGGATCTTCCACAACCAAAGGAATTACACCGTACATGCGTATTGGAGCGTCGTTGGCTGTTTGAGCATGCGGTTGAACCATCATGATGCTTACGTACACATTTGGAGCGTAGCTATCGCTGATGTTGATGTTGTAGCGGTTATCGCCAGCCTTCGTTTTTATCCATTCGGCCTTTAAAACACCGGTACCATCTTCAATGGTTACAAGTGCTTGTCCGCCATCCCCGCCAGGGAAGCTCACACTCGCCACATCACCAGGTTTGTATTGCCCCTTGTCGGCAGATATCGACAGCATCGTAGCCCCATCGGGGTTGTCTCTTTGTCCGCGACCTGCCCATCCCGGCCAGTCAATATAAACGGCACGACTAGCAGCATGACCGCTTTCAACGTCTTCTACGCGCATCACATAGCGACCCCAGCTTGGGTAGTTCACACTGAATTTAAAGTTTCCATTACCATTGGCATCGGTCACCAATTCTCCTTCGGTGATGGTGTTAAAGCTTTCAGAGCCCGCGTAATTCGAGAGATCGTTTTCACCTATTTCCCACCACCAGCGCCATGATACTTGATACAAGGTATATCTCACCTTTCGTTTCGCGGCAGTTGTCCCATCTGGATTCACGGTTTGCACAATTACCTTGTGAGTGGTATCGGTGAGCAGCATGTTTCGCTCTTTGTCGCCTTTCGGCGGAAGCAAACCAACGTAGTGACCGTAAGGGGAGTAGTCAACAGACATTTGGTCGATGCTAAATTCACCGCTTTTTTCGTAGGCTCGAGAGCTAATGACCGCCTTCATTTTTCCTGCAGGCTGCATCTGACTTGGCAGTTGCATGCTAAATGCGGCGTGTCCTGACCCATCGGTATTGCCATCAAAAATGGTCATCGTCTCTCCGAAGAATGTCCGTGTAACATCGTCGAAACTATAGTCTGAGAACTTATTAAAAGTTGTTTTATGAGGTTTGAGCGTCATTTCAATTTCCGTCCGCAGTCGATCTGCTGGGGCACCATGCAGCCAAGCGACATCTATTGATCCGTTGATATTTTTATCGGTAGCTTGGATTTCATTTTTACCAAGGTCGACCACCATTTTCAAGCGATTCGGCTTGATGGTTTCAATGCGAAGCGGCTCGGTAAAAGTCGCACCACCAACCTTTACAACAGCCTTCCAAGTTCCTGTTGGGGCTGCATCGTCGGTTGGAACAATCCACGCATAGTGGTCTTTATCGTTTTTCGGCGTTGTCTCTTTGAAAACGACCCGATTTCTCGCATCCAATATTTGCAATTGAATTGGGTGTCCTGCAGGCAGCACATTCGTATTTGGTTCGAGCATAAAGCCGATAAACAAAGTATCGCCAGGTCTCCAAACGCCGCGTTCACCATAAATGAAGCCCTTCATGCCATCAGACGTTGAGGCGCCACCGATATCGAAACGAGATACCGATAGCGTGTTTCCGCTAGACAATTTCAGATAGGCTTTTTGGTTGCCAGAAGTAGCGATCAGCATAAAAGGAACATCCTCTCCGAGGGATGCATTCACACGTCCGCTGTTATCACTCGTAGCCGAGAAAAGTTCTTTTCCTTGGTAATTTCTAAAGCTCAGTTGAACTCCCGACTTCGGAGTTGCTGTTACGATGTCGCTTGCCCACGCACTCCACTTTCCGTTCATTTCCTTCTTCGCAATCAGCGCAATGTCGGAAGAGAGGATGTTGAACGTCACTTTTCTACCATTGTGGTAGTAGCTGTTGTGGCATGGGTTTTCGCGCTCTCTGTAGTCGTAATCTTCGTAATACCAGTAGTCTTCGTAGTCGTAATAATAGTCGTCAGCGAAATCCCAGTAGCTATTTTCATTTTGGTCATCCGCCCATTGATCTTCTTGAATGTCAGCTGTTTCTGGCTCTTCTTCACACGGATACAGAGCTTGTTTTCTGTTAAAGCTAAGATCGATGTGGTACAGAGCGCCTTTTTCGGCGGTGAATATTTCAGACAGGTCGATGAAGAAAGTGTTCCACGTACCTAGGTCCGATGCCATGCCTTCGAGGCTGATTTCTTGGGTCAGAATGGGACGACCGACGCGCTCCAGTTGGTTGGTGCCATCCAAGTCGTTGACTTGCAAGAACTGGTGGACATTGTCTTCGTATACCCGAATAACTTTTAGCGTTACTTTTTTCAACGAAACCGCATCGAACGACACATTCATGCCATTGGAAGAGGGGAGAATGGTACGTTGGCTGTTGTTGGCTCTAATTTCAGGTTTGAGGTTTTCGAATTGCAGATCAACGTTTATGGATTCTTTCAATTTAAAGCCCGCTCGGTTTTTCAATCCTGGAAAGATTTCTACCGTGACAATTCCAGTTAGTCGGCTGATTGGGAAGATGCGCAGCTCATTTCCTTCTACCACAGTACGAAAGTCGTTGCCCGACAGAGAAATGAGTCCATCGATGTTTTGCTTTTTATCCAACGGGTCTGAGAACACGATAACAGCATATTGTTCAGGTTGTTGGACAACACGAGAATTGAAGATATCGAACTCGCTAAGCGACGGAATGCGCTGAGTGAACGCAGAGTTTTCTTCGCAGCCAATGGTTTTTCCGTTAACTGCAAATTGCACTTCACCAGCTTCTTCTTTCCGTTGAATGCTATCAACCGTGAAATGGTGAGTGAGGTTGTTTTCATGAACCCAAGAGATGCTCAAGTTTTTGCCACTTTGTGTTGCTTTCAGCACCGATTCTAGGAGTTCGATGTTGGCAGCATCGGCGGTATACGCCGTGCCGCTTAAGAACATAAGCGTTAAATCATCGTCGTTGTAATTACCTGTCGATTCAATACGCGCCTCGAGGTACTGATTCATGGTCCTAAACCCGAATTCAAATTGACGGTGTTCTTCAGGAACGTCCATTACCTTATGCAGGTCGAGTGCTGCCTTGAACAATGTTCCTGCGGGCATCGGACCTTCTGGCACAAATTCTAGGGTCGATTCATCTTTCCAACGCAGAATACCGTCCATTCCAGGGTCGGTATGAAAACAATCAGGGACGGAGTTTGAGGCGAAGTCTTCGCCGCCAACCGGTTGTGTAAAGACCACAATGATGGATGAAGTGGTGGATATAACACCCGTGGTGTATGCGCTGATATACGCACTATACGCCGCGTCGGGTATTGGTACTTCTATTTTGTCAGAACATCCGCTGAAAGCGATTAAACTGAAGGCTGCGGTTAGGAAAAGTAAGAATCTCATGTTTGGTTGGTTTGTTGAGGTGAAGGTAAGTCAATGGCACTAGGTTGACAAAACGTATTCAAATATCCGTTGGTGTTCTTCTATTATTTGAAACAACAATCACCGCTAAAAAGAAAGTCGCAACTCCATTGCTGGGTTGCGACTTTCGAAATGCGAGAAGAAAAGTTTCTTCTAGAATATTTTATCAGTTACACGATGTGCCGAACAAACCGAAGAATACCAGTGCATCCGAAGAGTTTACCACCGAGTCATTGTTCAAGTCAGCCGAACAACCACCGCTGCATCCAAACTGTCCGAGTAGGTACAGCAAATCTGCCACGTTGATTTGTCCGTCATTGTTAAAGTCTCCAACACAATCAGCCATCTCATCCACATCGATGGTCCCGTTGCAGTTGTTATCTATGTCTTCAGCAGTTCCTGGCGCGCCTGGGTAGACATCACCGCGTGAGTCGTCGCAGTCGGCAGCATTTGAAACGTAACCGGCTTGAGGGGCGCAAAATTGTGCTGGACTTGCGGCATCACCGAAGCCATCTGCATCACTGTCTAAATAAAACGTAGTGCTGAACGTACAAGAACCATCGTCACAACCAGCATTGGCGTTAAAGTTACAAGCCGTAGGGTTGGTACATCCTGCGAAAGCAGAACCGCCGCAGTTACCGCACGCATCGAGTTGCAGACAAGAACCATCGTCGCAGCCAGCGTTGGCGTTGAAGTTACAAGCAGTAGGGTCGGTACATCCTGCGATAGCAGAACCGCCGCAGTTTCCACACGCATCGAGTTGCAGACAAGAACCATCGTCGTTGGTAGCGCTCGCGTTGAAGTTACAAGCAGTAGGATCTGTGCAGCCATCAATACCAGCAGGCGTGATACAGAAATTGTGAGTAGCCTGAGAACCAAAATTAGCACCAGCAACAATTGTAGCATACACGTTACCCAATGCATCAGTTAATTGGTAATCGCCCACTACACCACCGTACTGCATGCCATCTCCAAACGAGTCATATACATTGAGTGTAAAGCACCCTTCTGCCAAACAGAAGTTTTCCACGATCGTAGTTTGTGCTTGACCGGTATACGAACCACCATTGGCCAAAACCAAACTTGTAGCATCATCAATCACCTCCCAAGTTGTTTCACCCGGGTAATTATCGGTAAGTAGAGTCAGCGTCATCAACGTGCAGGTAACCACACACGATCCATCATCAATTGTTGCTGAAGGGTCGTAGTTGTCGGCGAAAGGATCTGTACAGCCCAAGCAAGACGTATACTCGCAGCTACCATCATCGCAACCAGCGGTTGGATTGTAGTTGCAAGCACCTGCATCTGAACATCCTGGGAACGTACAGCTTCCATTTTCTACAGTTGCGGCTGCATTGTAGTTGCAGGCATTGACATCGGTACAACCTGGAACGATACTGGAGCCCACGCAGAAAGCATGTTGCGTTCCAAATCCAAAGTTAGCCGTTGTCATTTGTGCCAAGATGTTACCACCCGCATCTGTTAAAACATAGTTTCCGTCTATTGAACATCCCGAAGCTATTCCACCTAGACCGTCACCATAGCTATCGTTGACATTCAGAGTGAAGCAACCGTCAGGTAAGCACAAGTCGAAAACCAACGTCGTTAGCGAAGCAAAACTGCCATCAGAATATATTTCAACACCATTGGCATCAGTTATAGTCCATGAAGTCTCAGTACCCCAGCAATCGGTTGTCAGCGTGAACGTTACATCATTCACACCACCAGTAACATAGTAGCTCGAAGTAGCAGAATTATTCAAAGCGCTATCATCACCTGCGACACCATTAACGGTAAGGATATTCACGATAAAATCGGCAGTTCCTGTTCCATTGTTGAACGTAGGAAGGGTAATTGAAGCCGTTTGTCCCGTGGTTAATGTACCAGTCCATGTATACGTACTCAATGTACCCCCTACAGCACCATATTCAATGCTCACAGAGGTTAGGTCGTTTGAACCAAAATTTGCCAAAGTAATGGCCGGGCTTATGTCTGGCAGACAAATCGTACCAATTGGAGATTCAATGGATACGATACCAGCATCTACAGCAGGCAAAGTGAACAACGGCGCGTGCCATAGGCCACGTCCGTAAGTTGAAGCGCAAATGGTGTTAGAACCGTATTGAATTTCAAGTTCAGTTACCACACAGTTTGGCAAACCATCTTTGTATGGCTGCCAGCTTGTGAACGACGCATCGCGGAAGTATACACCAGCGTCAGTTCCGACATAAACCGCATCGTTCGTACCCTCGTGGTAGGTAATGCAGTTGGCAGGAATGTTTGGCAAGCCCGTCGAAAAATTCGTCCATGTTGCACCAGCATCGCTTGAGTAATACACTTTTTGGTTGTTCGTGTATCCAGAAAGCGTTACCCACAACCGATTTTCATCGGCAGGATCAACAGTGATGTAGGTAATGTATTGGTTTGGTAGGCCCGACAAAGCAGTAAATGCATTTGCATTCGTGGTGCGGTATAGCGTAGCGCCTTTCGAACAATAGATGTAGTTATTGTCGGACTTAGCAACAGCCAATTGGTCAATATTACCTCCTGTAATGCTTCCCATCGCCGTCCATGCCCCGCCGCTGTTTGTAGACTTGTAAACAGTTGATTTACCGACATATAGGGTAGACGAAGTAACTGGATCAATTAAATAAGGTGTCAACCAATTTCCGTCTGCGTTTACACCCGTTCCTCCACTGTTTACGATCGTGTTAAACGAACCTCCGTTGTTAGTTGATCTGAAAATTTGTCCGTAATACAACGCCCCATACATAATTGCTGCATTGTTGTAGTCGATTGCCGATTCGAAGCCATCACCACCAATCACGCGCGACCAGTTGTTAGCGCCATCGCGTAGGTTGGTTCCATTGTCTTGCCAACCTGTGATTACCCGTGTTGAGTTGGTTTGTGACACACCCAAACGGTATTGCTGGGCAATTTCGAGGTTACCAGATATGTCGGTAAACGTAGTTCCAGCATTCGTTGTGCGGAAAACACCGCCATCGCAACCAACAAGCATAGTCGACGTTCCAGGAATGAAGTGAAATCCGTGGTTATCGGCGTGTACATAAGGTATTCCATTGGCTCCGTACCAGTGTCCGGCACACGTCCATGTAGAACCACCGTTGGTTGATTTCCAAACGTTTACACCGCCAACAAGAACAACATTAGCATTTGTTGGGTCGGCAGCAACAGCCAGGTCATACCATGCTTGTCCGCCCGAATCATTCCCAGTATCAGACCACCCCAAAAGGTTCGGGGAGGTCGCCATGGTAGTAAAAGTTGTTCCACCATCAGTTGAGCGATAGAAGCCGAGGAAACCTTGGTTAGCGCTGCTTCCAGCAAGAATGTACACAACGTTCGCATTCGCATCAGAAACAGCTATTGCCATGCGGCTAACGCCGGATGTCGGCAGTCCGCTTGTGATTTGAGTCCATGTCGCACCATTATCCGTTGATCTAAAGAAATTATCAGCATCCCCGGCACAAAAAACAGTGTTTGGGTTGTCTGTTCTCCATTCAACGTCTTTATAGTTTCCTGCCAACGTTTGAGTCCATGTTGTCCCACCGTCAGCGGTGCGGTACATCCCGTTGCTTGTAGCAGCCATAAGAATATTGCTATTCGAAGGGTGCATAATCAGACGGCTAATGCGACGGGTTTGGGTAACGTTCCAGTTCAAGCCCGTGCTATTCCATGTTGCACCACCATCGGTAGATTTCAATACACCCAAAGAATAGGTGTCTCCAGCGTCGCCATCACCCGTGCCAATGTACAAGACATTGCTATTTGTAGGGTCAATGGCGATGTCGCTAACACCAATAGAAGCGAGCAAGTCAGTATTCATCAAACTCCAAGAAGTACCTGCGTTCAATGTTTTCCACAATCCACCGCCAGGTGCACAAGCATAGAAGATGGTGCTGCTTCCCGGTTGATTTCTCACCATATTTACACGTCCGGCACCGCCTCCATTCACAGGCACATCGGTATTTCCGAAGTATGTCCACATCCCAGCTGCACTTCTTTCAGCCGGCATGTTTCGCAATTCATCTTGTAGGTTATCCCATGCCACAGAAGGAGCGATGCGATTTCCTGAAGGGTAAACACGCGGAGCCATAAACCACTCCCAGCGTTTGAATTGTTTAAATCCCTTTCCTTTTTCCACTTCGTGATCTTCCCAATAGGTCTCAAAAGACTGTTGGACATCATAGAAGTTCACATTTGGGTCTTCCATCTTTTCGCTCCAATGGACATCATCTGATTGTCCGAAAGCCACAGTAAAGAAAGAAGCAAAAAATAGAGACGCTAAAAATTTATGCATTGGTTCAGATTAAAAGGTGGGTATTTATTAGTTACACATGGTGCCGAACAATCCGAAGAATACTAGGGCATCGCTAGAGTTCACAACATTGTCGCCATTCAAATCAGCCACACATGAAGATGTACAACCGAAATCACCGAGTAAGGCTAACAAATCAGCAACGTTGATTTGTCCGTCGTTGTTAAAGTCACCCAAACAAACAGCAACTTCAGCAGGGTCGATAGTTCCATTGCAGTTGTTATCAATTCCTTCAGCTGTTCCAGGCGCACCTGGGTAGACATCATTGCGCGAATCATCACAATCGGTATTGTCTAGAACAAAACCTGCTTGAGGGGCGCACAACTGTGCGGATGTTGAAGCATCTCCATATCCGTCACCGTCAGTGTCAGCATAATAAGTTATTGCATATGTGCAGCTTCCGTCATCACAGGTCGCTGTTGCATTGAAGTTACAAGCCGTGTTATCGGTACAACCGTTTGGAAGGATACATGAACCATCGTCGCACGTTGCAGCAGGGTTGAAGTTACAAGCCGCCGCATTCGTACATCCGTTTGGAAGGATACACGATCCATCGTCGCATGTAGCAGCAAGGTTAAAGTTACAAGCCGCCGCATTTGTACATCCGTTTGGAAGGATACACGATCCATCGTCGCACGTAGCAGCAGGGTTGAAGTTACACGCTGCAGCATTTGTACAACCGTTTGGAAGGATACACGATCCATCATCGCACGTAGCAGCAGGGTTGAAGTTACAAGCCGAAGCATTTGTGCAACCGTTTGGAAGAATACAAGATCCATCATCGATGGTCGCTACAGCACTGAAGTTACAAGCCGCAGCATTCGTACAACCAAAGCAAGAGAAATCACAGCTTCCGTCATCAACAGTTGCAGCAGCATCGTAGTTACAAGCATTGATATCGGTACAACCTGGTGTCCCAACTGGCACACAGAAGTTGTGGCTAGTTCCAGAACCGTAGTTCGGCACCCCCATTTGAACCAACACGTTTCCGAAGCTATCGGTAATGTTATAATCACCGTTTATGGCGCAACCAGAAGGAATACCCGCCAAGCCATCTCCGAAAGAATCGAAGATATTGAAATCATAGCAGCCAGAGGCAAGACAGAAATCTTGGGTAATTGTGACTTGATCAGCATATGTATTTGCCGCTACACTTGCAATCACAGTTCCAGAGCTATTCGTTAGGTTCCAAGAAATCTCTTCACCCCAACAGTCTGTTAAGATTGTGAATGTAGCCACTGTGGCACCTGCTACAGTCGAGAAATTCGATGATCCGGTATCGTTGAGGTTGTTCTGATCCACGTTTCCGTTTGGATTCGATACCGTAACGTTAAATACGTGTGCACCAGTGCTTGCTGTTAGCGTTGGCAAAACAACGTTTGCAATTTGACCAGTAGTAATAGAACCTGTCCAGTTGAACGTCCCGTTTGCACCACCGTCGATGTTGTAAGTAACAGTGAAACTTGTGATTGTTTGAGTTCCAGCATTTACAATACCCACCTCTGGAGTAAAAGATCCACCGCAGAAATCACCTGAAGCACCTGCGATTGAAGAAATTCCAGCATCCCAGTTGTTGTTTCCAATAGCAGGGCCTATAGTAAAGTTGGTATTTGAAATGTCGAAGAAAATATTTCCAGAAGCCTTCACTTTGATACGCGCTTGGGTAGTTTGTCCGGCAGGAATCAACACAGCCTGAGAACCATCATTTGCTGTATTCGAAACCAGAGTGATAGGCCACGTGTAGCCACCATCTAGCGATAAGAAGATATCTACGTTTGCAGCAGAAATAGGTGCTGCAGTTGTATTTGCTACGTTCCAAGTTACCGTTTGGACAGTGTTACCCGGGTATGTTACAGCCGTGTTTGGCGAAGTAACCACGAAAGGACCACCGACATTGCTTACAGCAAAAGTAACTTGGTCATCATTCACACCACCACCAGCGATGCGGTTATCGCGTACCGTGCATTTGAACGAAAGGTTTCTGCTATACGTAGGCAAGTGCTCACCAACAACAGTTGTGTTGTTTACCAAGTTTTGGATACGTGGGAAAACGCGAGTTGGACTTTCGGTAGCGTTCCAAGATCGGAAGATCGGTTGGTTGCCACTTGGGTTTGTGAGGTTATTGTCACCACTTGCGGTAGCAGGACCGAGATCATACTGTTCCCAATTGTATGTAATAGGGTCACCGTTGGCATCACTCGCCACGGCTGTCAATTCGAAAGGAGTAGAGATTGGAATTGTCCAACCACCCACACCGGCATCAACAGTAGGAGGGGTGTTGCCTGTGTTGGTAGTTACCGGACAGGTATTTCCGTTTCCAGTAGTTGAGAAAACGCGGATTTCGTTGTAGCTATGGTTGTGGAAGTATGGGTCTGAGTTGCTTTGCAAGTTCGGAGCACAAATGCCCGCATATCCCATGATAGTAGAGGCACTTCCAGGCTCGTAAGCAGCATTCGTAGAACGGTTACAAGAGTTGTTTTGAGTGTGGTTACCACCGAATTGGTGTCCCATTTCGTGGGCAACGTAATCGACATCAAAAGGGTCACCTACAGGCGCTCCAGAACCAGTTACACCGCCCGCTTTGTTTGTAGTACAAGGCACACCTAAGTATGCTACACCACCACCACCGGTTGAGAAAACGTGTCCGATATCATAGTTAGCAGAACCGATTACACTGTTACATGTGGTGATGTTTTGTCCGAGCATTGTACCACCGTTGTTGTTGGTATACGGGTCGGTACCTGAATTCAAATAAATAAGGTTCGCATTGTTCGTTACAAGCACCATACGAATGGCAACTTCTTGCTCGTAAATACCATTCACACGAGTCATCGAGTTGTTCATAGCAGCTACTACGTTCGGCACAGTGCCACCAAAGAAGGCAGCATATTCACCTGTACAAGCCAAAGCCAAACGGTATGTGCGAAGCTGGGTACCATTCGGACCGCGGTAGCCCATGGTCTGAACCTTCTTTTTGGAAGTCAATGGCTTCTCAATGCGTTCATCGTATTTATCGGTATCGATTTGATCTGGAATCTCACAAGCTCTTCCATTTGCATTTTTATCTGTGCTGGCATAAAACGCTTCACGGGTGTACGACATGTAGTATGAATCATCTGTCAGCGACAGCGGATCGATGTATACCGTTCCTTTTGAACTCATGATCATCGCATTGAAGCTCATGTGAGAGATGCTAAACCGTATTCTTGCCGTAGGGTCGTCTACAGACATACCGCTATAAGAGCGAATTTGAGGAAACTGAGCTTGTAATTCAGGTTCCATGATCGATGATTCAACGAAACGGAACGTCTGTGTTGAACCGTCTGGCATTGGGATAGAAATCATGGCCTCCGAGAAACGGACATCCACTTCTTGTTCCGATGGAGCGCTGCCGAGCAAAGTTTGCATTGCATGAAAATCCAAACTCAACGAACGGTATTCGGCAGGTTTGATCACTTGATTCGTGCGCATAGGATGAGGAGCATCGCTCCAATATCCTTGACCCATTGAATTAAAAGAAACCAGGATAAACCCAGCCAAAAGAAGGTTGTAGACCTTTTTCATATGCATCAGTTATAAAGGTAAAACCCGCTCACTTGAGCGGGTTTTTATATTTGATTAGTTACAAGGCGAGTTAAATAGTCCGAGGAATACCAAGAAGTCGCTGGCATTCACATTTCCATTCTCATCAAGGTCGGAAGAACAATTCGATAGGCAGCCAAAATCTGCAAGTAGCATCAACAAATCGGATACGTTTCTTTGTCCGTCAAGGTTGAAGTCACCCATGCAAACTGGAATGAGTTCCTCCGTAGGATCAATCGTTCCGTTGCAATTGTTGTCGACACCTTCAGCAGTTCCAGGAGCCCCTGGGTAGACATCATTTCGTGTATCGTCGCAATCAGAGTTATTGGTTACAAACCCAAAAGGAGCGATGCAAGAAGAAGTAGATACTGCTGCATCACCAAAACCATCAGCATCTGTATCAGCATAATAGGTAGTAGGCATGATGCATGATCCATCATCAATTGTCGCTGTATTGTCGTAGTTGCAGGCACCAGCATTTGTACATCCAGCACACGACGTAAACTCACAAGAGCCATCGTCGTTCGTAGCGGCAGGATTGAAGTTACAAGCACCTGCATTTGTGCAGCCATCGATGCCGCTGGCAGTCAAGCAAAAATTATGGGTAGCCTGAGCACCGAAGTTACCACCTGCAACCATTTGAGCCAGCACTATTCCATTCTCATCGGTCAGCGTGTAGTTACCTACAACGCCTTGGTATTGCAGACCATCACCGAAGCTGTCGAACACATTCAGCACATAGCAGCCAGCACCCATGCAAAGAGTCTCTGTAAAGGTTGTCTGCGTCGTAGCGTATGGTCCACCCGAGTAAAGCACCGTTCCACCCGTTGTTGTTATATTCCACGTTGTTTCGGCTGGGTAGTTGTCTGTTAACAAAGTCAATGTAACAGTCTGCGCATCAGCGATGATCGTAAACGAAGAGTTGCCGCTATTGTTCGCCGTATTTTGGTCAGTACCCCCATTTGGGTTGATCAGGTTCACATTGTATGTATGAGCACCTGCGGAAGGAGAAGTAGCTGGCAGAGAAACGTTTACAGTGTTTCCAGACGTCAGTGAGCCGGTCCATGACTGCGTTTGGTTCGCAGCACCATCAATGTTGTATTGAATTGTGAATGAAGTAATCGTGTTGACACCCGCATTGCGAACAGTTATTTGCGGAGTAACTGAAGCAGCACAAACGGTACCCACAGGAGAGTTGATGCTAAGCAGTTGGACATCTAAATTTGCAGTAGGCGTTAGAGGATCGTAGCCATCGACAATGGTGGTGTTGCATCCAGGAGCAAGCCACTCACATACATTTGGATATGTAACATCGAACTTGCCATAATAATCGTTCACATTGTTTGAACATGTTGCTTGTCCGCCATACAACTGCCCAATAATTCTGTGGTTCTGATCAAACAACGGCGAACCAGAAGAACCCGGTTCCGTTGTGCCATCTTCCCAGTTAAAAATCCTCCAACACGTAGCGCCTCCATAGGTAGCGGTTCCTGCTGCTTGGTTATCGAACGATATTTTCTTCAAGTCACCTGATGGATGGTGTATACCCACTTGCGTAGAAGGGTTGTTACCAGTGGCATCCCAGCCAGCGTAGTATGGATTGTATGCAGTAGGGATGGGGTTACCGTTATTGATGCGGAGCAGACAGTAGTCGGCAGAAGTTCCAGACGCCAGCAATTGAGAACCATTTACCGTTTGAAAAGAACCAACATTGTTACCTGTGCACGTTGTGCTTTGCCAATTGAATCGGAAAACCCAGTTTGTTACTCCACCGCTTGTGCAGTGGTTTGCTGTAAGGAAGTATGGATGTCCGTCGTTTGCTGTATTGTTCACAAGCGCACCCGTGCAGATACCATTCGAACCCACAACAATCATTGCAACAGCATTGATTTCGTCTTGCCAAGGGTTTCCTTCCGGACAAACGACGTTGTTATTACACGTTCCTGAATCACCAATGTCGCGTGCTGCTTTTTCGATGTCGCGATAAGCGTGGGTAACACGTTGCAACTGGACAATCCCTTCATTGATGTGTTCGGCAGGTTCGTAATACTCGATGATTACTTGCTCACCGGGAACTGGATATGTGGCAAATGTTAGGTCGGGGGCATTGTTGGCCGATGTGTAGGCTCCTAGCACCTGCGTGTAATCTGCATTGTAAATGAACATACGTCCACCTTCAGGCATTAGAAATTGATCGAAAGTCAGGTTGATGCTCAATGCACCGTCTGAAATCACCGAAAACAACCATAAACGTCCACCACCCGGCAAGTTGTGCCATTGTCCGGCATTGTCGAGATTATAATTCACCTCAAAATTCTTCCCAAAACGATATGGAGCGCTTTTTTCAGCGTTCACGATGGCGTCTTCAGCAAGCATGGGTTCCAAATCAAATGACGGCATTGCAGCAATGGGCAAGTGCCAGTTGATTTTGTTATTTTGATATGTAAATGGCATTCCTCCTTCATTGACTTGTGCAGTCGTGAACAGCGATAGGAGTAACATCAGCGCAGCGGCTGACGAACGAAGAAAAGTACGTGTCATCTCAGGTTACTTGGTTAAAGTAAGGTTAATCAAAGTCGCACTAAGTTACAACTTTCTATTGTATCAATCATATTCTTACGCAAGGATGTCTCGAAAGTTTCGACGAAGTAATCGTTTTTAACGATGGGACAATATTTGGTTTTTTCAGGATTTTATACTGATTTCAGGAAATGTCGACTTCGACCTGACGTTAATAAATGTTGGTGTTTGTTGATAAAACACCGTCAGAACAGTTTACCAACCCTTGTCTGATTCCGTAAATTTCAGCCCTCATTCGGGGCTGTAAGATTTCAGCCGAATTTCCACTTTCTCAGAACATGCAAGAAGTTCAATATACAGAAGACAATATCCGGTCGCTCGACTGGAAAGAGCATATTCGTATGCGTCCCGGTATGTACATCGGGAAGTTAGGAGATGGCTCAACTGCTGACGATGGTATTTACGTATTGCTCAAAGAGATTCTAGATAACAGTATCGATGAATTCGTTATGGGCAATGGGAAAACCATTGAAATCAGCATACGTGAGAACGTTGTTAAAGTCCGCGATTTCGGTCGAGGCATTCCTCTTGGAAAAGTGATCGATTGTGTATCGAAGATCAACACAGGAGGTAAATACGATTCGAAAGCTTTCAAAAAGAGCGTCGGATTGAACGGTGTAGGTACCAAGGCTGTGAATGCGCTGTCGGAGTTTTTCCAAGTGCAGTCGATACGGGAAGGACAAGTGAAGAGCGCTGAGTTCTCGCAAGGGAATTTGGTTGTCGATTCAGACATTGAAGAATCGGCGAAGCGACGAGGGACTAAATTTACCTTCATTCCCGATCCGAAAATCTTTATCAATTACCAGTTTCGCATGCAGCACGTTGAACGTCTGCTTTGGAACTACGCATACCTCAATGCTGGTCTGACCCTTATTTTCAATGGTGAGAAATACCACTCTGAAAATGGACTAAAAGATTTGCTTGAGGCAAACATGACGACAGAGGTCAACTATCCCATCATCCACCTGAAAGGTGAAGATATTGAGGTAGCTATCACACATTCGAATTCGTATGGTGAAGAGTATTATTCGTTTGTAAACGGACAATACACAACACAAGGAGGGACCCACCAAGGTGCTTTCCGTGAAGCGTATGTAAAAGTAGTTCGTGAGTTCTTTAACAAAGAATATGAAGCTGTAGACGTCCGCAGTGGCATTGTAGCAGCCATTGCGGTAAAGGTGATAGAGCCTGTATTTGAATCGCAGACGAAAACCAAGTTGGGGTCGACAGAGATAGAGCCAGAGGGGACGAGTATTCGTTCATTTGTGCTCGATTTTCTGAAGCGTGAACTTGATAACTTCCTCCACAAAAATCCAGAGGTTGCAGATTCCCTGCAGCGACGCATTTTGCAATCTGAACGCGAGCGTAAAGACCTGGCAGGAATTAAAAAGCTTGCCCGTGAACGCGCAAAGAAAGCTTCGTTGCACAATAGAAAGTTAAGAGATTGCAGGTCGCACTTCAACGACAAAACCGATCCAGATGGCAACAGCACCTTGTTTATCACTGAGGGAGATTCTGCATCGGGATCTATAACAAAAGCACGCAATGTGACTTTGCAGGCGGTATTTTCGTTGAAAGGAAAACCATTAAACAGCTACGGACTGACGAAGAAAGTGGTTTATGAGAACGAAGAATTCAACCTCTTGCAGTCGGCTTTGAACATTGAAGAAGGGTTGGAAGGACTGCGTTATGCCAAAGTGGTAATCGCTACCGATGCCGATGTCGATGGCATGCACATCAGGTTATTGCTGATCACATTCTTCTTGCAATTTTTCCCTGATTTGGTGAAAAGCGGACATCTATACGTCCTACAAACACCATTGTTCAGGGTGCGAAACAAAAAAGAGACGATTTACTGTTACAGCGAGCAAGAGAAGCAAGCGGCGATGGAAAAGCTCGGTAAGAATCCGGAAATAACACGATTTAAAGGACTGGGTGAGATATCGCCCGATGAGTTCAAACACTTCATCGGTGAAAGCATCCGCCTCGATCCTGTGGTGATTGGCAAAGACAGTGTAGAAACCCTTTTGGAATTCTTCATGGGTAAGAACACACCTGATCGTCAGGAATTTATTATTGAAAACCTGCGGGTTGAAAAAGACAAAGTTGAGGCTTAACGATGGCAAACGAAGAATTAGAGCACGACGAAGAATTTGGTAAAGAAGAAGAAGGACATAGCCTTGAAAAGGTGGTGCAGGTTGCTGGTATGTACAACAACTACTTTCTTGACTATGCTTCTTATGTTATTCTTGAGCGCGCAGTTCCGCACTTGCATGATGGATTGAAACCTGTTCAGCGACGGATTTTGCATTCGTTGAAAGAGCTTGATGACGGACGTTTTCACAAAGCGGCGAACGTGATTGGTAACACCATGAAGTATCACCCGCATGGTGATGCGTCTATTGGCGATGCCATGGTGCAAATTGGTCAGAAAGATTTACTCCTCGATTGCCAAGGTAACTGGGGGAACATTTTTACTGGCGATGGCGCGGCAGCTCCTCGTTACATCGAGGTACGTCTGTCTAAATTTGCTTCCAAGGTTGTCTTCAACCACAAAACCACCAATTGGCTAGCCTCTTACGACGGTAGAAACAAAGAGCCTGAAACATTGCCTGTCAAATTTCCTTTGCTGCTTGCACAAGGAGTAGAGGGTATCGCTGTTGGTTTGGCTTGTAAAATATTGCCTCACAACTTCGTTGAACTCATTGATGGTTCTATTGAAGTGCTGAAAGGACGCAGACCGGTTATCTATCCTGATTTTCCGACTGGCGGAATGATGGATTGTGAGAACTACAACGATGGTTTGCGGGGTGGAAAGATAAAGGTGCGGGCACGCATTAAAAAGGAAGACAATAAGACGCTGGTGATCACCGAGCTTCCCTTTGGAACGACAACAGTTTCTTTGATCGATTCGATCTTGAAAGCCAACGATCGCGGGAAGATTAAAATCAAAAAGGTAGAAGATAACACCGCTGAATTTGTGGAGGTGGTTATTCACCTCGCTCCGGGGGTGTCTCCAGATAAGACAATCGATGCGCTCTATGCTTTCAGCGATTGTGAGGTTTCGATATCCCCAAACTCGGGTGTCATTGAAGCTGATCGCCCACATTTTATTGGCGCCAGTGAGATGCTGCGGTTGAGTACTGAACGTACGAAAGACCTTCTAAAGCAAGAGCTTGAAATCCGCAAGAGCGAACTCGAAGAACAATGGCACTTTGCTTCTCTCGAGAAGATCTTTATTGAGAACAGGATCTACCGCGACATTGAAGAATGTGAAACGTGGGAAGCCATTATTGAAACGATTCATAAAGGGTTAAAGCCTCACATCAAACACCTGTTGCGTGCTGTTACTGATGAAGATGTAGCGCGTTTGACAGAGATTCGAATCAAACGTATCTCTCGTTTTGATGGCTTCAAGGCTGATGAAAGACTGCAAGCGCTGATCGATGAAATCAAAGAGGTGCAACACCATTTGGATAATCTGACCGACTTCGCAATCGAATATTTTAAAGATCTCAAAAAGGAATTCGGAGCGGGCAGAGAGCGTAAGACAGAGATTAAAACGTTTGATACGATTGACCGCGCAAAAGTGGCCGTGGCAAACGAAAAGCTTTATGTGAACAAAGAAGAAGGATTTGTTGGAACGGCATTAAAACGCGGCGAAGGCGAGTACGTTTGCGATTGTTCAGATATCGATGATCTCATTGTTTTCAGATCTGATGGGACGATGATTGTCACCAAAGTGAGCACGAAAGCTTTTGTGGGTAAGAATATCATCCACGTATGGGTTTGGAAAAAAGGTGACAAGCGAACTGTGTACAATGCCATCTACCGCGATGGAAAAATGGGCAAATCGTTTATCAAGCGCTTCTCGGTAACTTCGATAACACGCGATAGAGAATACCCGATTACAAAGGGCACTGCAGGCTCTGAAGTGCTCTATTTTACAGCCAATCCGAACGGTGAGGCTGAAGTGGTAACGGTGCATCTTCGTCAATTGCAGCGTGTGAAAAAACTGAAGTTTGATGTCTCTTTCTCCGATCAAAGCATCAAAGGACGTCCGGCAGCCGGTAATACAATCACCAAATACCCGATTCGCAAGATTGAGTTGAAAGAAGAGGGGGTGAGCACGCTTGGAGCACGTAAGATTTGGTACGATGAAACCGTGCAGCGGTTGAACGCCGATGGAAGAGGACGTTTGTTAGGTGATTTCCAGCCAACAGACAAGATTTTGGTGCTGCTCAGCAATGGAGAGTACAAATTGATTGGGTTCGACCTGAGCGCCCATTTCGATGAAAACATGGTGCATTTGGAGAAATGGATTCCGCAAAAACCGATTTCTGCCGTGTACTATGATGGCGAAAAACAAGAATTCTTTGTGAAGCGATTCCTCGTTGAGTCGTCGTCGAAAAATGTCTTGTACATCACTGAGCATCCCGACAGTAAGTTGGCATTTGTGTCTACTGCCCATCACCCAATGATCGTTGTTAAGTTCAATAAACGCTTCAAGCAAACTCGCGACAAAGAAGATCAACTGATTGATTTACATGAATTTATATCTGTAAAAGGATTGAAGGCACTCGGCAATCGGTTGAGCACTCTTCCAGTTACAGAGGTGGAAGCCGCTGAGCTAAATGAAGAGCTAGAAGAGAAGTCTGAATTGGAATTGCAAGCCGAGATTGCAGCAGCAAAAGCGCAAGTTTCTGAAGATGATGAAGAGTATGATGATGAAGACGAAGGCAATGGATTTGATGACGATGAGGATGAGGATGAAAGTGAAAACGATGATAACGACGATGAGGATGAGGATGAAAGTGAAAACGATGATAACGACGATGATGGCGATGATGACGATGACGATGATGACCTTCCTGCCAGCGGCAGGGATGTGAAAGTCGACAAACCCAAACCACCAATTGGTGTGCCCGACAAGCCAAGTCCGACCATCGATCTGGAATTGCCGAAACCTCGTCCGAAACCACCAATCGATGATGATTTCCAGCCGACATTGTTTTAAATAGATATTTCGCCCCTTTGAGCAACATACAAAACACGTGCTTGAAGGGGCGTTTGTCTTCAAGTATTAAGCAAAATGAAAGTTAAAACTAGCTTTGTGTATTATATACACTAAGTTCGTACTTTTGGATATCAAATACTGTATATGAAAGCATACATAACCATCTTTTTCGCTGCCGCACTCGCATCATGTGGAAACAACGGAGATCAGATTACATCTACCGCTGAGCAGCAAGGTGAGCAGCACGTAAGTGAAGTATTGCACCACGCCGATTGGTCGAAAAACATGTCGATCTATGAGGTGAATGTCCGCCAATACTCTCCAGAAGGAACCTTAGACGCTGTCCGCAAAGACATGCCACGTTTGAAATCTTTAGGAGTAGGTATTTTATGGCTGATGCCAATTCACCCAATAGGCAAGGAGAATCGCAAAGGCAGTTTAGGAAGCTACTATTCAGCCAGAGATTACAAAGCGGTGAATCCGGAGTTTGGCACCATGGAAGACTTCAAGCTGTTTGTAAACGATGCCCATTCGTATGGCATGAAAGTCATTATTGACTGGGTGGCAAACCACAGCGCTTTCGACAATGTGTGGACCAATGATCACAAAGATTACTATTTGCTCGACTCATTGGGCAACTTGCAGCCCCCAACGGGCACCGATTGGTGGGATGTAGCGCAGTTGAACTACGAAAATGAAGCCACACGTGTGGCGATGATCGACGCGATGAAATTTTGGCTTGTAGAAGGACAGATTGATGGATTCCGTTGTGATGTTGCAGACTTCGTTCCAGTTGATTTTTGGAACCGTGCACGCAAAGAATTGAGTGCAGTAAATCCTGACATTTTCATGCTTGCTGAAGCTGAGAATCCTCTTCACCACATCGAAGCCTTCGACATGAGCTACAGTTGGGAACTGATGCATGTGATGAATGAAATTGCCAAAGGAAACAAGGCATTGAACGATTTAGATACCTATTTGGCGAAAGAAGATACCAACTTTATTGCCAACGCCTACCGCATGACCTTCACCACCAACCACGATGAAAATTCATGGAACGGAACTGTGTTTGAGCGGTATGGTGACGGACATCTCGCGTTTGCCACCTTGGCATTCAACTTGGGTACACCGCTGGTTTATAGCGGACAAGAAACAGGTATGGAGCGTAGACTTCGCTTTTTCGATAAAGATACCATTCCATGGAATGGCTACAAATACGCTGACTTTTACAGCAAAATGTTGAACGTTCACCGCGATCAAGAAGCCCTTTGGAACGGACCTTATGGCGGAAAGATTGAGCGCATCAAAACCGCCAATGATGATGTTGTTTACGCCTTTATTCGCAAACAAGGCACCAGTGAAGTGTTGACTATCGTGAACCTTTCGGCTACTCCCACAACGGTTGTATTTGAAGAAAGCATTTCGGGAGATTTTACAAGCATCTTCAATCAATTTAAGCTTACGGTATTTGCCAATGGTGAATTGCCACTCGACGCCTGGGGATATCAAGTATTCGTGAAAAACCAAATACAATGAGAATTGCAATCATAGCACACGATGGAAAAAAAGCAGAGATGGTTCGTTTTCTCATGGACCACCGTGAAGTGCTTTCTGCAAAAGGAATTGATCTTGTAGCTACAGGAACTACGGGGCAGCATGCGCTGGATGCTGGTTTTGAAGTTGAACGTGTGATGTCGGGTCCGCTTGGCGGCGATGCCCAAATAGCCTCACAAGTTACAGAGGGGAAAATTCAGATGGTTTTCTTTTTCAGAGATCCATTGGATAAACACCCGCATGAGCCAGATATCGCTATGTTGATGCGTATTTGCGACGTGCGAAACATACCCTTAGCAACGAATATAGCAACCGCTGAACGATTGCTTCATTCGTTTTAAAAGTTTACCCATCTGTTTTGAGTAATACTGAACAGCCTTGTCTTCTTAGGAAACATGGCTGTTCTTTTTCACCTCATTATTTCCCTAATTTCGCATCATGTGGCCGTCTCAAAACAATCTACAAGCTGTAAACGCGTGGTTGAAATCAATGCTTGATCACGATGATGAGCGTGAAGCAGCCAATTGGGCGCGTGCATTAACCGAGTTCGTGTCCAAGAAATCACGCACTCAATTGCTTCTTGGCTACCTCTTCAGTGAGTCTGAATTGAATGCATTGCAAGCGATGTCGGCCCGACTAAACGCGGGTGAACCTTTGCAGCATATAACAGGCGAGGCGTGGTTTATGGGGCACCGTTTTCGCGTCAACGAACATACCCTGATACCTCGTCCTGAAACAGAAGAACTGGTTGCTCAAATCTTACAGCGCAGACCACAAGCGAAATCAATTTTAGACATAGGCACCGGCAGTGGGTGCATCGCGATATCATTGGCGGAAGCACTTAGCGAAGCCAATGTAGTGGCCTACGACGTCAGTCAGCTCGCGCTGGATGTTGCCGAAAGAAATGCAGACGAACTGGGAGTTCACGTGTTATTTTCTCGAAAAGACATCCTTACCGACACCCCAAATGAAAGCTTTGATGTAATCGTCAGCAATCCACCTTACATCCCCGCCGCTGAGCGGGAAGAAATGGATGCAAGAGTGACCGCTTTTGAACCTGCAGTGGCATTGTTTACACCCGATGATGACCCGCTTTTGTTCTACCGAAGAATAGCAGGAATTGCCACCATGGCGCTATCAACAGGCGGATTGCTCGCTTTTGAATGTCATGAGCGCTATGCCACAGACGTTGTTGAGATGTTGCATCCTATGTTTTCGAAAGTCGAACTAAAGAACGATTTACAAGGAAAACCGCGCATGGTATTTGCGGAGCGGACGGTGTAAGTCCATATTTTTGCAGCATGTTTTCAAAATTCCTCATGACCATCACGATTGTGATTGCGTCTTTGTCTGTATCAGCCCAACTCAATGAGGAGGTATGGACATTAGGTGGGAAGCAGTATTTAGGCGAAGGGTTCAGGCGATGGAAGTTCGATTTTATTTTTGACGGCCGCAACTCGATAGCCAACGGGAAACCTGTAAACATCGGAGGGTTGCGCATGGGTTTAGAGTACAAACGCGTGCACCGATTTGGGGTTGGTATCTACAATTTCAACCAGGCACTTTCGCTCCCACAATACAACAATGGTGATACGTTGGTTAGTCCGTCGCGCTTCACATTCGGTTACGGATCACTGTATTACGAGCGTGTGCTTTTGCTACACCGAAAGTGGGAGGTGAGTGGCACCATACATCTCGGCAGAGGCAACGTAGCCATTGATTATTTCGATACGAGAAATGGTATTTGGACACGTCTTGAAGATGTCTCTGTACGCCCCATTGAGTTAAGCGCTTCTGGGTATCATCACTTGAGTTGGTGGCTATCTGCTGGGTTGGGGGTTGGACATAGGTGGATGTTTGAAACGCCAAATGAATTGTTACCACTTTACAACTCTACCGTGTACCTTGCTAAGGTTAAAATACGCATTGGAAAAGTCCTTCGCGCCATTGGAAACAAGAATGTGAAAAATGAATATTGACCAAGCTAAATCTCGCATTGATGTCCTTACTGCAGAGCTCAATGCCCACAATCACGCATACTATGTTTTAAATAAGCCATCGATTTCAGATTATGAATTCGATGCCATGTTGCGTGAGCTGCAAGACTTGGAAATTGCCTTTCCTGAAATGGCTGCTGCCAACTCACCAACCAAACGTGTGGGTGGCGACATTACCGATAAATTCGAGAAAGTAAAGCACCGCTTTCCCATGTTATCGCTGTCGAATACCTATTCTCAAGAAGAAATCATCGATTGGGAGAATCGTGTAAAGAAGTCCATTCAAGGTGAAATAGAATACGTGCTGGAATTGAAATACGACGGCGTTGCCATCAGCATGACATACGAAGACGGCATTTTGGTGCGTGCTGTAACACGTGGCGATGGAGATGTGGGTGAAGATGTTACGACCAACGTAAGAACTATTCGATCGGTGCCGCTCAAACTGCATGGAACGGGCTATCCACAGTCGTTTGATATTCGTGGAGAGATCTATTTTCCACATGCAGAATTTGAGCGTTTGAACGCCCAAAGGGCGGATGATGGAGAGGAATTGTACGCCAATCCGAGGAATACAGCGTCGGGGACTTTGAAAAATCAAGACAGCAAGCTCGTGGCATCACGCGGATTGAATTGCTATTTGTATTTTGTCTATGCAGAGCAATTGCCATTTAGCAATCACTTTGATAGTTTGACCCACGCTGCCGAATGGGGATTTAGGGTTCCAAAAGCAAGCGACCGTTATATTGAACGCGTGAACGATGTAGACGGTATCATGTCGTTTATCGCGTATTGGGACAAACACCGCCACGACTTACCGTTTGATATCGACGGAATCGTAATTAAAGTCAATCGTTACGATCAGCAGCGCCAGTTGGGGATGACAGCGAAATCGCCGCGATGGGCAACCTCCTTTAAGTTCAAGGCAGAGAAAGTGTTAACGCGCTTGAATGAGATTACGTATCAAGTAGGAAGAACGGGGGCTATAACACCGGTAGCGAATTTGGAACCGGTGTTTTTAGCGGGAACGACAGTGAGAAGGGCATCATTGCACAATGCTGACCAGATTGAAAAGTTGGACATCCGCGAAGGCGATTATGTTTATGTAGAAAAAGGTGGAGAGATCATACCGAAGGTTGTAGGTGTGGAATTGTCGAAACGCGACCCGAACAGTTTTCCGCAATTGTACATTACCCATTGTCCGGAATGCGCCACAGAACTCGTCCGAACCGATGGCGAAGCCCAACATTACTGTCCGAATGAATATGGTTGTGGACCGCAGCTAAAAGGCAAGATCGAGCATTTCATCGCCCGAAAAGCCATGAATATTGACGGCATGGGTCCTGAAACGGTGGAGCAGTTGTGGGATGCCGGCTTGATCGACAATGTTTCCTCATTGTATTCACTTACCACCGAGCAGTTGTTGCCACTCGAACGCATGGCTGAACGCTCGGTTGAGAAGCTGCTAGAAGGCATCGAAGCATCGAAAAGTCAACCCTTTGAAAGAGTACTTTTCGCATTGGGCATTCGCCATGTTGGAGAGACGGTAGCGAAGAAGTTGGCACGTCACTTCAAATCACTTGAAGCCCTGATGCTGGCCGGCAAGGAAGAGCTGCTTCACGTAGAAGAAATTGGTGACAAGATAGCCGAAAGTCTGCTCATCTATTTTGCAGATGACCGCAACAGAGCTGTTTTGGATGCGCTTGTAGCCGCCGGATTGCAATTCACAATGGCGGATAACACCGCCGATGGTGGGTCGCAGGTGCTCGATGGCAAATCGTTCGTCGTTTCAGGTGTTTTCAACGCTTTCTCGCGGGATGAGATCAAAGATTTAATCGAGAAACATGGTGGAAGAAATGTTGGTTCTATTTCCGCAAAAACAGATTTTGTTTTAGCTGGAGAGAACATGGGGCCCAGCAAGTTGAAAAAAGCCGAAAGCTTAGGGGTGCCGATTATTTCTGAAGATGAGTTTCTTAGTATTATCAATCAAGATAGGGAAGGATAGCAAAAGAACGTAACGTATGCGTTCATACTTTGGGTTGATACATTGGCTTACAGAGTGGTTTTGCGACGACTTTAGTTAACAAATCACCCTTGTTTTTTAATATACGTGTTATTGAAATTGTTTTAGTTTCATAGTCATCATTTTCTTGACTTTTATAATAAAATGGTTTAATCGAAATGCAATTTTTATGTTCGAATATTGTGCTCAAGATAGTGTGGTCGGAATCACCACATGAGTGTCCATATAAATGAACCTGAAAAGGCCTTGTGTCTAAAAATTGAATTAAATTTCTGTAATTAACTGCTTGTGGATATTTGAAATGTTTGATGTGTCTGTAGTGGTCGGGAAAAACTGGACAAGTTGAATGAAATCAACAAATCCATAAATTTCCCTTATGAAACGCGAACGTAGAAAATTCACCAATGCTTTCAAAACCGAAGTTGTTCTTGAAGCGCTGAAAGAAAAGCTAA
>WGNM01000060.1 GCA_016124575.1 Cryomorphaceae bacterium
GTTAGCTTTTCTTTCAGCGCTTCAAGAACAACTTCGGTTTTGAAAGCATTGGTGAATTTTCTACGTTCGCGTTTCATAAGGGAAATTTATGGATTTGTTGATTTCATTCAACTTGTCCAGTTTTTCCCGACCACTACAATACCTTTGATTTTTATCGGGCATGTGTAAAGTTCTTGAAGTCGTTTGGTTACAGCACCACTCTCAACAAAAAGCAAAATATCAGAGTCAGTAATGTCTTGTAAATTCCTTAAAAGTCCAGTCTTGGGGTCAGTGTATGTATAGTCAGGGTCTATGTATTTGTAAGAATTAGACATAGGCTTTTTCTTTGGCAAATGCCACAAACTCTGCTAATGTTATTTTCCCTGTAACATAGTCCCGTATAATTTCAATTCCTTTAGGCGTAGGTTTATACCCTTCAAACATACAACTACCTAGAGCGTTTGCAGTGATTTCTAAGGTTTTTAAGTCCGAAAACTTAACACCCATTAGTGTCAGGTTAATTCTGTCTATTTCTATTGAATTGAACATATTTTTCGGCCTTCATCTCTATCCAAATTTACAAAATATTTAGGTCAAATCTTTTGTTTTCTGTTTCTTTAAAATGGCTTATAATCCTGAATAAAACCCGCCATAAATGGTCATTGACATACCTATCCAATTTATTGTCAAGAATATTTTTTTCAGGCTACGTGAAAACTCTTTGACTTCGTATATACCTCAAGTCTTTGGAAATCAAACACGACAAATGGCTGTTTGAGTGAGAAACAAAATGAGAGTGAAGAAAAAAAACAGAGTGAAATGTTCGCTCTCGCTCTCATTTTCACTCTGTTTTGTACCCGGGGCGGGACTTGAACCCGCACAGACATTGCTGTCTAAAGGATTTTAAGTCCTTCGTGTCTACCATTTCACCACCCGGGCAAAAGATTCAAAAAAAAAGCCGGAACAATCCGGCCTTAATGAGCGAGAAACGAGACTCGAACTCGCGACCCCAACCTTGGCAAGGTTGTGCTCTACCAACTGAGCTATTCTCGCATTTTATCGACGTTTAAATCGATGCCCTTACGTTCAAGAGCGGACGCAAATTTAATACATATTTTATTCCTGTCAAGAATTCCGATAAGAGTTTCGAATCATTTTTTTACTTCAACGCCTAATTATCTGTCTTTCAGTTAAATAATTCATCACTTTTTGTGTTGCCCCTGCATTCTTCCTCACATACTCTTCGGCGGCCTTGCCCGCTGCGAACAATGCATCTTCACGACCCAACAAGCTGATTAACTTGTCGTTAAGTCTTTTTGTGTCTTGCACCGAAAATCCTCCTCCCGCCTCTATCAATCCGCCTGCTTCGTGAAACTTTTGGTGCTTGGGTCCAAAAACTACAGGCTTGCCATATACTGCCGCTTCGAGAATGTTGTGTATTCCTTTGCCAAAACCTCCGCCCAAAACGGCAATGGTGCAATACCTGTAGGCACGTGAAAGGTAGCCGATGCGATCAACGATGAGGACATCCGCGCTGCTCGCGCGATCATAACCTGAAAGCAATACAGAGCCGGGAATTGTTTGTTTGAGGCGCTGCATTTTGTCGGCACCAACCTCATGAGGCACAAGCACAACTTTCACATCATGCAATTTTCGCGGGTCGGCAACAAACTGTTTCATGGCCTCTTCTTCTGCCTGCCATGAGCTGCCAACCATCACCACACGCGCATTGTTGCAAAACGCAGCTAGGTCATCAATCCCTTCTTGATTTACGATCTCTAACACACGATCGAAACGGCTGTCGCCCGCTATTTCGACATGTAAGGCGAGCTGGTGGACAAGTGCTGCACTGTGTTCATCTTGGACAAACACCCTTTCAAACGCTTGCATGGCTTTCTGCGCAAACTTTCCATATGAGCGAAAAAACAACTGATCAGGTCTGAAGACACCCGACACCAGCAGTGTTGGAATACGTCGGTGTTTTAGCTCAAAAAGCAAATTGTACCAGAACTCATATTTGACGAAAATAACCGCAATTGGGCTAACCATTTGCACCAACTTGGCTGCATTGCGAGGCGTATCAAGCGGCAAGTAGGCTATCGCATCGGCGCCAGCCCAGTTTTTCCTCACCTCATAGCCCGAGGGGGAATAAAAAGTCAGCAAAATCAACTGGTGTGGGTGCTGCTTTTTGATGGCTTCTAAAATGGGACGGCCTTGCTCAAACTCACCCAACGACGCACAATGCATCCACAACCACCCGCTGCGTGAACCGAGCTTTGTGGCTAACTCCTCCTGCCATGCTGCACGTCCGCGAACCCACAACTTCGCTTTGTCATTGAAAAGACTGGCCAAACGAATCGCAAATCCATAAAAAACGATGCTCAGGGTGTATAAAAACCTCATCAATCGTAGTAATAATCGCGGTACGTGCGCTTGTATATGTGTATGCACCACCCCGCCCGAACGCCGACCAAAATATCTCGCCGTGCAGCATTGTCTACTTCTTGGGTATCGAAGTTAAACGATCGCCGACCTGCTGTAAAGCCCTGAAAAGCTTCAACTCCTAAATAGAAATTCGCAAACCGATTTGAACTCATGTGGTAATAACCCGCAAACTGCGACAATACAATGCCGTTTGTTAACCGGTCGTAGCCTTTGATGTACTCCTCTTGCAACTGAGGGACATCGTGAATCTGGGTTTCAAGGCGGATTTTGTGTTGCATATAACCTATTCCCCCTTTCAACAATATCCCACTGTTTTTATTGATCTTGCTGATAGAAAAAAGCTTGCCACCGGTGAAGGTTAACGTGTAACCACGCTCCTGCACTATTACATCGGCTATCCTACCCTCTGAATCAATGATTTCATTGTTGGAGGTGAGCAAGTTCTGCATCAAACCGGGCTCATGCACTTTGTTGCCTGTGATAAAGCCCCATTCTACGCCGTAATAGACATTCTTCGTGGTTTTTACATTGAAGGCGATGCCGATATTCGAATTGGCTCCAAATCGCTGCTCCATATCCCCTGCGGGGAATTGATGGGCGTATGAAAAGCTAAAATGTGGACTAAAAAGCACAGAGTCTTTGACATCCCGCTGCGCGGAAAGACTGATGCTCAAAACCGATAAAATCAGCAACATGACATTCTTCATGGATGTAAAAGTAAGATTAACTAACGAAGCTACCCACCAAGTTTTCTCCAAATATTGCGCTTCAGAGAAGGAAATCCACGTTCACGAAGACATAAAAGGACGGTGAAAACAGTTGCCAAGATTCGACCGTCTGCGCAGAATAAAGTATATTCGCGCCGAATTCAGTCATCATTGAAATGAAGGACATCCAAATGGTCGACCTTAAAGGTCAATACCAACACATTCAAGAGGAAATCGACAACGCTGTTTTAGACGTTGTGCGCTCTACAGCATTCATCAACGGCCCTGAAGTAAAGGGATTTCAAGATGATCTTGAGGCTTACCTAGGCGTAAAACATGTCATTCCGTGTGCCAACGGCACCGATGCACTTCAAATCGCCATGATGGCACTTGGTCTGCAGCCTGGCGATGAAATCATCACTCCGAACTTTACGTTTATTGCTACCGTTGAAGTGATCGCTCTTTTGGGATACAAGCCGGTTATCGTAGATGTAGACCCGAAGACGTTCAACATGGACCCGGAGGCTGTGCGCAAGGCGATTACACCTAAAACAAAAGCCATAGTGCCGGTGCATCTTTTCGGACAGTGTGCCGACATGGATGCCATGGCTGCAATAGCCGCTGAACACAATTTGTTTGTGATTGAAGATACGGCACAAGCCATTTCTTCTGAATACCGCAAAGCGGATGGTGCTGTTCAGAAAGCGGGAACGATGTCTGACTTCGGTTGTACTTCTTTCTTCCCTTCTAAAAACCTGGGTTGCTTCGGCGATGGCGGTGCCTTGTACACCAACAACGACGACCTTGCTGAAGCAGCGCGTCAGATTGCCAACCACGGCATGAAGGTGCGATACTACCACGATTTTGTGGGTATCAACTCACGCCTCGATAGCATGCAAGCTGCCATTCTGCGTGTGAAGCTGCGCCACCTCGACGCATATTGCAATGCTCGCATTGCTGCGGCCGATTACTACGACGCCGCATTTGCAGATTTGAAAGGGGTTACAACGCCGCATCGCGACCCGAAAACTACCCATACCTTCCACCAATATACACTGGTGCTCGACGGTATAGATCGCGCGGGATTACAAAAACACTTGAGCGATCAAGGAATACCAGCCATGATCTACTACCCAGTGCCTCTTCACTTGCAAAAGGCATTTCTCAATCTTGGATACCGTGAAGGCGATTTCCCTGTTACAGAAGACCTGTGCAAAAAGGTTATTTCTTTGCCTATGCACACTGAATTAGACGAAAATCAATTGCAGCATATCACCCATGCTGTGAGACAATTTATACAACCATAAGATGAATATTGCTGTTATTGGTACAGGATACGTAGGCTTGGTTACAGGAACATGTCTGGCCGAAACTGGAAACAATGTTGTTTGTGTAGACATCGACAGAGATAAAATTGAACGCATGCGCAACGGTGAGGTGCCAATTTATGAGCCTCACCTCGATGTACTTTTCGAACGCAACGTAAAAGCAGGACGTTTGAGCTTCACCCACGACATTGAAGACGTAATTGAAGACTCGAAAATATTCTTCCTCGCATTGCCTACCCCTCCCGGAGAAGATGGTTCAGCTGATCTTTCGTATGTGCTCGGCGTAGCCGACCAACTCGGCCGGTTGATTAAAGATTATAAGGTTATTGTAGATAAAAGCACTGTACCTGTTGGCACGGCTGAAAAAGTGCGCGCAGCAGTTGCTGAAAACTGCAATGTGCCTTTCGATGTGGTTTCGAATCCAGAATTCTTGCGTGAAGGATTCGCGGTAGACGATTTTTTAAAGCCTGACCGCATCGTAGTGGGTGTTAGCTCTGAGCGTGCCCGCAAAGTGTTGGAAGAACTATACCGCCCTTTTGTGCGCCAAGGAAACCCCCTCATCTTCATGGATGAGAAATCGGCTGAGCTGACCAAATATGCAGCAAATGCGTTCCTTGCGATGAAGATCACTTTCATGAATGAGATCGCAAACTTCTGCGAAAAAGTTGGCGCTGATGTCGACCAAGTGCGCATAGGAATGGGCACCGACACCCGCATCGGAAAGCGTTTTCTCTTCCCAGGCATCGGATATGGCGGTAGCTGCTTCCCGAAGGATGTCCAAGCCCTCGCGAAATCAGGTAAAGAAAATGGATTCAATTTCGAAATCCTTGAAGCGGTGATGGATGTGAACAACGACCAAAAAACGATCTTGTTCCAACCGATGAAGGAGTATTTTCATGGCAACCTTAAAGGTGTCCGCATCGCCATTTGGGGATTGGCCTTCAAACCTGAAACCGACGATATCCGCGAAGCGCCATCGTTGTACATGATCGAAAAATTGATCAATGAAGGTGCTGAGATCGTAGCTTTCGACCCTGAAGCAACTGAGAATGTCCGCAAGCTACTCGGACACCGCATTCAATACGCTACCACGCAATACGAAGCACTAGAAAATTCTGATGCGCTGCTAATATGCACCGAGTGGTCGGTTTTCCGCACTCCCGACTTCGATGTCATCTCTGAAAAATTGAACAACAAAGCTATTTTTGATGGTCGTAACTTGTATGATCTCGAAAAAATGCGTGAATTGGGATACCATTACAAGAGTGTTGGTAGAGAAACCATCCATCCTCTGACTAAATAACTGAAGCATGAAGCGCGTCCTCATCACCGGTGCTGCCGGTTTCTTAGGTTCACATTTGTGTGATTATTTCCTTGCGAAAGGCTATCATGTCATCGCTATGGACAACCTCATCACAGGCGACCTCAAGAACATCGAACATTTGATGCCTGAGGAGCATTTTGAGTTTTATCACCACGATGTATCGAAGTATGTCCATGTTCCTGGTGAACTCGACTACATTCTTCACTTCGCCTCTCCTGCCAGTCCGATCGATTACCTCAAAATCCCTATCCAAACCCTCAAGGTTGGATCTCTCGGTATTCACAACTGCCTTGGATTGGCTCGTCAAAAAGGCGCACGGGTGCTCATCGCCTCCACTTCTGAAGTGTATGGCGACCCCATGGTACATCCACAAACAGAATCGTATTGGGGAAATGTAAACCCCGTTGGTCCACGTGGGGTGTACGACGAAGCGAAACGCTTTCAAGAAGCCATCACCATGGCCTATCATACCTTTCACGGCGTAGAAACCCGCATTGCGCGGATATTCAATACGTATGGCCCGCGGATGCGACTGAATGACGGACGTGTGTTGCCGGCATTTATTGGACAAGCCTTGCGCGGTGAAGACCTGACCGTTTTTGGAGATGGCTCGCAAACACGCAGCTTTTGCTATGTGGCCGACTTGGTAGAAGGACTTTATCGCTTGTTGATGTCGGATTATGCAGAGCCCGTGAACATCGGTAACCCCGATGAGATCACCATCGCTGAATTTGCTGAAGAAATCATCAAGCTGACCAATACAACCCAAAAAGTGGTGTACCGCGATTTGCCTGTTGATGACCCGAAACAACGTCAGCCCGACATTACCCGCGCCAGAGAGATTCTTGGCTGGGAGCCAAAAGTGTCGCGCGCGGAAGGATTAAAAATAACGTACGAATACTTCAAAAGCCTAACTTCGGAAGAATTGTACAAGAGCGAACATAAATCATTCGATAAGTACAACAAAGCTTAATGGATTACTTTGTTCACGATACTGCGCTTGTAGACGCGGGCTGCACCATTGGTGAAGGCACGAAGATTTGGCATTTTTCGCACATCATGCCCGGAGCTGTATTGGGTAAAAATTGCAACATCGGACAAAATGTTGTCATCTCACCAGAGGTGGTGCTTGGCAACAATGTGAAGGTTCAAAACAACGTCTCCATATACACAGGTGTTATTTGTGAAGACGATGTTTTTCTCGGTCCATCTTGCGTGTTCACCAACGTCGTCAATCCACGTAGTGCGGTAAATCGCCGCGGAAGCTATGCGAAGACCACGGTTAAAAAAGGAGCGACGATTGGAGCCAATGCGACGATTGTGTGCGGACATGATATAGGTGAGTATGCCTTCATTGGTGCCGGTGCTGTGGTAACGAAAAACGTACCTGCATACGCCCTTCTTGTGGGCAACCCCGCTCGCCACATTGGATGGATGAGCGAGTTTGGCCATCGCTTAGAATTTGACGCTGACGGATCTGCGGTATGTCCGGAAAGCAACGACAAATACCGCCTCGAAAACGGAAACGTGCATAAACTTGCATCAAGTATACTATGATGATCTACGAAAAACTACGAAAAAAAGAAGCCACCATGGCTGTTGTCGGCCTAGGCTACGTAGGATTACCTATCGCCCTTGAATTTGCGCGAAGCATAAAAGTGATTGGGTTTGATATCAATCCAAAAAGGGTTGCTCAAATGCAACAAAACATCGACCCTTCGAACGAGCTTTCTTCGAGCGCTTTCGATGGGTGCGATATTACGTTCACTGCAAACCCTGATGACCTGAAAAAGGCGCAGTTTTTTGTTATTGCCGTGCCAACCCCTATCAATGCGAGCAATCAGCCTGACCTCGGTCCGGTGCTTTCTGCATCTCGCAGCGTAGGTCAAGCATTGAAAAAAGGCGATTATGTGATTTATGAATCGACCGTATACCCTGGATGTACTGAAGACGATTGCGCTCCTGTGTTGGAAGAACTTTCTGGACTAAAAACAGGGGTCGATTTCAAAATCGGCTACTCTCCTGAACGCATCAACCCAGGCGATAAAGAACACACCATTCGCACGATTGTAAAAGTGGTTGCAGGTTGCGACGACGAAAGCCGTGAAGAAATTGCCAAGGTGTATGAAGTGGTTATTGATGCTGGCGTGCACCGTGCAGCAAGCATCAAAACGGCTGAGGCAAGTAAAATTATTGAAAATACGCAACGCGACGTCAACATCGCACTGATCAACGAATTGAGCATCATTTTGAACCGTGTAGGCATCAACACCTACGATGTTTTGGAATGTGCACGCACCAAGTGGAACTTCTTGAACTTTACACCGGGGTTGGTGGGCGGACACTGCATAGGTGTTGACCCTTACTACTTGACGCACAAAGCTCGCAAACTGGGCTACCACGCGCGGGTTATCAACTCAGGTCGATACGTAAACGATAGCATGGGCTTTTATGTCGGTAAACAAACCGTAAAGCGCATATTGGAACAAGGTAAAAACATCCTCGATGCCCGTGTACTTGTGATGGGCGCTACGTTTAAAGAAAACGTGAGCGATATACGCAACTCGAAAGTGATTGATGTAATTCGTGAACTGACTTCTTTCTCAATGCACGTAGACGTTATTGATCCACATGCGGAGCCAGAAGAAGTGAAACACGAGTATGATATCGATCTGCTTCCAGCACCAAAAATGGGGTCGTACGATGCCGTCATCGTGGCTGTGAACCACAAAGAGTATATGAACTACACCGAAAACGATTTCAAAGCACTTATGTGCGATGACAAAGGGGTGTTGGTTGATATCAAAGGTTTGTTCCGCAACGACATCAAAGATTTGGTTTACTGGAGCTTATAAGCATGGCTACGGGAGATTTTAAACGCGCAGTGCTGGTAACAGGAGGAGCCGGATTTATTGGCTCTCACTTGGTACGTCGTCTCGTTAAAAATTACCCCGACACGCTGGTTGTAAACCTTGATTTGCTGACCTATGCGGGCAACCTGGAGAACCTACGCGATGTAGAAAATGCCCCAAATTACCGTTTTGCAAAAGCCGATATCTGCGATGCCAAGCAGGTAAATGCCCTCTTCGAACAATTCAAATTTGAAGGCGTGTTTCACCTTGCAGCTGAAAGCCATGTCGACCGTTCCATCAGCGACCCAATGGCGTTTGTGAAGACAAATGTCCTCGGCACAGGTGTTCTTCTCAATGCTTATCGCGCATACCGCGCGGATGGCGGAAAGTTCTACCAAATTTCTACCGACGAGGTCTTTGGGTCACTCACCGATGAGGGTTTCTTCACTGAGACCACTGCCTACGACCCGCGCAGTCCGTACTCTGCCTCCAAAGCCAGCGCCGACCATTTGGTGCGGGCTTACCACCATACCTACCACCTGCCAGTGGTCATTTCGAACTGTTCGAACAACTACGGCAGCCACCAATTCCCAGAAAAGCTCATTCCTTTGATGATCAACAACATCAAGCACGAAAAATCTTTACCGGTGTACGGAGCGGGAATCAACGTGCGCGATTGGCTGTGGGTCGACGACCACGTAGCAGCCATCGATTTGATTTATCATCAAGGGAAAACAGGCGAAACATACGCCATTGGTGGTGGAAACGAATGGCGAAACATCGATTTGGTGCATTTTCTATGCGATGAAGCCGACGCACAGTTGCAACGCACTATCGGCGCATCTCGAAAGCTTGTGACTTTTGTTCAAGATCGAGCCGGACATGATCACCGATACGCCATTGACGCCTCGAAGCTGCAAAAAGAACTGGGGTGGAAACCAAGTGTTACTTTTGAAGAAGGCTTGCGCCTGACCATTAAATGGTACCTCGAAAACAGCGATTGGCTGAACCACATCACCACTGGCAATTATCAGGAATACTACAAGAAACACTACTCGTAGCCTCTGAATGTTGTATTTTTACCCAACATGTCATTCATACAACGTCTTTTCTCCAAACGCGGCAGCCTCGAACCCATTGATTTGAGTTTGGTGGGTGCCGACATGCATTCACACCTCATTCCGGGCATCGACGATGGCTCCCCAAACATGGATGCGACCCTGGCCTTGCTGCATAGATTTTCTGAACTGGGATACAAGAAAGTAATCACCACGCCGCACGTTATGGTAGACTATTATCGGAACGATAGTGGTATCATCTTGAGCGGACTACAACGCGTGCAGGAGGCGGCGAAAAAAGCAGGCATTCCTTTGCAAATTGAAGCCGCTGCTGAATACTTTTTAGATGAGCATTTCAGCCATTTGATCGACAACAACGACGTCTTGACCTTTGGCAAAAAATACGTCCTCTTTGAATTGCCGTTTATGAGCGAACCCATCATGCTCAAATCGGTGCTTTTTAAGCTTCAAATGGCTGGCTATCAGCCTGTTTTAGCTCATGCTGAACGCTATGTTTTTTGGCACAAAGAATTGAATAAAATCAAAGACCTGATAGACCGCGATGTCTTCATACAGCTCAACATCAATTCCCTCACTGGCGGTTATTCACCGCAGGTGCAAAAAGCAGGAGAAACGATGATTGATAGGGGCTGGGTAGACTTTATTGGGTCAGATTGCCACCACCCCGGACATCTGGAATCGCTCACACAGGCGCGCACACTTCCCTACCTGCACAAAGTCATTGAAAGTGGTCGATTGAAAAACTTGGAGTTGTTGGATTAACTGCCAACTTCAGCCAAACGCACAATCATGCCATCCATGCTGTCGGCAAGGTGTATCTGGCACCCCAATCTGCTGTTTCCTTTCACAAAAAACGCTTGGTCGAGCATGTCTTCTTCTGCATCCGACTTCTCAGGTAAATGGGTGTCTGACTCGAGGTACATGTGACAGCTTGCACACATCGCCATGCCTCCGCAAGTGCCCTCAACAGGCAGCTCGTAGCTTTTGCACAGCTCCATCATGTTCATGTTCATATCGGTTGGGGCATCCAACTCGTGCGGTTGCCCTTCGCGATCAATAACGGTTACTTTAATTATTCCCATGTCGGTTCATTAAAAACCCTCTACACCATTCACGGTAGTGTATTTCAAAACATAATTCTTATCTGGATAGATGCGCTTGAATGCCGATTGAACCATCAACGTCGCCTCGTGGAAACCACAAAGTATCAACTTCAACTTACCTGGGTAGTTGTTGATATCGCCAATGGCGTATATGCCCGGAACGTTCGTGCTGTAGTCAAACGTATCGACATCGATAGCGTTTTTGGTAATGCTCAATCCCCAATCCGAGATCGGACCGAGCTTTGGCGACAAACCAAACAACGGCACCCAGTGATCGCAAGCAATGCTTATTTTCCCCTCTTTCTCGTGGTCAACCACGATGCCTTCTACCTTTCCATCTCCAGTAATATCTACCACTTCAGCATCGGTCACCAATCGTATCTTACCCGACGCTGCCATGTCCATCACCTTCTGCACGCTGTCTAAATGTCCGCGGAAAGAATTCCTGCGGTGAATCAATGTAACGTGGTTTGCAACCCCTTCAGCAAGAAAGATGGTCCAATCGAGTGCAGAGTCGCCCCCACCGCTGATGACAACATTTTTTCCTTTGTAGAAATTCGGGTCTTTGATAATGTATTCCACCCCGTGATCTTCGTAATCGGCAAGGTTGGCCACAGGTGGTTTTCGCGGTTCAAAGCATCCCAATCCACCTGCAATGGCAATTACAGGGGCAATGTGCTGTGTTCCGCGGTTTGTCGTCACAATGAACTTGTCATCGTCTGTTTTCTCTATTGTTTCAGCACGCTCGCCCAATGTAAAACCTGGCTTGAAAGGCTCTGCTTGTTTCATCAGATTTTCAACCAAGTCGCCAGCCAATATTTCCGGATAGGCCGGAATATCATAAATGGGCTTTTTCGGGTAGATTTCGGTACATTGTCCGCCTGCCTGAGGTAACGCGTCAATCAAATGACAACGCAGCTTTAATAATCCTGCTTCAAACACAGTGAAAAGTCCGCACGGACCCGCACCGATTATCAGGATATCTGTTTCGATCATTCCTGCAAAATTTCTCGCAAAAGTACTTAAAAAGAGTGATTATTTAGGTGATATACGTCACCTGCCGACAACAACAATACCTGCAGAAGAATGTTCACGCCTCAGTTCGCAGCAGCTGGCTGATTGAGATGGTTTACGGCCACCACTTCAATAATGTGTGGTGCTGCCGACTTAATGGCTTCTTCCACACCAGCGCGCATCGTCATAAAACTCATGTTGCACGATGAGCATGCGCCGTGAAGCTCAACCACCACACGGTGATCATCAGTAACTTCGAGCAATGATATATCGCCACCATCGGCTTGAAGATAAGGTCTGATCTCATTCAATGCCGCATTGATACGGGTTTCTATGTCTGACATATGCTCTAATTTCATTGTACCTGAGATTCTTTCACAGCAACATGGGCGTTGACCTCTCTTACAAAGTTATCCAATATCGTTGAAAATGCCTTCGCTGCGGGTGTATCTTCTTGTAAAACAGCCGGACGACCGACATCTCCTGCCTCGCGAATGCCCTGTACGATGGGCAATTCACCTAAAAATGGCACATCTAGTTTTGAAGCCAACTGCCGCGCTCCATCTTGACCGAAGATGTAATACCGCTTTTCGGGCATATCGGGCGGAGTAAAAAACGACATGTTTTCAATCATGCCAAGTACCGGAACCTTGATGCTATCGAGTTGAAACATCGACACCCCTTTTTTGGCATCCGCGAGAGCGACATCTTGAGGAGTAGAGACGATGACAGCGCCTGTAAGCGGCACCTGTTGCACCAAAGAGAGGTGGATATCGCCAGTGCCCGGAGGAAGGTCAACGATCATGTAATCGAGATCGCCCCACCAGGCGTCAGTAAATAGCTGACCCAAGGCCTTCGCCGCCATTGGTCCACGCCACACTATGGCCTGCGAATCGTCGGCAAAAAAACCTATCGACAGCACCTTCACCCCGTAGTTTTCAACCGGTACAATGTATTGTTTTCCATGCACCTCTTTCGATGTTGGTTTTTCATCGCGCAGGTCGAACATTATTGGAGCACTTGGTCCGTAAATATCAGCATCCACCAAACCCACTGCGTATCCGCGAAGCGCAAGGCCCGCCGCCAGATTGGCTGCCACGGTAGATTTTCCCACCCCTCCTTTTCCGGAGGCCACTGCAACAATGTGTTTTACACCCGGAAGCACGCGGCGAGTTTCGGCTGTTTGCTCATTCTTCTCCAACGCCAATGCTTGCACGTCAACCTCCACATCACCTAAAACACGCTGCAAAGCAAACTCACATGCCTCTTCCATCCGCTTTCGGCTGTGCATCGCAGGGTTGCTCACCTTCACTTTAAAGCGAACGGCCTTGCCATCGATGTGTAAATCTTCAACCAGATTCAAAGAGACAATGTCTTTTTTCAAATCAGGCTCAACAACATTACTCAGTGCTTCGAGCACTCGTTCACGTGTTATTTGCATCTTCTTTATTATTTCAGCAAATCTGAAGGATTCCAGAAATGCTTATCAAAATCTATTATCGCATTTTCTACCACTTCAATGCCTTCTGCCTCCAGCAGCTCTTGCATCAAAAAGGGCGTACTAAAGTGCAACCTCCCGCTCAACTCCCCATTGCGGTTTACCACCCGATGCGCTGGCACCTCTGGCAACAAACCAAAACTTGCATTCATCGCCCACCCCACCATCCGCGCTGAACGCGCGCTACCGAGAAACGTCGCAATGGCACCATAACTGGTTACTCGGCCTCTTGGAATTTGTCTGACCACCTCAAACACATCATCGAAGAAGCGAGCATCGGCCATTTTACAGTTTGAATTTGGTAAAGTGAATTTTACAACCCTCGCTCAACCACCGCTTTTCAAAAGCTGTTTGAATCATTAAAACATCTTTCATTTCAGCATCAATCCGTTGAATAAGCTCCCCATAAACGTCTGCACTATCAACCAAAATTTCAAGTTTTTGTTCAGCAATCACTTCGTGGGTGAAGGTATATAGAATCGGACTATCGGTTTTAAGATTCACCACAGCACCTGCCGGCATAATTTGACGATAGCGAGCGAGGAAAGGGGCAGAGGTTAGGCGCTTGTTGCCTTTTTCATCTTTTGGTTGTGGGTCAGAGAACGTCAACCAGATCTCATTCACCTCGTTTTCTTCGAAAAATTGCGCTATAAACTCAATTCGGGTGCGTAAAAACGCCACATTGGTCAAGCCTTCATTCTTCGAAATCTTCGCACCTCGCCAAAAACGATGTCCTTTAATATCTACCCCAACAAAGTTACGATTCGGATACCTGCGCGCCAATTCAACCGTATATTCACCCTTACCACAACCCAGTTCTAGCGTGATGGGGTTGTTGTTTCCAAAAACCTCACTGTGCCAAGTGCCTTTCATGAAATCACGTCCGCCAATGATACCATCCAAAGGAGGCTCAAACACGTGTTCAAAGGTGGCGTTCTCCTCCCATTTCTTTAACTTTCCTTTACCCATACTTCAAATACAGTTCGCAAATTTAGCTTTATTTTGTCGTGATGAGGTCAACGAAAGTTCTCTTTGGTATTCTCGATTGGGGATTGGGACATGCCACCCGCAGTGTAGCAATTATTGAAGCATTGCGCGCCAACGGCGCGGATGTGGAAGTAGCCTCTCGTGGCACTGCTTTGTCTTGGTTGAAACAGCGTTATCCGAACCTTACCATGCGCGAAAAGCCTGGTAAAAACATTTCGTATGCCGAGCGCTTCAATACGGTTAAGATAGCCAGTCAACTTCCGGCTTTTGCCGCCTCCATTAAAGAGGAGCAGACGTTTGTTGCTGAGCTGCACAAAGAAAATGCTTACGATTTGATCATTAGCGACAATTGTTACGGATTTTTTCATCCCGATGTATACTCAGTGTTTATCACCCATCAACTAGAGGTTGACCTTCCTTTTGCGGTGAGGAGTGTGTTTCGGACTACCGTAAAAACGCTCATTCGTCCGTTCAATACAATCTGGATACCCGATACTCCCGAGCATATTTTCAGCGGAAAGCTTTCAAAGCATTCCATCGATATGCAGGTAGAATACCTCGGCCCCATTTCTCATTTGCCCATTGCCATTCGCTCTCCATATCCATTGGTAGGGATGGTATCAGGTCCGGAGCCCCATCGCGACCTGATGGAACGTGCATTGATTGATTTGTTTTTGAAAGATGGACGTCAAGCCATCGTTATTGCTGGCGATCCGCAGCGAGAAGAAACCACCCAGGGAAATGTCACCATTAAACCTAACCCAGGTGCAGGTGAGTTGAGCTCACTGCTCAGGGGCGCTGAAACCCTCGTGTGCCGATCTGGGTATAGCTCTCTCATGGATCTCGCCATTCTCGGAAAACGCGCGATACTTGTCCCAACACCCGGACAACCTGAACAAACCTACCTCGCTCGCTTGTGGCATGAAACATTTGGCTATGCCACTATGTCGCAATCTGAACTTGAAACCGCCACCACCCTGCCCTTGATGACCGGACTAGCGCCGACGTACAAAGGCAATAGTTTGGATGTTGCTGTAAAGCGACTGTTTGAACGCACCGCTTCAAACGCCTCTGTTCAGGTTAATTGAGCCCCTACGGGGTTTGAGGTGATGCACAAATCTACTGTCTCAATGGGTTGGGACAACAGCTTGGCTCTCGTAATGCTTCCAAACACTTTCCATATAGCGACCACTCCGCATGTCGCGCAAGGCCTGCACTGGCGCGTCTAACATGGTTTTTAGGTGCTCATATTCCGTATAATCGACACCTATCGACTGTAAATACTCTCTTTTCTTTGCCATCACATCTTCGAAAATATAGCCGTAGTCTTTCACCCACTTCTCAAACTCGTTATCGGTCATACGAATGGTTTCAGGACGTTCTCCACGTGTGCTGTAAACCGTAGTTTCATTTGGAAGGGTTGCAGCTGTTACAACCCCTTCAACCGGTTCTCCCTTTTCTCCCGAAAGCATGCGCTTGATTTCTTCTAGCTCATGGCGAAGGGTGGCCAACTCATCTTCGAGTGTGCCCAAGCGCACGGCTAGGTCGTTGGCGTTTAACCCAATGGCGGTATTCACAATGTTCACCCCAGCCTTTTCTCCGGCTTCCCACGCCACACCGATGATCTCTGCATAACGAATTGTAGGGACATCGCTCGCCTTCAAAGCAATAGCCAAACCATCGTTATCTCCAGAAGGCAGCAGGTAATCGCCAACATCCACCTTGCCGACCACCCGCACTGGGGCTTGTCCGAGAAAGGCTACCCGCTCCGATTTTGTGACCGATTTTACGTCTAAGTTTCCAACTACAATGGGATTGGTAGACACGACACGCACCTCATCCGCACCGTGAGTGCGACGAGAAATTTTACCCCCAAAAATGCCAACTACCTCACCCGCCTGCAAATCGTCGGTCGACAATTCACAAGGCAACCATTCGGCATAATCGGCGCCGCCAGAAGAAAACGACACCCCGACGTTCGATTCAGCATCGTTCGTAAGCTCTATCCATTGGACATACGCTTGCAACCCTTGAAACCCCATAACGCCCACTTCTCCAGCATCGAGTTGAAACCCACATGCAACACCTTCTGCTAACACAAATGCTTCATTCAGGCCGCCCATTGTGACATCCCAAATGAAGCGAAAACTATTGTGCAATTCCGACATCGTTTGTCCTTCTATGCACCCATGCACTCCCGAAACATCCCAAAAGGAAACAAAATTGCGCGATGAATTCCGTCCGCCATTGGTTTTTATAGCTATGCCTTGTTGCGAGCCTTCAACCTTCAATCCGTAGTTATTGTAGGTGCCATCCGATCCGTTTATCCCCGCGTTGATGGTAACTTGTCCGTTTAAATCGGTATCTCCCTCCACAGCTAAATCGCTATTAAACGTTGCATTTCCACCTACCGTCATCGTGCTATTGAAGGTTGCATTGCCCGCTGCTGTAATTGTTCCCGATGCATTAAAAGGCGACTGATTGATGATACTCACCGCTCCCCCCATGGTGGTAGTGCCCACGGTACTCACGTTACCTGTGAAGGTTGCGGGTGAATTATTTCCAACCATGAGGCTGCCGTCGAGAATTGAATTTCCTCCCACCAACATGTTTCCTGAAAACGATGCATTGCTTCCATTGTTAACCGATAAGTTACCTGAGACATCGGCACTGCTGCCCATGGTTACCGGACCCATCAAATCGCTAGTGTTTTGGACTTCAATGGTATTGAAAGTAGTATTTCCGTTGAACGTAGCATCGCCTAACACGGTTAAATCTGACCCCAACAAGGTTTCTTGATCTACTGTCAACGTGCCTGTTGCAGTGATGTCTCGGTGGTAGGCGTAGGGCACAAAAAGCAGTGGCTGCTCACTCAAGGCTTCGAAATTTACACCGTCGTAACTGAGTTCTACCCCTAGATTTTTGGTTTGTCCGTCCCAATTGATTTGGTTGAACTGTGTGGTACTGCCAATGGCTGCGCCTTGTCCGATTATTACAGACACCATCCCGTACATATCTGTCTCGGTGTTTTGCACTTCCTGATAGATCAATGACCCATTTGCATCGGTGATGGTAAATTTCAGCGCAATGGTGCCGTAGGATAAAACATTTCCTTGCAAATCTTGTCCGGGTAGTTCGAGCACTTCATTGCTCAAAATCACTGCTTGGTAATTGATACCATCAAGCTGAGCCGCTAGTGTAAGTGCAAAAAAGGAGATGATTGTTGTAATTAGATATTTCATGGTTCCAGCTTTTATCAGTAGTTAATTCCTTTGCAATATTTGCATGTTGATAGATTCCAAAGGAGTCCAATGCTTATGGTGTTGGTCGTAAAATGAAGGTGTTCTTGTCCGCTCTCATCGCTGCCGTGTGCAGCACCATACCCATATCGATAACTCACGGCAAAGGCCGCCTTTTCGCTCAAACAATAGGTAGCACCTGCTGAAGGTGTGATGAACCAAAGCGGTTTATTGAACTGTTCAACCCGCGAGAGATTTATGGTTTCTTTATCGATCTGCTGCGTGCCTCCAATAAAAAACTGATAGCCGGCCGCTGCACGAATGAACAATGAAAAGCTGTTTGTCTTGACGAAATCCCAATCAAATCGTCCTTCAAATCCCGCATATTTCACTCGCCATGCGAACTCATGAATTTGGTAGGTATCTACCCCGTTGCTTCCGTATTCGTTGAACAAGAGCGAGCCACCATAATGGATCTTGTTCGTTATGCTCTGACGATAGCCTACGCCATAAGAAAAATGTGTTTCTGGATTCAGGAGTAATGTGCTGTTTCCTTTTGAATCGCGGTAATGAAAGGTGGTGCTCACCCTTCCCACTTCGGCGCTTACTTGTTGTCCGCTGCTGCACACGGCAGCGATGCAAAAGGCGACGGTTATTATGACATGTAGCGCTTTCATAAATGCTGAATTTGTAGGGTTTTCACATGTCCATCGGCTTGTACCTTGACCATGTAGCACCCCAATGCTAGGTTAGAAAAATCGCAGGTCACGGAGGCCTCATTTGGATAATTTCGTTGAAAGATGAAACGTCCAGACACGTCATACACTTCAAGTAAGACGTCTGTTGTGGGCTGTTCAGAAAACGTGATGATCAATACATCGCGGGTTGGGTTGGGATACGCTGCCACATGCAATGTTTGCGGACTGAACGAAATTAGGCCACGCACAGGAGGTTGAATAAACCCTTGGCGTACTTCGGTTTGGGTCCCTCTCCACCGTCCGGTTACACTGAGCTGACCAATGCTCTGCTGCACCATGAGTGATTGACTGTTTATGGTGCAGTAAGATGTACCCCCCGCCGCTGATAGGGTTTGGCGAACCAACGGTGATTGTCCGCGCAGCGCGAAAGCACTTACGGCAACCAGCAACACCAAAATAGTTTGTTTGTGATTCATGACCCAACGAAAGTATATGGATAGAAGCTGAGAAGCGAATGTGCAACGGGGACACTGGAGGTACGGGGCTAAAAAACCGTGTGGACAAAAAGGGGACACATAACGTTAGTGGCTGTTAATCAGTTATTTAACAAAGAAAGAATACAGCGCTATGGATTTCGGAATTCGTGCCACATGCACCATCTTCGGCACTGGAGAGCGGTTCGACCAGCAGACACCTTGGCACCGGGTTAAGAATAAAAACCTATCTTCCTTTTTTTCATGACCCAATGATGCGAACAATACCATTTCTTCTTCTTTTACTCTTTTTCAATCAGGCGCAAGCGCAGGATGTTGTTGCCGAGAAGCTATCTGCCTACAGTAATTGTTTGCGGGAGACCGAAAAGTGCGATGGATTGTTGGATGATTTACTTGAGCGCATCAAAAACGAAAAAGATGTCCGTACGAAAGCTGAAAAATACAGTCAAGTAGCAGCCAAGCGTTTAGAGATCGGCTTGTGGGATAGCACATCGATTGCCATCTTGCATCTTTGTGCAAAACAGTTTGACCTGGCTGGCGACACCTGCGCTGTGATGCGAGCTTACGGACGTATATGCGGCATCGCATTGCACACAGGCGATTTTGATTTGGCCGATTCATTGAGTCAATTGAGTGTCCAAATTTCTCCATTTTGTACAGATACAGCAGCGGTTACTAGGGCGCTATCATACCGCGTAGGGTACTTCGTTTTCACCGAAGAATATGAGAATGCCCTTCTTTTGGCGCAAGATGAAGAACGATTGGCCATAGCGGCCGATGACAGTATCGGTATGGGAAGGGTTTTTCAGGAAAAAGCAACCATCTATCGCTCCTTGCGGCAACACCAAGATGCGCTCGCGTATTGCCGAAAGGCTTACAACATGTTTACGTTAACCAGAAGCAGCGAAAATGTGAAACGCGCTGCGTTGGAGATGGGCGTGAACTACTCGGTTTTGAATGAACCCGACAGCGTCATGAAATACGGATTGTTAGGGAAAGAATATTTCAAGGGCAACGCATATTTTGAGGCCATAGCAGACCATGTTTTGGGCTGTGGATATCGCATCAAAGGCGAATTAGACCAAGCTTTGACTTACCAGATGCTCTCACTGGTGACCATGGAGAAAATGGGCGACACACGGTCGTTGGTCGACATATACGCTGAATTATCGCGTATTTACAACGATCAGAACGACTTCCAACGATCGCATGACTATGCCCTTTTGGTGCGCACTGAAGCTGAGAAAGCGGGCGACGCATCGTTGATCATCGAGGCAGAACGCCGCATTTCAATAACCGCTTTTTCATTGGGCAGGCACGAAGAAAGTCGGGATGCTTATGAGCGGTTCATCGCTATCAACGACAGTTTGCTCAATTCGAGACGCTTGCGCGACATAGCCCTGTTGGAAGCAGCATTTGATGCTGAGCGAAGGGAGCAAATGATTGAAGAGCAAACCATCGCCAATGCGGTGCTCACAGCCGAAAACAACGCTTCACGAAACCAGATGTACGCCATGGGCGCCGGTATTTTGTTGCTGCTTGTTGGCGGTTGGGCGTTGTTAACCAGACAGCTCGCCAAAGGCCGCGAGCGCGATGCAGCCTTGCGCGTTCAACAAATGGAAAATCAACTGCTACAAACCGATCTGCAAGTAAAAAACCGCGAATTGACCTCCAAAGCATTGCAAATTGCGAAGAACAATGAATTGCTGGGTGTCCTCTTCGATGACCTCAACAAGGTGCAAGAAGAGGCACCTGATGACAGCGGCGTGCATGACGTCATGCGGAAGTTGAAGATTGAAAAACAACTCGACGACAACTGGGAGCAGTTTATGAGTGAGTTCACACGTCTAAATCCGAACTTCACCCGCAAGTTGCTCGAACAGTACCCAGACCTTTCTCGCGGTGAGCTGCGCATGGCATCGCTCGTGAAAATGAAAATGGATGCCAAAGACATAGCCGCTGTCCTCAATATTTCTGCCGAAGGTGTCAAGAAAGCACGGCACCGCTTGCGCAAGAAAATGCAATTGGAAGCCGATACCAGTCTGGAGACAGAGATCGAAAAACTCTGATTCAAGCACACGAGGTGCTTTGTTATCTCATTATCTTCGCTGCATGCTCAAACCCCTCGACGACGAACATTACATGAAGCAGGCGCTGACCGAAGCGCGCATGGCGGCCGCGGCCGATGAAGTACCGGTGGGTGCCGTGGTGGTTTGCAAAGGGGTTATCATAGGGCGCGGACATAACCTCACCGAGCGGTTGCATGATTTTACGGCCCATGCCGAGATGCAAGCATTTACTGCTGCCACCGAATACCTCGGAGGTAAATACCTCGACCAATGCACGTTGTACGTAACTCTTGAACCTTGTCCGATGTGCGCCGGCGCTGCCTTTTGGACCCGAATTGGACGCGTAGTATACGGCGCACCCGATTTAAAACGAGGCTTTCAACGACTGCAAGACCAGCTCAAGCACGACCACGTATTGCATCCCAAAACACAAGTTGTTGCGGGGGTGTTGGAAGATGAGTGTGCAACGCTGATCAAAGAGTTTTTTGCAAAAAAGAGAGGGTGAGAAGCTGTGTTCGTACATAGTGTCCGACAAGAGGAGAAGCATCTTTCCGCATTCATTGAAGATTATCGCAATTTCGTGAAACGACTGAACTATTCATCATAAATTGGTTAGCGTAAGCCGTTCAATTTTAGGTTTTAGGAGCAACAAAAGGCGCAGACGTCATTTTCCTAGGATGATGACTTGGTGATTTGAATGGGGTTCAATGCGTAGCTATCAACGTTCACATTCGAAATACAATACTTCGTATTATCTCCACGTAAACTTCCAAAATCGCGCATCTACAAAGTTCTCGCTATCATCCACAAAGTGCCTATTGACAAGTATTTTCGGAGAGCTTAACTTTGCACCGTGCCGGTTTGGAAGGCGGGGGCGGGGCGGGCCCGCCAGGGGCATACCTTCGATTTTCAATGCATTCCTGCGCACTATTAATCCATTCTTCGCTTAATCAATCTCATCTCTACTCTTAAAGCCTTTATTCCCACTTTCACATTCATTCCTACTCTCACATTCTGTCTCACACCCAAGTGAAAAGGGTTAGTGGCAGGGCGAGGAAGATCATAGCCAACACGATCAAAACCACCATCAGCTTCCAAACCCATTTGATCCATTTGGAAAAGGGTATGCCTCCAATGGCTAAAACACCCATAGTGACACCGCTGGTAGGAATCACCAAATTGCACAATCCGTCGCCAAACTGATAGGCCAAGATGGCTGTCTGGCGTGTTATACCCAACAAATCCGCCAACGGCGCCATAATGGGAATCGTGATCGCTGCTTGTCCTGACCCCGATGGAATGAAAAAATTAATGGCGAACTGGACGAAAAACATGACCTGTATCGCCACCACCCGCGGCATGTCGTCAACAGCTCCTGCCAAATGAAAAAGTATGGTGTCGATGATTTTGCCATCTTGCGCCACCACCAAAATACTCTTCGATAGCCCAATGATAATGGCTGCTGGCAACAGGTCTTTCGCGCCTTGATAAAAGGCCTTGACGGCATCGCTGATCGGCATCCAGACGAGTAAGGCGGAAACAATGCCGAGCACCAAAAACAGTGCTGATATCTCACCGATGTACCAATCGAAATACAAGGCTCCTACCATGATGGCGACCAACGAAAGCAGAAATGCCACCAAAACCATCACGCGCTGATTGGTGAGCTCAACGGTCTCTGGCAAGTCATGGTGTTCTCCCTCAGCAATGAACCGCAAACTTGGTTCTTTCGCAACTTTCGACGCGTAGCGCATCACAAACACGAAGGCCGTAATGGAGAAAAACGCCCAAACGATGGTGCGGTAAAAGAAGCCTGAAAACAAATCAACACCAGCCAATCCTTGTGCAATACCAACTGTGAACGGGTTGAATGCTGCACCTGCGAAACCCACGCCAGCCCCTACAAATGGTATGGCCACGCCAACAATGTTGTCGTAACCAAGAGAGCGGGCCAATGGGATGGTGATGAGGACAAAAACCAGCACTTCTTCGCTCATTCCGAAAGAATAGCCCCCGATAGAAAACACAGTCATCAAAAGCGGAATGATGCCTACACGCCAAGCGGGATTGTCTTTGGCAAGCTTCAAAAGGCGTAGTAAAACAGCATCAATGGCACCGGTTTTCATGAGCATGGTGAAAGCTCCGCCAACCAATAATACGAAGCCTATGATATCGGCCGCTGATTCGATGCCGCGAAGCGGTGCTGTTAAGGCCTGCAAAAAAGACTGTGGTGCGGCTTCAACCTGTGTATATGTGCCAGGGACGACGACTTCCCTGCCGTTCACCAATGCACGGTCAAAACTTCCTGCTGGAATCAGCCACGTTGCAGCAACTACAATTAACAAGATCACTGAAATGATCACAAGGGCATCTGGAGTTTTCTTCATGTTGCAAATTAACGAAAGAGATCGTGTCACCATCTTGAAATAGCTACCTTTGCACAAGAAAACCGGAATGCAACCATGCTCGATCTGACTAGAGAATACATCGATCGCCTGCGTGACCAGATTCACGTTGGAAAAGATCTTGAAATACAGTCTGCTTTGTCAGGACTGTATCCGGTTGATATTGCTGAAATTTTCGAGGAAATGAAGGGCGATGAAATCGCTTACCTATACAAACTTCTCGACAAAGATAAAGCTGCTGATGTCCTCGTTGAACTCGATGAAGATGTCCGCGATCGTCTGCTCTCCGGACTCACCAGCCGTGAAATTGCAACCGAAGTAATCGACCGCATCGACTCCGATGATGCTGCCGATATGATTGCTGAAATGTCGTCTGAAAAAATCGAAGAGATCATTTCTCACATCGACGACGATGAACAAGCAAGCGATTTGATCGATTTGCTCAATTATCCGGAAGGGACAGCTGGCGCTTTGATGGCAAAGGAATTGGTGAAGGTGAATCAAAACTGGACGGTAGCAACCTGCATTCGCGAAATGCGCCGTCAGGCCGAAGACCTTGAAAGTGTGTACAGCATCTACGTGGTTGATGATCAAGATGTCCTCATGGGCACGCTGTCGCTCAAAAAATTGCTCTTCAGCGCCAGCACAACCCGCACTACAATCAAAGAACTGTTCAACCCGAGTGAACTGCTGACCATTCATGCCGACGACCCCGAAGAAAAGGTAGTTAAAATGATGGAAAAGTACGACTTGGTAGCGCTTCCAGTGATTGGTGAGGGCGGACAGCTTCTTGGCCGCATAACCATCGACGATGCAGTGGATGTGCTCAAAGAAGAGGCTGAAAAAGACTACCAGCTTGCATCGGGTATCTCCGAAGATGTAGAGCCCGACGACAATATTTGGACACTTACAAGAGCTCGTTTGCCTTGGCTACTGATCGGCATGGCTGGTGGTATAACTGGCGCTTATGTAATCGGCGCATTCGACATTGAAAAAAACCCTGGCATGGCCCTTTTCATTCCGCTCATTGCTGCTATGGGCGGTAACGTAGGCGTGCAATCGGCGGCTATTGTGGTGCAAGGACTTGCAAACAACAGTGTGCGGACCGATAAAATTGCCGCACGGCTCATGAAAGAATTGGGCGTGGGATTGGTGAACGGCATCATCTGCTCGATCATCATTTTAACCGCAAGCACAATACTCTCTTTTGGCACTGCGCTTAGCTTTACAGTAAGCATCGCCTTGCTTTCGGTTATTATCTTCGCTGCTGTTTTTGGCACGTTCATACCGCTGGTGCTGCACAAATACAAAATCGACCCCGCCCTCGCTACGGGTCCGTTCGTGACCACCGCCAACGACATCATCGGCCTCATCATCTATTTCCTTGTCGGCTCTATGATGGGCACAGTTGTTTAACCCATGAAGGTGCTGTTCCTCGATTCGGTGCATGAAATCTTGCAGCAAGAGCTGGAGGCCAGCGGCTTTGAGTGCGATCACGACTACAGCAGTTCATACGCAGATATCAAATCAAAAATAGCCGCGTACGACGGCATCGTCATCCGCAGTCGCATTCCCATTGATAGGGGCCTGCTCACGGCAGGGATGTTGAAGTTCGTTGCACGTAGCGGCGCTGGTCTTGAAAACATCGACCTCACTGCTGCTGAGGAGCTGGGTACACGGATTTTTAGCTCGCCTGAAGGCAACATGGACGCTGTGGCTGAACACGCCATGGGCATGCTGCTGATGCTAATGAACCACCTGAAACGCGCAGATGCTGAAGTGCGAGCTGGAGTTTGGAGACGTGCAGAAAACCGCGGCACAGAGGTGAAAGGGAAAACGGTTGGTATTATTGGATACGGATATATGGGCAGTGCCTTTGCGGAGCGACTGAGTGGCTTTGGATGCAAAATCATTGCCCACGATAAATACAAGCATGGCTTCGGTAATGCGAAGGTTGAAGAGGTCACCAAGGCTGAATTGCTTGAAAGAAGCGATATCATCAGCGTGCACCTCCCTCTTTCTGAAGAAACACACCACTACATTGATCACTCCTTCATCCTTGCCGCTGGCAAGCCCTTTATTTTGATCAATACCGCACGGGGCTTGCATGTAGACATTGCAGCGCTGTTGGATGGGTTAGAAAGTCGAAAAGTGATTGGCGCTTGCCTTGACGTCTTCGCATTTGAAAAAAGCTCGTTTGAAGCAATCGAAACGCAACAAACCTCCATTTTCGAGCAACTGGTTTCTCGTGAAGATGTGATTTTGTCTCCGCACATAGCAGGGTGGACGCATGAGAGTTACGTGAAACTCAGCAGTTTCCTAGCTCAGAAAATATGTAGCGTGTTTGGAAATGTGAAAGGGTAAATTTTTCTTCTTACCAGATTCAAAGTGACAACCTGGCATCAACATCAGTTACTATTCAATTGTCAAGCCCAAGCCGTTGAGTACATCATTGATGCTTGTTGCGAATCCCAAGCCCTCTGTGCCCACACCAACCATACGTCCGGTGATTACACCTACGATTTCAATTTGTTCGTTTAAAAGGGGAGAACCCAAACTTGAATCGTTTATTGGAGCATCGAATTGTATGCGGGTATCACCCTCTTCCTGCTTTCTTAACCCAGAAATGATACCCGAAGAAACTGAAAAATTCTTCACATCGAAATTCAAACTGCTCGTGGTGTATACTTTATCGGCAACCTCAGGGAATCCTGGTCTAACCTTCACTGCTGTCAGATTAACATCCTCAATTTTTATGAGCACCACTCCATTCTTTCTGCTTCTGCGTACTACAGCTCCCTTGCGAACTAAATCGTTCTTGAGGTAAACATCTACCGAATCGCAATAATCGGCCAATTCAAAACTTGTCAGAATCCAACCATCATTTGAAATTGCGATGCCACTTCCACGTTCGGTTCGTGACTTAACACTTACAAAGGCTTCGCTAACATCGCCAATTTTCGCAGCAAAACGATCAATTAATATTGTTGAGTTATCGGGAATGGCGGCTCCCTTGCTCTTTTGTTTGATCACGATCGGGTGATACTCAGGATCAAAATTACGTCTGCTATTTTGAATAAACGCTTGAGCATCGGGATCAGCGAAAAACTGTTCATTACAATCTTTTAATGCCTTATGAAACAGGTCAACTTGAGTGCCTGGTGTAAAGCCATTCATGCAATCTTCAACACCTGACGAACCAATGAAAACGCGGTTGAACACTTCAACATTTGCAACCGATTTTAAGATATATCTGACGTTGATATCCCATACCATCTTCCCAAAACTCTTGGTAGTCTTATCTTTTTTATTTAAGCATTCTATTCTAACCGAATCTACTGCAACAGTAAGGTAATATTCTACCTCACTCGTTTCCGGACGATCAACAGGTTCATAACAATCTACCTTGCTCACTATCAGGAAGTTAGTAACCTTTCTTTCCAAATCCTTTTTGTTCACGACGTTTTTCCCGTACTCTCCCAACCGAAACGACTTTCTAAGCTCAAAGTTTTTCTGATCAGAATACTCCCGAGATACAATGGCGTAGAACAGTGGCCCTCTAAACTCTTTGCATCCTATTGCCAGTTCATTTATAGAATCGGCAAGAGCAACGGCGTTGAAATTTTCAGAAACGAATGCTATGTCTTGATTGCTGTTGTCGACTTGAGGCATGGCAGTGACATGGCATGCAGCAAAAAATAAAAGAAGGGAGATAAATGAATTTTTCATTTAGTTTTCTGTTTCATCAATGCAAGTTAACTTGATTGCAAACTTCTGCAGCATCAGGTTATAACATCCGCATAAAAATAAGAATCTTCCAGATAAGACTTACATATGACTTCGATAGAAACAAAAAAACCCTTCTTTCAAAGGGTTCTTTTGTCTATAAAAAATTCAATTATTTAGCCTTCACCTCGACACCCAACGCTGAAAGCATAACTTCAACTGGTATGGCAAATGCAACACCTTCAATGCCTATACCTACCAATTTGGCATTCACGATACCCACCAGTTTACCTTTTGCATCAACCAATGCGCCTCCGCTATTGCCTGAGTTTACGCTGGCATCTGTTTGGATTAGTTTCGTACCATTTTCTTGAGATCTGAATCCAGAAACAATTCCACGAGAAATTGTTTGGCTCAAGTCTTCCAATTTAGGTGTACCGATCGCATAGATATCGTCGGCCATTTCGAGTTCAACTCCAGCGCTAATATCGATAGGTAACATTTTCACATCGTCTACTTTCAGCAGTACGAGATCATGTTCAGGACTCAGTCGAACGACTTTGGCGTTCTTTTTAGTGCCATCGTTCAGTATTACTTGCACACTGTCGATATTGCCTACAACGTGATAATTTGTTACGATGTAGCCATTATCAGTTATGCTTACGCCGCTGCCGTGTCCTTCTTTGGTTTTGACAGTTACGCATGATTTTACGGTTTCACCTAACTTCGAAGCAAACTTCGGTCCGCGCGTTAATGCGAGTGTTTCTATTGGAGCATCAGGCTCTGTAGATTTCTCCATTGCCTTTTGGACGTCGGGGTGAGCAACAAAGTTTGTCAACCCTTTTGCTAAGCAATCTTTTATCGACACCAAAAAGACATCAGCGAATTTCTTGTTAAAATCGAAAGAAAACTCCCCTGACCGAACGTCCAACGTGTCGGCAAAGACTGGTTTACCATAAAAATCATTCAATGCCCAAGCCATTTTCAACTCAGTGAACATCACTCCTGTCGAGTAGTTACCCAATCCCCGCGCAGTTCCTGGTGCTGAAACAAGCAACATGTATTCTACACTAGAGGTCAGCATCAAATCATTTTTGTAGCTCCCTTTGAACAACTTTTCGGTTGTATCGATATATCCTTTCTCAACCAAAACTTCGTTCAGCAAACCTGAGAACTGGGTGTTTTCAAAGAACACCTCTTCGTCGTCTGTATTTGTTCTGAAATCAGAATTGTTTTTTACATAATCTTTATAGCTAAAGAAGCGCTTGTACACGATATCCCCTCCTGCCAAATCTACCGAAACTTGGTCGAGGCGGATGTTCTTTTGGTTATCTCCCTTCGACCGAATATCTTCTTCGGTAGCATCTACGTCAAATTGTTTTTCGTAGTCGAAAGCTTTGGGACCAACATCGTAAAGAAGAGGATAAAATAAGATTCCAAATGGCACAACCGAGAGCGCATACAAAGGTGATTTCTTTGTCTGAACAATGACCATATTCTCATCTAAATAACCTTCTTTCTTCACCGTTATTTGATGAGGAATCTGGTCGCGTTGAACTTTAATTCGTCCGTCAGGAGCATATTCTGGAGCTTTTCCATCCACCAGTATTTCGTCCGCATTGGAACTTATAGTGATCTTTTGATATTTTCCATTTAAAAAGCTTGCGCAGCTAGTGTAGTGGTCGGGAAAAACTGGACAAGTTGAATGAAATCAACAAATCCATAAATTTCCCTTATGAAACGCGAACGTAGAAAATTCACCAATGCTTTCAAAACCGAAGTTGTTCTTGAAGCGCTGAAAGAAAAGCTAACTA
>WGNM01000020.1 GCA_016124575.1 Cryomorphaceae bacterium
TACGCAAAAACATTTGGTGGATTCCTCGTAAGAATGGCGTCAAAACTCGCCGCCATTGCTGTGCTTCAGAAAGTTAACATCGAGAAAGGAAGGCCTTTAAACCACATCAAGCATGCTTGGAGTTAATAGCACAACGCGTTAGTAGATATCTTTTCATATTGTAGCTAATAAGATTCGCGTGAAATTACGATTAAAATTGAAGTGATAAAAGCTGATGGAATGTCTGGCAAACTATGACTTCATAGACAAGCTGCCGCATAGGTAAAACAACATCCTAGCTCCAACATTGCCATTCCAATCATCATCGCCCGGTGCAACTTCTACCAAATCAAAACCTATCAATTCTCTGCCCGATTTTCGTATCTGAGAAATCAGGTATGTTGCTTCTTCAAACCATAATCCGCCGGGAACGGGTGTTCCTGTGTTCGGACATAAAGTAGGGTCTAGTCCGTCTATATCAAAACTGATGTGCACTTTTTGAGGCAGCCGACTCACGATTTCGTTGCAGATTTGTTTCCAATTCTCACCTTCAAACAGCCTGCGGCGCAGTTGATTGCTGCTGTAAATCGCTATGCGATCGTCGCTCTCTTTTACGACGTTGGCTTCTTGCTCACAGAAATCTCTGATGCCAACAGAAACCAATGATTTCAATTGTGGAATTGACAGCGCATTGTACATGATCGAGGCATGACTGTATGTAAAGCCTTCATAGGCAATTCTCAAATCCATGTGCGCATCGATATGTAAAATACCGTATTCATCATGGCGCTTGCCCTGTGCTCTAAGGTATCCAAGCGGTGTGCTGTGATCTCCTCCTACCAACCCTACCTGCTTGCCTTGGTTCAACCAATATGTACACGTATCTTCTACCCACTGATTCATTTCTTCGCAAGCGGCATTGATTTCAGCGTGAAGCATTTTTGCTTTTGGGTCGTTGTTCACGTCAATTCCTTCTTCGAACATCGCAATGATGACTTCTGCCTTTTGGCGAAGCATTTCTGATTTCTCGCCTAAATCGGTTGGGATATCAATCATGGCAATGCCCCGTTTCCACAACTCTGGGAAATCTTCATGGTGCAAATCAACCTGAAAACTCGCGTCGAAAATGTGCGCCGGACCGAGCGCTGCGCCGCTGCCGTAGCTCACTGTTACTTCCCATGGCACAGGTATAAGAACAATGTCCGACTCTTCCGCAGTAAAAGGCAATCCGTAAACGTTGCTCTCCTTTAGTCCTGCTCCATTCGGGTCGAACTGTGCAATCTTGATTTCTTTAGCATTCATGCGGTAAAGATACACCACGGTGCTGCCAGCTTCCAAACATCAAATCCCAAAACTCAACGACAAAAAAAGAACACCCGAAGGTGTTCCTGTTTTCAATCGTATTTAGGCTTTTTATCGCGCTTCTCAGCTCGTTTCTCTTTGTCTGATTTAGCTGGCTCTTTCTTGACTAGCTTCTTCTGTTTGTCTTGTCCTTTTGCCATGATAATCTGTTTTTAATGAATACTCTGTGATCCGTCGCAATGACCGCATTCGCTGCCATTGCTAAATTTGGAATACGATCCGAATTTCGTCCAAAATATAAAACGTTCAGCAATCCAAGCGAAAAATGATTTGAGAATGATATTTTCGATGTTGTTCAATCCATATTAATACATTGCACTCGGCTGACAGCCTTGAAACCATTTAGTCATGAAATTATTTCTTTTGATCGCTTTTGGTGTGGCTTTTTCTTCATGTCAATCGCATAAATCTGTCGCACCAACGCCTGCTACTTTTATTTTACTCTTAGCAGATGGGTACGACGGAAGCTACCTCGAAAAGAATTATCTGTCAGATGGGTTTGTTGAGGCCAAGCGCGGCAATCGGACAACGAATCAATACCGCGTAATATTCAATACTGCAGATGTTGATGCTTTGAAAAACAAGCTTTCTTCCGATCCTATCATTATTGAATTAACATCCGAAGACTCGGCCCCTTCCAACGGAACCAATGTCGGTCATTCTACTTCGAAACCTGAAATCAAGCATAAACAATGAAACAAATCCTGATCATCGGGCTGCTGTTTGCTTCTTTTGCAACTTTGGCTCAATCTGAAAAAGCTACGATCAAGAGTACTCCTGAGTTCACAGTTGAAGTGACTCAAGCGATATACCTTGGTAAAACGCAGCCCATGAGAAACATCGCGATAGACCCTGCTCGTCGCGATGCAAAAATGAACGAAGCTCGGAAAATGAAGCAAAAACCTGCAAACTTTAAAGGTCGTCAGGGCTCCAACGCTATCTTTCCGGAAAAAGAATTCAACGGCCCAGACCCACTGCGTCAAATGGGTGGTGGAACTGTGGTAATTGAACCTATCGTAAACATCGACGGCATCGGTGATTTTGGATCTCCGCATGACCCTACTGGTGAGGTGGGTGAAAACCACTTCTTGCAAGCGGTAAACGTTACCGATGTTGGTGTATACTCCAAAGAAGGTGTCCTTATCGATGAATTTGCCATGCAGTCTCTTTGGCAAGGTTTGGGTGTCAACTCTGCCGGCGACCCAATTATCTTGTACGATGAAACAGTAAACCGTTGGCTAGTAACGGAGTTTACTTTTCCTGCAAACTTGCTTGTAGCAATTTCTGAAACATCCGACCCGCTGGGGAGCTATAACGCTTACAACTTTACTACTCCGCAGTTCCCTGACTACCCGAAGTATTCTATCTGGCCCGACTCGTATTTGGTCACTACCAATGAAAATGGAGGGGGAACTCACGTGCAATATTTTATTGATCGCGCAGCAATGTTAAACGGCGATGCGAATGTTACAATACAACGTGTTACTGTTGCTGGAAACAACAATTCAGAAGGCGGTTTCTTTGTGTCGACACCAGTAGATTGGGACGGTACACTGCTTCCTAACACGAACCCAACAGTGCTTTCTCTAGACGACTCGTCATGGGGTGCTGCTGCAAACGATGGTATCAGAATCATTACTTTCGATGTAGATTTTGCAAACTCTGCAAATACCGATGTGTCTGAGATTTTTGTTGAGACAACACCTTACGACAGCTACCCATGCTCGGCGAGTGGATTTGGATTTCAATGTGTGCCGCAGTTAGGCGGAGGCGGATTGGATGCCATTCCTGAAGTGATCATGAATGTCCCGAAATACAGAAACTTCGGTGATCATGAATCAATGGTGTGCTGCTTTGTTACCGATGTTACGAATGGTGGAAACTTGTCTGGTATTCGTTGGATTGAATTTCAAAAATCTGGCAGCGACGATTGGTCGGTTTATCAAGAAGGCACCTATGCCCCTGCTGATGGTCTGGATAGATACATGGGCAGCATAGCGATTGATGAGGATGGTAACATTGGCATGGGTTTCAGCGCGAGCAGCGAAGATGTGCATGTCGGACTGCGTTATACTGGCCGATACGCTTCTGATCCGCTGGGGATGATGACAGTAGAAGAATACCATGTAGTAGATGGATCTACTGGCATTCAGTCTCAAGGTCGTTATGGAGATTACGCACACATGAGCGTTGATCCTGAAAATGGAAATACGTTTTGGTTCACTTCTGAATACGCACGCAGCGGTGGCTCAGGCGTTGGCACGCGCATCGTGGCTTTTGAATTGGCACGTGACACGTTCGACCTCGCTGTAACGCACATAATAGCTCCGGTGACTTCGGGTAGCTTAACGGCGAATGAATTGCTAACGGTGGAGGTTGAAAATGTTGGACTTGAACCAATGTCGAACTACACTATTTCTTTTGACTTTGAAGGAACTCAAATAGAAATTACACCCATTGCAGGGCCACTGCTCCCGCAACAAACGTATACGCATACGTTCACGGTTCCTATGGATATGTCTGCTTTTGGACCCTACACGGTTACGGCATACGTTTCTCATCCTGATGACACCGCTGAAAACAATGATCAACTGACCAGCGAAATTATTCACCTCCTAAACTACGATGCCGGCATTTCAAGTGCTTCAACTCTTTCTGCTTGTGGTTCTGAAACTGTTGTGCCTGTGAATATAACCAACGGTGGATTTCAGACAATCACTTCAGGTACATTCAACGTTGTGGTCAATGGAAACCCGGCTACAATAGTGCCATGGACAGGTAACCTGGCTTACAATCAAAACGGCACTTTCGATGTTTCAGTTACCAATCTAACAGTTGGTGCCAACACCGTTACGATTGATTTCATCAACCCGAACGGACAGCCAGATGATGCTACAGGAAACAACTCAATCACAATTGAAATTGCTGCTTCTGATGCCGGTGGACTGGTTTTGTTTAATCTTCACACAGACGATTATCCTGAAGAAACAAGCTGGGAATTAGAAAACGCAGAAGGTACTGTGATTGCTACTGGTGGGGCATATTCTGACACAGATACCGACCATATCTTAGAGCTTTGTTTGGGACAAGAAGAATGCTTCACTTTCACAATCTTCGATAGCTTTGGAGATGGGATATGCTGTGATTGGGGGGAAGGATTTTTTGAATTCACGAATGCTGAGGGTATTGTTTTGGCCAATGGTGGTCAGTTTGGAGATTCGCAAACCATTACATTCTGCAACACCGATTGTCTGCTTGGAGCATCTTATAACATCGTGCAAGATTCTGGTGCGGGTGATGGCTCAATCATGATCATGGCTGAAAACGGCGTGGGTCCATTTCAATACAGCATCGATGGCGGAGTGACGTTTCAAACTTCACCTGTATTCAACAACCTAACAGCCGGAAACTACAATTTGGTCATTTCTTCTGGCATAGATGGTTGCACCTACGAAGAAACCATAAACCTGACGGTTGGAATAGAGGAGTTGACCAATGGCATTTCTTTGCAAGCGATGCCAAACCCAACCGACGGCTATTTCCAGATTGAACTGTCGGGCATGCCTGCAGGGGTTCATCAACTCGATTTCGATGTTTACGACAGTCGAGGAGCTCTTGTTCAATCACGAACTATGTCGCGTTATGGAGATGTTTTTACCACGCGAGTTTCATTGATCGCTTACGCAGATGGAATATACTTCATCAAAGTTAGAAGTGAAGAGGTAAATGAACTGCTTCGGATTGTGAAACAAGGAAACTAATATCAATCTTAAAAGCCCCGAACAATCGTCTCGGGGCTTTTTTTTGTCTTAGTTTCTATTCTTCAAAATTCGCATTGCACGGCTTTCAAATGTATCTTCGCCTCATGGCTATTATTCTACCTGTAAAAGATAAATCTCCACGCTTGGGCAACGATTGTTGGCTTGCTCCTAATGCGACGATTGTTGGCAACGTTGACGCTGGCGACAATTGCACGTTTTGGTTCAATTCTGTTGTAAGAGGTGATGTGCATAGCATCAGGATGGGCAACAGAGTGAACGTTCAAGACGGCGCTGTGATTCACTGCACCTATTTGAAAGCTGCTACGGTTATTGGAAACGATGTGTCTATTGGTCACAATGCGCTAGTGCACGGCTGTACCATACATGATCATGTGCTCATTGGCATGGGTTCCATTGTGATGGATGGCTGTGTGGTTGAGTCAGGAAGCATCATCGCTGCTGGGGCTGTATTGCTCGAAGGCACGCATGTAGAAGCTGGAAGCATATACGCGGGTGTGCCAGCAAAAAAGGTAAAAAGCATCGATGTCGACAGCAGCATTGATCGTCTGCAAACCTTGGCTTCAAACTATGTGATGTACTCTTCTTGGTTTAAAGAAGAACCATTCTAACCTAAGCTCCTATTGTCCCAAATGCGCGATTCTGTTAGCTCCAACTTTTCTTTAAAAAATAGTCGTGTGCTCTTCTCAAAGGCCTCAGTGTAATCCGATACCATGAATCGGTGAGATGAAGAAGATGCGTCGTTGAGCATGGCTTTCTCCGTCAATAGTTGCTCTACTTCTTCTGCAACTAGCAATGTAGAATCCAATATCTCAACGGGGTTTTTGTAATACGATGCTACTTCTTTTCGGATCAATGGATAGTGCGTACAACCCAGAATCAATGCGTCGATACCGCGCAATGCCGTTTTATCTAAATATGAATGTATGACGGTGCGACTGATCATGTTGTTTACGAAGCCTTCTTCAATCATTGGTGCGAGCAATGGCGTGGCAAGAGACGCAACTTTTATCGACTTGTCGGCCTTTTGTATACGCCGCGGATAAACACGTGATTCGATGGTGCCTTTTGTGCCTATCACCCCAACTTTGTCTTTGTTGTGATGCTTCACTACATAATCAACAACAGGGTCAATTACATTGACAACAGGAATGTCAGGCCCAACCACTGCAGCAACTGTAGAATAAGCATGTGACGAGGCGGTATTGCAGGCTATGACGATCATTTTGCAATTGAAAGTCATCAAGTAATGAGCTATGCGGGCCGAATAATGTCGGATCAGCTCCGGACTTTTGTCGCCATAAGGCATGTGGGCGGTATCCCCGAAATATACGAGAGATTCATTTGGAAGCTTCTTCCTTATTGCATTGGCCACAGTAAGTCCGCCAATACCTGAATCAAAAATACCTATCGGACGTTTATCCATAAAAAAAGGGCAACTTTAAAGTTGCCCTCCAAACTTACTGAATCCCGAGTTTCTTTTTCACAAGTTCCATAATATCTTCTCCTCCATTGTACAAAGTAACACCTGTACTTGAGTCGAATATATATGTGAATTGATTTTCAGCGCCTACATCTTCAATGGCTTTCTTCGCGCGTTCAATCATTGGAGTCAATAGCTCTTCTTCCAATTGTGCAATTGCAGATTGTGCTGTTTGACTAAAGTCTTGCAAACCTTGTTGCATCTGATTCAATTCTTTCTCTTTCGTTTTACGAATAGCTTCTGGCCACGATTCTGCCTTTGCAAGATAGTCGTCATATTTTGTCTGCATATCTGTCTGCATGCGGGTCATCTCAGTTTCAAACTGTGCCGCTTGCTCTTCGATTTGCTTTTGAGCTGTTTCTCTCTCGGGCATTGAAAGCAACAAGGCTTGTGAATCAATGTGTCCGAATTTTTGAGCTAATAATGGGCTTACAGCACCAATCATTAGCAGGAGAATTAAAAGTTTACGCATTTTCATTTTGTAGATTTCGTTATTTCTTTTGCATTCTATCAGGTTGGGTACCTCCCGCTCCACCGCGGTCGCCTGGCTTTGTTCCTCCCTGAGTTTCTTTTGGCGCTTCTCCTTTTCCACCTTCTTTGTCTTCAGACTCAATGGTTTCTCCAGGAGTATACCCCATTTTCTTTATTACCTTATCACTTACATCGTGTTTCGGATTGGTGTACAACATATTGCTTTGGTTGCTCTTGTCGAATACCACCATGTAAGCTCCATCAGATGCTACCTCTTGAATGGATTCATAAATCTTGTCTTGGACAGGCTTGATAAGCTCTGTGCGCTTCTTGAATAACTCGCCTTCAACACCAAATTTCTGCTTCTGCATCTCTTGGGCTTCTCTGCGTTTGTCTTTTATCTCCGACTCCCTGCGTCCGCGCATCTCTTCTGTTAAAAGCACTTTCTCAGCTTGAAAAGCTTGCTCTAGCTGACGAATAGATTCGTATTTCGCTTCAATTTCTGTTTGCCATGAGGCCGACAATCGATTGAGTTCAGCTTGCGCCTCACTAAATTCTGGCATATGACGTAGAATGTAATCTGTATCGACATACGCGAATTTCTGCGCGCTGCCAGCAATTGTGAGAATTGCTAAAAAGACAAAAGTTAAAATACTGTTCTTCATTTTTCAATCTTTGCTGGGTAGAGCAAAACGAAATTAAATAATTTCATCACAGCTCACCAAGGTTCATGCCAATACTAAAATGGAATTGTCCGCGGGCCATCGTTGGGGCTTCTGGAATGTCGTCAAAGCGCCATCCATAGTCAAGTCCGAGCAACCCGAACATAGGCAAATAAATTCGTAAACCAACTCCTCCAGAACGCTTAACGTCAAAAGGATTGAAATCGCGTACATCGCTCCATGTTCTTCCTGCCTCAAGGAATGTCAATGCATAAATTGTTGCACTCGGGTTTGTCGATAGCGGATAGCGCAATTCAACGCTGTACTTCGCTATTGCTGGTGATCCAGAGTTCGGACTAGGATATGTAACCGAAAGATCATCGTATCCGCGTAGGTTCACAATCTCACGTCCGTCAAGCAAGAACCCAGATAAGAAAACACCACCCAAGTAATAGCGCTCAAAGGGCGACAACCCAACACTCTTATTGTACATACCTAACATCCCCAAGCCCATGTTGGCGTTCAAAACCAACCTCCGTGGATTTTCTTCTGAGCTGCGTGTAAGCGGTGTATACCACGAAGCCGTGAATTTCCATTTGTGGTACTCCACCCACTTGAATCGCTCCTGCTCTGTGGCGTTTTCGTAATCTTTACTATTGAACAATGAATACGGAGGCGTAAGTTTCGCCGTAAACTTGATGTTCGACCCCCAAGTCGGGAAAATAGGATCGCTCACTGAGTTACGTTGCAGCGACCACGACAATGCAAGGTTGTTCGATTTCCCATCGGAGAATGAGAAGAAGGTCTGAAAGTTTTGAAGCGTAAAATGCTGATAGCTCAAAGAGGCATACATCAAGAACCAGTCATCAGGTCGTTTCCAACGCTGACCCAATCCGATACTTCCTCCATTAATAACCAATTCCTGACGAAGTGGATTCGGCTCGCCGTCTATGATTCTTTTTTGTCCGTTAGATTGAATAGATCTCCACAATCCAAACGACAATGAGTTCGGCTTTTTACCTCCCAACCACGGCTCAGTGAATGAAAAGTTGTAGCTCTGGAAAAATGATCCGTTCGTTTGCGCACGTATTGATAGCTGCTGTCCATCTCCTGATGGAATCGGAGTCCACGCCCCTTTCTTGAACATTTTCTTCAGTGAGAAATTCGTAAAGCTCAAACCAAGTGTTCCGACTACGCGACCACCACCCCATCCTCCTGAAAGCTCAATTTGATCTGAAGGCTTCTCTTCTACGACATATTCGATGTCGACTGTGCCATTCTCAGGGTTTTGGGTGGGATTGATTTGGAATGCCTCGGGATTGAAATAGTTCAATCGCGCCAACTCCCGCTGTGTGCGAATGATGTCTGTTCGTGAAAACAAATCACCCGGACGGGTTATAATCTCCCGATAGATAACATGGTCGTTCGTTTTGGTGTTACCCGTCACTTTAACCTTTCCAATGCGGAACTGCTTCCCTTCAACAATGCGAATCTCAATGTCGATGCTATCGTTCTCTACCAACAACTCAACAGGAATGGCCTGAAACATCAAATACCCGTCGTCTTGGTACAATGAGTTAACATCGACACCTTTTTGGTTCATGAACAAGCGGGTCTCGAGGTTTTCTAAGTTGTAAATATCCCCACTCTTGATTTTTAAAATTGAGTCAAGTTGTGTAGATCTGTACTTCGTATTTCCCGAAAACGTGATGTTGCGGAAGTAAAATTTATTTCCTTCATCAACGGTAATATCAATTCCTATTCTCCCAACTCCAGTTTTATAAATGCTATCACCTGTAATAATCGCATCTCGGTAACCGGCTTTGTTGTATTTGGCGAGAATGTTCTTTTTATCGTCTTCGTAGTTCTGATCGATGAACTTAGAACTTTTGAAAACCCTCCACCAGCGCTTTTGTTTGGTTTCTTTGAATGACCGTCTGAGCTTTGCTTCTTTCAGTTTTTCAACTCCAATGAAATTGATATGATCGATCTTCACACGCGGACCTTGGTTGATCTTCATGACCAAGGAAACACTGTTCTCCACAAGCGGGTCTACAACGGTTTCCATTTCGACCTGAACGTCGTAGTGTCCTTTATCGATATAGTAATCGAGAATCTTCGCTTTGGTATTGGCCAGCAAATTTTCATTCACAATCTTACCTCGCATCAAAGAGATCTTCTCTTTCAAATTCTCCCTTTCAGAGCGCTTGATACCAGTAAAGGAATACTTCGACAATCGGGGCATTTCTTCAACATCGATAACCAAATAGATATCCTCACCACGCGTTTCTGCGGCATAAATGGCTATGTCTGCGAAAAGTTGCTGATCCCATAAGGTTTTCACAGCTTTCGTGATTTCATCGCCTGGGATATTGATGCGGTCGCCAACCTGCAATCCGCTAAAAAGTTTTACCGCCTGTACATCGGTAAAAGCAGCACCGGTAACAGTAATTCCTGCAATTCTGTACTCACGTGGATTGCTGTAGTCGATTGTTTTCCCCAGCTTGGTGGGCTGAGCAAACGCAACCAGTGCAAAAAGCATTGTGCATATCGTCAATAGCAGTTTCATAGTCTTCATCAATTACCTACTGTTCGGCTGTTTTACCAAATCGTCGTTGTCGCTTCTGAAACTCTTTGATGGCTTCTTGAAAATCTACTTCCCGAAAGTCTGGCCAATATTTTTTCATAAAATACAACTCTGCATAAGCGATTTGCCATAGCAAAAAGTTACTTACTCGTTGCTCACCGCTTGTCCGAATTACAAGCTCAGGGTCTGGAATATCTTTGGTAGATAGGTGTTCAGAAATCAACTTCTCGGTTACCTCTTTGGGATCAATGCCCGACGATACGATCGACTTGACTGCTTCTATTATCTCCCACCGGGCACTGTACGAAAGCGCCAAAATGAGATTGATCCCTGTGTTTTTTGCAGTGCTTGTAATGGCCGCTTTCAACTCATCACGGCAGCTGTCAGGCAAATCGTCGATGGCACCAATGGCGCGAAGGCGGACGTTGTTTTTGTCTAAATCTTGAACTTCGCGGACAATCGTTTGAACCAGTAGATCCATCAAAGCTTCTACTTCTTGCTTTGGTCGATTCCAGTTCTCTGTGGAAAAGGCATAAAGGGTTAGGTATCTTACACCCAGTTCGGTTGCGGCTTTTAAGGCTGCACGGACAGCTTCAACACCATGCAAATGTCCAAATACACGTTCATGACCTTTTTCACGCGCCCAACGGCCGTTTCCATCCATTATGATGGCTACGTGTGCTGGTACGTTGTTCTGGTCGATATCCGAAATATCTGTCATTTGCTTGTTTCCAATTAACCATGCTTCAACGGAAAAAACGTCCATTTATTCCTGTCAAAGAAAAAGGAGTTCAATCTGAAGTTTTGGAGGGCAAATGTACCCCAAAAAAAGTGATTGGAAAAACTATTGATTCCAACAGGTAGTTGGCGCCTTACCAAGGCGGATAGACAAGGTTACCGTGGAGAAATTGTACCAGTCTTTTCGGCCTGCATCTCCGCGCGAAAAACCAGCATTGGATGTTGTTCCGTCTTCACCACGAAGACTGCGATCGGCAAGCAAGGCTGAGAGCACTCCGTTTTCTTCCGACAAAACAGCTGGCGAAACATACTTTCCACTGACATCATCGAGGTAATCGGTGTATGTTTTTCGCATTCCCCATTCAAAGCTTACCGCAACAATCGAAAAAAGATTGATTTTTAATCCGGCGCCAAAAGGCCAAGAAATGCCATTCAAAGCATAAAAATCGCCCCCTTCTGTGGTGCCCTGACCTTCTGTGCCTAATGGCTGCAACTCATAATATTTCCCTTGATACTGCGCTTGCGGCTTGTGCTTGTAATAGGCTAAGCCGAGGAATAAATAGGGCGAAATGGGATATTTCGGATTTCCAATTTGATAATTGAAAAAGTTAAGCTCCGCAGTCACAGCGCCTTCCATGATTTCATTCTTGAAAGACAAATTACGATTGACCATCCATGCGTCTGAACTTTCTGCATCACTGGCCTGTATTGAGCCATATGTAAACGACCCTTTGATGGTCCATCTGCGCGATAAGTTGCTACGGCACATCAACCCAACAGCTAACTTTTTTTCGCCTCCAAAATGCTTGTATGGGTTGAGGTCACCAATGTAATATGCCGTGCCTCCAACAATGCCAAACTCATGACTTTGTTCGAACTTCTTTTGTGAGAACATCGACAACGGAAGTAACAGAAAGAGGATTAAAAAGCGCATCATTGAAGTGATTTAGCTGCCTTGTTAACGTAGAAACTTCAAAAGTGTTGCAAAGATAAGTGTTTCAATTAGTTCCTGCGATCAATTCCCCACATCATCTTGTTTCGAATGGTTTGGAAAAAATGCTGATGCTCGAGGTTGAGCAAGGTGATTTTAAAGGGGGCATTCGACAACACAACATCTACTGAACCAGGTAAAGCAAACGATCGCGAATCCAATGTCAGCAGATATTCAGATGACCTGCCATCGGCCCGCAACCTTACTTGTTTGTTGTTGGGCAAAACCAATGGACGAACATTCAAATTGTGTGGGGCAATGGGTGTCATTATGATGTTCTCCGAATCGGGTGTCACAATCGGTCCACCGCAGCTCAACGAGTAGGCTGTTGAACCAGTTGGCGTTGCCACAATCAATCCATCTGCCCAATAAGTATTGATGAACTTATTCTCCAAATATGCATGCACAGTTACCATCGACGCATCGTCTTTCTTGTGAATGGTGACTTCGTTGAGTGCAAATGGAAACTCTCCTAGATCTATGCCTTCGGCGTAAATCTGAATCAGACTGCGGTTGTCGGCAACAACGCGACCCTCATTTACTGCCTTGAGAGCTGTCTCTATGTCTTCAGTAGAAACGTTTGAAAGAAAACCAAGCCGACCGGTATTGACACCCAAAATAGGGATTCCAGAATCACGCACCATGGTTACTGTGTCGAGCAAAGTGCCATCGCCACCAATGGAAATAAGCAAATCACACCCAATCAGGTCGTTGTGAAATTCGAATGTCTTGAAATCGGCATCAACAGCCGGACGAGTATGCAGGAATTCAAGAAATTTTTTGAAAAAAATGATCTCATGACCTTGGTCAATAAGCACTTTCACCAACTCCCGAATGGAATGGTCAAACTCCTCCGTAAACTGTCGTCCGTAAACTGCAACTTTCATCGCAACGAAGTTAGTACAATTAAACGATCAGATATTCAGATAGCGCATGAGTTCATCATACCTTCTGCGCAAGTCGTCTTCGAAGGTTGGTGCATCAAAAAATGCTTTGATGACGTAGTCGAAACGTTGCAAAGTTTGAACAATGGCTGTAATTTCGGTTTTGTTGATCTTCAGTGAAACCTGAATTCTCCGACTGTCGTCGATATTGGTAATCGATGCGCTCAGCACTTTGGCATCGTTCTCTTCAATGAGCCGTGCCAAAGTAGCGAGTGAATAGTCAATGTCGTTCATTTCGAGGACGATGATTGAGCCTTCGGCGCGAACAGATTGCATCTCTGCGAAATATTCTACCAAACTCTGCAAGCTGATCTCACCTTTGTACACACTCTCTCCGTCGGCAACAGGAAGTGTTGTTAATTTAAAATCGGCAAAAATCTCGATTACCTCATACACGTGCTGGTGCGGATGAACACGGTGATCGAGCAAAGGCACGTCTTTCAAACGTGTTATATCGGCATCGAAAGAAAGTAAACCATTCTCTTCTACCAATCCCAAAAGTTTGTTGCCATCAAGAACAGCAAGATGCGACACCTTCCAATCTTCCATGTACTGCAAAGCAGTGTCTACGGTATCTTCCGCGATCAGCGTTGGAAGGTCTTGCGAAATTATTTTTTCTACGTTCAAATGATCTGATTTTGTGCTCGCCTAAGAAGCGTACTTTTGCTGTAAAAGTAACTTTGTTTAGACGTTATACATTTTTAAGACGTCCAAAGTTCGAACAAGTTGTTCAGGAATGAAAAATAATCGTGTTTCGCTTTCGGTAAACATCAACAAAATTGCCACGATTCGCAATGCTCGTGGTGGAAATGTCCCGGATGTTTTATTAGCCGCCCAACGCATTGAGTCGTTCGGTGCTCAAGGAATTACAGTGCACCCGCGCCCTGATGAAAGGCACATCACATACTCCGATGTGTATAATTTGAGCAAAATTGTGACCACTGAATTCAATGTTGAGGGTTATCCTTCGCCAGATTTTTTGAAGATGGTTGAAGATGTAAAACCACACCAAGTTACCCTTGTTCCTGATCCGCCAGGGGTTCTGACTAGCAATGCTGGGTGGGACACTTTGACACATGCTTCGTTCCTGAAAGATGTTATTGCACAGCTTAAAGCAGGCGGCATGCGCACCAGTGTATTCGTCGATACAGATTTGAAAATGATTGATGGAGCTGTCGAAATCGGAGCTGACCGTATTGAGTTATACACCGAATCGTACGCTGTGAACTTTCATAACGACAAAGCAGCAGCGGTTCAACCGTTCTCGCTAGCAGCAGCGCATGGCGCTGGATTGGGACTAAAAATAAATGCTGGTCATGATTTAGATCTTGCGAATTTGAAGTTCTTCGCTGCGTCAATTCCTGAGCTGGTGGAGGTTTCTATTGGACATGCATTGATAAGTGATGCGTTGTATTACGGACTTGAAAACACGGTGCAGATGTATCTGCGCCAGTTACACGAAGCATGAAATTAAGTTTTAAGGCTCAAGGAGATGGCCGACCCCTAGTAATCCTTCACGGACTATTCGGTTCTGGCGATAACTGGCAAACCATGGCCAATCGCTTTGCGGCAGATTTTAAAGTTTACCTTGTTGATCAGAGAAATCACGGACACTCAGCGCATACCCCTGACCATTCTTATCGCCTTATGGCGGATGACCTCTTGGAATTCTTCGAAGAACATGAGATTAAGGATGCGGTGCTTCTCGGACATTCAATGGGTGGTAAGACGGCCATGTTGTTCGCCTCAGAAAACAGTTACTTGCTCGATAAACTGGTTGTTGCCGATATTGCCCCAAAACAATACCCTCCTCATCACCAGCACATTCTCGCGGCGTTGAATAGTGTAGATTTTCAAACCATGAATACGCGAAAGCTCGTGGAAGCACAGTTGAGAACCATTCTGACTGATGACGACACGATCTTCTTCATGCTGAAGAACTTGTATTGGAAAACCCCAGGTCAACTCGATTGGCGATTCAATGTCTCTGTGCTTTCAAAAACCATTGCAGATATAACTGATGACGGCGGACAGCAAATATGTCTGGTCGATACGCTTTTTGTCCGTGGATTGAATTCAAATTACATTACTGACGAAGATCAGATTTACCTCGATCATTACTTTCCTCACAACCAACTTTCTAGTATTGACGGGGCTGGACACTGGCTTCACGCCGAAGCGCCAGACAAATTTTTCGAAATCGTTCATGGATTTTTAATCGGTGCTTAACGGGGAAAAGCAACCTTTTGTCGAAAATTTCGTATTTTTGTGAGTAACTAAACAACAACCTTTTACGAAAAATACACTTTATGATGAATTTGATCTCTCGGTTTGTCCTTTTATCTGTTGTCGCTGGAAGCGTACTTACAGGTTGTAAAAAAGACAAACCTGAAGACCAGATCACACAAGCTGTGAATCTGGATGCAGAATTGAGAAACGTGTTGGAGAGCGCCTCGAACGGCGAAGGGATGAACTTTTTCATCTTACCAGAAAGTCATCAATACAGTTTGATTCCTCAAGATCCTTTAAACCCCATTAACTCTGCCAAGGTAGAATTAGGGAAATTGCTTTTCCATGAAACGGGAATAGGATTGGCTCCGAAATATGACGACATGGGAACAGCTACATATTCATGTGCTTCATGTCACCATGCTCAAGCTGGCTTCCAAGCAAATCTGCGTCAAGGTATTGCTGAAGGTGGTATTGGATTTGGAATGGCGGGTGAAGGCCGACAGGCGCATCCTGCTTACCCATTAGACAGTCTTGACACACAGCCAATTCGCACGCCATCGGCAATGAACGGTGCTTACCAGCAGGTAACATTGTGGAATGGCCAGTTTGGTGGAGTTGGAATGAACGTCGGTACAGAAGGTCAGTGGACACCAGGCACCCCGAAGTTTGTTAATAATTTTGGTCATGAAGGATTGGAGACACAGGCCATTGCTGGTTTATCAGTACACCGTATGGTTGTTGATGAGCAAGTGTGTGCTGAAATCAACATGTACGAAGACCTTTTTAATATCGCTTTCCCAACATGGCCGCAAGCTACGCGCTACACAGTGCGCACTGCTGGAATGGCTATTGCCGCTTATGAGCGTACCATGTTATCGAACCAAGCTCCTTGGCAGGATTATCTTCGCGGCAATTACGCCTCGATGACAGACAGCGAAAAGCGTGGTGCCATTTTGTTTTTCAGCAAAGCTGAATGTAACAAATGCCACAACGGTCCTGCTCTTAACGACATGGCGTTCTATGCTTTAGGAATGAATGACTTGAACGGACCTGGCATTGTAAACGGACCGACACAAGATTTAGGTCGCGGAGGTTTTACACAGAACCCAGAAGACAACTTCAAATTCAAAGTACCGCAATTGTATAACTTGAAAGACTCTCCATTCTTCGGTCACGGAGGAAACTTCACGAGCGTTAGAGAAGTTGTAGAATACAAAAATGCTGGTGTTCCGCAGAACGCTATGGTTGCAGGATCTCAACTAGCGGCTGATTTTCATCCTCTTGGATTGACCGAGAATGAGATTACCGACTTGGTGAACTTCATTGAAAACGCCTTGTATGATGCCAACCTCATGCGTTATGTGCCGGATGCACTTCCTTCTGGAAACTGTTTCCCTAACAACGATGCTATCAGTATCATCGATCAGGGATGTGAATTGTAAAAATATTGAACTTCTGTTCGTTGAAACGTCTGCCTTGTGCAGACGTTTTTGTTTTACGAAACGTCTACCAGAATCTGACGATAAACAGAGAAAATACGCGACTTGGATACAAAGCCTGCATAGATACCGTGATCATCAACAACAGGTAGATTCCAAGCACCAGACTCATCGAATTTACGCGCTACCTCTTCCATCCGCTCATTGAGAGAGATGATAGCTGGTGGGACATTCATCAATGACGTTACACGCACATTGTCGTACATTTCGGTATTGAACATGATCTCCCGAATATCGTCGAGTGTTACTACGCCAACCAATTTTCCATCAGCGTTAACTACAGGAAACAGATTTCGCTGACTTGACGACACAATTTTAACCAGTTCACGCAAGGTTGCTTGTGGACTTACCGGCTTGAAATTCGTCTCGATCTCATTTCGCAAGTTCATCAAAGTAAGCACAGTTTGATCTTTGTTGTGCGTAATCAGATCACCACGTTCAGCCAATTCTCGGGTATAAATCGTGTGCTTTGAGAAAATACGCGAAATGTAGTAGGCTATGGCGGCAGAAATCATCAATGGCACAAACAGATCGTAGCCCCCGGATATTTCTGCGATGAGAAATATGGAAGTGAGCGGTGCGTGGAGCACACCCGCCATCAAACCCGCCATACCCACCAAGGCGAAGCTACCAACAGGCAAAGCTTGCGTGATGTGCAGTTTATCGATCACCTTGCCGAAAAGATAGCCCAAGGTTCCGCCCATGAACAACGTTGGGGCGAAAATACCGCCAACTCCACCAGAACCTAGAGTGATCCCCGTTGCTAAAACTTTTAAGACAAGCAAGCCGGTGAGGAAAAGCAAAATCCACCATCCATCAACTGGCAAATCGTAAAACATCGAGTTTGCGGTAGATTCGCGGATATCGTCTCGAAGAAAAGCATTCAAAATATCGTATCCCTCACCATACAGCGGTGGAAAAACCAAGACAATGGCCCCCAGAAGTGCACCACCTGTTAACACCCTAGAAACTGGACTTTTAATGCCTTGAAAAGTGCCACTCACTGAGAGGTATATTTTATTGAAATAGCCTGAGAATACGCCACAGGCGACACCCAGAAGAATGTAAAACGGTAGGTAACCGAAAGTGAAAGGCTCGGGGTCTTTTATCGACAGTAAAACATCCTCTTCTAAAAAAAGCGAAGCTGTGAGCAAGGCCGATAAAGACGCCATCAAAAGAGGGACAAGACTGGCCGTAGTGAGGTCAATCATGATAACCTCAACAGCGAAGACAATTGCCGCTACAGGCGCTTTGAACATCGCAGCAAGCGAGCCTGCAGCAGCGCAGCCTATCAACAAAATCCTCGTTTTATAGTTTTGGTGGAACAGCGCCGCTAAATTCGACCCTATGCCCGCACTTGCCTGCACAGCCGGCGCCTCCAATCCGGCGCTACCGCCGAAACCAACAGTGAATATACTCGTCACAATTGAAGCGTACATCTGCTGTTTCTTAAGCTGTCCGCTTCGTCTTGAAATCGCATACAACGTTGTTGGAATGCCCGGTCCGGGATGTCGGTTCTTCAAAAACCAACGAATAATGAGCAGCGTAAGCGCGATTCCAATCGCTGGATAGATGGCGTACAACCAGTTCACCTCATCGAGCGTAAACCAATTCGTCAGCAAGCGTCGCAAACCATATACAGCATTTTTTAAAATTACTGCAACCAAGCCCGCGGCCATTCCCACGGCCACACTTAAAAGTATGAGAGCATGCTTTCTCTGAAGCGACGCGAGCCAATCTCGGAGCCTATTTAACTGTGCTGCAATCTGCATAGTGCAAACTTAAGCATCGCTTACCCAACATCGCATCAGAACATCAATAAAAAAGCCACCGAACAAGTCGGTGGCTCCGTCTGCCGATCATCAATTTTGCTAAAAGTAACCAGGTGGGATAGATATGATGACCAGGCTGCATGGTTTCAACCTTTTTCCAGACATGCAAAAGTAATTCCTTTGTAACTTGCTGATTGTAGGAGCAATTCCTTAGCATCGACTAGGAATTTTCCTACAAAAAATGGCAGTTTGCTATTGAATACCTATTTTCGAAGCGCAAAACCCATCAAGGAACCACGATGAAAAAAATACTTGTCCCTACCGATTTTACAAAAGTTGGTGAAACAGCTCTTAATCATGCAATTACAGTTGCCAACGTAATAGGCGCTGAAATTCACGTATTGCATGTAATTGATAACAAATCGTACATCGCAGAGACACGCGCAAAACTTTTGGCATTGGCTGAAATGACGAAGGCTGAAAAGGGAGTTGACATTCAGACAATCGTTCGCATCGGAAGTATTTTTGAAGACATCGATGAAGTTGCTACAGAGCTTGAAGCCAGTTTGATCATCATGGGTACTCATGGTTTGCGCGGCATGCAATTTATAACCGGCAGCAGAGCATTGAGAATTGTTACCGATTCTACAGTTCCGTTTATTATTGTGCAAGAGCGTGAGATACGCAATCACGGTTATGAGAACATTGTTGTTCCATTGGATTTACACCGTGAGACTAAGCAGAAGTTGAGTTTGGTAGCCGATATGGCCAAATATTTCAATAGTAAGGTCCACCTTATTTCACCGGGAGAAACCGATGAATTCCTTAAAAATCAGTTGGATCGCAACATCGCTTATGCGAGCAAGTTCCTTACAGAGCGAGAAATCAGTTTCACCGTTCAAAGTACTGAAACCAAAACAAGCGGGTTTGTAAAGGCCATGTTGAACTTCGCATCGTCAATAGATGCTGACCTCATCACGATCATGAACTTCTACGAAAACAGTTTGATAGGAATAATTGGCGGAGGTTATGAGCAGCAGGTGATAACCAATGAAACACAGATTCCTGTGCTTTGTCTGAACCCGAAAGACACCTACATCTTGGGTGGTTCAGTATTTACAACCTGATCAAATTCGAATTCCTAAGACGAGGATATCGTCGACCTGATCATACATTTTTTTCCAGGCGATAAGGCGTTCATTGATTTGGATGCCTTGTTCTGCCATGGGCAAATGGCTCAATTCCAACAACAATTCTCTGAACTGCTTCTTCAAGAATTTCTTGCCTTTGGGTCCGCCAAATTGGTCAACATATCCGTCGGAGAAGATGTACACCGCATCGCCCTGCTCCAATTGGATGGTGTGGTTTGTAAACTCTCGCTCTCCTTGCATGAAAGAGCCAATTGAGAATTTATCGGGATCTATTACGATCATTTCTTTGTTTCGGACAACGTACACAGGGTTGTGAGCACCCGCGTATTCCATTTCAAGCGTTTCGGAATCAAACGACAAAAATGCGAGGTCCATGCCATCGGTGAGGTGCATGTCGCGGGCTTCGCTTCTCAAAGTCTCCGATGCTAAGCGATTGAGGTGATTGAGGACTTGGGCAGGACGCGTAAAAACCTTTGTTACGTGATTGAGAGCGTTGTAACCTACCAAGCTCATGAAAGCCCCTGGAACGCCGTGTCCGGTGCAATCTACTGCGGCGACATACTTTTTTCTGCCGCCGTTTTTAAACCAATAGAAATCTCCTGAAACGATGTCTCTTGGTTTGAAAAACACAAACGAATCTGGAAACATTTCGAGGATGTATTCACGCGTTGGCAGTATCGTTTGTTGTATCCTTTTTGCATAGTTTATAGAGTCTGTCAAATCCTTGTACAGCTCCATAACCCGCTCCTTCTGGCGTTCGATTTCTTCTTTTTGTTGCACCACCTCGTTGGTACGCTCTTCTACTTTTCGTTCAAGCAGCCGTTCATTGGCAGCAAGATCGTCGCGCATTTTGAGCAAGGCATATCCAAGTTCGTCATCTTCAGATAGCGGAGAATAGCTTGCTTCGAAATTGCCACCACCCACTTGAGATGAAAACTCGCGTGTCTTCTTCAGTCCATCAACCAAACGATTGACAGCAAATGCCATGTCTCCAATTTCATCAGATGTCACCGCCACAGTTCCCCGCGGATAGATTCCTTTACCCAGATAGAGCAGGGTTCGCTTGAGCTCAGAAATGGGTTTTACGATAGATCGCGAAACACTGAATGCAATAAAAATCCCTAAGAACAGTACCACCAGGGCTATGTTTCCGGCGAAAAGCCGCAAGCGATCGCCCAAGTTGTTCATTTCTTGCGATGAAGTACCAAGGTGCGTGCGCTGGCGCGCAAGCAGACGGATTACGCGAGATTCAACTTCTGTAGTGCACTTATCAATTCCCTCACCTTCAAGGAAGAGGTAGTCGACTGCCATGATCGAATTCGGATTTGAATAGCTGTCGAAATCAGGTAGTAGACGTGTTATTTGGTTGTAAACGATGAACAGACGAGAAACAGCATTTTGTAGACTATCCAACGAACGTTGATCAGCGGTATCCCATTCTTTTGCGATGTAGTCTAACCTCTCCAATTGAAGCGGAACTTTATCGTTCATCAACCTGAGCAGCAACGTCTTTTCCATCACATCCGGACGTGATTGAACAGCAGCCCAGTGCTTGATCAGTACCCGTGAATACGTCAGTTCGCTACTCAAACTTTCGAGCAGTTCGATACTTGGAGCATATACTTCATCAATTCGAGAGCTTATCTCCCTGCTTTCACTAAGCGTTTGACGGGTTAGAAAAAACAAGAAAGCCACGGTGATTATAAAAACACCGAAGCCTACGCCTATTTTCCATGGTATGGTAAACCTAACGTTCATCGCTGTTATTCACGAATTTCTCCTTCTTTAATTAGGCGTTCCAGTTCAGCTTGGTATTCAGCTGCTTTTTCTTCATCGCTCAAACTTTTGTAAATCGCTACCAATCCTTTCAATGCAGCCTTCCCTTTCGGATCAGAGGCATGTGCTTTCTGCATGAATGGAAGGGATTTTTTGAACAAAGCAACGCATCGTTCCTGAATGAGAATCAATTCAAATATTTCAGTGTCGTAATCGATTTTGCGTATGAGACGCACACCTTGATTGTAGAAACCTGATGCCACATTGTAATTCGATATGTAATCGTCTGGTCTCAGCGCCAGTGCCATCTCGTAGTATTTCATTCCACGATCGAAGAACACCTCATTTCGGTCGTGATCGTTGCCGTAAATGTTGTGACATGCTCTAGCCAAGTTGCGGTATAGTTCGACATCACCAGCAGCATAGTTTTTACCCGGGTGCACCAAAGCCTCGGTTTCTTTGTATCGCGCATAAAAGCGCTCTGGCTCGTTGATGTTTTCGTAGTTCAACGATCGCGACATACGCACAGCATCGTTGTAGTAGCTCGTTGCGAGGAATTCGATGGCCTTGGTATTGTTGTCGAGGTATTTTTTCTCGGCATCCATCGCCATTGATTTTTTTATAGCTTCGATGGCAACCTCTCTGTTTTCGGAGTACGGATTGGCCTTCTCAATCTGCTTGTATATCTCCTTGAAAATGAAGCCCTTGACGTACCATGTGTACGCATCAGCATTTTCAGAAGGATCGGAAGAAGCTTGAAGAATAAGATCTTTGGCAGCGGTAAGATCGCCTTCCTGAACGCGCGCGATGGCTTGCGAGGTAGTCGGTAAATTAGGCTGACACCAAGCAGCAACTGATCCCATGAACAGCACTGCAGTGAGTATGTATGTTAGTTTACTGCCCATAGCTGAATGCGTGAACCGATGGTGATGTTTTTCTTTTTTGCAACTTCAGGGTTAATGGAATACCGCACCATTCCATCAATTGGAACAAAACTAATTGCAGCGCCCTTTTGAAGTGCATCTCTGTTGTTTGCAACTACCAACGTTGGGTCATCACCAATGGCTTTGACAACGTTTGGCATTGCTGAAGCAGCAGCACCATCGACATAAATAATATGAAAAAACTGTCCGCTTTGCATTTTTTCCAATCGATGCACTTCGAGTGCTTGACTGCCGACAGCTTTAGAAGCGTATTTTTCTAGAATTTCTTTGTAGAGGTTATCGTTGCCTACGACACCAATTTTGAATGGGCCTTTTTTTCGATCTTCCGGCCAGTCGTTGAACGTGGCAAATTGAAACAGGAAATTTGCCTTGGTGATGGCGATGGTATCGGCATCATCAAGCTGTGTGTCGCTCGTCTTTGAAGGGACAAGCGCCATGCTTAGTAGCGAAAACATAGTCAGTAGGAGGACTTTCATTCTTTTACCACAGCTCACAAATCGCGCCGTTGTAGCGCATTTACGAAAATAAAAAGTCCCGGTTTCAAAAACACGGGACTTTAATTAGATTATTACGTTCAGGATGTGTATAACCTTACTTCGCAGCTTTGGTTCTCAGTGTATTGAGATCACGATCGAAGAGGTACATTCCCCCTTTGTCGTTACCAATAAGCGAAAGTTTGTCCATAATCATACGCGCCAAGCCCTCTTCTTCTATCTGTTCAGATACGTACCACTGCATGAAGTTGTGGGTAGTGTAATCTTTCTCGCTCAAGCAGATATCGACTACGTTATTGATTTGAGCGGTAACATTTGTCTCGTGATTGAGCAGATTTTGAAATACTTCCTGAATCGACTTGAACGTGCGAGGAGGCTGCTTCAATTCAGGAATCAGAGCTTTTCCGCCGCGTTCGTTGACAAAACGCACCAATTTCAGCATGTGTGCGCGTTCTTCGTCGGAGTGCAAGTAAAGGAAATCGGCAGTTCCGTTTAGTCCTTCAGTTTCTGCCCACGACGCCATAGCAAGGTAAAACTGAGATGATTCAGCTTCTACTTTTATTTGATCGTTCAGGGCTTTTTCTATTTTCTTGGTGAGCATATTTCAAATGTTTTATCTGCAACTTTCGTTGTCAAAGGTACAAAAAACGCGTACCGATGGTTGGCACAAATTCTAATTCAGCTTGCTAACAAAAGGTAAAAAAGATGACCTTTTGGTGTGAAAGTAAAACTTCAATCTGTTCAGAGGTGTCCGCTTGTGCATTGGCAAAAGGTTCGCCACAGCGTGGCGGATGTCGGTGAATTTGAACTCAAACCCGTGTTTGAGTGCCTCCGCAGGGACCACATTCCTACTTTTCAAAATCAATTCTGCTTCTGTTCCTTTCAGCCGAGCGCCGAGATGAACCAACGCCGTTGGAATGTTTAAGTGGAGGTGGCGGCCAATGTGTTTGCGCACAGCAGCAAAGAAATCAACCAACGGCAGCGGGTGCGGAGAAGAGGCATTGAAAGTGCCAACCCATTCATCTTCGTAGGCCTTCAGCACCATGTTGCAAAAGTCGTCTTCATGAATCCACGATACCCGTTGATCGCCCGGACCCCATTTGCCACCCATGCCCAGACAAGCGAAGCGCGCCAATTCAGAAAACACTCCCCCCTCGTGACTCAAGAAAAACGCCGTTCTAAACACCAGCTTGCGCGTTGTTGGAAGCGGGATTTCATTGAACGTACTCTCCCAAATCTTGCATACTTCGACACTGAAGCCAGAGCCAATTTCGCCATCTTCACCGTTCACTTTTTCACGCGCATCAGCATAAATGGTAGCGCTTGCTAAGTTGATCCAACATTTTGGAGGGTGGTGAGCCGCGATAGCCGCGGCACCGAGTGCCAGCGTTGCATTGACACGAGAATCGATGATCTCGACTTTTGCTTTCTCCGTGTAACGGCAGTTGACAGATTTTCCGACCAGATTGATCAACAAATCAGCACCGTTGATAGCTGAGAACCACGGACCAGCGTGGCGAGCATCCCAATGAATGTACTCCACCCCTTGGGCAAAAGCACTTGTCCCACGGGTGAGCACCTTCACATCCGCGCCGCGAGCGCGAAAGAAAGAAATAAGACTGGCACCGATAACACCTGTGCCACCGGCTAGCACCACTTTTAACGGACTCTTACTTTTCATATTTTCAATATTTTGTGAAACTTCTATATAAAAAAATTAGTTCCTCGTAGCCACTACTGGGATAGATAAGCTAAAGACAGCGAGCAGACAAGGGATAAGAATAAAGACAATCCAATTTTCATCGAATCCGCTGTCGAATTGGGTTGTAGTGAAGGCCAAACCGGCAAAGGTGATGACGGCGATCCAGTAGCCGTATATCATGTTGCGGACAAGCGGTGTAGACTTCTTCGCCTGACGCAGCGTAAATAGATTGACAATAATTTGAAGCACTCCGATCAGGAATTGGACGAAAAGGAAGGCGACTAAATTAAATGCACAGAGCATCCAGATGACCATCGCAACACCTTGTATCCATAAGGAAGAGGGGAAAAAACCAGTTTTCATACATATTATTTTATAAGCACCCGAGCGAGGAGAGAAGTAAACCAATTCTCATCGGCGGTTGCGAGTTTGTTCAATAATCCATCTACCCTTCCGGCGAAATCCTCGATCTCTTCCATTTGTCCTTTAAACTGGACAATCTCCTTCTTATCACCACTTTCAGGATTTATTTCCTTCACCTGCGCCAAGGCCGACATGATGGGCTCCAGCTCTCGCTTTCTGCGTTCTTTCGCGATGCGCATGGCCACCTTCCACAAATCTTTTTCGGCCAAGAAGTACTCACGACGCTCACCCAATTTCACTTTTTTGTCTATCAAACCCCAGTCTATCAGGGCGCGTAGCGACATGTTGGCGTTTCCCCGTGAGATGTTCAGCTTCTCCATCACATCTTCAGCAGAAATGGGCTCTTGGGTAATCAAAAGGAGGGCGTGTACCTGCGCCATGGTGCGACTTACACCCCAGCTTGAACCGAGTGACCCCCAGCTATTTATGAATTGTTCTTTTGCTTCGTTGAATTCCATACCACGAAGATAAAAACAATTCCTGTACTTTCAATTATTTGTGAAAGTTATTTTTCCGTGAATCGCTTTACGTCGATCTCACGTGGAAGAGGGTGATCATGAAGCAAGAAATCGAGGAGGCAATGCACCGTATGCGCCACTATCAAAACACCTCTCGTGCCCAAACCATTGCATACATATTGATGCTCACCGATGCTGCCGCATATGGGTTTGCGATCAGGGGTGGTTGGACGGATGCCTGCTTCGTGTTTGAGGACTTCCAAATCGCCTTGGTAGTTTTCTCTGACTTTTTGAATGAGCTCATCGCGGTGTTGCATCACAGGTCTGTCATCAAAAGGAGGGCGCTCGTAGGTGGCGCCTAACCTGAAGACACCTGAATGATGCGGCATGAGCCATTTCCCGTTGTTGACGATAGCGTTTCGCACACCCTGAGGAGCTTGCACTGTGAGCACCTCTCCTTTGTTCGGGATGATCGGGAGATTGGGAAGGTATGATGCTACTGCACCCGAGCAATGAACGATGCGCTTTGCCACAATCTGTTTCCACGAGATGTGATCGGAGTGGGTAACCACCTCTTCAACATCAAATTGATGGTTGACGAGGGCATTTTTTGCAGACAAGTAATGTTTCATACTTGAAAGGAAAACAGGTAAGTCGACATACCCACAACCGTTGACCTCACCTATACCATATTGATTGGGAATCTCACTGTGATCGGTAGTCGACTTAATCCACCTTGGATTTCCTGCGACCGCTTTGGCATTCCAACGATGTTTGAATCCCTCATCGGGCATGATTTTCAGCAGTGGGAGTGAATAAATGAGCTTCACACCGAGGACTTGTTCAGCATCGCTGAAAAAATCGAGCATGAATTCATGGTGGACATCGGCATTCCAAACATCAACAATGGAGCGAAACGACATCGGGTTGAACATGCCCGCTGCTACAAGGCTTGCGGCTGAGGCATGATTGTTATCGACTACACACACCGAACATCCGCGCTGTAATGCGCGAAAAGCCAACACCGAACCGGCGAGACCTTGTCCGACGATCAACAAATCAACCACCTACTTGATCACTCCCATTTCTTTGCCCACTTTTTCGAACGCGTTGATAGCCTTGTCGAGGTGCTCGGTTTCGTGCGCTGCGCTGATTTGGACACGGATACGCGCCTGATCTTTCGGTACCACAGGGTAGTAGAATCCAATGACATAGATTCCCTCTGCCAAGAGCTTTTCGGCCATTACTTGTGAAAGACGTGCATCGTAAAGCATGACAGGAACGATGGCCGATTCACCATCTTTAAACTCCAAACCGATGCGTCGCAATCCAGCTTTGAAATGGTTCACATTTTCTTCCAGCTTATCGCGCAAATCAGTCGTTTCATTCAACAGTTCGAACACCGCAATCGAAGCTCCCACGATGCTTGGCGCGAGGGAGTTTGAGAACAGGTACGGACGAGAACGCTGGCGGAGCATCTCAATAATCTCTTTTCTACCGGTCGTAAATCCACCCATGGCGCCTCCAAGGGCTTTGCCTAGCGTACCAGTTATTATATCAACTCTACCGAGTACATTTCTCAATTCTATTGAACCGCGACCGGTTTTACCGATGAATCCAGTGGCATGACATTCATCTACCATCACCAAGGCATTGTATTTATCGGCCATGTCGCAAATTTTATCGAGTTGGGCCACATAGCCGTCCATTGAGAAGACCCCATCGGTAACAATGATTTTAAAGCGCGCCTCTGCAGCGGCAATCAGTTGCGCTTCGAGGTCGGCCATATCGTTGTTCGCATAGCGGAAGCGTTTTGCTTTGCACAGGCGGACGCCATCGATGATTGATGCATGATTCAACGAGTCGGAAATGATGGCATCTTCTTCACCGAACAAAGGCTCGAACACCCCACCGTTCGCATCGAAAGCTGCAGCGTATAAGATAGTATCTTCCGTGTGCAAGAAATCAGCAATTTGCTTTTCCAGCGTTTTGTGGATGTCTTGCGTACCGCAGATAAACCGCACCGACGACATACCAAATCCATGGCTATCGATCGCATCTTTCGCCGCCTTCATCACTTTTGGGTGAGAAGACAAACCAAGGTAATTATTTGCGCAGAAGTTGATCACTTCTTGTCCGGTGCTTATTTTGATCACCGCATCCTGCGGCGATGTGATGATTCTTTCTTTTTTGAAAAGGCCAGCGTTTTCGATGTCTGCCAGTTCTTGCTTTAAAAAATCTTGCAATTTTCCGTACATGGGGTGATGAGTTTTGGCAAAGATAATGGAAATGTTGGCTTCGGCTTCGAGAACCTCAGCCGACGGGGACGGCGACGGGGGCGGCGACGGGGACGGGGGCGGCGACGGGGACGACGACGGGGGCGGGGGCGGGGACTTATCCGAGGAGGATGGGGTAGTTGTTTGGTTCATGTCCGACGGGGACGATGGCATACGGAATACCCAGCGGGTTGAGGTGAGAACCAATTATTTCAACGGCATTCTTTCCAAACGGGTTGTCGGCAGAGAAGCCAAATGCTTGGGTGCTATCTCGCATGGCAGAAAAGTGGCCGATCAAGACACCAGAAAGTTTGGCGAGAATGCCCGACAATAGCAGATTGTTCATCATGCGATCGAGGTGGTAGAGCATTTCATCGATGTCCTCGATCAGCAGCACATCTCCATCTTTGATATCGAGCCAAGGCGAGCCATTCAAAGAATAGAGCACCGACAAATTACCGCCTACGATTCGGGATTCAGTCCACTTCAACATCCCTGCCGCGTGCAGGAAAGAAGCATTTGAGATACGTCCTTCAAGTATATCGAAACAAGCATCGACGACCGGTGTTGGGGCAGAAACCAACGTTGTGGCGAGTGGCGCGTGCAAACAAACGCCGCCAAGTTTGAGGATGCCACAATGAAGCGCTGTGATATCGCTGAAACCGATGACCCATTTTGGAAAATCAACGAGGTGTTGAAAGTCTATGTAGGGCAGCAACCTTCCGGCCCCGTAGCCACCGCGCATGCACCAAATGGCCTTCACCTCATCGTTGTGAATCAACCGATTGAATACATCAGCCCGTTGTTTATCGGTACCTGCAAACTGGAAATCGCGGGCCAAGAGCTCATCATCTACAACTACTTTGTACCCTCGAGATTCGAGCAAAGTGGTGATTTCATGCACTTGATCAACAGTGGCAAACCGCGAAGGAGCTGCCAGGGCAATGGAGTCGCCAGGTGAAAGAGATTGAGGACGTTTCATACTGCAAACATGCGGAAAAGGAACGGTTTAGGAATAAGATGAAAAGATGTTTTCACCCAATTCTAACTCGCTGGCTGATGAGCATTTCTGTTTATCATCACGAAATGTGCGCATTTGCCGAAAAGCGGTAATTTTGCAACTCATAAAAAAAGTTTGCACGATATGTCGAAGAAGCGATACATGGTTACCTCTGCCCTGCCCTATGCGAATGGCCCTTTACACATTGGCCACATCGCTGGCGCCATGCTACCGGCCGACATTTACGTGCGATATTTACGCGCTGCTGGAGAGGATGTAGCATGGATATGCGGCTCTGATGAGCACGGAGCTGCCATCACCTTGAAAGCAAAAAAGGAAGGGATTTCTCCGAAAGAGGTTGTAGACAGATACCACGTTTTGATGCGTGATGCCTTTGCTGGTTTCGGCATTTCTTTCGACCATTACGACCGGACATCATCTCCTGAACATCATAAAAACGCGCAAGAGTTCTTTTTGAAACTGCTTGAAAACGACGCGTTTGAGGTGAAGACAGAACTGCAATATTTCGATACAGAAGCAAAACAATTTTTGGCTGACCGCTATATTACCGGTACTTGTCCGAAATGCTCGCACGACAAAGCCTACGGCGACCAGTGTGAAAACTGCGGTTCTGCCCTCAGTCCGAACGACCTCATCAACCCGAAATCGGTTCTTAGTGGCAGCACGCCAAAGTTGAAAGAGACCTCCTTATGGTATTTGCCAATGGGCGACCACGAGGTTTGGTTGCGCGATTACTTGGAGAAAGGAACTTTGGACGGCAAGCATCACCACGACGTTAAAGATTGGAAAAAGCATGTCCTTGGCCAATGCAAATCGTGGATTGATGGCGGCTTGCAATCGCGTGCGATGACGCGTGACCTCGACTGGGGGGTGCCGGTTCCGCTTGAAGGAGCCGATGGAAAAGTGCTGTATGTATGGCTCGACGCCCCGATTGGGTATATCACCGCAACTAAAAATTGGGCTGCTGCGAACGGTAAGAATTGGGAGCAGTATTGGAAGAGTGAAGACACCGAGCTGATACATTTCATAGGCAAAGACAACATCGTTTTTCACTGCCTCATCTTCCCTATTTTGCTCAAAGCACACGGATCCTACAACCTGCCGTACAACGTGCCAGCCAACGAATTCATGAATTTAGAGGGCGACAAGATATCTACATCGCGCAACTGGGCGGTGTGGCTGCATGAATACCTAGAAGAGTTTCCGGGCAAGCAAGACGAGTTGCGATATGTCCTTTGCAGCATTATGCCTGAGCAAAAAGACAGCGAGTTCACCTGGGGCGATTACAAAGATCGCGTGAACAATGAGTTGGCCGACATTTTGGGCAACTTCATCAACCGCGTGGTGGTGCTTACCCACAAGTATTTCGACGGCGAGGTTCCTGCCGCAGGTCCGCTCAGCGAGCGGGATGTGAATGTTTTAAATGCCATTGAAGAGATCTCTTCAAACGTAGCTGAGAGCATCCGTTCATTCCGTTTTAGAGATGCCTTGGCTGAGGCGATGAACCTCGCGCGATTGGGCAACAAATACATGACCGAAGAAGAGCCATGGAAGGTATGGAAAACGGATCCAGATCGCGTGAAGACCATCATGCACGTGTGCCTTCAGGTAGCTGCTAATTGTCCGTTTGTACTGCACCCCTTCCTCCCCTTCACTTCCGAAAAACTAGGCGTCACCTTCGGGGTTGATTATCTCGATTGGGCAAGAGCAGGACGAGAATTGATGAAAGCGGGACAGCGAATTGGTACGTCTGAAATACTCTTTACGAAAGTGGATGATGCGTTGGTAGAGAAGCAACAATTGAAGCTTGCGGAAGCAAAAAAGGAGAGTGTGGTAAAAGAGGTAGAACCGATGAAGGAGTTGATCAGCTTTGAGCAATTCGGCGCCATGGACATCCGCATCGGTGAGATATTAGAAGCTGAGCGCGTACCGAAAACCAAGAAGCTCCTCAAATTAAAAGTAAACACTGGCGTGGATGTCCGCACCGTTGTTAGCGGCATTGCCGAATCCTACGAGCCAGAGCAAGCTGTCGGTAAGAAAGTCACCATCTTAATAAACCTTGCACCGAGAGAAATAAAAGGCATCGTAAGTGAAGGGATGATTTTGATGGCAGAAGACGATGCCGGCGTGTTGAGCTTTGTGAGTCCGGAGCGGGATAGCATTGTATCTGGAAACGGCGTTCGGTAGACGTCTATTTCTGTTCAACCCATCGGTTGGTATACTCACTTTTTGGATCGTATTGCGCTTGCTGCAGGGCCGTATTGAATCGACGATTTGGTCGCGGATCATTGCCTACTCCTGCCAGGTACAGCCAGTTGCCATAGTTGTTGGCGACATCGAAATCAACCAGCATACTTTCGAACCAAGCAGCGCCCAATCGCCAGTCTACACCCATTTCATGCACCAAGAAGCTCGCAACATTTTGCCTGCCCCGATTGCTCATCCACCCTGTTGACGAGAGTTCAATCATATTGGCATTAACAAAATCGCACGCCGTTTCTCCCTTGCACCACGACTGAAATTTTGACATATTGAGATCACCAGACGGTTTATCTTTCAATCCACCCCGCAGAAACATTTTCGCACCGTACTTATCGCACACCAAGCGGAAGTAATCTCTCCAGAGAAGTTCGAAAAACATCCAGTACGAGCCATCATTGGCCCCATGCACCGCTTCGTATTCTTTCACCACTTTCATGATTGAACGGGCAGAGATCGCGCCGATGGAAAGCCAAGCAGAAAAACGCGACGAGTACTCTCCTATCAGTCCATTTCGCGTTTCCTTATACCGCCCCAATCTTTCTGGCGAAGAACAATAGTGTTGCAAACGAATCCACCCCGCATGTTCGCCACCACGAAAATCATCGATGCGCTTAGGATGAGGAACAGGAGCGGCCAAGCCCAATTGCTCCATTGTCGGAACATCGCACCGAGACAACGGCGGTGTTTGAATGTGTTGGATGCGCGGAATTGGCTGAGGGATATTCAGATTTTTCTCTATTTGAATACGAAATTGGGTAAAGACATTGGGAAGATCAGCGCTATTGAAAGGCAAATTATTTGGATCGAGCAAGTAGCCATCAGAGATTTCAGAAACGGGGATATTCTCGCGTATCTTCTTCAAAATCAGCGCTTCTTCTGTTCCTTGGGAAGAAGAACAAAACACCATTTCTGCTTCGAACTCAGATGTAATTTTCGGTATTGCGTATGAAGGATCGCCCACCAAGACCATCAACTCGCTTCCGATTTCGCGCAACCCATTTTGGAGATCCTGAAGCGATTCGAGAAGAAAACGCATGCGGTGAGGCCCCATGCGAGGCACACCCAATTTTGACGTGAACAGCGATTTATTGATAATGTAGACAGGAATGACCTCTGAGCTGTTTGCAATGGCAGACGACAGACCAACATTATCGGTCAGACGAAGATCATTGCGGAACCAATAGACAACGCGCATACTGCAATTACAATTTAGGTAAACAAAAGTTCCTCATTTGAGGTTGGCAAGAAACGATTCTGCTCGTGAAAGTATTGACACACGCGTATCTGCATCCATTTTATCCCACGTGCGATAAGGCATTGCCATGCGGTGATTGGATTGCAGCTTGTCTCTGTGCTGGTCGATGAAGTTCCAATACAGCGCATTGAACGGACAGCTATTGGGACCAGTTCGTTGTGCGACATCAAACCTACAGTCTTTGCAATAGTGGCTCATTTTATTGATATAGTTACCCCCAGAAACATAAGGTTTGGTAGCTATCATGCCACCATCTGCGAACTGGCTCATGCCACGCGTATTGGTGATCTCGACCCATTCAAAAGCATCGATGTAGATACCCAGGTACCAATCATCAACCTGATCGGGATCAATTCCAGCAAGCAGAGCGAAATTACCCGTTATCATCAGCCGTTGAATGTGGTGAGCGTAGGCAAATTCAAGCGATTGTGAGATCGCATGTTTCAGACAAGCCATGTCTGTTTTACCCGTCCAGAACCATTCAGGCAGAGGCCTGCTGTTCTCAAAAAAGTTTTTAGACGCGAAAGCAGGCATGTTTTCAAAATACACCCCCCTCATGAACTCGCGCCAGCCAAGGATTTGACGGATGAACCCCTCCGCTTGGGATATTGACACCCTCGAAGAGTCGGCATAGTAGGCAGCTTCTACCGCCTCAATCACCTCGCGTGGTGATATCAATTTCAAGTTCAAAGAAAACGACAATCGCGAGTGGTATAGCGACCAACCATTGGGCGTCATCGCATCTTGGAAGTCGCCGAAATACGGCAGACATTCATCGATAAAAAAAGACAACATGCGCAGACCTTCATCGCGTGTTGTGGGCCATAAAAAGTGATTGCTCGCCACCGAGCCAATGGTTTGAACCCCACATTCGATGAGCATTTGATGGATGTCGGAACAATCCCTGTCGAACATCAGCGGCATGGGGCCCGCATTGTTGACCGGAAGTTTTTTCCGGTTTTCCGCATCATAGTTCCACTGGCCTCCTTCGGGTGATGCACCGTTCATTAGCACCCCCGTTTTCCGGCGCATGAATCGATAAAAATCCTCCATACGGTAGTTCGATCGTTGTTTGAACACCGCTTTGAAGTCTTCTGCACTCGAAAGAAAGTGCTCAGATTCGACGCATTGAGCAGATTTGAAAGACTTAGAAACCTCAATCAACCGTTCCGACAACCGGTATTCATCGGGCTGTTGGTATTCGAACCGATCACAACCTAGAGTTTCAGCAATTTTAAGCACTGACGTTCCAACATCCCTGCCGTGCGCAGGATCATTTAACTTCAAGTAGATGATTGAATGCTTGTTTTGACTGAGGTGGTTTGCAAAATGGCGCATCGCTGCGAAGACGCCAATAACCTTTTGGATGTGATGACGGACATAATCTGTTTCTGATCGGGCCTCGACCATGACATACGTCACATGCTCATTTACCGATTGGAACCATGAGTGGTGGATATTGAGTTGGTCGCCCAGGATGAGACGTAGCACCTTCATTGTTGCAGATTTTGGGGAGAGGGATGCGACTTAGTTTTACGGCAGCGATCGGAGCAGTGCCTCACATTTTCCCAGTCTCTTTCCCATTTTTTGCGCCAGGAGAAATGTCTTGTGCAGACGACACAGATTTTAGACGGGAGGTGTTGCTTTTTCACGACCATACAACATAGGACGACGAAAAAATGTTCAGACAGATCACATGGACCTTAACTTTCGCCGAAAAGCGACAAGAAGAGGAGTAGGTCAGCAGATCCAACGAAGCTATCGCCATCAAAATCACCCAAGCAATTGTTCCCTTCGCACGCCCAGTAGCTAGTAAATTCCAACAAATCAGCAACATTTACAGAACCATCACCATTGAAATCAGCGATAAAACTGCAGAATCCACTGCACGTCGCATTCGGGTCATAGTTCACCGCATTTTCGTTCATGCAGCCCATTAACCCCATACACGACCCATCGTCGACCAAAGCCAGCGCATTGTAGTTGCAGGCAGAAACATCGGTGCAGCCCGACATTTCAGGATCGAACATATAGGTCCATTCACAACCGCCACCTTCCAGAGCGATCACCATCTCGAAAGGTTCACCCGACAGGTTTTCAATGGTGATTGGGTTGTTACCTGAAGCAATTCCTTCGCTAAGCGAAACGACATTTACACCTAACTGGGTATTGAAATTCACTTGCAGCACCCCAGTATTAGCGACAAAAGGAGCAATGATTTCAGTCACGTATGTCGGCTGATAAACTTCTGAAATAGAAAATGGAATCGAACCCGCAGCATAGCACATGTATGTGCTGCTCGAAAACACCAAATTATAATTCCCTGGATTCAGGTTTAAAACAGTGACCACCGAATTGTCTGCATTCATCTCCACTGGCCAGCCATTGTCTCCATTGTCGGCCACAATTGTAGGAAACACATTCCAAAAATCAAGTTCCGGTGTTGGGAAGACAAGAGTTACCTGACCCGCATCTGATTCACTGCACCAAACACCCTGATCTACAGAAAGTTGAACCACCTCTTCAACAACCAAAGCCGATTCAACAATCACCGAACGCACATGAGAAGCCGTGCAGGTAGCAGAAGCGATGTCTGCACCATAGTGAACCAAATATTCGATTGTAAAAGACTGTCCTCCAGGAGGAATCATGCTCAACTCAACGGCATGTGAGCCAACAAAAAACTCAGGTTCAACCACTTCTACACCATCAACAAACGTCTGCACCACATAGGGCTGCAATGGATTTTGAGCAAAAACAATGAAAGTCCACACCCCTACTTCAACCCCGCACCCTTGAAAATCTTCACTTTCAGAAAACGAATCAAAGAAATTGCATTGAGATAGGCCCAGAGCAGGCAAAGAGAAAAATAGAAGAACGACAACGTATTTCATGCGATCAAAGGTTGGAATGGTAATGTACGTTTTTTTTATTCAAAACGCTCACTTACAGCTCCCTGTGACATGTTCAAAACCAAAAGAAGTACAATATTTATCAGCTTACAAATCTGATAGCGGCCTCGGGAACACACCCTTGTCGACATCACTTATAAACCCGACAACACCCGACATAAACACCTCTTGATCGTCCCACATCGACAAGTGGCTTCCGTTCGGACAGTAAAGGAACTGTCCGTTTTGCACCAATTTACTTTGTTCCTCCATCGCCTTCGGATCCATCGTGTCGTATTTTGCCCCGATCATGAGCGTAGGGACATAGATTTCCTTCAAGCGATTTTTCACATCCCACCTTTCCAATATGCCGCGAATACCGAATTCGCTAGGGCCTTGCATCAGCGTATACACCTCACCGTTTGCGTGTTTCAATGCACGATTTAGTCCATCGGGCCATTCTTCAAGGCGGCAGACATGTTTTTTGTAGAAGTTCGGTATCAGCAGCTCCATGTAGCGAGGATTTCCAAAATCATTGGCAGCTTCGATGGTGCGGATTTCGGCCAGCACCTCTTGGTTGAATTGCGGAGCGAGGACTTCTTGAGCATAGCGGCCGTAATCGGGGGCGCTCGCCATCATGTTACTCACAATCAGCGCCTTCATATTTTCTTGGTATTTCAGAGCGTACTCCATACCCAAAATACCCCCCCAAGAGTTTCCAACGATGTAAAAGTTTGAGCTATCGGCCCCAATTGCTTGGCGCACCTGTTCCACTTCCTCAACAAACCGCTCGGTTGTCCATAAACTGCTATCCGTCGGCTGATCGCTATAGTACGACCCCAGTTGATCATATTCATAGAATTCGAATTTCTCGCGCAGGAATGGCAGTTCAAAACACTCCATGTATTCATGCGTCATTGCCGGACCACCGTGCAGCAGCAGCACCTTTATTTTCGGATTATTCCCAAAACGTTTTGTCCACACTTTAAACTCCCCCACAGGCGTTTCGATAGGGATCATGCGCACACCGGCAGCATCAGAGTTGTCGTTGTAGTTAAAGTAATCGTTTTGCTCAACCGGAAGATTCACGGGTTCCGGAGTAGTGCAAGAAAACAATGCGGCGCTTAAAATAGCAAGAGAAAAGAATAGACGCATACAATCAATTATCTGTGATTGCGAAATTTAGCATTTTCAGAGGAGTTTGTGTTCGATGGCGAATAAAACGAGGCCTACTTTGCTTTTGATTTCGAATTTTTCGAAGAGTTCTTGTCTGTAATAATCAACCGTTCTCTTTGTAATCCCCATGTTATCAGCTATTTGCTCATAGGTAAGTTCTTCTTTTTGGCAAACCAGCTTAAGAAATTGCATTTCACGATCAGTGATTCGGCTTAAAACATCCTCTCTCGACCTTTCTTCTTTGGTTTTGAGTGTTGGGTTCAGGAGCATGGTACTGTGGACATCCTCATTGTGAAAATACCCTGTTGTGATGATAGCATCTATGGCTGCTTTGAACAAGCTTGGGCGCGCATTCTTCCGAATGAACCCACGAGCTCCAGCGCGTATTGCTTTGATGAGGGCGTCTTCGGAAGCATCCACGGTAAGTGCAAGTGTTTTGACGGAAGGATATTTCGCAGCAATGGTTTCAATCGTTTGGAATCCATCTAGAATCGGCATATGAAGGTCGATGATAGCTATATCTGGCAAAGACTCAAATTTAAAATATTGAATCAACTCCTCCCCATTGTCTGCTTCGAGGGTTACGGTATACCCTTCCATGTTATTGATGGATGCTACAATTCCAGCACGGACAATATGGTGATCATCGGCAACGGCTACTGAGTGTTTCATGGCTTTATAAATTTCCAAGTGGTACCATTTTCATCGCTTGCGAGCGTGCTATGAATCCCTACCAATCAAGTACGGTGAAAGATGTTTTTGATTCCGCTGCCAAGGCGTGAATCATCGACATTAAAGCCCTTTCCATTGTCGGACAATATGACTTCAAAAGGTTTAGCCCTCATTGAAACACTAATTAAATCAGCTTGAGCATGTTTCATGGCATTTCGAATGACCTCTTGGAATACGCGATACATCATAATTCTTTCTTGTTCTGTAAGTCCATCTTTCTCATCGCGTTGATGAATGTGGACAACAAAAGTTCCTAGTTTTTCGAGTCTACTTGCCTCCAAGGTTATTGCTTCAAAGAAATCTAAGTTCTTCCAAAAATCGCTGTTCATGGCGCGACCCATTTGGCTTACCTCATCGATTGATAATTCCATCAATCGCAGTATTTCTTGAAAAGCCAGATCATTTTCCATTTCGCCGAAATGCCTCATCAATCCCAACTGCGCGGCCGTTAGTAACTGGCCTACATTGTCGTGCAATTCTCTCCCAACTTCCGACAACGTATTTTGGATAGCTTCTTTCTGCGCCTTTTCAACTTCAAGCAATTTTTCTTGTTCAATGCGTTCCTTTTCGGCTTTGTGTTGAAGTTTAGATTTTTGTCCACTCACTAACACCATAAACACCACCGACAGCAAAAGCAAAAAAGATAGCGACACCATGGCGACTATTAACAGTACATTATCTTCTGTTAAGTTCATTACTAGTATTTGCAAAGTGAAGTGAAACGGTAAAAACGACTAATTGCACGATAAATCCGACGTCATGAATAGAAAGCACCTTGCTCGCTAATATTTTATCGGTTTTCGCCAGATGCACACCCAATCCCAATGCGGGAATATCGCACGTTGATAAAAACAAAATCCCCATGCCTGTCCAAAACTCACCAGACCTCAGCAAGGGCCTTTCTGAATTACTACTCAGACCGTAAAGAACAATTAGACAGTGAATTGCAAAAGTAAATGCTGAAAAAAGTATTAAATGTAACGTGTTGAATTTAGAGACCAACACACAGATTATTAGACAAAGCACCAAACCAGATGCCTTGAGGGCTATTTTTGACTTTGTGACTTTCATCTTCTTTCCCTGGTGCAGCAGAAATAGAAGCACATGCACAACTACAAAAGCTGCTGCCGCGTAAATCTGGTAAACAGTGTGATTATCAAGCCCCATTTTCCTAGTTATAAAACCAATCAACTCAACTCCGAATCCCAGAATCAGATAAACACCTAAATATCCAATCCAACCCACCCATTTGCTTGGCATGCGCAGCCAGTAAATGAGTGGGATTAGGATTAAAATATTCTTAAGCTCAGATAAAAATGACATGAGCGGAAGTTAGGAAATCCGCCTGACCTTTAGAATCTAACATGGTCACATAAAGGCGGACATAGATTTCCGTAGTCAATAGCTCTGCCTTGAAAGTAAGTCAAAACAACAGCACTACCGACATTGAGTTCGTCTGTCAGAGAGTTCAAATTATCTAGGCCACCTATGTGCATCGCTTTGGAGTGATAATAGCCATTGGCACCATTAACTCTAACCCTTGTAGCACCATTGATAACGAAGGACGTGTAATCTGAAATTATTAAATATGGTCTTTTGCCAATTAAAGGGTTGGCCCTTTCCAATGCAACAACTTCTTTTTCCCATGGGAATAGAACTATTCTTGCATCCTCATGGGGATGCACGTCCTGAAAATTCGGTGTAGCAGGATTGATTGGCGCGCGATGTCTCTGAACAATCGAAAAATAATCGCTAGCATACTTCCAAGGCGAGGTACTGGCAGATATGGCATGGGTGCGTTCTGACGCTCCATTGTAGTTGACCATTGTACTAATTTCTTCAAACTCAAATTGCGGCTCTATTCTCTGGCCATTCGAAGGAATAAGAATGTTGTTATCGACACCTTCAACTATATCATTTTCAACACCGAAAACACTTAATCCAGTTTTCACTTTTAGGTCTGCGTCCAAACCGATAAAAAAAGCAATTACAGCTTTTTCGGAAGAAATGTGTAAATCTTTTAGTCTTTGAATCACATGAGCTTTAAAAATGTCCCAAGGCACGAGAATTTTGCTGCCCATGGGTTGGTTGGACACTTTTTCTCTGAACAATCTTTGAAAGTTCGACACCCCATTCATGTACTCTACTCTTGAGAGGTCTGGCACGGCCTTGTTCTTATCGTCGGCGCTTAATCTAATTGGCATAATAAAAAGATTTATTGGTTTGAGACAAAGTAACCTCATCCATTAGAAACGGAGCCTGTGAAAAAACACAGGGGGTTACCTGCGCTTACTACCTAGTTGTATATCAGCATGTTGTCATTGCTTTGTGGTGACTAAAATAACATCAAGTCATTTTATAACCAAAAACCAATTGTCATGAAAACACTTAGTCTTATCGCTTTGAAAACCCTTCTTTTAATCGCCATTTGCTTGGGATCTATGTCTGTCTCTTTCGGTCAAGATATACCACGAAGCTCAAAAACAGACGAACCTGTTAAAAACGAATACGAGCGCTATCGCATTGTTTACGATTTCCAAACTCAGTCGTTTAGCATGCAGAAACGGACAGCACGCAATAAAAAATGGAAAGACATGGATTCCCGCAAGCTACGTCCAGCCGTTAATAGTTTCATTCATTTGTCTGTCATCAACTACAACCCTATTCGCGATAACCTAACACTAAAATACAACTTCGAAAACTTGAATTTGGAGGGCTCTCAGGAATTGTTGGCAGCGTTGACGCGCACACCAGCTGCAGCGACTGAAGACAAAATAGATGAAAACAGTCCCGAAGGTGAAACCCCAAAAATAAAAGATGAAAAGGGAACCCATGGATTAGATATTATTGTTTCTTCTCAAATTTGTCTTGACCTCAAGAATTTTCTAAACAAAGTGGAATTAGCCGACCCAACTGAATTAGATATCAATAAACCAACAGCCTACTATGAAATTGCAAAATCTTGGGAAAACCTGACGAAAGGGGATCTCTACTCATTTGCAACAAGTGAGTTCGATGCTTCTAAACTCAACTGTGCTCAGGTTCTGAAAGATTCTCTGAAAACATACCGTGAAAATATAAAAAAGCTAATCTCCCTTCAACAAGCATACGAGTTGAAGGAGTTGAGCAAGTCTTTCACTAAAGAACTGGAGGATGCAAAAGCGGCCGCGTTAGCACCTGATCGCAATGTCTTGAAAGCCAAACTTGATAACATGATCGAGGAGAAAACGCTGCTCGCAAAAGAAAAGGCGAGCAGCAAAGAGTCGTGGGAAAAACTTGCCACCAAACTAACAGGTAAACTCCAGCTAATAGAGGCATCCGACAAGGAAGCGGCGATTAAAAACTTAGCAGAGAATGGGAAAACCATGGATCAGGCCTATGATCAAATGACGAATTATAGTGCAACCACTTTTGCTCCTATTCAAATGCAAGATTATGACCGTATCAACTTAACCTTCCTATCTAAAGACAAACCCCTGAATGCTACTTCTTACAAATTCTACTCAAAAAGTGGATGGAAAATAGATTTTAGCACAGGTTTCTCGATAAACGGACTGAACAGATCGACCTATTATTACGATGATATACGCAACGAGACCATTGGTGTAGACACCGATGGCAACGACATTGTTGCAAAATTCGGAACCATTAAGAAAAAGACAGAAGCACCCGATTGGGGAATCGCTATGTTGGCTCATTTGTATCCACGCACCGGAGGGATTGTGCAACCAGCATTCACATTTGGTGCGCAGGTAGATAACGACAATGTATCATTCCTCGCAGGCGTCTCCGCACTGTTTGGTCGCGAACAACGACTAGGACTATCTGGAGGTTTTGCACTCGGAAGTTCCAATGACTTGAAAGCTGGATACACCGTCGATCAAGAAATCCGCGACGACAACGTTTCTCAGGGAGGTGTCATAAGCGTGGTTGAAGACACGCGAGCACTTAGCTATTTCTTGAGTCTATCATACAACCTGGGGGGTGTTAAGTAATACATCGACAAGCAGTTTATAACCTTTCGGAAGTCTGCTAGAGAGTCCTACAACAGACTTCACTGCTTCGTAATGCCCCCATCGAAACCCCCGCTTGTCGGGGGTTTCCTTTTTTCATACACCTACCGATCGGTAAAGTCAAAAAAGAACTTGAAGCCCAATGATTTCTGCATAAAAATTTAAGCTCTGTTTCTTTTAACCACTGTCAATCCTTCCTCAGAAGTACTATAAATCTGCTTCGCATGATGTCTGTGCATTTGTCTGCCAATCAGCATTTTGCCAATTACGAAAGTCTATGGTCTTTTGAGTGAAAAAAAATCGATCAATTTTATCTATCAGACAATAAACATTATCAATTGTATTCATAAGTGATACTGAGTAATTTTGAGTAAAATTTAACCACCCCTAAATCCACATACATGAATAGAATCTTTACACTTTCCTTCATGCTTCTCTCTTATTCAATAAGTGCTCAAGAAGCTGCTGGCATTGAACAATGTCCGTTTCACAACGGCAGCCAAACCGAAAAACCAGCCGATTATCACCATTCAACCACCGAGGTGAAAACCAACAAAGACTGGTGGCCGAATCAACTTGATTTGAGTGTGCTGCGTCAGAATTCAGACCTGTCGAACCCGATGGGTGAAGACTTCAACTACAAAGAGGCATTTAGCAAATTAGACTATGCCGCGCTGAAGCAAGATTTGCGAGAGTTGATGACAACTTCTGAAGATTGGTGGCCTGCAGATTTCGGCCATTATGGTCCGCTGTTTATCCGCATGGCATGGCACAGCGCTGGAACTTATAGAACAGGTGATGGACGAGGCGGTTCACGTGACGGACAGCAGCGATTCGCCCCCCTCAATAGCTGGCCAGATAACGCCAACTTAGATAAGGCACGCAGACTACTTTGGCCAATCAAACAAAAATACGGCAACAGCATTTCATGGGCCGATCTCATGATCTTAACTGGAAACGTAGCCCTTGAATCTATGGGATTTACAACAATAGGTTTCAGTGGTGGTAGAGAAGATGTGTGGGAGCCAGAAAGCAATGTCTACTGGGGTCCTGAGTCGAAGTGGCTTGAAGACAACCGCTATTCGGGCGATCGCGATCTTGAACGTCCGCTAGCTGCTGTTCAAATGGGATTGATATATGTAAACCCTGAGGGTCCCAACGGGAATCCAGATCCGATAGCAGCAGCAAAAGATATCCGTGAGACCTTCGGTCGGATGGGAATGAACGATGAAGAGACCGTTGCTTTGATAGCGGGTGGACATACATTCGGAAAAACACACGGTGCTGGTCCGGCATCGCACGTAGGCGCCGAGCCAGAAGCCGCTCCAATTGAAGAACAAGGATTTGGATGGTCGAGTTCGTATCAATCAGGAAAAGGAACCGATGCAATTACCTCGGGATTGGAAGTAACGTGGACAACCACACCAGCACAGTGGAGTCATGGATTCTTCAAAAGTCTATTCGCAACTGAATGGGAATTAACCAAAAGTCCGGCTGGTGCTCACCAATGGGTAGCCGTCGACTCCAAAGTCATGGTGCCAGATGCCTTCGATTCGAATAAGACGCACAAGCCAACGATGTTGACCACCGATTTATCATTGCGTTTTGACCCAGCCTACGAAGCCATCTCCCGCCGATTCCTTGAAAATCCAGCAGAGTTTGAAAAAGCCTTTGCTCGCGCTTGGTACAAACTTACACACCGCGACATGGGTCCGCGCAGTTTGCACCTTGGACCAGAAGTACCTGCTGAAGACTTTATTTGGCAAGACCCTATTCCAGTGGTAAAGACAGCTGCAATTGGAGCAAAAGAAATCAAAGCTTTGAAGGCAACAATTATGAGCTCTGGCCTGAGCATCAGCGAGTTGGTTTCAACAGCTTGGGCTTCAGCATCTACTTTCCGCGGTACTGATATGAAAGGTGGGGCCAATGGGGCCAGAATCTGCCTTGAGCCACAAAGAAGTTGGGAAGTGAACAACCCAGCACAGCTCGACAAAGTGTTGACCATGCTTGGGAAAATCCGCACTGATTTCAACGCAAAATCAAAAGGAAAGTCCATCTCCATGGCCGACATGATCGTATTGGGTGGATGTGCTGCCGTTGAAGCAGCAGCAAAAAATGCGGGTTACACCCTTGAAGTGCCGTTCACGATAGGGCGCACAGATGCCACGCAAGAGCAAACAGACCTCGGCTCGATGGCTGTGCTTGAACCGATGGCCGATGGCTTCCGCAACTATTTAAAAACACAGTATACCTTCACGACCGAGGAGTTACTGGTAGACAAAGCCCAACTGCTCACCTTAACAGCTCCTGAAATGACCGTGCTTTTAGGCGGCATGCGCGTGTTGGATGCGAATTTTGATCATTCGAAACACGGGGTATTCACTTCTAAAAAAGAAACCTTGTCGAACGACTTCTTCGTCAATTTACTTAGCATGGATGCTCAGTGGACCGCAACATCGAATACAAAAGAAGCATTCGAAGGGAAAGACAGAAAGACAGGTGAGGTAAAATGGACTGCAACGCGTGCTGATCTCATCTTTGGGTCAAATTCAGAATTGCGGGCCTTGGCAGAAGTATATGGCAGCAACGACGCCAAAGAAAAGTTTGTTACAGATTTCGTGGCCGCTTGGAACAAAGTCATGAACCTTGATCGTTACGATTTACGATAAGATATAACAAGAAAAATGAAGGAGGCCGATCAGAAGATCGGCCTTTTTTTTTCCACTAAGCTTAAACTTACGGTTATGTAACAATGGTTACTGAGCAAAGGAGTAAAAAAGCATTTCTTTGACACATAGCATATATTCAGCATATGAAAACATGGATTTCGATGCTAACAGGAATGATCCTGTTAAGCTTTTTTACTTCGGCTCAAACAGCGCCTTTTGGAGTTTATCTTGAACCCCTGAACATTCCCGATCTAGGCGGATTGCAGGCTTATGCATTCGGACAATCAGGCGGAAAATGGCTCATCGTTGGAGGTCGCCTCGATGGATTGCACCGCAGGCAACCCTTTGCTGCATTCGACATCGCAGGCAACAACAATCAACTCATTGTGGTAGATCCGGTGGCCCAGCAAAAATGGACCGCACCAACAACATCACTATCCATAGCATTACAAGAGCAACTCAGCTCAACCAATATGGAATTTCATCAAGATGGCGACTACCTATATATCATTGGAGGTTATGGTTACAATGCAGCCACCTCGGCAAGAAAAACCTTCGACAACCTCACCGCAGTGAAGGTGGATGCCGTAATTGATGCCATTGTTTCTAACGCGTCATTCAGTGAGCACATACGACAGATCAGCGACCCAGAATTTGCAGTTACTGGCGGACATCTAAAGAAGATAGACGACACATTTTATCTCGTTGGAGGGAATAAATTCGATGGGAACTACAACCCCATGGGGAACCCCACATACACACAAGTATATACCGATGCGATTCGGAAATTCAACTTGGCAGATGACGGAGAGACACTTGCAATAACGCATTTGCCTGCCATTACAGACGCCGAAAACCTGCACCGCAGAGATTACAACGCCGTGCCTCAGATTCTACCCAATGGCGAGCAAGGAATTACTGCTTTTTCTGGCGTTTTTCAACCCGACGTTAACCTACCCTTCCTCAACTGCGTAGATATTGATGGCGCAGGATATAGCGTGAACAACGATTTCCAGCAATACTACAACCACTATCATTGTGCAGTTGTGCCGATGTATTCAGCTTCACAAAACGAAATGCACAACGTCTTCTTTGGAGGCATCGCACAGTATTACCAAAGCGCCGGCACCTTGGTGCAAGACAACAACGTACCATTTGTTAACACCATAGCGCGGGTTACGAGAACCGAAGACGGCACCATGTCTGAATACAAACTACCTGTTGAGATGCCAAGTTTGTTGGGTGCGGGAGCCGAATTTATCGCCGATCTTGACGCGCCATTGTATGCCAACGAAGTTTTCAAACTCGATGATTTCACCGCTGACAGCACCTTGGTTGGATACATTTACGGAGGTATCAGCAGCACAGCCGCGAACATATTTTTCACCAATACTGGCACCCAAAGCAGCGCGAGCAGTCAGATTTTCAAAGTTTACATCATCATGAACGATGAAGTGGGCGTAGACGACTTGAATGAACAAAGCGTCAGCAGTTTAAAAATCCAAGTATTTCCGAATCCCAGCGATGGCGAATTCATTGTGAAATTCTACCTCACCCAACGGGTGGATGTCCAGCTGTCTCTACACACCCTAGATGGCCAAAAAATTGAAGAGCAAAAAATTGAAAACACCGTTCTTGGCGAGAACACATTCAAAAAAACGAATGAGCTGCAGAACGGCGCCTACATCTTGACCCTTCAAACTCCTTATGAAACAACATCTCGAAGGATTGTAATTAAGCGGTAATTTAACACCAACTCGACGCATAAATTTGTTAGGACATTCAACACAACACTTAATTTAGTAGAAAAAAATGGAGATCGAGATTTTAGCCCGTCTGCAATTCGCGTTCACCATTGCATTTCACTACATCTACCCTCCATTGAGCATCGGATTGGGATTGATCATGGTGATTTTCGAGAGCTTGTACATTCGCACCAAAAATCCCGACTACCATATTTTAGCGAAGTTTTGGACTAAAATTTTCGCCCTAACATTTGGAATAGGGGTCGTTACGGGAATCGTAATGGAGTTCGAATTCGGAACCAACTGGGCTGTTTATTCGAGGTATGTCGGCGATATCTTTGGAAGTGCACTTGCAGCAGAAGGTATTTTTGCATTTGCGCTTGAAAGCGGATTTTTAGGTATTCTTCTTTTTGGTTGGAACCGTGTCAAACCACTTGTACACCTTATTTCTACTATCGGTGTATTTCTTGGATCCATGTTTTCAGCTGTTTGGATAGTAGTCGCAAATAGCTGGCAACAAACTCCGGCTGGCTACCACATCGTTGGCACAGGATTCAACGCGCGAGCTGAAATAACAGATTTTTGGGCAATGGTCTTCAATCCATCCAGTGTTGACCGCCTCACGCATGTCTGGCTCGGAGCATTTCTTTCTGGAGCCTTCCTTGTTATGAGCGTCCATGCATACTACTTGGTGAAAGGTCGACATCTCGACATCTCGAAGCGTGCATTTAAAATTGCCTTGGTTGTAGCCACAGTGGTTTCTTTGGGGCAACTATTTACCGGACATCAATCTGCTGATGGGGTGGCGGTCAACCAACCAGCGAAATTGGCAGCATTAGAAGGACATTTCGAAGCAAATGCGCCTGCCGACATGTATTTGTTTGGCTATGTAGACAAAGAAAATCAAACCGTGAATGGGTTGAAAATTCCTGGTGGACTTTCATTCTTGATTTCTAACAACTTCGACACCCCTGTAAAAGGGCTGAATGCCTTTCCAGAAGATGAACGACCTAGTCAAGTGAACGCCATTTTCCAGTTTTACCACCTCATGGTAATCATCGGCATTTCGCTTATTGGCTTAACCTTATATGCCAGCTATTTGTGGCTTCGAGGTCGGCTTTTCGACAAACGTTGGTTGTTGTATGTCTTTGTATTCGCCGCCATTTTGCCCCAGATTGCCAATCAAGTTGGATGGTTCGCTGCCGAAATGGGGCGACAGCCTTGGGTGGTGTATGGTTTACTTCGCACATCTGAGGCTTTTTCGCAATCGGTTTCTGCAAATCAAATCGTATTCTCGCTCGTACTATTCGCCTTGGTTTACCTGCTGCTTTTTATCTTGTTCATCTATCTATTAAACAAGAAAATCAAACACGGACCCGACGATGGAACAACCAAAACAGACTGGCCTATGACAGAGCAAATCAATGTTGCAATTACCAAAAACCACTGACATGGAAACATTTTTAGGCATCGACTATCCGACGCTGTGGTACTTGGTTGTGGGTGGTCTTTTTTCAGGTTATGCCATTCTCGATGGATTTGATTTTGGCGCTGGCGCATGGCATTTGTTCTTTAAGCAAGAGAATAGCAGACGCATTGCTTTGAACGCTGTGGGGCCAGTATGGGATGGCAACGAAGTATGGCTGGTTATTGGGGGAGGTGCCCTTTTCGCAGGATTTCCTGTTGTTTATGCCACACTGTTTTCTTCCATGTACATACCCTTCATGCTGTTCCTATTATTTATCATTTTCAGGGCCATCTCCATTGAGTTTAGGAGCAAAGAAGAAATGCTGTGGTGGCGGAAGACATGGGACATTGGGTACAGCGTTTCGAGTATCATGCTCGCCTTTTTGCTTGGCGTGGTGTTGGGAAACGTCCTTCAAGGCATAGCTATTGGCGAGAATTATTCATACCACGAAAGCGGCTTTTTCGAATTCTTGAACCCCTATTCGCTACTGGTAGGCTTTACGACACTATTTTTATTTATGTCGCATGGCGCCATCTATCTGCTGCTAAAAACAGAAGGCCGACTGTACGCCAAGCTGACAATTTTTGTCAAACGAAGCATGATACTTTTCATGGTTTCATTCTCTATAACCACCATTTATACCTTGCTTTATATTCCCCACTTATCGGATGCCTTTCTCAGCAACCCAATACTATTCATCATGCCACTGTTTACATTTCTAGGCATCGCAAATGTCAACCGACTTGCACACAAGAAAAAATACGGCTGGGCATTCTTTTTCTCATCGCTCACCATAGGTTTCTTGTTATCGTTGGTGGCAATTGAGCTTTACCCGATGTTATTGTTCTCGACCATCGACCCTGTGTACAGCATCGATATTTACAAAGCAGCTTCTTCAACAAAGTCGCTGAAGACTATGTTGATCATTGTTGCCATCGGGGCGCCTTTGGTTTTGGCCTATACCCTCTTTGTTTATATGACATTTAGGGGAAAAGTAAAGCTAGACGAGACCAGTTATTAGCAGTGCTTACCACCTACCATTTGCCAACAAATACTCAGCAATTTGAACCGCATTTGTCGCTGCACCCTTGCGCAGGTTGTCGGACACAATCCACATGTTTAGAGTATTTTCGCGCGTGAAATCACGACGAATTCGTCCAACAAACACCTCATCTTTACCAGCAGCATAGAGCGGCATCGGGTACATTTTCAATTCAGGCTGATCTTGCACCCTGATTCCAGGAAAATTCGCGAGAAGTCGCTTCACCTCATCCACCTCAAAAGCCTTTTCGAACTCCACATTCACCGATTCTGAATGTCCGCCCGTTACCGGCACCCTCACCGCAGTCGCCACCACATGCACACTCTTATCGCCTAAAATCTTGCACGTCTCATTGGTGAGCTTCATCTCTTCTTTCGTGTAATCGTTGTCGGTAAAAACATCGCATTGCGGCAAGCAATTGCGATCGATCGGATACGGGTACACCATCTTACCATCGACCCCCTTTCTTTCCATTTCCATTTGATCAATCGCCTCTTTTCCAGTGCCAGAAACCGATTGATATGTAGAAACGATGACACGCTTGGCACCAAAAGCATCGTGCAGCGGTTTCAGCGTCATCACCAATTGTATGGTAGAGCAGTTTGGGTTGGCAATGATCAAATCGCTTGCGCCAATTGCAGCACCGTTTACTTCAGGAACGATTAGTTTTTTATCCGCATGCATGCGCCAAGCCGAAGAATTATCGATCACAGTGCAGCCTACTTCAGCAAATTTAGGTGCCCACTGCAAACTCGTATCACCCCCAGCACTAAACAGCGCCAGATCAGGCTTTTGTGCAATGGCCTCCTCCATCGACACCACATTCACATCCGCTTCGTTGAAGCGAACTGTAGAGCCAACAGAACGCTCTGAGGCAACAGGTAACAACATGCTAATGGGAAAGTTACGTTCTTCCAGCACCTTCAACATCGTTCGTCCCACCATTCCAGTGGCACCTACCACTGCTACTTTTATCGAATTTTTCATTGCTGCAAACCTTTGAATGTTAATCTTTGAGCAACGCAAAAGTATTATATAAATATTGGAGATCTTCGATAAAGTCTCTATTACAATACTTATCAGTTGTGGTTTCTCACATAAAAACACTCACTTTTTCCGAATAGTTGTTTAGAATTTTCAAAAATATTTGCAATTTTTTTCTGAAAAATGATCAAATAATTCCTAAACTTGTAAAGAAAATATTTACGTGTGTACTCATTGTATTTACACATGTACATATTTGACCAACAAAAAAAGCCAACCTTTCGGCTGACTTTTTTTTTAATTGTCATGCTACGTTACTGGACTTTTTTAACCTTGGGAAGGGTATCCATAACTTGATAGCTTTAAGAGGTGGTTTAGGATAAATATATCCCTTACCGCCTCTTTTTTTCATCCGTCTGCAAAAGACGGCTTCCTCTAAAACACCATTCCTAATTCTCAGGGTGTCGCTGAGATAAATAATGACCTTTGTCATAATTTTAATCGGGGTTTAATTCGAGTAGACAGGCTAGACCCCTAGTTTAATTACCTGTCTATTTGACACATTGGTCAACCTCTTTTGATCTACATCATATCTTCTTCATTTTCGTTAACGTACTTCAATAAAATTGTCTCAATCATATTTGTGAAACTACTAGCTTTAGCAACAAGTTTCAGTTTAGCTTATAGTCTCGGAGGCATCCAAATAGTAGTGTTCTTTTTACTTCCATAAGGCTATAATTCGATGACCATCGTAAAAGTAGGTATAGCCTTCAAATTCCCGGGCAGTTTAAATTACATTTTTATTCACATAGCCACATCATTATCAACACTAAAAAACTGACCACCCGTTCTAATACTAAATGTTGAGCATAATTGACATAACAGTTGTTAATTCCAGTAGGCTTTGTCCTGCTTGCTTCATTACTTTTTCAGGCTAAATTCCATCTCGAAGCTTTTGGTTCATTTTCTTAATTATTGACCTATCAACATTTCTTCTTTACCTGATTGCATCAACTTCAGCTTGAATCTCTTCATCTTCTGGGTTGATGGGTCTGTGACATAGTAAAACACGAACCATTGTTTTCCTTCATGCATTTGCGTTGGATAGCATCGTAAATGCAGGATTACAGAGAAATTCACAATATTGCTGTCCCGATTATTAATGTAATGTCAAGAAAACGCGGAATACTGGGAGGTGTAGACGTTTTCCTAACAAAAACATTAACTTTAGCCACCATTCAGGAAGCCATGCACACGATAAAACATATACTGCTACTACTTTTCGTTTTTCCGTTATCGCTGTTCGCGGATGCGCAGGTAAACGACGATTTTTCGGATGCCGATTTCACAAACAACCCTACGTGGAGTGGGACAGACGCCTTGTATGTGGTGAATGGCAGCGGACAAGTGCAGTCTAACGATGTAGATGCTGGACAAGCTTTTCTTACCACACCTTTGGTGGATGGTGATTTGAGTGGAAAAGAGTGGCAGGTTTGGTTGAAACAAAGTTTTGCAGGATCAGCCAATAACAACAGTCGCTATTACCTCAGCTCGCAAATTGTTGACCTCACCTTTAGTGGCGTGCAAAGCATTGGCGCGAATGGATACTTTTTGCATTTGGGCGAGGCAGGGTCGAACGACGCCGTGCGTTTGTATAGAGACGATAATACGGGCGACATCCCCACATTGATATTGAGTGCTGCAGAAGCAGGCATTGCAGGCTCATTCGAAATCCGCGTGAAAGTTACACGTGATGCCATTGGCAACTGGAGTTTGGCCGTTGACTACTCTGGCGGCTCCGCTTTTGTAACAGAAGGGACAGGTTTTGATGACACATATTCTACCGGACAGTTTTTGGGAATAGTGAATACCTATACCGCATCAAACGCCGACAATTTTTATTTTGACGACGTGTATTATGGCTCACCGGTGGTAGACAACACACCACCCGAGGTAACCTCTTTGGTGGTAATTGACGGAAATACCCTGCAAGTATCGTATTCAGAAAACGTACTTGGGGCCGATGTGGTGACCAACTACAATGTCGCTGGCATTGGCAATCCAAACAGTATCTCCGGATCGGGTAGCCTGTACACATTAAACTTCACTGTTGGTTTTCCGCCGAATATCGAGCAGGAGATCACCATTGAAGGCATAGCTGATTTAGCGGGAAACCTCATTAGCCAAGTCACCCTTCCTTTTACATACATCGCTGGTTCATCCGCCGCGCAAGGCGACATCGTAATCAACGAAATACTGGCAGACCCGACACCTGTTGTTGGATTGCCTGAATCGGAATTTGTGGAGCTGTACAATACCACCTCAGCCCCTATAAACCTTGGCGGCTGGCAATTTATCAATACCACCACAGCGAAGACCCTTCCCAACTTCAATCTGCCTGCTGACGGATACGTGATTTTGTGCGACGAGGGTGATTTGGCCTTGTTTGAAGCGTTCGACAACGTGATCGGTATACCGAGTTTTACTGCACTATCGAACACAGCGGATAGTTTGACGCTAACAACAGCCGCGGGTATTGTTGTAGACATTGTTTCGTACACCGATGATTGGTATGGATCATCGCAATTTGCAGAAGGCGGGGTCACTTTGGAGCGTATCAACCACTTTGCAGGATGTTCAGGTTTCTCGAACTGGAGTGCATCGCAGTCGTTTCTTGGCGGCACACCTGGCGAAGAGAACAGTATTTTTAGTGACAGTCCGGATTTGGTTGCCCCGCAACCCCTCGGTTTTTACTACCCCGACATGCAAAGTGTCGTTTTAACATTCAATGAAGCACTGAATAGCGACCTCAGCATCCTCACCATTACTATTAGTCCTGACCTTGGATTGCTCGGGACAGCCCTTTTGAATAGCGGTACAGAGCTAGCATTGTATTTTGGCAATGCTTATGAAATTGGACAATCATACCAGATAGAGATTAGCGGCATAGAAGACTGCTCGGGCAACGGCAATGGATTTGTTTTGCAGCAAACCCTTTTGCGCGGATCAGCGCCCGTTGTTGGAGATCTCATCATCAATGAAATCATGGCCGATCCCGATGCTGAAGTCCCCTCGCCGAATTCAGAATACATCGAATTGTACAACAAAAGCGACCACTTGATAGAGTTGACAGGCGTCGGATTGAACAGCGGCATTGTAAGCGAGGCCGCGTTGATAGAGCCTGGCGGGTATCACGTGCTCACCAGCGAAGGCGGGTTGGTGGATTTCATTTTTTACGACAACGTAACCGGAATAGCATCCTTTCCTGGGCTAACCAATAGTGGCGCCACCATTACCCTTTATGACCCTCAAGGTGGCACCTTGGATGTTGTGAGCTACGACATCGAGTGGTACGGAGATCCCGACAAAGACGACGGCGGTTACAGTTTGGAGCTAATCGACCCCAACGACCCGTGTAGTGACCGCAGCAACTGGACTGCCAGCAACGCACAAACAGGCGCCACGGCAGGTGCTGCGAACTCCGTTTTGGATATTACGCCAGATACTGCAGCCCCTGAACTAGAATTGATATTGGTAACCGAAGTCGACATCCTCGATTTCTATTTCAACGAACCCATTGATGAAGCCACACTCCCACTGATAGACATCACACTCGGATTCAATGACGGCAGCACATTTGAGACCTTGAACTACAGCGTTCAAGACATCACCGTAGTTGATTTAAACCATGTCCGCATGCAATTCGACGGAGCCTTTTCAGCAGGACCAATTTACCAATGCCAGTTGCAATTTGTTGGAGACTGTTGGGGCAATGAGAGTGGTATTTTGAGCGGACAATTTGCGGTTCCAGAAACAGCAGAGCCTGGCGACATCGTGATCAACGAAATATTGTTTGACCCGTTTGTAGGAGGTGTAGACTTCGTCGAAGTGTACAACCGCTCGGGGAAGAACATCAGCCTAGAAGGCTGGAAGTTGGGCGATGAGCAAGATGGAGAGCCTGGCAATTACGACAACCTCATCGACATCCCCTTTGTGGTTTATCCGGGTGAGTATTTGGTGTTTGCGACATCCATAACAGGCGTTACCGGATTTTACCCCTCAGCTCGGCTTGAGCGGATTCAAAAAGTGGATGCCTTGCCATCGTATGGGAACACCTCTGGCGTAGTTGTTTTGGCTGACAGCACCTTCCAGATCAGTGATCGATTTGCCTATCAAGACGACATGCACTACCCACTTTTAGACGATACAGAAGGCGTGTCTCTTGAGCGGTTGGATGCGAATCGCACCACACAGGACCGCACAAATTGGCATTCAGCGAGCGGACAAGTAGGCTTTTCGACACCCGGTTTTGAGAATAGCCAGTACAACCCCAGTGAAGCAGGCGCCGATTTTGCTTGTAGTCCGCCAGTTTTCTCACCCGACAACGACGGTTATGAAGACCAGTGCATTATCACATACACATTGGATCAATTGGGATATACAGGATCGATAACCGTGTATGACGATTCAGGACGACTTATTCAACGCATCGTAAAGAACGAATTGCTTGGATTGGAGGGCACAGTGAGTTGGGATGGATTTGACAGCAACCGACAAAAATCGCCGATTGGGCCATACATAATTGTTTTGGAAGCCTTTACCATAGAAGGCACCGTGTTGGTAAAAAAGGCAGTAACCACATTGGGCACCGCGTTGAATTAAGCGTTAGAAATCCGAACTTTGCTGCATGGAGTCTGGATACACCCCCTTATTGCGTCACATAGATCGCTTGTATGAACCGTGGATGTTTTGGGTGTTTTTGCTCCTGCTCTTGTCGTTCACATTCGTCCGCTTTCAAACCCCCTCCTTCCTTGCACTGCTTCGCAACCTCATAGTGAACTACCGTTTGGCGCGGCAAGAGATATCGACATCTGAGTATCCGGGAGGACGCGAGTGGTTGATTATGTGGATACCCTCGATGCTGAGCATCAGTTTGTTTCTTTATCTTTTCATTATCTCTTCGACACATTTTGTTATCGATGCAGGTTTGGCCTTGTACCTAAAGATTAGCCTTGCTGTATCGCTCATGTACCTCATCAAGTTCATGGTTATGTCGGCCGCTTCAACCCTAAGTTTAAAAACCGACCTCATGCGTGAGTACCGCGCCAACACCATCTTGATACTCGTGGTATCGGCATTGGTTTTGGCGCCACTTTCAATTGGCGCTTCTTTGAGCATTGGTGCCGTTCCAAGAGGCATATGGATAGCTGGCGTCAGCCTTTTCGGACTGCTTTACCTCATTCGCTTGTTTCGTGGCAGCATAGCCGTCTTACAACAGGGTGTACAATTCTACTATATTATTTTGTATCTTTGCGCCCTCGAATTCTTACCCCTCTTGTTAGTGGTGAAGGCGTGGATGGGCATGTATCAAGCGTAGGAAGTAAGAAACGAGGAAGCCTCCTAACAGGACTATTATGGCTGAAAAAGTACGAACTATTCTTATCTCACAACCGAAGCCTGCGACTGATAAATCGCCTTATTACGATTTAGCGAAAAAGCACAGCTTGAAGATTGATTTTAGGCCTTTCATTCACGTGGAGCCTGTTTCTTCGCAGGAATTTCGACAACAACGGGTGAATATATTGGAGCATGGCGCGGTAATATTCACTTCTCGCAATGCGGTGGATCACTTTTTCCGCATGTGTCAAGAGATGAGATTAACGGTGCCTGACACCATGAAGTACTTTTGTATTTCTGAGTCGACTGCGTATTACCTACAGAAGTACGTTGTTTTCAGAAAGCGCAAGATTTTCCACGGCACCTTGAAATTTGCTGATTTGATGGATTCTATCAAGAAGCACAAGCAAGAAAAGTTTTTGTTACCATCATCGGATCTTCTGAAGCCCTCTATTCCGCAATTATTGGAAGACAATAAGATTGAATACTCGAGAGCTACCATGTACCGCACTGTTTGTAGTGATTTATCTGATTTATCAGATGTATTCTACGACATGTTGGTATTTTTCTCACCGAGTGGAATTGAGTCGTTGTTCAAGAATTTCCCTGATTTCGAGCAAAACAACACACGCATTGCCTGTTTTGGTCCGACCACTGTTCAAGCGGCTGAAGAAGCAGGATTGAAAGTGAACGTTAGTGCACCGAATCCGAAAGCGCCATCGATGACCATGGCCATTGAGAATTACATTCTTGGAAAAGACTAAAGAAATTCCAGAGTCGAACAAAAAGTCTCTGGGATTTACAAAAGAGGAACGCCTGTATCACCGCAGGATCTTGGAGAACGTGTTTCAAACAGGGACACCCATCAAAGATTACCCCTTTATTTTATTGCATTTGAAAACGCCGCTGTTCACTACGTATCCAGCGCAATGTGCTGTTACAGCTAGCAAACGCAATTTCAAGCGCGCGGTAGATAGGAACCGCATAAAACGATTGATGCGTGAAGCTTGGCGCGTGCAGAAAAGCAAGGTATACGAGGCGCTTCAATCAAAAGAAGAGCAGCGCGCCATTGTTATTATGTATGTTGGTAAAGAGCTACCTGAATTTGCGCTCGTTTCACGTAAAATAACTTCTTTGGTCAATCGTTTAAAAGAAGATATCGTTACTTTACGTGTACCGACTCCCTTACCAGACAAAAAAGATGAAGAATCTACGTCATAAACTCCTTTTACTAGCGCTGCCAGTGGCCGTTCTATTTACCGCTTTTACTGCTGCAGATGAGTATTTTGAGATCTCAAAAAATCTTGAAATCTTCACCAATCTGTACAAAGAGCTCAACATCTATTATGTTGACGAGACAGAGCCAGGATCATTGATGAAAGAGGGCATTGACGCCATGTTGAAGTCGCTCGATCCGTATACCGTATACTATCCGGAATCGAAGATTGAAGACTATCAGTTCATGACTACCGGACAATACGGTGGAATTGGAGCGTTGATTAATACCGTTGATGGTAAAATAACCATAGTTGAGCCGTATAAAGGCTACGCCGCGCAAACGGCAGGATTGAAGGCCGGTGATGCAGTGTTGAGCATTGATGGCAAGGTACTAGATGGGAAAAATCAGGATGAAATAAGTGAACTGCTGAAAGGACAGCCGGGGACATTCGTTAAAATTGCTGTTGAACGTGAGGGTGAAAATGCCCCTATTGTTTTCGACGTAGAACGCCAAGAAGTAAAGATACCAGACGTCCCTTATTACGGGATGCTTGATGAACAAACGGGATATGTGCAGCTTCGCAGCTTTACCAAAACGGCCAGCATGGAAGTCCGCAAAGCCATTGTTGAACTGCGCGATCAAAAAGGCATGACGCAATTGATCTTCGACTTACGAGGAAACGGCGGTGGACTGTTGCGAGAGGCAGTGAACATAGTAAACTTTTTTGTCCCTAAAGGCGAAGAGATCGTGAGTACCCGAGGCAAAATAGACGAGTGGAACAAAAAACACGTAGCACTTGACGAACCACTTGCGGCCAACCTCCCTCTTATCGTTTTGGTTGACCAAGGGTCTGCATCAGCGTCGGAAATCGTTTCTGGGGCGCTGCAAGATTTAGACAGAGCGGTAGTTGTAGGAAAGACAACCTTCGGAAAAGGACTTGTGCAACAAACCAAAGACTTGAGCTACAACACCAAATTAAAGCTTACGGTAGCCAAATACTACATCCCAAGTGGACGTTGCATTCAGAAGCTTGATTACTCGCATCGCGATGCCATAAACGGAGTTGACGCCGTTCCTGATAGTTTGATTAAACCTTTCAAAACTGCCAATGGCCGCACCGTTTATGACGGCCGCGGCATCACGCCAGATGTAGATGTGGAGCAAGAAGAGTTGAGCAACATATTAAATGGGCTGTTGTCTAACAACATCATTTTCAAATACGCCACCAGCTACGCACAAAAACACCAAGAAATTCCTGAACCTGAAAAGTTTGACCTCGGCACACAGTACGACGACTTTGTGCAATATGCCATGTCGAAAGATTTCTCGTATAACACGGGCACCGAAGCCATTCTGAAAGAACTCAAGCAGATGGCTGAGGCTGAACGTTACTATCAAGGAGCTGAAGAAGCGTTTGCAAATTTGGAAGCCAGCATCTCACCAGAACGCTCACGTGACCTTGTAAAGTTCAGAGAGCAGATTGAGTACACCCTTGAAGAAGAGATCATTAGCAGGTATTACTACCAAGAAGGCGCCATCCGCTATGCACTAGCGAACGACCCTTTTGTTGCTGAAGCCATCGACATCTTCAAGAATCGTTATAGCGGAATTCTTGCTGGCACCGATAAATAGTTTCTCGTGGTATTTCTCGATAAGGCAGTAAACTACCTTTACATCATTGGGCTTGTCCTCATGGCCGTTGGATTATCATTTTCCAATTGGCTGATGAGTTTCTCGTCGTTTTGGTTGTTGGGCTGTTGGGCCATTGATCAGGCCATCATTACCCGACAAGAACGTCGCGAGCGGTGGCAAAAAGCCTTGCGAAATCCGTGGTTTTATCTACTACTTAGTGTTTACCTCTTGCACGTAGTATGGATGGTCAGCACCGAGCACATTGACTCAGGTATGCGTGACCTGCGCATAAAGCTTCCCTTATTGCTGTTTCCCGTTCTTCTTTTCACCTTTAGAGAACTGAGTAACACAGCCTATAAATACCTCTTCACATTTCTTGCACTTGGCGCGGGTGCAGCGGCGTTGGCATGCTTAATGATCCCCGCAGGGCTGTGGAATAGACCTTACGACAACGTCCGCGAAATTTCAGTATTCATATCCCACATCCGCTTTAGCATACTGCTCGTTTTTTGTACCGCTTACCTCCTGCCACTAGTGCGAAAGCAGCCCCTGTGGGTTTTGGTCATCGGTATATACGGTGTGTTTTTATGGACATTGGAGTCGGTAACAGGGTTTATGCTTTTGCTCGTTGTCTTTATCTTGTATTTGTTACATGCCAAGCAGTTTGGGATGTCTAACAAGTTGCGAAAGATTGGCATCGGCCTTTTTGCCCTATTTACACTTACCATTACTCTATTGATCACCATTTTGGTGCAAGACTATTTCAGGGTCAACCCAGACGAAGAGATTGTTTTAGAGGCCACACCATCTGGAGAGTTGTACTCGCACAACATGGATAGCCACTTACGAGAAAACGGACATTACATTTGGCGGAACATTGCTTGGGGAGAGTTGACATCCAGCTGGAACCTGCGCAGCGATATGTCTTTCGATGGTTTGGATGGCCGCGGACAAGTCCTTAGCATCACAGCCATTCGATACCTCACTTCACTAGGTTATAGAAAAGATGCAACTGGCGTGACTGCTTTAAGTGATGACGATGTTGCCAACATAGAACGAGGAGTGACCTCGATTTTAGAGTTTCAGCACAGCGGCATGCGAAGACGCATGGATAAGATACTTTTCGAGGTAGACAACTATTTGAACGGTGGAAACCCTAGCGGGAATAGCATCTTTCAGCGACTTGAGTTTTGGAGAGCATCTCAGCACATCATAGCTGAACACCCCCTCGTTGGTGTTGGCACCGGCGATGTAAATGCTGCAATGGAGGGTGCCTACGAAGAAATTGAAACGCAGTTATTGCCCATCTTCCGACTTCGACCGCACAACCAATACCTTACTTTTTGGGTGGCATTTGGCATTGCAGGTCCCATTATTTTGCTTGCGCTTGTTTTGTTGCCATTTTTGAACAAGCACCACTACCGCGGTTATTTGTTCACCGTTTTCATCGTCTTGATATCTCTATCATTCATCACAGAAGACAGCTTGGAGACTCAGGCAGGCGTTACTTTTTTCTCGTTTTTCGCCGCCCTTTTTACCGGACAATCGACTAATAATTATCTCAGCAATTTGTTCAAGACCTCTTCAGCAGAAAAAGGCAACTGACCATTTTCGGGGTGTTGAGAAGCGACCAAATACCTTGCTTTTGGTCCGATCGGTTGCCACCTGCGTGGGTATATCGGCCGTTTTGGCGAATACAATCCAACAGCATTTATTCCAAGGGCTGCAGCGATGTGCAGCGGGCCAGTAGACGCCGCCACAACAGCATCAACAGTACCAATAGCCTGCATCAGTTCACCGAGTGATAGTTTACCCGTGAGGTCGGTTACCAGTTCCCAAGGGAAATCTTCTCCGATTGCAACACGTTCGCGTTCAGTTCCTGATATGGCAACCGCGAATCCCCTTTCAACCAGCAGCGCAGCAAGTTCGCCATACGACCGAGCGGGCCATTCGAGGGCGCTGCCATGCGATTTTGGGTGAAGGATGACCTTTTTATCTGCCTTCAAAAACGATTGCGCAACCTCTGCATGGCAAGGCGAAACATGCAAATCGTACATATTGCCAATCTCATCCAAACGCCATTCAGACTTCAACCCCAGAGCGCTCAGCATCTTCAAATTGTATTGTGCCTCGTGCAGATCTTCCTTCTTACGTGAAAACCACAGCCGGTGCGACACCTTAAAAAACGTGTGCCAACGTCGACCTGTGGCTACCCTTATTTTAATTTTCGCTGCATAAGCTGCACGTACGACATCTTTCGCCGGGAACACCAAAAAAACGGCATCCGCGCTGTTAGCGCGAAGAAGATTTGCAGCGGCAGCATCATTGTCTTTCACCGCATCCCAATCAAGGAAATGGTCTACTGCACCGCACGCCTCGATGACCGGTTTCGTGTATGCTTTGCCTAGGAAACTGATTTTCACATGCGGGAGCAAGTGTTTCAGCGCAACAGCAAGCGGGAGGGTCAGAATCACATCGCCGATGCCATCGGTACGTGTGATGAGCACATGATTGACCTGCTTATTCATTGTGCAAATGCTTAAGTTTCGCGTATTTCCGCCACGTTGCGTATGCGCTCAATCGCGCGATGGTGAAGCCCGCTTTTCCATCTAAAAACCCACGTTTTAAGACCAAGTTTTTAATGTATTGGAATATCACTTTCCCAATGACCAGCGGCCATGAAACATTTTTTCCACGTTCAAAAAGTTCTTTTGAGGCAATGTTTGAGAAATACTCGATTTGTTTCAGGTGATCTTCACGCGTATAGTAGGAGTAGTGTAGAATATCACCTTTCAAGTGCCCGGATGTCCCGTTGTTTGTCAGCTCAAACTTATCATGTGGATTGACACCACCCCATTCACCGCAACCCTTTATGAACAAACGCATTTTGGTGTCTGGATACCAGCCCGAGTGATGAATAAACGTACCACAATAATTTGTAAGTCGGTTCATTGAGTAGCCAGAAACACCCTTTTCAGCGGTTATCGCTGCGCGGATGTTGGAGGCAAGTTCCTCATCTACAGCCTCATCGGCATCAAGCGACAGCACCCATTTGCACGTTGCCAATTGCCAAGCCCTATTCTTCTGTTGGATGTGTCCGTCGAACGCATGCTGAACAAACCGGGCGCCGAAAGACAGCGCGATTTCCTTTGTTTTATCCACAGAATACGAGTCCAGCACCACAATTTCGTGTGCCAGATCACTCACTGATGCCAGGCACCGCGCGAGGTTTCGTTCTTCATTGTATGTGATGACTACGACCGAGAGGTCCATATCAAAAAGTTAGTGCAAGGTACAACGAATGGCGAAAGTTCGTGGAATAGTGTTGATAAACTCTGTTGTTCGCCTACTTCAAAGTGCTAATTTTGCAACAAATCATCACAAAATGAATGTGCTAGTATTGGGTTCAGGTGGAAGAGAGCACGCACTCGCCTGGAAACTGTCCCAAAGTTCGAATTTACAAAACCTATATGTCGCCCCTGGCAATGCCGGGACAGCTGGCTTAGCGGTGAATGCACCCATCGACCCTATGGATTTTGATGCCGTAGGTGCTTATGTTTTAGAGCACGCCATCAACATCGTTGTCGTTGGCCCTGAGGCGCCCTTGGTTGCTGGCATTGTAGATCACTTTTCGACGAAACCAGAGTTTTCGAAAGTTACCTTTATCGGTCCATCTGCCAAAGGAGCTCAGTTAGAAGGAAGCAAAGAATTCGCCAAGCGATTCATGCAGCGCCATCAGATACCTACTGCGCGCTATGAGAGTTTCACCAAGACTAACGTTGCCGATGCGGCAGCCTTTTTAAAGACCTTGAAGCCACCATACGTCATCAAAGCCGACGGACTAGCTGCTGGTAAGGGCGTGATTATCACCCGCGATTATCAGGAAGCCATTGATACTGTGAACGACATGATTTTGAGTTCAGCCTTTGGCAAAGCTGGGAGTACAGTTGTGATTGAAGAATTTATGGACGGCATTGAAGTATCGATGTTCGCCATTACCGACGGGGAATCGTTCAAGATTTTACCAGAGGCGAAAGACTACAAGCGCATTGGAGAAGGTGATAGCGGTCCAAACACAGGCGGTATGGGAGCCATATCTCCGGTAGCGTTCGTGAACGCCGAGTTCATGGAGAAAGTGAAAAACCAGATCATCATCCCAACAGTTAAAGGTTTACATATCGAGAAAATTAATTACAAGGGATTTCTCTTTTTTGGCTTGATGAAAGTCCAAGGCGACCCTTTTGTAGTTGAATACAACTGCCGACTAGGAGACCCAGAATCGGAGGTTATCATACCCCGCATTAAATCAGACCTTTTGCATTTCTTTGAAGGCATCGCCAGCGGCACCTTGTCTGAATGTGACCTAGAATTAGACGATCGGTTTGCCACAACAGTTATTGTAGCTTCAGGAGGATATCCGGATGCCTATGAAAAGGGCAAGAAAATCGCGTTACCACGTCAGAGCGACAGTATCGTTTTTCATGCTGGAACCATAGAAGTGGATGGCGAGTTGCAAACCAATGGCGGACGTGTTTTGGCGGTTACGTCGATGGGAGCAGATATGGATGAAGCATTGGAGCGCAGCTACAGCACAATAGAGTCGACAGAATTCGACGGGATGTACTACAGAAAAGATATAGGTTTCGACCTCAGAAAAGCGGTAAAGAGTTAGGCTATTTTGCCTTCTTTTTCAGCTTGCTTGTTGTAGCTCGATTGCATTTTCAACCAAACAAACAAGCCAACGAAGCCGCCAACAATTACAGCCCAGTTGAACATATTGCTAATTGGCATGAGTACAGATTCGAAAGTAGACTCAAGAAAAACTCCGATTGGTTCAATTATTTCTTGTAGGTTCATTGCGCGTTGAATTTTGACAAAATTAGGTAAACCACATTAAATGCGACGAACATACGCTAATTTTTATCGACTCTAGCATGTTGTCATTACTTCGATCGAACCAACCCATTGCATGGTTAATATTGCCCATGACCGCTGTGCTACTTTGGTTTCTCGACTATTCTTTCGGCACTCCGTTCGTGGAGAATTCAACGGCCAGTAGTTTGATAGCACATACTTTTTCGCTTCGACTGCCTATTTGGACACATTGGCCATTGATATTTTTGAATGCTGCACTCGTAAATTACCTTTTGTCGCAACATGAACTGCAACCACAGCGAAACAACTTCGCGGGATGGCTCATGCTCGTTCTATTTTGGCTCGCCCCTCCGTCAGTAACCGTGAGTGCCGTGCTTCTGGCCATGCCTTTTTTTACATTCAGCTTAACCATCTTGTTGAGCGTGTACAGACAAAACGATGCTGGGGCTGCTTATTTCAATGCTGCATTTCTAGCATCTGTGGGGTCATTGTTTTTGACAAACGGGGCCATATCATTGCTTCTGATATTATTGTCGCTGTTATACACCCGCACCCCGAATTGGCGTGAGATTACCCTATTAATTCTGGGCACCGCTTTTCCACCATTGCTGTTCCTGGCTATTTCTTATTTGGCCGATAGTGAAGTTATGTTTCACAGTTTGGGTGCGGCGGCGGTTGAGCTTCCCGGACTAACATTGTTGCTCGTTGTATCGATCGGCGCCCTCACCACCGTTGGTTTGCTGAAATTGCTGGGCACATTTGCTACCTCGAGTAACAAATCGAAAAATTCCAAAGCAGTGTTGATGATCAATGTGATTGGATTCATAATCGGTGCCGGTATGCTCTATCCATCTTCTGCACTCGATGCACTTTACCTCTCGTTTCTGCCTACCGTGCTTTTCATTCAGGCCATCTTTACTGCGCAAAAAAAGTATTTGTGGCATGATTTGCTTTTTGCTGCCTTCGTAGCTTTCGCCATTTGGTATTGGGTAACAGTGATTAATGTACCAATGGTTGCACCCCAGTAGGATTTAGCTTACAAAATTCATATCGGTAGTACCGACAAACCGCGCCTTCATGGTTCACGTAATAGGACACATCTCAATATGAGGTGCCTAAACGTAAAACGATGAAACGAATAATTAACACCCTACAGATTCTAAGCCTGCTCTTCGGATTCAGTATTGCTGCTTCTTCGCAGGTTATGCTTTTTCCTGTAACACCAGAAAATGGAATTCCTGAATCTCAGAACCTGGATTTTTCAGATAACAACTATCTCCCTGATTTAGGTTCACAGCCATCGGCCGTTGTTGCCGACAATGTCGCTCACACAACCATGTCGGGCGATTGGTTTGACCCTTCAATTTGGGATTGTGGGTGTATTCCCTTTGGTTCGTATGACATTTTTATTGAGAGCGGACATTCAGTGACCTTGGGCTTCAACAACCAGATTGTGAATCTCAGCATTGCCAATGGCGCAACACTTTCATGTTCTGAAGACATCAGCTACATGATCATTGTGAACGGCGATTGGGACAATCACGGTGAATTCAACGCCGGTAAAAGTCTGGTAAGCTTCGTAGGAAGCGAGTTGCAGCAAATAAGCGGCCTTTCTACATTTTACGACATCAATTTCCAGGGGAATCATACCATTGAAATACTTGGAAATGTAAATGTAGAGTCGAAGATGTATCTCAGCGATGCGACGGTGATAACAAACGACCGACTAATTTTAGCGAGCAAGGGAATAAATGACACAGCAAGTTTGGCTCCTGTATTAAGCGGCTCAATTGTCGGAAAAATAGGCGTGGAACGCGATGTAAATGCTGCATACAACGGATGGATCACCCTCGGATCACCATATCTAGATGCCATAGTAGAAGACTGGGATGATGACTTCATCACCACCGGATTCATTGGGTCCGACTATCCGAGTTACAGCTTTGTGAGCATACAGTCATATGACGAATCAGCATCGAACGGAACTGGAGACTTCATTCCAGTATCCAATTCTAACGAAACCTTGCTTCCTGGAAAAGGATACTACGTATATGTATTGGCTGGAAATCATAGCTACGACCTGCTATCAACCCCAATTTTGGGTGAGTTTGAATTCCCAGTAACAAATACCGTATCAGGGAATACCCAAAATGACGGATTAAATCTGCTTGGAAATCCATACCTCTCAGACTTGAATTGGGATAGCGCCTCAGGATGGACTAAGCTCGGTGTTTCAGGAGCAGTGTATGTGTGGGACATAGCCCTCAATCATTTTCGCACCTATTCGAACGGGTATGGAGTGAACGGAGGAACACCGATTATTCGCAATGGAGAGGCATTTTGGGTACAATCGTATCAAAGCGATCTCACTTTGAAGTGCAACGAGCTGTCAAAACTGAGTGGCCCAACCACACCTGTGAACGTAGGAAACGAGTTTTTGCAGTTGCGTATGGACGGATTGGGGCTAGGTGATGAAATGCTACTTGCCATCACCGAAGGTACTACCAATGGTTTTGACCCCAGCAACGATGCTTATAAATTCTTCAGTGCAAATGCGAAATTGAACCTCGCCACAGTATGTGACGACGGCACTTTTCTAGCAATCAACAACATTCCGATGCCAGAAACAGAAGTCGTTGTGCCTATTATGCTCACAGCAGCTCAAGCTGGAACAGTAACAGCTGCCATAGAACACGCACCAGAACTAAACGGCGCTTGCATGTGGATAAAAGATGTAGTTACAGGAGATGTTTATGGAATACATGACACATCAACCTTCACCTTCGAGACTGAGATTGTTACTGAGCAAATCCGCTTCGAGATCCACATCGATCGTGTTTCTCCAAATATTTCAACAAACATTGCTTGCAACGGCGATGCTTCGGGAAGCATTTTCGCTTCAACAAATGGAGATGGCATATACAACTTCGTATTGACCGATGTCGATGGAGCAACAGTGCTAGCTACCGAGGGCAATGAAGCGACTGCTGAAAACTTAACCCCAGGAATTTACACCTTGGTTGTTGATGCTTTCGCCGGTTGTCCGACCATGACCGAAACAATAGAAATCACCGAACCAACACCGTTGTTCATGACGAGTGCCCATCAGGATTTAGCGTGTAACGAAGACCTAACAGGATGGATAACTATCGAATACGGCGGAGGAATTGAACCTTACAACGTTTTGTGGAGCGACGGATCCGTTGGAGACAGTCTTGAAAATATCGGCGGAGGTACTTACAATTGCATATTGACCGACGCCAATGGTTGCGAGCATGCGCACAGCATTGAAGTCTTCGAAGAGCCAGAAGTATTTTCTGCCTTTACCCCATCGGCAACCAACGTGACCATAGCCAACGATAACGGATTGGTTTCATTTCAGAACAACAGCTCTGGAGCCTTCATGTACTCGTGGAATTTTGGTGATGGAGTTGTGTCTACAGAAGAAAACCCAACCCACATGTATGCAGAGCCAGGCATGTATTTCGTGAATCTGTTTGCCTACAATGAGCATTGTCTCGACATCTCAGAAGTAGTGATCGTAGTTGAGGAAGGAGTGTCGGTAGCCAATCTCGGCGAGCTTCAAAATGTACAATTCGTGAACCACGGTAACACCCCGATAGTGATATTCCCAGATGAGCTGAAAGGAACGGTGCGAATTGATGTCTACAACCTTGCCGGACAAATGATAGCAGCGCCAATTCAAGGACAGTTCTCGAAACAATCGGTACCTCTTAATTTGCGCTCCAATGTTACCGCGGCAATTATCACCGTTACCAATTTGAAAACGAACAACTTCGTAAGTTTCAGATACATACGGCAGTAAATAAGTAACCAAATTATCTCTTATAAATAGAAAGGGGTCGTTCAATACTTTTGAACGACCCCTTTTCCCTTTTATCCCCCTTGATTTCTTATTTTTGCAATCAAATCATCCACATGAAATTCGGCGTTGTAGTATTTCCAGGTTCCAATTGTGATGAAGACATGGTCTTTGTTCTGGAGCAAACCCTTGATCAGAAAGTAGAAAAGCTTTGGCACAAAGATCGCGACTTGAAAGGTTGTGATTTCCTTGTCTTACCCGGTGGCTTTAGCTACGGAGACTACCTTCGCAGTGGCGCAATCGCACGTTTTTCACCAATCATGGATGAAGTAATTGCTCACTCCAAGCGCGGCGGCTACGTATTGGGTGTATGCAACGGATTTCAAGTCCTCTGCGAAGCAAACCTCGTCCCAGGCGCCCTGCTGCACAACAAACAGCGCAAATTCATTTGCAAAAACACCCACATACTCCCTCAATCGAATCTCGCCATTATTTCAAGCGGACTTGAAGTAGATCGCGCACTCAAAATACCGATTGCGCATGGTGAGGGGAATTTTTATGCCGACAGTGATACCTTAAAAATGATGAATGACAACGATCAAATCATTTTTAGATACTGCGACGAAGAAGGACATATAACAGAAGCTTCAAACCCGAACGGATCAATCGAAAACATCGCCGGCGTGTGCAATGCGCAAGGAAATGTGTTCGGTATGATGCCTCACCCTGAGCGCGCTGCCGACTTCGATTTAAGCAATACCGACGGACGAGAAATCTTCGAATCAATACTTGCAGGAATAACAGTGTAGGTTGTTTTATTTCATTCGTTATTGAACTCAAGGTATTCGGGCCCGACAAAGAACATTAAATTGTTACTTTTGTTAAGAACGACACTGGAGGCGCAATAATCGTCTCCAATTTTCATCTTATGAATGAATTTCAAGCCGGAAACCTGCTTAGCCAGATAAACTCTCCTGAAGATTTGCGTAAGCTTTTTTCAGAAGAACAGCTACCTGAGGTTTGCAAACAACTGCGTCAATATATAATTGATATCGTCTCTGAAAAGGGCGGACATTTTGGTGCCAGTTTAGGAGTTGTAGAGTTAACCGTGGCGCTGCACTACGTTTTCAACACCCCCGATGATCAATTGGTTTGGGATGTTGGGCACCAAGCTTACGGACATAAGATACTCACCGGTAGAAAAGATGCTTTTCATACCAATCGCAAATACAAAGGACTTTCAGGATTTCCGAAACGTTCAGAGAGTGAATATGACACCTTTGGCGTTGGACACTCTTCAACAAGTATCTCGGCCGCATTGGGCATGGCTGTGGGAAGTCGCTTGAACGGACATCCAGACCGCCAGCATGTTGCCATTATTGGTGATGGAGCCATGACTGCAGGATTGGCATTTGAAGGATTGAACCACGGAGGGGTGGAAGACACCAACATGATTGTCGTTTTGAACGACAACTGCATGTCGATTGACCCCAACGTAGGTGCTTTGAAAGAATACCTTACCGACATCACCACTTCGCACACCTACAACAAGGTGAAAGACGAAGTATGGAACTTGTTGGGCAAGGTGAGCAAATTTGGTCCGAATGCCCAAGTCATAGCTCAAAAAGTAGAAAACGCAATAAAAGGAGCTTTGCTCAAGCAAAGTAACCTATTTGAATCGCTCAACTTCCGCTATTTCGGTCCGATCGACGGACATGATGTAGAGTACATGGTGAAAGTGATGCGCGACCTCAAAGACATACCGGGACCAAAGTTGTTGCACTGTGTAACAATGAAAGGAAAAGGCTACAAACCTGCTGAAGACGGCTCTGCAACCAAATGGCACGCCCCAGGTTTGTTCAACAAAGAAACAGGAGAAATCATTAAGGTTACTCCGAAAAGTCCGGAACCGCCGAAGTGGCAAGATGTTTTCGGACATTCCATCATCGAATTAGCTGAAAAAAATGAAAAAATCGTTGGTGTTACACCCGCAATGCCTACCGGTTGTTCTTTGAAATTCATGATGGAAGCCATGCCTGATCGCGCCTTCGACGTAGGCATTGCTGAGCAACATGCAGTGACCTTTTCGGCTGGTATGGCAACACAAGGACTGGTTCCTTTTTGCAATATTTACTCCTCGTTTATGCAACGCGCGTACGACCAGGTTGTGCACGACGTAGCCTTGCAGAAATTGCAGGTTGTTTTTTGTCTTGACCGCGCCGGCCTTGTGGGTGCTGACGGACCAACACACCACGGATCTTTCGACATCGCATACATGCGCTGCATTCCAAATCTCATTGTCTCATCACCAATGACAGAAGAAGATTTGCGCAACCTCATGTACACCGCCTCTGCTGAAGATCACGGCGCTTTTGTCATCCGCTACCCACGTGGAAATGGAGTCATGACAGAATGGAAGACCCCTTTCAAACCAATGAAAGTAGGCACAGGGCGCAGGGTAGTGAACGGAGATGACATCGCCTTCCTCACTTTCGGACCTATTGGCAATACTGCATTGGACGCTATTAAATCTCTCGAGCAACAAGGCGTTTCGGCAGCATTGTACGACATGCGTTTTGTAAAGCCAATTGATGAGCTTATGCTGCACGAAGTTTTCGGCAAGTTCAAGCAAGTAGTAACCGTTGAAGACGGATGTATCGACGGAGGTTTTGGCAGCGCAGTCATAGAATTTATGGTTGACCACGGTTACCAGTGTCAGGTTAAACGTCTGGGCATACCAGATCAATTCATTGAACACGGCACACCTGAAGAGCTTTTCCACGAATGTGGTTTCGACGCGGAAGGCATGGTCAACGTAGCCCTGGAAATGACAGCGGCGAGAAGAAAAGACAAGATGGTTGGGTAATGGACGAGATTGTCAACAGAGTTCAAGAGAGCGGCATCGTATCCATCAACCTCGAAGAAGCCATTGCACACATCCCGCTAGCGGAAATTGACCTCGCCCCCTATTTGTGGCAAGGAGTGGTTTTGAAAGAGGCCGACTTTAGAAGTTGGGTGAAAACCCACGATTGGTCGCAATATCAAGGCAAAGGAGTGGGTGTTTTCTGCTCCGCCGATGCCATCATTCCCATGTGGGCGTTCATGTTGGTTTCTTCGCAGCTGTCGGGCATCGCCCATATTTCTTCCTTCGGGCACGCCGAGGATGTCAGAGAACAATTGCTCTTACAACATATCAATAACACCAACATCTCCGACATCCGCGATCAGCGAGTTGTTGTGAAAGGATGCTCAACATTTGAAGTTAGTCCGCTGGTTTTCATGCACCTCACCCAGCGTTTTCAACCACACGTGAAAAGTTTGATGTTTGGAGAACCGTGCAGCACAGTTCCCATCTATAAAGTTCCGCGAAAAGGCTGATCACAGCAGTATGATTCACTATCTTGTCGGCCCTAAACATCGCCCACATGATCAGTCCAGAATCAGATAAAAAGCTCTTTCTTCTCGACGCTTACGCGCTCATTTTTCGTGCCTACTACGCGTTTATTCGCAACCCGCGTATCAACACCAAAGGCATGAATACCAGTGCCATGTTTGGATTTACCAATGTGCTACTCGACGTTTTGAAAAACGAAAAGCCATCGCATCTCGCAGTGGTGTTTGATCCCCCGGAGGGTAATTTTCGTTCAGAAACGTTCGCTGATTATAAAGCCAATCGCGAAGAAACACCAGAAGACATACGTGTATCAGTGCCTTGGATCATGAAGATTCTGAAAGGATTTGGCGTGCCCATCATCATGGTCAATGGTTTTGAGGCCGATGACGTGATAGGAGCCATAGCCAAACACGCAGAGAAAGATGGGTTTCAGACATTCATGATGACACCCGATAAAGATTTCGGACAATTGGTATCTGAGAATATATTCATCTTCAAACCGGGCCGACAGGGCAATCCGCCAGAGATTTGGGGCCCAAAAGAAGTATGCGAGCGCTATCAGATTGAACGTCCGGAGCAGGTGATTGATATATTGGGGCTTATGGGCGATGCAGTAGACAACATCCCCGGCGTGCCCGGGATAGGCGAGAAAACCGCCATGAAGCTCATTGGTCAGTACGGCAGTATTGAAGGACTTTATGAGCATACCCATGAATTAAAAGGCAAGCAAAAAGAGAACGTCGAGAACCACAAAGAGCAGGCGTATATGTCGAAGCACCTCGCAACCATCGTAACCGAGATCGACTTCCACATCGACTATCCGGATATGGAGATCAGTCCGATAAACAAAGACCTCTTGCGAGAGACATTCGAAGAATTGGAATTCCGCACCCTTTCGCGACGCGTGCTTGGGGAAGACACCTCGGCGCGTGATGGAGAGCAGATCAGTTTGTTTGGAGAGGCGCAAGAAGAAGTTGTTGCTGAAGAAATCGTGCTCAGCACCCTTGAAACAACAGCGCACAGTTATGAATTGGTGCAAGGAGAAACGGCAAAATCGGCATTGATAGCCACCTTGATGGCAGCTACAGAATTTTCTTTTGATACCGAGACAACCGGTTTAGACCCCTTGGAAGCGGATCTCGTTGGGATGTCGTTTTCAATCGCTTCACACAGCGGATGGTACGTGCCAGTGCCTGGGAATTTCGAAGAGCAAAAAGAATTTTTGAACGATTTCAGAGGATTGTTCTCAGCCACAGATAAGTTGTTGATCGGACAAAACATCAAGTTCGATTACAAAATGATGGCACGGTATGGCATTCACATAGCAAATCGCCTATTTGATACCATGATTGCGCATTACCTCATGAGTCCGGACGGCAAGCACGGCATGGATGTTTTGGCAGAGCAGTATTTGAAATATCGCCCGATACCCATCGAAGAACTGATCGGTAAAAAAGGCAAAAACCAAGGGAACATGTCTGATTTGTTGCCCGAAGAATTGGTAAACTATGCCACTGAAGATGCCGATGTAACCTTACAGCTCAAGCATACTTTTGCACCAGAAATTGAAAAACCGCACTTAAAATCGTTGTTTGAAAATGTAGAGCTGCCGCTATTAAGGGTGTTGGCCGACATGGAGACAGAAGGAGTGAACCTCGACACAGCAGGACTGCGGGAATATGCAGTTAGCCTCAGAATCAGCATAGAAGAGCTTGAAACCGAGATACACAGCTTGGCGGGAGAAACCTTCAACGTTGATTCGCCCAAGCAGTTAGGAGTGATATTATTCGAGAAACTTGGCATTGGTAGCAACAATAAAACCACCAAAACAGGTCAATACTCAACAGGAGAAGATGTGCTATCGAAATTGGAGCATGAGCATGCGATTATCGGCAAGATACTCGACTACCGCCAGCTTCGGAAGTTGCTTTCGACTTATGTGGAGCCGTTGCCAGAGATGGTTAGTAAAGTAACGGGCAGACTGCATACACAGTACATGCAAACCGTTGCTGCGACAGGTCGATTGAGTTCGAACAACCCAAATTTGCAGAACATACCCATACGCACCGAGAAAGGCCGTGAAATACGCAAAGCCTTCATACCACGTGGTGAAGGGTATTCGATCATGTCGGCCGACTACAGCCAAGTTGAACTGCGCATCATAGCTGCGCTGAGTGAAGACGAGAGCATGGTTGAAGCCTTTAGAAGTGGGCACGACATTCACGCCGCCACAGCATCGAAAGTATTTGGAGTAGCCTTGGAAGAAGTGACGCGAGAGATGCGCAGCAAAGCCAAGGCAGTGAATTTTGGAATCATTTACGGACAGGGAGCATTTGGCTTGGCGCAGAATCTGAATATCAAGCGCAGTGAGGCCAAAGACATCATTGATAATTACTATGCCCAGTTCAGCAAACTGAAGAGTTATCAGGCAGATGTGATAACATTGGCGCGTGAGCACGGATATGTTGAAACCATTTTAGGACGTCGGAGGTACCTGCCAGACATCCATTCAGCCAACGCCGTGGTGAGAGGATTTGCTGAGCGAAATGCCATCAACGCCCCTATTCAAGGATCGGCAGCCGATATCATCAAGCTTGCAATGATCAAAATCCAAGATGAGCTAAAAAAAGGCAATTTCAAATCGCGCATGATTATGCAGGTACACGATGAATTGGTTTTTGACGTCTACGACCCCGAGTTAGAGATGCTAAAAGAAATCGTTGTAAGACACATGCGAGACGCCCACCCATTGATCGTGCCTTTGGACGTAGAAGTTGGGGTTGGACAAACATGGCTAGCAGCGCATTGATCTGGTATGTAAGCGCATTCCTACTGTTGTTTTCGAGTTCCTTCCTACGCTAAAATTTAGTGTTCGAGATAGATTTGTGCAATTAACATGGATGATCGTATAACTTTTACGGAGCATCTACGTAAGAGCCATCATCTATTCTAATTTTCGGACATTCACAAAGACTATGAATTTTAAAAAACAGATTATGTCAGCCAAGAAATTGAACACCTTCACCCTGTTCGTTCTATTCTTTGCCGGCGCTATCATTTCAGGATGTGGTTCTACCGACGGAGAACACCAAGAAACAACCACTACTGAAGAAGTGTCGATTCAAGATTTAGAAGGAGCGGCTGTTTCTTCACGAAAAGAAACCATTAAGAAAATTTTCTACACCATCCCTGCCCCTATGGAGATGGCTTCATTGATTCAATCATCAGGAGCTGACTTTGACAAGGATTTGTTGAATGATGTAGAGAATATTAGTTCGTACATGACCCAGCGTCAAAAAGCCATCAACCTTGGGGTTTATGGAGCCGATTTGAGCTACACAACCATGTTTGAGCGCAACAAAGAATCATTGTTCTACTTCTCAGCTGCTAAAAAGCTTGCTGAAGAGTTGGGTGTTGCAAACATCATCGACGACAGCTTGATAAGCCGTGTAGAGATGAACAAGGATCAAAAAGACTCGTTGTTGAACATCGTGTCTGACACCTTCTGGTCGTTGAATGCTAAATTCAAAGAAGACGGTATGGAAGAAGTTTCAGCCATGGTCATCACCGGTGGATGGATTGAGGCTTTGCACCTCGCTATCAGCCATGTTGAGGGCAATGATGCGCTACGTCAGCGTATTGCAGAGCAGAAATACTCTCTTGACGATTTAATCAAGTTGTTGGCAAGCTATGAGCAACAAGACATGCTCGGAGAGCTTAGCGCTGACCTTGAAGGATTGCAGACTATTTTCGCTGAAGTGGAAATAAATAAGATGAAAACTGAAACCTCTAAGGATGAAAACGGTACAATGGTTATCGGCGGAACAAAAACCGTAACCATGTCGGATGAAACCCTATCAAAAGTGGTTGAAAGCATCGCCGCAATACGTAGCAAATACATTCAATAATTCGAAAAGACCAAGAACGATGAAGTTTCTTAAGATCATACTCCCCCTTGCATTGTTACTTCCATTTGCGGCATCTTCGCAATGCAGAAGTTTCACCAAGAAAAAATGTCTTCCTGAACTTGAAGGCTACGTACAGAACGACAACTTTAACAGCGCCGTTCTCATACCAGGCGATGAAGCAGAATTGCTTTTGACCTTCTACGCAAACAAAGAATACCGCTTGTTGATTTGCGGTCACCCAGTACTTGGAGATTTGGACTTTGAAGTCCTTGATACCGACGAAGAAGTGATCTTCAGCAACAAAGACGCTCAACCAGAACGGAAAAACATGTTCGACTTTAAAGTTGCTTCAACGCAACAACTGATCGTTCGTATCCGCGTTCCAGAATCGAGTTCGTCAACAACTTTGATTCATGAAGGATGTGTATCCGTTATGATTGGATCGAAAGAAGGATAATAAAACGAAAGTTTTGAGATAAAAAAAGACCGAGCAATTGCTCGGTCTTTTTTGTTCTATTGAATCACCAGTCGTTCAACTGTCTTTCGTCCGTTTAACTCGAGGCTTACAAAGTAAATTCCCGCTGCAAACTTCGAACTATCAATATTTACATTGTGCTCTCCAGCTGCTACATTGCCTTCGACAAGCACTTGACTGAGCTGTCCGACAGCGTCAACAATCGACAATCGCACATTGCCGCTTTGGAGAAGGTTATACGAAATACGCGCATCGCTGTTTGTTGGATTCGGGAAGATGGAAAACCCTATCTGTTGATCGAAACCATCTACCGACAAATCAGCAGCAGTATAACCTTGAATATTGATGTCTTCGAGATAAATATGATTTCCCCCGCGTGCTTCAAATTCGAAACGCATTCTGAAGCCCTCCACCAAATAAGCAGGGTCATCAACCGTAAAGGTGTTCGATTTCCACTCCGTGGCATCAGGAACGAAATTCGCATTGGTAGGCTCTGCCGATGGCAAATCTGTAAATCCACGGTGCATCTTTCTTAAAAACCACGTCTCACCGCAGTTGTTAGATACACTTACACGCAAGCGATCATCGGTTTCTGTCGAGCGCTGAGCAAAAGCCCATTTGTATGAAATGGTTACCAAGGCAAACTCCGACATATCGAACGTCGATGAAGTCAACCCATCCAAGTCCAAATCGATATTGTTCGAGTTGTTGCGAATGCGTATTGAAGATGATTCAGTAACGGAGGCTGACGAGGTAGACTCCCAGGTAACATTGTTTCCTGGATTTGTCACGAACCACGTATCGGCATCAATGCCCGGTTCGAAACTATCAATAAATGGCACTGCGATAACATCATTAGGCAGCACGGTAATATACGCTTGCTGACTAGTAGCTGTTGTCTCAACACCATTGCCAACTTCGAGGGTCACTGTAAACTCACCCGGTTCGTTGAAAGTCACAACAGGGTTTTGGAAAGATGCATCGCTGCCTCCAAGGGTTTCTCCATTGCCGAAATCCCAAGACCACGAGGTGACACCGTAAAAAGATTCATCTGAAAATTGGATGCTCTCACCGGCGCAGATAACCTGACGTTCAACCGAAAAATCAGCCGCACAAAGAATAGGTTCATCATCAAAAGTTCCTGTGGCAATCAGGTTCGACTCTGTCCACAGTTGATTGCGCTGCGCAGTATTTGAAATGATGGCTGCGCGCATACGTGATTTCTGACCTTCTGTAAACATGCGTGAGCAATATGAATACTCCATATAGTTCTGCACGTTGTCGAGTGTGCCGCACGACTCACCATCGAGCAAACAGCTCAACCAACCAATGGTTTCTGGTGTATCATCAACATTATCGTCGAAATCGCAGTTTGTTGGATCACCCGGACTGTTTGTAGGTCCCCACGTATGTCGAAGATTCAACCAATGTCCACATTCATGCGTCAAAGTGCGCGATCTAAAGTTATTGCTGGTGCCAATGTTACCTGTGTAATCATGCAAAAGCACAATGCCATCTTCATCGGCCATGTTGTTGTTGTTTACACTAGAAGGCAAGAATGTATACCCCGCAGCACCACCTGCATCAGCGCACACCCACACATTCATGTATTTGTTACGCGGCCAATAGCTGAGTTGCTTCATCTGCGAGTCGCCATCGTTTGTGAGCGGACTTTGCACCCGAACGATTCCTTTGGTACAGTTACCATCTGGGTCGCGCTGCGCCAATCTGAATTCAATTTCAATGTCGGCTGCTATGTTCACAAAGTCTCCAAAAACTTGATCTGCGTCTTCATTCAACTTTCTGAAATCGCGGTTAAGCACTTCCATTGCGCTATACACCTGCTCATCAGATATGTTTTCTGGACCATTGTTGTGAATGATGTGAAAAACAACAGGAATGATGTAAAGCTGGTCTCTGCTTTCGCGAGAACCATTGTATTCACGGGTTTCCTCTTCCAAAACGCGTTCAGCATCCTCTGCTTCATGACGCAAATGTGGAAATCGTGCAAACAATGCTTCCGTTTTTTCGGTTTGTCCGCAGTATTTTACTTCTTGTGCTGGCACATCACCAAAAACAAGCAAAGCCGTTACAGCAAATATTAGTTTCTTCATCCTTCAGGTTTACAAGGGGTAAAATTTACGTCAGAAATGATACAAGTCAAACAGCAATGACCCTATTATTGTTCAGGATTATTGGAAGGCTTCGCTTTTAACGATCTGTGAAACAGCAAAAAAGCGAATCCACTCAAAATCGGTTCATCGAAAATTGGCTCCTGGGCGCAATAAACTAGATTTTCTGATCTGCCCTTTTGACCCTGAGGAGATCAAACATTCCAATCAGAATCATCCACAGAGAAAATGGGTAGCCCAACATGTAAATTGCGCTTTGGCCTCCTGAAGAAACGGTGAGTAAAACGCCAAAAAGGGCAATTCCAAACAGCATCATAAGGACGCCTGAAACAACTTTGATGACGTTCAATTTGGAGGTAAAGTCTTGAATGACAGTTATGATCAATAGCAACGCTTCTACAAAAGCAAGGAAATTGATCCCCAGTTCTGCCCCTCCTAGTCGACCTTTGCTTTCACCGAGAATGCTTAGAATACTAATCAGCATAAGACAGACAAAAATGATCTTGGAGGTGACCCAAAACCAAAACGACTGGGTGTAGAATTTCTTCATGCTTCAAATGTATGCATTTCAAAGATTGTGTTTGATTTTTGCACAATGTTGTTGATTCAACCAAAATTCCAACTCAATTCGTCTTGGACTTCAAGCATGAAAAAATCCTTAAAATGGCGATTGCGGATTTTGTTGCAGGCTATTCGGCAATGCTTGTTACCTTTGAAGTGAGATGGCTCCTTCATTTAAATATCGCTTGGTTGTGTTTCTTTTGGGAGGTTTGTTGTGCTTTTCAGGGTACGGACAAGATGCCCGAGGTTTGCGATTGCTGGCACAATGGTTTGATGACTCTCCCCCTGCTACTCCGCGAAACTCGCGATACAATGATGTGTGGTGTTTTGTCCAAAATGGTCAAGAATACGCTGCCATTGGATCGTCGTTAGGAACCCACATCATACACTTGCCTTACAACAATGCCGTTCAAGAAGTTGGATTTATACCCGGCTCTGCTCAGGGTGCCTACGCAACCCACCGCGATTTTGCTTACAAAGATGGCTTTCTATACGCCGTGGGCGACGAAGAACCTGCTACTTTTCAGGTAATTGATGTCCGCAATTTACCCATCTCCGTAAGTCTTGAACTTGAGACAACGGAGTTTTTTACGACGGCACACAACATCTTTCACGATGAGAGCAGTGGACTGTTGTATGTTTCTGGCAGCAGCGGACATGCCATGACGATTCTTGATGCTACCAATGCTGCTCAGCCTACCTTCGTGACCCACTTCGACCTTGTTGATTACGTGCACGATGTATATGTCCGCGACAACATCGCTTATCTGAATGCCGCTCTTCACGGATTGTGGGTTTTTGATTTTTCTACCCCCACGAGCCCTGTTCTTCTGGGCAATCTCACCGAATATCCTCAACTCGGTTACAACCACAGTGGCTGGCTAAATGAGTCGGGCGATGTTTACGTTTTCGCTGATGAAACACCCGGGAAAAGCCTCAAAGTTTGCGATGTCAGCTCGATATCAGAAATCGAGGTGTTGTCGCTGCTAAATTCTGGCGGGTCATCGCATACCAGTCCGCACAATCTCATCATCAAAGACAACCTTGTTTACGTTTCGTATTATTTCGATGGGTTGCAAGTGTTCGACATTCGGAATCCGCAAGAGCCTGTCCGTGTGGCCTGGTACCGCACATATTCAGGTCAGGAATACGATTACCAAGGGGCGTGGGGGGTGTTTGTCGGACTTCCATCTGAGCGCATCATCGTGAGTGATCGTCAGTCGGGTCTTTTGGTTTTTGCTCACGCCAGCGGCGCGGATGTTGGAACGTCTGCAGTACAACTAACGAATAACCCCGGAGATGGCATGGCCGCAGTTCAGGTGTTTCAGAAAAATTTCCGAAAGGTAAATGCCGTGGTTTCTGACGCGAGCGGACGCATCGTTTTCACCGGTGAATTCACGAACAATACTGATTCGTTTTGGATACCGATTGATTTACGCGACATGGCCAATGGATATTATTTCATTGGTGTTTCTGTAGATGATGGAAACCTGCAGCGATTGAAATATTTGAAGCTCACACCGTAATCAACGAAGGAGTGTCACATGTCCGCGTAGCTTCACAATTTCACCTGTCTCCACGCTCTTCACCTCCAACATCCAGATAAACACATCGTTTTGGGTGTAGTATTGTCCATCATTGTACGAGCCATTCCACGCTTCGCCTGGAACTGAGCTTTCGAAAACAAGATCTCCCCATCTGTCCCAAATGCTGAAATAGTAATCTTCAGCAAAAACTCCACCTCCAATAGTAGGAATGAAGATATCGTTCAATCCATCGTTATCTGGAGTGAAGGCATTCGGCACATAAACCAAGAACTCACTCTCAATGGCCAAATTGGCGCAAAGGGTATCTACACAACCATAAATATTGGTAGAGATCAGGCATACATCAAAGGTCAGAAGATCAAACGGAGGAAAAACAATGAATGGGTTTTCTTCAATGCTTGTTTCAAAGGCACCTATTAGCCATTCATATTCTGAAGCACCAACGCTTTCATTGATGAACTGCACCTCGTTCTCAAGCGTAGTTACTGGCTGTGGCTCCCATGAGAAAATCGAAACGGGGTAGTCGTGTGCAGAGATGAATACATCGAGTGTATCAGCATTCACACATCCATTCACATCTGTTACCGACAACCATGGCTGGTAATCGCCAGGCACTGTGTAGGTGTATTCGATATCTCCACATAGCGAAACGGTGCTTCCATCGTCTAAGTTCCAAACACAGTCGATGAGGTCGTCGTTGTTATTGAGGTTCGAAAGAATTACGGTGACCGGGTAACATCCAAAATCGACATCTGTAATGATATCGGGCTGCGGTAAAGGGTTTATTAAAACGTCAACCGTAGCGAACACCTCTGGCGCGCAGCCGTCGTTTGCTGAGATTTGGTAAGTTGCAGTATTACCTTGAGGACAAACGTTGGTTGTTGCGTTAATCGAGATAGGTTCAACTGTTGGATCAATCAAACTCCAATTGATAAGAATTGGGCCTGAGCCACCTCCAGCAATGCCCACCAAGTCGATGCATTCGCCAGCACAAATTACAAAGTTATCTTGTTCAACTTCAACGGTAACAGGCGTATTGAACACCACCAAACTCACCAAGGTATCGCTCGAACAACCCAGTTCATCAATCGCTACTACGCTCAGTTCCATGGTATCGAGAGGAGTCACCACCAAAGGATTGTCGTTTGAAAACAAGGGTGCTGGTGGTGTTTCTTCGTACCAATTGTAGGTAAACACACCAAATCCCCCTTGTGCGTTGGCTTCAAAGTTAACTTCATCGCCATTGCATATTACGAGTTCATCAAAAGCTGTTGAGATGCTAATTTCGAGCGACTGCCACGTGAGCGCTACAGTGCTATCGGCTACACATCCCAAATCGTCGATTGCAGTGATGTCGTAAATTCCCTCGCCCAAGCCCGCAAACACCGGCCCACCTGAAACACCATCCAAGGTGTATTCGACGGCCGATGAAGAAACAATTTCGATTGATCCGCTATCAATGCCAAAGCACGCTGGGTCGATAACCACAGCGTCTTCAATGAAGTATTCTGGTCGCTCCAGAATTGTGAAGGTGCCGCTGAGCGGACAACCGATGCTATCGGTAACATTGAAGTTGTAGACACCTGCGCACAAATCCACCAGCGAGAAACCCGAGTAAGCAGCATCTGTCCAAACCAAATCATACGGTTCAAATCCACCGGATACTGTCACATCCGCGACGCCGTCGCAAGCCTGAAAACAAACCTCTGATGAGAAATCAACCACATAATCGAGTGGTTCAGGCACGTTCACCAAAACTGAATCGGAAGCCACACATCCAAAGGCATCGGTACCCGTAACAAAGAAATACGTCGTTACGGCCGGCTCAACAATGGGGTTTGATGTATTTTGTCCGCCCGCTGGGAAATACCCGTTATCCACCCACACGAAATCTACCGCTCCACTTCCTTGCAACTGGGTTGAACCATTTGCACAAATAAACCCTTCTTCACCTGCTTCAACAAGTGGAAGAGGGTACAAAGTAACCGTCATTTCATCTGAAGCATCGCATGTTCCATCTGTAACACCAACTTGCAAAACCATTGTCACCGCAGCCACGCCTGAATTAAGACCTGTGACGGTAGGCTGAGCCAAAGAAGCATCGTTCAGACTATCGGCAGGCGACCAGCTATATGTGAGCCCTGGCAATGCGGCAGTGCCAATCTCTATAGCGCTGCCAGAACACAAATCGAGATCAGGACCAGCATCTGCCACAGGCAATGCCAGCATGGTGAGATCAATGCATCCAGCAACTGCAGCTATACAGCCATTGCTATCGGTCAAGCCGCTCAGGCAAACCAATGAAGAAACATCAACAGGAAAACTATAGGGTGACGCGTTTACCACCACATTCTGAGGACCGCCATTCACACCATAATCCAACTGCCAATCGCCATTTCCAGTGAGGTCTATCAGCACATCAACAGTTGTTCCGGCGCAAAACGACGAATCACCAAAAGCAAAAGTAGCCGTCGGCAATTCTGTAACGTTCACAACAACAGTTGCTCCGAAATCATTTCCAACACAACCGTTTGCATCTACAACCGAAGTCACGAACCAGTTTGTGCTATCAGACACCGTGTACAAAAACGGTGATGAGGGGGCGTTGACAGCAGTTACGCTATCGGCTAAGCCATCTCCGTTTAAATCCTGCGCGATTTCAACATCCCAACCTGGAGCACCTGTTAAATCGAGGGTAAGGTCGAGTGTGCTGCCTGCGCATAGTTGTCCACCTCCCGACAAAACAACCGTCGGCAAAGGATTCACAACCACATCGGCAGCGCCAAACACCGTACCAGAGCACCCATCGTTGCTAACAGCCACTAGCGTGTACAACCCAGCAGCACCAACGGTGAGTGTTTCTGGGTTGTTGGCGGTAGGGCCGACAACTGTTTCTGATGCAGGATCGCCATCTACGACATACGAAAATGTATATGGCCCGCTGCCAGTGAAGTCGATGGTCAAATCGGCTAATTCACCTTCACATATCGCAGTTGAACCTGAAATGGTCGCAGTAGGTGTTTCATAGATAATGAACGGCATGCCTTCAGATACCGAAACAAAGGCAACGCCGAGATCAACAATTCCTGATCCATCGTTGTCGCCAGCTACAGCAGACACATAATATTCTACACCGTACTCAAGGAATCCAGGGATTACCAGATCCATTTGAATGTCCCACGAAGGAACATCGCTAATCGCATACACCAATCCGAGAGTATTGTCTGCACTGTCGTGAATAACGTATGCAAGAACGTCATCAGCATCTAAAATTTCGTCGCCATTGGACACAACTGTAAGGATGTCGTTTTCACATAGCAAAAGCGGCGTTAGTTCAACAGTACCGGCATCGGTTAGAATAGGACAATTGAAAGGGTCGATGGTAAAGCTAAACGGGAAGCAGTTTGCACCATCATTAACCGTAACGGTAACCGCAGCAGCGGGATCTAGAGGATCGCTCACGAACAATATACCATTTGGATCTAATGACTGCGCACCCGGAATGGATACCGAATACGAAGCTGGGTCGCCTGCGCTCATTACAAAACTCAATTGATACGTGAGAGCGTTGTTGGCACACAACGTATCTACTGGCGATATTTGAACCCCGTTGTTCACTGAAACCTCCATGATGGAGGAAGTCGTTGACGAACACGTTTCTGCTGAGGTGTTATCTTCTGTAAAGACTGCGTAGTAGTTCGACGTACTTGCAGGAGAAACTGATATGACATCGCCATTTTGGGCTCCCAAGATGGTGTTTGAAGTAGTGGCTCCTGTTGCAGTTACCAGCGTTTCATAGGTAAAGTCTACAATACCGCTGCTTGATGTAACATTTATCGGCAAATCCACCTGCTCACCCTCGCATATATACTGATTAAATCCGAAAGTAACCTCTGGCAAAAGCACTGCATTCAAGGCGATATCGGCATTGTCGATCGCAGAGCAACCTATACCACCATCTACGTAGTTCGTGATCGAAATGGTTGGCCCGACAAGCAAACAGTCGTTAACGGTGTAAACACCACCTACCAAATCTGTTGCGACATCAATATTCGTATAACTCGTGCCATTTAAGTCGAAACTCAACGGACCAATTGCATTGATAAACGTGATGGGAATGTCGACACAAACAGCATCCTCACAATAAGATACAGAAGCAGGCCCAGATATGGTGCTTATTGCCCCAACCGTGATATTAAAAATTGCCGAAGTAACCTCTTCAACATTGCAGCCTGTGACTTGGTCAATGGCTGAAAGTACCTCCAAGAACCAATCACTTGTCGGACAAACTTGATACACATCACCATCTGATAGCGTTTGGATCACTTGTCCGTCAGGTGTATTAAATGTAAATTCAACAGGTGAGCCCGTGGTTATGATAAAAGGAATATCGTAGCAATCGCCGACACAAAGACTTGGTTCAGGACCAGAAAACGAGAAGTAAGCTTGGGGAATTTCTGTGAGAAATGCACATGCATTTACGGTTGAAACGCAACCATTTCCATCTTCCACTTCGGTGATGCAAATGTTCGCATCGCCTACAGGGTTCACTATTAGAATGTCGCCATCTGAAAATTGGTTGGTATTTAGGTTTGCAGTATCATCCCAGGTAACAGTGAACGGAACGACACCAGCAACGTTGAAAACCAATTCGTAGTATTCATCGGCACAAATTGTAGCGTCTTGATCTAGAGAATAAACCGGTAAGTCATTCACCGTAATGGTGGCCGACTCATTCACTGTTGCCACACAACCTGTTGTAACATCTGTTACCTCAGATATGGTGATTACCGAGGTTACTGCGGGTGAAGCAACAGTCCACTCATAAGGCTCTGCAGAAAGGCTCACAGGAGAAATTTCAGCTACGTAGTCGTGGTTAAAAGTATAATCTCCGCTGCCTGTAAAGTCTAAATCGAGCACGGCCGGCGAACCCTCACATATTGTAATATCGCCAGCAAAAACTACGGTTGGCAGAGCATTAACAACGACATCGACATCGGTGACGTTTGTATTCGGGCAGAACGGCGCATTTGTGTATTGCACATTCGTAATACTGTAGGTTGTAGCAGCAATCGGACTATCCGTAATCAAATCACCATCGGTAACTACCAACGGTGATGCTGGAGTTCCTGACTGGAGGTAAGTTATCTCGAACGAACCTGGCAAGTCAAGATCTACTTCTATATTTACATCATCACCTATGCAAATCGCATTTGGTTGCAGGAATACCGCATTGGGAATTTCACGCACCGTGACAGTGATTGAACTTGGAATCGCATACACACAGGCTAGAACGTTGGCATCAGTTACCGTTTCAAGCGTGTAGGTGGTGGTGGTAGTCGGACAAACCTGCCAAACATCTTGGTCAACAACACTTGGCACCCCTTCAAGCAATCCCGTATCGGTGTCACGCAATTCAACAGTAAACGGACCAACACCCGATAACGCAAAAGTGATATCAGCACAGTCGCCTTCGCAAATGGTAATGTCACCTGAAATACTTCCTGAAGGCGGTGGAACCGAAGTAACAACGAACATTGTATCTCTCGAGCAACCCGGTATCGATGATTCTGTAACTACAATTGAGTACGTATCATCAGACAGTCCACTAAGATCTTCAGTCGTCTCACCATTTGGGAGCCAATCGAAAGTCAGTCCGCCAAAAACACCCGAAACCGTGATGTCGATAGCACCATCATTGCCCGCGCACGACTCATTTGTAACGAACCCGGTGATATCGAACAACGCAGTAGCAACATTTATAGTATCGCGGTAATTGCACGAAAGTGGCGCATTGACAGCCAAAACTTCAATCTGAATCGGTTCCTCACACAGCTGGGTGTAAGATGACCCGGTGAATACTTGTCCGACAAGTGGCCCCGACAACGGTCGCCATTCGAAATCGGTATCACCGAAAGCATCAAAAGTCACATTCGTTCCGAAGCACACTGTTGAATCAAGCGCGCTGACAGTAAGAGATGGATTAACGGTGAGCGTAATTTGAATTTCATCTGTATCGGGAATCGGACACGCGTCATCTGTTGCGGTAACGGTTACCAAATTCGAGCCGATCATGGTTTCATCTGTAACTACTAAAAACTCACCAACAGCTGGGTTAAGCCCAGTAACATTGAACATCCCCGTAGGGTACAAAGTCAAAAAATCAGATACCAGATCAATCGACCTGAAGATGTTGCTGTTTTCTGCCGAAACGGTAAACGACAGCGTGTCGCCTGCACACACTTCTGCCGCAGTAAGACTTAGCTGGGTTGTGTAATCGCCAACAGACGCGATGCCCTGTGGGTCAAAAACCGTTGGGGTTACTACACAAATGCGGGCTATTACCGCCATGTTTTCGATCATCGAACCAATAAAAGTTGGTCCATCGAACATATCAATTTGGACAGAAACACTGTACGACCCGTAAGCCAAAGGAGTAGTGAAGTCAATTTCACCTGTAGCTGAATCAATTGTTATTCCTGGAATGGGTTCGTTGCATGGCGAAAACATTGGAGCGTTTACTCCTCCGATGGTTTGCGGACAAACGAAACTATATTGCAAAGTGTACCCATTTGGGTTGTCGACAGTAATTTGATGCGTGTACACGTCTCCCAAACAAGAATAGGGCACCTGCATGCTCGATATTTCAACAGACGAGTAGCAGCCCAAAGTTGGATCGATGGTGGTGGAGAAATAAGCCGTAGGCAGCATCGAATTATCCATATTAATGAAGTAATTCCAATCGCCCTGAAACCACTCCACTTCCCAAGAACATCCTGAATTTAGTGTAACAACAGCAGAATATGTAAGTTGCTGCGTGCCCGGAATAAATCCACCACTGCAGCTGCTATTGACAAGTTCAGTTGGACATAAATCGGAAATTTCTACCGCAGAAACGAGGGGAATATTGAGCGAGAAAGGAAGAGTGCAGCCATCAGGAAAGAAAAATAAGTTCTCGAAGTTCGGTTCTACCGTAGCACCAAAACAGTCTTTGTAGATGGTTAAAGTGATTTCATATTGATCACTACCCAGACACGCATAGGAAATGTTCCCTCCTAGAATGTGGTTCGCAACAGATTGCAGACTAAATAATAGAAAAACACCTAACAGAACCCTTCTGAAAATCAACATCTAGTAATCCAAATTAGTTAGTTCAGCGCCAGTTTCAGCGACATTGCTTCCAAATGTATAAATCCAAATCGACATTTGCACACCTTTTCGAGAGAGAATACAAGTTAAGATAATATGATTTATGTGCAAAATTCAAATCGTTCATGACAAAAAGCGTAATTTTGTCACCCTTCAATTTAAGGAGATTATGAAAACAATTTTTACTTCTATCGCGCTGCTTCTTGCAGCTCAATCCCTTGTAGCACAAGGATGTACTGACCTTTTCATTTCTGAATACCTTGAGGGATCAGGAAATAACAAAGGTTTTGAACTTTACAATCCAAACGCGAATGCGATTGATCTTGGGCCGTACGTTTTGCAACGTTGGTCGAATGGTGCAGCAGCATCTACAGATGAAATCAACCTTCAAGGAAGCATTCCTGCCTACGGGACTTGGGTTGTGGTAAACGGACAAACCACTGATGAAGATTTGGGCGGTGGAAGCACCTCACCGGCTTGCGATCCTATTATGCAAGCGTTTGCTTCACAGCTAGACAACGCATACCCTGCACCAACATATTTCAATGGTGACGATGCTTTGATACTTATCAAGAACGGAGTAACTCCTGTTGACATCTTCGGGAAATGGGGTGAAGACCCAGGTACAGCATGGACCGATAACGAAGCTGCAGGATACACTTCAGTAGACGGTGGGACATGGTTGACCGCGAACAAAACCCTTCGCCGCAAGGCCAGTGTTACCTCAGGTGTTATCGTTAACCCTCCTGTGTTTTATGCACTTGCAGAATACGATTCGTTGCCGAACAACACATGGACTGGCCTTGGATGGCATGGTTGTGTTTGTGACCCAAGCTACAATCCAAACTTCACTCCTGAAGTTCAAATGCCTATCGAGCTAACCATGTTCCCAAACCCAGTTACAAACGGTGTTTTGACTGTAAATGCGAACATGAACATTCTTGCTATAGAAATGTACGACCAATCAGGCCGTCAGGTTTTGTTGCAAGAAGCTACAATTACTGGTGCTTCAATGCGCATTGAAACAGGTGAGCTAACAACCGGTGTGTACATGGTGAACGTCCACCTAGAAGGACGTAAAACCTTTACACAACGAGTTGTAATTAGATAATCCCTGTACACCAGACATGCGGTTTTTTGCTATTTCGTTTTTTCTGCTGTGCGCAGGATATACATTCGGACAACAAGGGAATCTTTTTGGAGTCGTTTCTGACGGCATCACCAACGAAACCCTAATTCAAGCCACTGTAGTCATCAAACCTGCAAATGGTGGTGCACAGCAAGGCGTGCTAAGTGATATCAATGGAAAATATACTGCGAAGTTGCCTTATGGCGATTACGATGTGAGTGTATCATACGTTGGATATCAGGCAGCATCGAAAAGAATAACGATCGACAGAGCCGCATTTGAGCTGAACTTCGCTCTGAAAACAGTTTTGCTGAACGAGGTTGTGGTTACAGCCGATATGGCCATTGAACGTGAAACGCCTGTTGCGTTTTCGAACATCAAGCCACTGCAAATTGAAGAAGAGCTGGGTTCTCAGCCCATTCCTATGATTTTAAACTCTACCCCCGGCGTGTACGCCACGCAAGAGGGGTCTGATGACAACGGTCCTTCCATATCCATCCGCGGATTCAAACAACGCAACGTCTCTGTAATGATCGACGGTATTCCCGTGAACGACATGGAGAACGGTTCGGTTTTTTGGAACAACTGGTTCGGATTGGATTTGGTAACTCAAACCATGCAAGTGCAGCGCGGACTTGGAGCATCTAAGCTCGCGCTGCCTGCAATTGGTGGTACGGTGAACGTCATCACGCAAGGTATTGAGGCCAAAAGAAAAACAACAGTAAAACAAGAGTACGGCACTCCAGGAATGGTTCGAACTACGGTGGGTCATACCAGTGGGCGCCTCGACGGCGGATGGGGTTATACCCTAGCTGCTTCCTACAAATACGATCAAGGATTTGTAGACCAGATGTACTCAAAAGCGTGGTTCTACTACGCTAAAATCCAAAAAGAATTGGGCAACCATATGCTGAGCTTCAGCGCTATGGGTGCTCCGTCTGAAAATGCCACCCGCTCGTATCAGCAGCGCATCGGCACGTATGATAAAGACCTTGCACGAGGTCTCTTCAAAGGAACGGAAGAAGAATACCAACGCTTGCAAGCGTATCACAATGCTTATTTTCAAATCGATAACGACGACGTTCTCGGGAACAACCTCACCATTGCACAAGAAAATGCCGCTATCGCAGATCTAAATGCACAATATGGTTACGAATCGAAGGCAGACTTCGAAGCTGAAATGTCGCGGTACGATTACATCGACACAACATACGCCCTCGAAAAAGGACTGAAATACAATGTCCACTGGGGAAACCTCAATGGCGGCGTAAAAAACGAACGGGTAAATAAGTACCATAAACCGCTCTTCTCTTTCCGCCATAGCTGGAAGGTTAGCGATCGTTTGTTTATCTCAAATATCCTCTACTCTTCTTACGGAAATGGCGGTGGAACAAGCTTGAACCCCTCTCTTGGAGGTGGCGACTACGATGAGAACGGACAAGTTAATTTCCAGAAGTTTTACGACGCGCACACCATTCCTGCCCCTCCTTTTAACACCCTCCCTATTGACCCAACCTACTCAGCTACTGAAGTGAAAGCAGGTTGGATTTTACGCCGTGGATTGAACAACCACCAGTGGTATGGACTTCTGAGCACATTTCAATTCGATTACAATAAGAATTGGACATTTAGTGGTGGACTTGATGCGCGCACATACCGAGGTGAGCACTTTGCCGAAATCACTGATCTGCTCGGTGCCGATTACTATATTGATGCTTTTGCCGCACCAGGAAATGAGGCTCGGCTGAACCGGGTAGGAGACAAAATTTCTTATCACAACGATGCTTTCGTAAAGTGGGGCGGACTATTCGGAATGGCTGAATTTAAAAACCAGCTCTGGAACGCTTTTTTAAACGTTTCAGCCGTATACCAAGGCTACAACCGCATCGACTATTTCGCAAACCTCAATGAAGACGGTAGCTACGCTGAATCAGGTTGGAAATGGATTCCTGGATTCACTCTGAAAACAGGCGGAAACTACAAAATCAACGAGTACAACAGCGCGTTTGTAAACTTCGGATACCTAAACCGCACCCCTGTTTTCAGAAACGTTATCGGCGGCGACAATGAATTTGTTCAAAACACCGCCAACGAACTTATCACCTCTGGTGAGTTTGGCTACGGATACAGCCACTTCCCTTTCACTTTAAACGTAAACGGATACTACACCGATTGGAACAACCGACCTCTCGACAATCTGCTACGTGTAGTAATTGAAGATGCCGATGGTGTTGAACGTACGCTGAATGCCAACGTAAACTCAATGAATGCAGTGCACATGGGAATAGAAGCCGATGGTGCATATCAGTTGAACGATTTCTTTACTGTTGAAGGGTATATCTCCTTCGGAGAATGGAAATGGAACAGCAGCTCCGACAGCTTGACGTTGATCGATCAAGAAACGCAACGTCCGTATACCGACATCAACGGCGATGTCGTTTATGTTTCTTATGACGCCAAAGGTGTCCATGTTGGTGATTCCCCGCAGTCGCAATACAGCGCCAGTCTTAAATTCGAATGGAAGAAATTCTATGTCAAGCCCCGCTTTACATACTTCGATCGTCACTATTCAGACTTCGACCCCTTCAGTTTGTTCGGTGAAAATGAACGCAGAGAAAGCTGGCGTATGCCCGGTTATGGCATCCTTGAAATACACGGCGGATATAGCTTTAAGATCAAAGACACTCAGTTCGACCTCAGAGGAAGTATCTTCAACGTGTTGAACACCACATACCTCATCAACGCTCAAAACAACGATGCACTTACTGCTTATGTGTACGAAAATACCGCGCTGAGATACCCTTTTTCTCAACGTAATTTCGATGCAGCATCGGCAAGTGTTTACCCTGGACTTGGCTTCAGAACCAACTTCTCATTGCGAGTACGCTTTTAATAAATATATAAAATGATCAAAAATCTTACGCTTGCCCTGGTTATGATGCTGGGTATAACGGTTACGGCTCAAACAGACATTCTTGATGCACGTACAAACTTCGCAATCAACGAAGAAGTAACTGTAACAGGTATCGTTACCAACGATGGTTCGTTGGGTTCAATACGCTACATTCAAGACGGTACAGCGGGTGTTGCCATTTACCCTGGTACCAACTGGGATTCGTTCACTGAACCTATGCCGGGTGATGAAATCTCTGTTACTGGTATATTAACTGAGTTCAACGGACTGCTAGAAGTAGGGCCAAGTTTGTCTGAGGTGGTTATCAATAGCACTGGCAACCCCCTTCCAAGTCCAATCGTACTCGCTCCAAGCGAAGTAAACGAGACTTACGAAGGCATGTTGGTGGAAATTGAAAACGTATTCTTCGCTCAAGGAGGCATAGCCATCGCCGGCAACAACACCTATTCTTACACTGCCAATGGTGAATCAGGTGTGATTTACGTACGCACTGGAAATGTCCTCATCGGTGAATTGCTTCCTCCATGTGAAACCATCCTTACAGGAATCGTTTCTCAATTCGACCCTGCCGGTCTTGCTGGTTATCAAATTTTACCGCGAAATGTCGACGACTTTCAATCGGTTTCAGCCATTTGCATCTCAACACAGGTTGAACAAACAAACATTACCACCAGTGGTTTCACTTTGGAATGGTTAACCGACATTGCCGGTGATTCGAAAATCGAATACGGTTTAACAGAAGCGCTTGGTTTAGAAGTAAGCAATGCCACTGAAACTACCGATCACGCGCTTGCTATCACGGGTCTTCAGCCTGGCACCATTTACTACGCGCGTGTTATATCGTCTATCAACGGTGAGTCTACCGCTTCTTCTATTCGCCCTTATGCTACCGTTTCTGAATCATCAGGTGAGATTCTTGCCTACTTCAATAGTACAGTAAGCAACAGTGTGGCGACCATTGAAAACGCTATCAATATTGGCGCCGACATGAATGATACCATCGCGGCTTACATCATCCGTGCGCAGCACACTATTGATTTCGCGATCTATAACATCAACAATACTCTAATCGTTGATGCGATCAACCAGGCACAAGCCAATGGTGTTCAGATTCGTTATATCGCCCACGGTGCAAATGCCAACATCGGTATCGGTAGCTTCAATTCTGGAATCCCAGTTCACTACCGTCCAGACGATACCGGAAGCGGTATGCACAACAAATTCGCTATCATCGATGCCGAATATGCAGATATCGCATATGTTTTAACAGGATCAACCAACTACACCAACGAAAACCTTGTCGACGACCCGAACAACCTCATCATCTTCCAAGATCAGAGTATGGCGCGCGGCTACCGCTTGGAATTTGAAGAAATGTGGGGTACTTCTGCAGCGCAGCCCAATGCAGCAAACGCTAAATTTGGTGCCGATAAAACCATCAACACCCCAAAAAACTACATCGTAGGTGGTACACCTGTTGAGGTGTATTTCTCGCCTACTGATGGGACAACACGGGCTATTGAACAAGCAATTTTAACTACAGGGTACGATATGTACTTCTCTCTTTTGGCTTTCACGCGCGACGATCTTGCTGCTGCCATCATGGAAGTAGGTGCTTCAATCTTCATCAACCCGATTGGAATTATTGAGCAAATCAGCTCTCAAGGTTCAGAATATCAACCGCTATTGGATGATGGAATTACGGTGTACTCGCACCAATCTGTCCCTGGTCAGTTGCACCACAAATACGGCATCATCGACCAAAGCCAGCCTCTTTCTGACCCAATGGTCATCACGGGCTCTCACAACTGGTCGTCGTCGGCTGAAACGGTTAACGATGAAAACACTGTCATCGTGCACGATGCGCGCATTGCAAACCTTTACTACCAAGAGTTTTACGGCATGTTGATCGACCTCGGCGTAGGTGTTGAAGAACACGGTGAAATGGGTGTTTTGCTTGTTTATCCGAACCCTGTAAATGATGTGATGACTTTGGTGCGTACCGACAACAACAACATGGTTGGAACGGCTACCATTTACGACATGAACGGAAGGGTGGTGATGACGCAAAACCTGAATGCTACAACTTCACGTTTCGATGTTTCAAATTTGCCAACAGGAGTTTACATGCTTGAAGTAGCCGGAAAAACTGCTGTTTCTCAAACAAAGTTTATTCGTCAGTAAGCCCCATGTGATTCGTGTCACACGCGAATTAAAAAAATTCCCCCAACTTTGAATGCCGTTACATGCTTTTGTAACGGCATTCAACATTTTTATACCTATGAAAAAAGTCATGAATATCGCTTTCCTCTTATCAGTTATTGCTGCTACTTCTTGCTCTACTCCTTCTTCGCCTCACGCGGCGGATGATGCAGCAGTGGCTCAGTCTGTACAAGCTACTGTAGCAAAAGATGTAGATGTAACCGCATTCAATCAAATGATGGCTGATCACCCAGATGCTACTGTGCTTGATGTCCGCACCCCAGAAGAAACAGCCGCTGGCATGATTCCCTCTGCCAAACACATTGATTTTTACGATCCCAATTTCGCAAACTTGGTTGCTGAATTGCCGAAAGACAAGCCCGTAATGGTGTATTGCGCAGCCGGTGGTCGCAGCAGTCAGGCTATGGACAAGATGAAAGGAATGGGCTTTATGGAAGTTTATAACCTGAACGGCGGTTACCGTGCTTGGTCATCTGCTGGTATGCCAACTACCAAATAATGGGAGGATTGAACATTTTCAACGATTGGAAAATGGTGATTTTGATGTGCCTAACATTGGGACTCGCACCATTTTTTCCAGAACCTCACTTGGTGGGGAAAATCAGGTGGATCGCAGGAGGTGCAAATGGCATGGCACTTATGGACTGGTTAGATTTCTTTTGGCACCTTTTGCCGTGGTTGTTGCTAATCAGACTGGCTGTGATAAAACTGAAACGTCAGACTCTCGCTAACTAATCATTTGGAGTTCTCTAAACTGAACCCAACATCATATACCCCATTCAACTCACTATCACGCATGGCTTGCGTGATAGTGAGTTCATAAGGTCCTTTGATGGGAAACATGCGCTTCTCATTGAGAAGTATTCTGTGGTCTACAAGATCACCAATACCATTTCCCAACCAGCGGCCGCTTTGATCGGCCAACACACATTCCAAAGTATCTACCAATGAGCGTCCATTTGGGAAACTCACTTCTACAAATACAAAGAGGTTGCTGTATGCATAGTCTTGTCCGTGCCGCAACGTAAAGAGAAAATCATAAAACTTCGTAGTGTCTTGAACATCAAACTTCGATACCAAGGGGACATCAGCCCTCCACGTATGATCATCGAAGCTCATGTAGGTCTCCGTGTAGGGTTTTTCACCACATGAAGCCAAGCATAAAATCACGAACGATAAAAAAACAATTCTCATTCTTTAGTCGGTTGCGCATCCGGACGCGGACCTTTCGGGCCATTCCTTCTGCGGTCGTTGTTGCGTCGTCTTCCACCTTCGCGCGGCTGACGGTCACCCTCACTGCGAGGATTCTCTGACCGTGGTTGGCGATCTCCTTCAGGTTTAGGCCCTTGCGGCTTTTGTCCCTGTGGACGCTGTCCTTGTGGTTTTCTACCACCTCTGTCATCAGGTCTGTTGCCACCTTCTGCAACCGGCTTTGGTCTGTCATCTGTCCGCGCTTCGCGCTGACGATCACCACCTTGGCGCGCCTTACTGCGGTTATCTGGCTTTCTTCTCGACTTTTTCTTTCTATCAAATCGCGTCAAGCTATCTTGCCCAACAACGTTTGCATAAATTTCATCTTCTTCTGACTCTTCTTCGATGATGAAATCTTCGAATGAACCTGGCTTGATGCCTTTCTTGTTCATCTCCATTATTTCAAGAACTTCACTAAGTCCTATCGCCACTGGCGAAACACCAAATTCTCCTTCAATGATGAAGTACATTACACGTTTGAAGATGTCGGTTTTGAAATGCAATAACCTGCCCTTCTCAGTATCAAGTCGAGTATTACCACTTGGAAACTCCTTTGTAGCTTCTATGTACTGATCCAACTCGTAGTTCAAACAGCACTTCAACTTGCCACATTGGCCGGCCAACTTTTGCGGGTTAAGCGATAATTGCTGGTACCTCGCAGCACTGGTAGATACCGACCTGAAGTCAGATAACCAGGTAGAACAACACAGCTCTCTCCCGCAAGATCCAATGCCTCCCAATCTGCCTGCTTCTTGGCGCATACCAATCTGCCGCATTTCGATGCGGATTTTGAAAGCGTCCGCAAAGCGACGAATCAGTTCACGAAAATCTACACGGTCATCTGCCGTGTAGTAAAAGGTCGCTTTGGTTTTATCGCCTTGAAACTCAATATCACTGAGCTTCATATCTAGACCAACTTCACCAACTATTTCACGTGCCTGTTTGAGTGTCTCTTTCTCAAGTCCTCTTGCGGCTTGCCATTTCTCTATGTCTTCCTGACGCGCTTTTCGGTAGATTTTTTTAATCTCAAGGTTGTCTTTAACCCCTTTACGCTGCATCTGCATTCTCACCAATTCACCCGTCAGTGAAACCACACCGATATCATGTCCGGGTGATGCCTCAACGGCTACTACATCTCCAATATGCAACTCCAATCCTTCTGCATTTCTATAAAATGCTTTGCGGTTTTTGAAGCGCATCTCAACTACATCATATGGCTTTTGATTGTCGGGCAACTGCATGCCAGCCAACCAATCGAAAACATCTAGTTTGTTGCAACCACTTACTCCACAGGCTCCGTTATTCTTGCAGCCATTCGGTAAACCACTGCTATTGTTTGAACAACTTGAACATCCCATATCACAAATCGGTTTTCTATCCGTTTCTTCGGATTTTGTCAAAGGTACAAATGAATCGTGCTTTGTTCACATCGAAATTTACATGTCGTGAACCGCTTTTTCAAGATCGCATTGAAGATAACCTCAATGCTTGCGATGCAACTGGCGGTGCAGCTTGAGAGATAGATCAACGAAAACAATACGGGCGTTCACGTTTCTCCCAACATCCTGCGAAGCAGCATTGAATAATTCGCTAATTGCCACCACGTTGTTGTGATGAATAAAGGGTGCAAAATTCTCTGCAAACTTTTGCTCTTCATCGGTAAATCGGGCGAGCTCCAATTGTCCGTAATTGAAAACAATGCACTGCCGCGTGAAATGCAACGCATAATCGTACAATTGCCGCTGGGCATCGCGACTGTATTTTGAGACGATTGCCGACAAGTCGCCAATGGCCTTACCGTCTTTTTTGTAGCAGGCGCGCATCCAATTTTTAAATTGAGCTAAAAAAGCAGTCTGATCATCGGTGCTGCCGTAAATCTGCACGGCCTTGGCATAATCTCCATCCGCCAAATATGCAATGTCCATGGCGCGTTTGGCATCACATCCATGCCTGTCTTGCAAAGCTTCTGCAATTTGTTCATCCGACAAAGCAGGAACTTTCACCAACTGCACCCTCGACAAAATCGTAGGCAAAATGGAATCCGCGCTTTGAGCAGTCATCATAAAGAACGAATCTGACGGTGGCTCTTCCAAAATCTTCAAGATCTTGTTGGCCGCCTTTTCATTCATCATTTCCAACATCCACATAATCTGAACCTTTGGTCCGCCCTCATAGGCTTTCAGCGAAAGGTTTTTGGTGATGACGGGGACTTCAGAAACAAATATTTGAATTTGCTTGGTATCGGTAATGCGCTGTTTCCATTGGTCGAGGGTGAAATAGGCATCGGCCTTCACCATCTCGCGCCATTGCTCTATGAAATCAGAGCTGTTGGTGTCGTCGTTAACTCGAATTACAGGATAGGAGAAAAAGGTATCGGCGTGCTGCCAGGTGTTGTACTTCCCGCATTTGTTGCAGGTTCCACATGCATCATCTTCGGTGCGTGCTTCACAATTCATGTAGCGCGCACAAGCCAGCGCCAGTTGAAAAGTACCCGTACCCTCCGGACCAGCAAACAAGGTCGCGTGAGGCATCATCCCTTTTCGGATGCGCTCTTTCAAAGAAGTTTTTAACTCCTGGTGACCGATGATATCTTTAAACAGCACAGCTACAAAAGTAACATTTCACTCGGCTTAACTGAACACTTCGCGCAACACCTCAACACTTTTTAATTCTTTTGACCCAATAACGTGGCAATGCAAAAAGGTGACGGCTGCGTTGAGCATCAATCTGCGTTGCGCCGAAGTCATCCCAATGCTGCGAACACTCTCGAAATCATGGTGTTGCAAGCGCAACCACAACAGGGCATTGTCTCTGTCGAGTACATCTGAATGTCCGGGCACCACGTTGGTCCACTTCGCCTCTCGCAAATCATAATACTTCCCTTCCCCGTCGCTGCCCGGATACACGCCACAATACCGCATGATGTTGAGCGACCAAAAAACGGGGAAAAGGGCAACTTCTTCATCAAGATCCAGCCACTGCATGGCGTGCCAACAAAAGTTGAACAACTCAACATTCGCCTGTCCTTCTACTATTGCTCGCTCGGTAGCTTCAGCACAGAAAAAAGCAATGGTGCTTTTGATGGGGTCGGTGTAAACATTCTGAAAAATGTACGCTCTTTGAACTCCTGTTAAACGAGGTAGCTTCCCAATTTTAGCATTTTCTTCTTCGGCGGTTATCAACGACATCGGTTGAAACATCGGAGCGCGACCTTTATTCGATGACCCGAGCCCCATCACCGGAAAAGCCCGCAAACCCTGGTCTTCCGTGAACAAACGAACCATTTTGCCCGAATCACTAAACCTTACACTACCAAGAACAATGGAACGCATTTGTGAATATTTTAACAAGGAATTGTTTACTACTTCTTAAGAAAGATATGTTGCAGAAAAGAGATTTCAATACTTTTACCACAGCAAGCTATTTTTTGAAAAGGCAAAAGTGCCTCCACAATACTAAAAATGCTAGTGTAAGTTATTCATTTGCACATAGTTTAAAGTTAGGTTAGGCAGGGCAGAGAGATCTGCCCTGTTTTTTTTTGTAACCCTTGTAAGACAATTCCCGTATCAATGTCAGAGTTAACTGTCAGACTCGCCAAGGCGAGCTTTGCTGTTACTTCGTACTTAGATTTTGGTTTACTTAATGTACTTATACAGAGCTGGCTAACGTGCCGGCTTTGTTGTTTTACACAGTTTGGTGCTAATCAATCTTCGTCGTCATCGCTGAAAATGGTGTCCATCAAATCACTAAACGAAACCGCTTGATCGAGCACCTCTTTGTTGAGCAAGTTAAATTCTCCAAGTCCGTGCAATGCAAACTCCATCCACAACTCGCGATTGTCGGTGCCAGGCAAATACTTATCTACCAGCTCTCTCAATCCACCAATGCTGTTTAACTTCTCGCTATACAATTGGTCGTCGTCGCTGGCCAACAATTCGATGTGATCTGTTGAGAACCATTCGACAATGGGGTCATACGGACTTTCTTGCTTTTTCCTTTTGAGGGTTTCTGGGTTGGGGAAAATCTGCGGAAAGCGCGTCCGAATGGCCTTTCCAAGCAAGTGCAAAGCAACGTTTCTCGGTCCTTCTTGTTCGCCTTCGTATACCAATTCTACTTTTCCTGCAACAGCAGGGATGATGCCCAGCATATCAGATACCCGCGCGGTGGTTTGTGGCGCTCTGCTTTGTAACATGCGCAGCTCAGCGGTGCTCACCAGGGTCTCTAGGGCTGAAATGGTCAAACGGGCACTCACCCCACTCTTCTGGTCGATAAATTCTGATTCGCGCGCTTCAAAAGCAACTCTTTCAATCATTTCAGAGAGTAAATCAGGGACAACAACTGCTTTTCTTTGCTCATCGGTTAAGCGGGTTTCCTGTTGGGTTATGGTGCCTGAAATCTCTATCGATCGTGGGTAGTGCGTCAAAATCTGCGATTGAATGCGGTCTTTCAACGGGGTAATTATGGCGCCTCGATTGGTGTAATCTTCTGGGTTGGCGGTAAAAACAAAAGCCACATCCAGTGGCAATCGCAGTTGAAAACCACGAATCTGTATGTCGCCTTCTTGCAAAATATTAAACAGTGCTACTTGAATGCGTGGCTGCAAATCGGGTAACTCGTTGATCACGAAAATGGAGCGGTTAGCTCGTGGAATCAACCCGAAATGAATCACGCGCTCATCGGCGTAGTCGAGCTTCATGTTCATGGCTTTGATCGGATCTACATCGCCAATCAAATCAGAAATGGTTACATCGGGTGTTGCCAACTTCTCCACGTATCGTTCGCTGCGGTGCATCCAGGTGATTGGTGTTTCATCGCCGTGCTCATTGACAAGGTTTTTCGCAAAAACAGACAAAGGGGCATAGGGGTCGTCGTTGAGCTCACTGCCTTTCACAACAGGAATCCACTCATCTAGCAAATCAATCATCCCTCTCGCAATCCGCGTCTTTGCTTGTCCGCGCAAACCCAACAAATTCATGCTGTGTCGTGCCAATATAGCATGCTGCACTTCAGGCAAAACCGAATCTTCATAGCCGTGAATCCCCGCAAAAACAGGGGCTTCTGTTTTGATCTTCTCTATCAGGTTCTCGCGCATCTCATCCCGAACAGATCGTGTCTTAATGCCTGCAGCTTTGAGCTCCCCAAAGGTCTTTATTGATGGTTTGTTCTTGTTCATCTTATAACTTTCTTCTTCTATTCTTCTCGAAATCAGTAAACATTACGTCTCCTAACCCTTGCAAACCAGTAAAAAACGCGCGGCCTTGATTGGCTTCGGTAAAGTCTTCTACAAATTGCTGTAAGTATGGGTCTGACGCAATCATAAATGTGGTAACAGGTATGCGCAGCTTTCTGCATTGGCGGGCGAGATTCAAACATTTATTCACGATGTATGGATCGAGTCCGAAGCTGTTCTTGTAATACTCGCCATTCTCATATAAACATGAAGGCTTTCCATCGGTGATCATGAAAATCTGCTTGTTACTCGATTTTCTCCTGCGGAGGATGTCCATGGCGCGCTCCAACCCTGCAACGGTATTCGTATGAAATGGCCCGACTTGTAAATACGGGAGGTCTTTAATCTGTACTTCCCACGCATCATTTCCAAAAACGACGATGTCGAGGGTGTCTTTGGGATACTTGCGCATCACCAATTCACTCAGCGCCATGGCAACTTTCTTGGCAGGTGTGATCCGATCTTCGCCATACAATATCATGGAATGCGAAATATCAATCATGAGCACCGTCGATGTCATCGATTTGAACTCGCGCTCTACAACTTCCAAATCGCGCTCTGTAAGCGAAAAATCCGACGTGCCGCTGTTGATTTGTGCATTCTTGAAGCTTTCCGAAAAATCAATCTGCTCTTGGCCGTCTCCAAATCGATATGGCCTCCTATCTGTAGTCAGTTCATCCCCACCGCCGGTGGTTCTTGTCTTATGATCACCTGCTGTTCCTTTTTTGAGGTTACCAAAAATCTGATCCAAGGCGCGCTGCCGAATCGATTGCTCGCCTTTCGACGAAAGACCATATCCTCCTTCGTCAGATGAATCGCGAATGTATCCTTTGGCTTTGAGTTCGTCGACAAAATCGTCGAAGGTGTAATCTTCATCAAAAAGTCCGTGCTGGCGATCAATCTCTTTCATCCAATCAAGAGCCTCATCAACATCTCCTGAGGTGTAAGTGGCTACCTCCAAAAAAATATCGCGCAAACGTTCGAAACGCGATTGCTTGTTGGCATCGGGGACAAATTCTGAAAACCTAAATCCTAGCATGAAGTGGGTATTGTGGAGACACTTTTTAATCCCCCTAAAAGTTACTATATTTAACCCTACTTTCTAATCATTGTTCACTCTTTTGAGTTTTCCTTTCAGATCATGAAGAAGTACCTGACCTTCTGTATGTTGCTGTTGACGAGTCTTTGTGCCGATGCGGCGTTCAAAGTCCGCAAAACAATTGAATTCATCGAAAATTCTACAGAGTTGACTTCAGAAGGCGAGGCAACGATGAAAATTTTCGAGCATTATGCCAACGATTACAACGTTGAGAAAATCGATATTGCAGCGCAATGCCACTTGAATCAAGTTACATTTCACGAGTTGCAATTGGGCCGTGAACGCTCTCATTTGGTTTACGAACGTCTGATCCAAATTTTCCCGAATAGCCAAGATTTCGAAATTCGCTCTTTCGATAAGCCAGAAATTATTTTCGCCGGTGAAGAACTGCCAAATTGCATCCTGATCACCGCCTATTTCTTAGAAGAAAACGCCCCTCCTTTGAACTACCCAGAGGTGATTCTATTTCCTGAAGAATTCGAAGGCTATAGAGATGTACCTGCTTCTTTTGAACGCGCCAACGGCAGCGAAACCGACTTCATTGTGAATAACATCTACTTTGAAGGAAATTCAGCAGCATGTCTCGATGAATCGTTTCCTACTCTTGAAGCACTACTGCTCTTCATGAATGCAAATCCGCAACTGCGCATTGAGCTTGAAGGACATGTTAACGGACATATGGGGCGCAGGTATTTGAAGCTGGCGGCGAAAACCAATCCAGAACGTAGGGCTTACAAAAACGGAAAAGAATTGTCGCTAGCTCGCGCTGAAACGGTTCGCGACTACCTGGTTTCATATGGTATAAACGCTAATCGCATCGTTTGCATCGGAAAAGGCGGAACAGAAAAACGCTTCAAACGTCCGAAAAACTCCCGCGAAAACGAGGCCAATCGCCGAATCGAAATCAACATATTAAAGTGATGTCGTTCATGCAACTTTTCAGCGCTGTAGGTGTTAACTTGCGGTAGATATCGCTATGGAAAAGTCACTCGTCTATTGTCCCAACCTGTTTGGATACAAACGCTTCATTACCAAAGAAGTACACATCGGCTCACTCGCTTTAGGCGGCCAAAACCCCATCCGCTTGCAGTCGATGACAACCACCGACACCATGAAAACGGAGGCCACTATCGCACAATCAGTGCGGATGATAGAGGCTGGTTGTGAACTTGTACGCATCACAGCACCAAGTAAAAAAGAGGCGGAGAATTTGAAGTTTATCAAAGACGGATTGGTGGCGCTGGGGTATGATACGCCTATTGTGGCCGACATTCACTTTACGCCCAATGCCGCTGAAGTTGCTGCCGACTACATCGAGAAAATTCGCGTCAACCCAGGAAACTACGCCGATAAAAAACGATTTGAAGAAATTGAGTATACCGACGCTTCCTATCAAGAAGAGGTGGATCGCATCCGAGAGCGTTTCACGCCGTTGGTATTGAAATGCAAAGCACTCAATCGCTCCATGCGGATAGGCACCAATCACGGTTCACTCAGCGATCGCATCATGTCGAGATACGGCGACACGCCTATGGGCATGGTGGAATCAGCCATGGAGTTTATTCGGATCTGCCGCGAAAACGATTACCACGATTTGGTGATCTCTATGAAGGCTAGCAACCCTCAAGTGATGGTGCAAGCATACCGTTTGCTAGTGCATGAAATGATGGCGGAAGGAATGAGCTATCCGCTTCACTTAGGTGTTACTGAGGCGGGAGATGGAGAAGATGGCCGTATCAAGAGCGCCATAGGCATCGGTCTGTTGTTGGAAGACGGACTGGGAGATACGGTTCGGGTGTCGTTAACAGAAGAGCCGGAGGCAGAAATTCCTGTGGCTGCTATGCTCGTTGAGCGCTATGCAAACCGCACACAACACGCTCCTATTGCTGAAGAACCTGTGATGATTGACCCGTTCAGCTATCACCGTCGCAATACTGCCGAGGTGCTGAATATCGGGAAACCCCATGTGCCCTGTGTGGTGATAGACTTCTCGTCTCGTGGTGAGTTGAAGCCTTCGACATTATTCGCTGTTGGCTACAATTACAGTGTTCCACTCGACAAATGGAACCTTACCGATATGGCCTGCGATTATGTTTATGTTGGAAACAATAGCATCGATTTCGAAATACCAGGAACGCTGGGTGCCATTATGAATGGTGCAGCATGGATGCATGGCGATAAAAAAGAGCGTCACTATCCAATTTGGGAGATGGCAGATGCCGACATTGAAAAACACAGCGATCTTAATTTCTACCGCGCGAATATCCACCAGCTCTCGCCAGAGGCGATCTCAAATCTTAGTAATGACGCTACCGCAGTGCTGGTGCTAGAGACAACAAATGACCACGGCATGGCTGAGCAACGCGCAGCTTTCTTTCGTTTGATGCATGCTGAATGTAACGTGCCAGTTATCATCCGCCGTAGCTACGGCGACTTGAATGTAGATGCCTTTTTACTGCATGCTGCAACCGATACAGGCGGCCTTTTTATTGATGGTTTGGGTGATGGCGTGTGGATCGAAAGTGAAACAGCATCACCTCAAATGCTCAATCAAACTTCGTTTGGAATTTTGCAAGCCACGCGCACGCGGATTTCTAAAACAGAATATATCTCTTGTCCGAGCTGCGGACGAACCCTCTTCGACCTGCAAGAGACTACAGCAAAAATCCGTTCTGCCACTAGCCACCTCAAAGGAATCAAGATTGGCATCATGGGCTGCATAGTAAATGGACCGGGTGAAATGGCCGACGCCGATTATGGTTATGTAGGCACTGGGCCTGGAAAAATCAGTTTGTACAAAGAGAAAGAAGTGGTACAAAAAAATGTCCCCGAAGCTGAAGCTGTAGACGCCTTAGTTGAATTGATCCGAAGTCACGGCGACTGGGTTGAGCTAGAAAAACATTGATTTCAGGCCTCTTCAGGGGCACTCTCTACATCAGCAACAATGTCTTCTGCTTTCTCTGCGGCAAAGAATTTCTTTTGGCGGATGATGATCCAAATAATGCCCAATGATATGGCCGCGTCTGCTATATTGAAAATCGGAGGAAATATCTCTCCCGAGCCACCGAAGTACGGCACCCACTCAGGCCAGCGCACGGTGAAGTGCAGCATATCTACAACATACCCCTCTAGGTAACCCCCAAGTGCTCCAGATGATGCATATCCACCATCGGTCGGAAACAGTTCAGCTACTTGTCCAAGGGAGCTGCGTGAGAAAAACACACCGTACACAGCGCTATCAATTATATTGCCTACCGCACCTGCAAGTATCATTGCCACACAAGTAACAAACCCCTTGTGTGCTTTCTGATCGATGTTCTTTTTGAGATAAAACCCTATTGCAACAACGGCTGCTATGCGGAACAAACTGAGCGCTAACTTGCCCCAAACCCCAGGTAGATTGATACCGAAAGCCATCCCATTGTTCTCAATGAAATGCAGCTCAAAAAACCCGTCTATCAACGTCAAATGCTCGCCAATGGTCCAATTCATTTTAATCCAGATTTTTAATATCTGGTCAATGATCAGCACGGCAAACACAACAAATATGGCGTGTTTGTATTTACTCATATATCCGGTTAACGCCGGAAAGGCGACAATTAATGTTTCGACTTTGCTTCAATGCTCAACGTTGCGTGAGGCACCAAACGCAAACGCTCTTTCGAAATCAGGTTGCCCGTTTCGCGGCAAACGCCATACGTTTTGTTTTTAATGCGCAACAAAGCATTCTCCAAGCTCATGATGAATTTTTCCTGGCGAGCAGCCAACTGTGCTGTCTCTTCCCGGCTCATGGTTTCAGAACCATCTTCCATCATTTTGAACGTTGGTGAAGTATCGTCGGTACTGTTGTCGTCTTCATGAGACAACGATTTCTTCAATTGATCCAAATCCTGTCGCGCTTGCTCCAGTTTATCTAAAATCAACACCTCAAACTCTTTGAGGTCGTCGTCAGAATAGCGTATCTCAGCCATAATCACTCTTTTAATTCATGCGTTCAATCGAGATTACCGTCGACAATTCCTCATCAACCTGAACGGCGTGTCCACCCTCCAGATGATCAACAATTTCTAATTTTCCTGCCAACGTCTCCCGACAAATATAATCTAAATTGTTTTGGACAGCTGCTTCGATTTCAGCGTTACGACCAATGCGTAACGATATCTTATCTGTAACTTCCAAACCACTGTCTTTTCTTAAATTCTGAATGCGGTTTACCATCTCTCTCGCGATACCTTCTTGCACCAATTCAGGGGTAAGTGTTATATCAAGAGCAACAGTTATTCCTCCTTCAGAGACCACAAGCCAACCTGGGATGTCTTGCGATTGAATCTCAACATCCGCCAGCTGCAACATCTGCTGTCCGCCAGGCAGCTGTATCGCGATCTCACCGGCCTTCTCTATCTCGGTTATCTCTTCTTGTCCGAAACCTGCTACCAAAGCAGCAACTTCTTTCATGTCTTTACCAAAACGAGGACCCAAGGTTTTAAAGTTCGCTTTGATCGACTTAACAAGCACATTGGTGTCGTGCAAGTACGTCAATTCTTTTACGTTCACCTCACTCAGAATCAACTCTTCAACACGTTTTAACATGCCTTCAAATGCAGGATCCAAAATTGGAACCATGATGCGCTGTAGTGGTTGACGCACGCGCAAACGTTCTTTCTTGCGCAAACTCAAAACCATCGATGAGATGCGCTGTGCGATATCCATGCGCTGCTCCATCTCCGGACGAATCATGTCTTCGTTCACCTTTGGGAAGGTTGACAAATGGACAGATTCCACACCTCCTCGGCCGGTTACCGTAGTTAAATCTTTGTACAACCTTTCGCTAAAAAACGGCGCGATAGGTGAAGAAAGCTGAGCAATTGCTTCCAGACAGGTATAAAGTGTCTGATATGCAGAGATCTTATCTGTGTTGTATTCTCCTTTCCAGAATCTGCGACGTCCGAGGCGGACATACCAGTTACTTAAGTCTTCAACAGCGAAATCCTGAATGAGTCGTCCGGCGCGTGTTGGCTCATACGACCCATATGCCTCATCGACTTGTTTTACAAGCGTGTTCAATCGCGATAAAATCCACTGATCCAGTTCCGGACGGTTTTCAAAACTCACTTCAGGTTCAGCAAAACTGAATCCATCAATGTTGGCGTATAACGCGAAGAAGTTGTAGGTGTTGTAAACAGTTCCGAAGTATTTGCGTTGGACTTCAGTTATTCCATCCAAATCAAATTTCAGGTTGTCCCACGGCTGCGCATTGGTGATCATGTACCACCTCGTAGCATCTGGGCCATACTGATCGAGCGTTGTAAACGGATCTACAGCATTCTTCAGGCGTTTCGACATCTTCTGCCCGTTCTTGTCCAATACAAGTCCGTTCGAGATCACATTCTTATACGCCACAGAATCAAACACCAAGGTTGCTATGGCGTGCAGGGTATAGAACCACCCGCGGGTCTGGTCTACTCCTTCGGCGATGAAATCGGCTGGAAATGCCAATCCTTTATCGATGTAGTCTTTATTCTCAAATGGATAGTGCCACTGCGCATACGGCATGGCACCAGAGTCAAACCAAACATCGATCAAATCCGACTCGCGTTTCATCGGCTTGCCTTCATTCGATACCAAGGTGATGGCATCCACGAAGGGTTTGTGAAGATCAAACGTGTCGTAGTTTTCATCCGACATATCGGTAGGGTTGAAAGCATCAAACGGATTGTCCGACATCACACCTGCTTTCACTGCATCCGCGCAAGCGTTTTTAAGCTCTTCAACAGAACCTATGCAGCGCGTCTCCTTTCCGTCTTCTGTCCGCCAAATCGGAATTGGAATACCCCAAAACCTTGAGCGGCTCAAATTCCAGTCGTTTAAGTTGTCGAGCCAGTTACCAAATCTACCTGTACCGGTGCTCTCGGGCTTCCAGTTGATGGTTTTGTTGAGTTCCGACATGCGCGACTTACCGGCGGTAGCGCGCACGAACCAGCTATCCAACGGGTAATAAAGGATTGGCTTATCTGTTCTCCAACAATGTGGGTAGGTATGCTCGTATTTCTCAACATTGAAAGCCAGTCCGCGTTCTTTGAGCCCTATTGCTATTTCGACATCCACCGAGCGTTCAGGTCGTTGATCGTCGTCGTAATATTCATCTTTCACGTATTTGCCGCCAAGATCTCCCATGGCATCAATGAACTTTCCTTGCAGGTCAACGAGCGGAATGCCATTTCCGGCACCATCGTCAACCAACATAGGAGGAACACCCGCTTCACGCGCAACCTGGGCGTCATCAGCACCAAACGTTGGCGCCGTATGCACGATACCCGTTCCATCTTCCGTAGTAACAAAAGCTCCAGGAATAACTCTGAATGCCTCTTCCGGACGGTCCATCGGTTGGCAATAAGGCAACAACTGATGGTACTTCATGCCCACCAAGTCTGACCCTTTGCATCGACCAAGGATCTCGTATGGCTCATCTTTTTTCACTGGAAGGTGCTTGCCTTCAAGGGCGGCAGCCATAACCACCGTTATCTGATCTCCGGTGTAGCGATTTGTGGTTGCTACAATGATGTATTCGATTTCGGGCCCAACGGTAAGCGCAGTATTCGATGGCAAAGTCCACGGTGTTGTTGTCCATGCCAAGAAATACGCCTTCCCATTCAGTTTGCCTTGGGTCAAAGACAAAAACTTATCCATGCTTTCGGCCTTCACCTCAAACTGCGCTACTATCGTAGTGTCTTTAACATTGCGATATGTTCCCGGTTGGTTCAGCTCGTGGCTGCTCAACCCTGTTCCTGCCTTCGGCGAATACGGTTGAATGGTGTATCCTTTATACAACAAGTCGTTGCTGTACATGCGGTTCAACAACCACCAAACCGATTCGATGTATTTGTTTTGATAGGTCACATACGGGTCGTTCATGTCTACCCAGTAACCCATCTGTTCAGTAAGGTTATTCCAAACATCCGTATAGCGCATTACTGCTTTTCGGCATGCTTCGTTGTATTCTTCAACACTTATGGTCTTACCTATGTCTTCTTTGGTGATGCCTAGCTCTTTCTCAACACCAAGCTCCACCGGTAAACCGTGAGTATCCCATCCCGCTTTGCGTTTTACCTGGTATCCTTTCAAGGTTTTATAACGGCAGAAGATGTCTTTAATGGCGCGCGCCATAACGTGGTGAATACCCGGCATTCCGTTCGCCGATGGCGGACCTTCGAAAAAGACAAAAGGAGCACTTCCCTCGCGAGAGGTGACGCTTTTCTCAAATACGTTATTCTCCTTCCAAAACTTCAACACATCGTTGGCCAACGCTGGAAGATTCAACTGTTTGTATTCAGGATATTTAGAGGCCATTCAGCTCAATTTTTGAATGCGCGAAGATAATGATTTTAAGAGGAATAAAGGGCGTTTTTACAGGGCATGTAAGTCGTATCCGACATTTTTATAGGGCACAGACCGATAAACTTACCTAGCCAGCTTGGAGTAAAAGAAACGACAATTCGTAAAATGAAAAACGCTCGCCCTTTTGTGATCTTAGTTTGGATGGTCTGTATTTTCGCAGTCTCTGCGGGAGCTACCGACAATCTTGAACTGCCAAGACAAGCCAAAAAAGCAGAAGAACTTTTCGGTTCGTTCGACTATTTGGATGCTCTTGAGATGTTTCAAATTGCGCACATCAAATCCCCTGACCACCCTTTCATTCTTCGCCGAATTGCCGATTGTTATCGCCTTTTAGGAATGGAAGAAGAATCGGTGGAGTGGTACCAGAAGTCGATCCTCGCTGGCCCTTACGACGAAATGGATTATTATTACTGCGCCAGTGCTCTGCGATCAATGGGACAAGATGAAGCGGCAGTGCATTGGATCAACCAGTTTTTTGAACATGCGCCAAACGACACGCGAGCGAAGCGTTTGCACGACGACCCCAATTACTTTCAAGCACTTATTTCAGACAAACCAAACTTCAACACAGCCAGTCTTGGTGCAAACGTTGGGAGATCAGTCGGGCCGCCTTCGAAAGGTGAGGAATTGATGTTCGTTCCTATAGCTAGTGGAATTGATGACGGCTGGTATCCGCATAAACGGTTCTTGGTCGACTACGACTTATACGCCACTAGCGTTGATGATATGTTCAACCTTGTTTCGGCAGAGCCCGTTGCTGGTGAAGTAAACTCTTTGTTTTCTGAAGGGCCCTCTTGTTATGACCGCATGCGTAACGTGCTTTATGTGACACGTTTTTACGCGAAAAAAGAAGTTCCGACACTAAACGGGACGCCAGCAATTGCTTCAGCAATCATCAGTTTTAAATTGGTGAATGGCGAATGGAAAACATCGAAAGATTTTCCGTTCAACGACTCCAATACCAGCCAGGCTTACCCAACGCTATCACCAGATGGCAATTCATTGTATTTTTCATCGAACAAAGACGGACAAGGTTTTGATATCTATGTCGCCTCGCGCACTGAATCAGGCTGGGGTGAGCCGCAGGCTTTGAATGCCAATATCAATACCGAAGGCGATGAAATTTATCCCGCTTTCGGACCGAAGGGGGAGTTTATATTCGCTTCTAACGGACATCCCGGTTTAGGTGGATTGGATATATTCTTTGGTTTTCCAAACGGATCTGGTGAAGCCATAAATCCTGGAATGCCTGTAAATAGTAGAGATGACGACTTCGGAATGATGTACATAGGTGATGAGTTCGGTTATTTCTGCAGCGACCGTGAAGCGACCTCCGGTGGCGACGATTTGTTCTGGTGGGAAACCTGGCATGAAGTAATTGAAACTGAAATTGTTTTGATGTCGCCTGAAGGACTTCCCATGAACCCGAAAGAAGTCGAAATCCGAAATCTACGCACCGATGAATCATATACCAAATCGGCTGCACGCGGAAGCTTTGTCGCAAGTTTAAACGGTGATGACACATTCGAAATCTCGTGGAAACACGACGATCAAAAGTATGTTATGCACTGCACACCAGAAAAAACTCCCCTCGGATTGAGGTACGCTTACGACTCACCAAATGCAGGCAAGTTTTTAGCTGATGCTCAAGTGCTCACCTACCGTGAAAGTGCTTTTAGAAAGAAAAAACTTCCCGCGGAAAAATGGAAAGAACGCAATCTCACTGATCAAACAAACTACGCATTTAACAACTCCGGCGAACGGACATACTTCCAAGCAATGTGGCAAACAACAGATATGAATTGCCCTGAAGAAGGTAGCCGTGTCTTCATTAAAAACGTCGAAAATGGCGGCGTCGCATACTTTGATGTCAACAACCATCCAACGGCAGAATTTGAAATCACCAAGAATCAATTGCATGTCCTCACGTGGCAAACACAAGACGGACGAGAGATGAAGGTGTTCTTCACCCCTGACGATGAAGATGTCGCTTTCGCGGATGCAACACAACAATTCACCTATGCATTCACTGATGAACCATTACTCCTAGCTGAACAACTCGATGCAGCCAAATTCAAAGAAATGTTCTCTGCAAGCGCCGACAGCGAAGGAGGTGTTGTAAAAGCCGACGATTTGTTCTCGTTCTCTGGCGGAAATGGTACCGTGCGGAAAACACCTGAAGGATTAAGTATGTCGGCTGGCGCTGTATACTTCGCCTTCGACAGCGGTGTCCTTTCGAAAAACGAACTCGAAAAACTCGGGGAAATCATTGGCATGCTAGCTGATCAACCTGATTTGAAAATAAAAATCAACGCGCATACCGATGCCCGTGGCGATAAAAAATACAACCTCTTCCTTTCCAAGAAAAGAGCCACATCAACACGTGATGCGCTTATCAATGCCGGTATCTCGGTAGATCGAATTATCATTGAATGGAATGGTGAAGAGGCTCTCGTTAATGAATGCTCCGATGGCAAATTCTGCACCCCAGCGCAACACAAATTAAATCGCCGAGCTGAAATTACGCTGCTCCTTCCTGATAAAGTATAACTGGAGTAATAACTAACAAATCGTCTTGAAAAGCCGTCTCATTGTGAGACGGCTTTTCTTGTTTTAAAATACTTTTTCTATCTAAAGTGATGAAATATAATAGTTTTCAATGATTTTTTTCGTGCGTATGTGTCTGACTTTCTGTCGTTTATATTCTTTGTCCTACAAAACTTGTAAGAAAACATAACCTTTTATGTAGTCCAAAGGTATAAGAACCCGAAAACCATTTTTTGAAACATATCTAACCTGATCTCTAACATTCACATTTATGAGACACGACTACAAACTCTCCGTCTGCGATTCATCAGTTCAACTTGAAAAACAGCGAGACTTCTGATCTGACTTTCCGGGCTAACACCCTCTTTTATATTTATCATCATCATCATTCACTCATCATAACGAAGTTATGAAACAGGCTATCCCTTGCCCGTATTTCGGGAAGATTACCCAAATTAAAGTACTATCATTCAGTATTTTAACCGTTCTATCTTTTCTCTTTTCAACGGCTTCCGCACAGCTCGTAGTCGACCAAAATGCGTCGATCGCGGCCATGCAAAGTTTGATTGAAGGAACAGGACTGACGATTTCCAATTTCACGATTACTGCCGGACAAAACGCTCAGTACGGAACTTTCAGCTATACGCCAGATGGTGTATTGGGATTGGATCAGGGTATCATACTTTCTACAGGGTCTTGCACACAGGCCATTGGACCGAACGATACCGGTTCATCATCAGTCAATCGCCCCGATTATGCTGATCCAGACATTTTACTGCTTTCACCGCTGGCTTCGCGAGATGCTTGTGTGATTGAGTTTGATGTGGTCCCAAAGTGTGATACGCTCCAAATCGATTTCGTTTTCGCCTCTGAAGAATACAACGAATACGTTTGTTCAGACTTCAACGATGCCTTTGCATTCTTCGTGAGTGGTCCTGGTATAGCAGGTCCTTTTTCAAATGGTGCTGAAAACTTTGCAATCCTTCCCGACGGAACTGGTGTTGCAATTGGTAGCGTAAACAATGGTACTCCAGGTGGGGGAATGGATCCTGCAAACTGTCAAAGCCTCGCTAACGCTGCTTTCTTTACCGATAACACGGGCGGTACAAACCTACAACACGATGGTTTCACTGTTCCACTCTCTGCCATAGGGGTGGTTATTCCTTGTCAAACCTACCACGTTAAAATGGTTATCGCCGATGCGGGTGATAGCAGCTGGGATTCTGCTGTATTCCTGAAAAGCTTTTCTTGTCCAGGTCAGCTGGTAGACATCAACCCCGACCCATTGTTTCCGAATGTAGTTGAGGGTTGCCAGTTTGGTATCTTTAACCTGGAAAGAGGTGGCGATACAACCGTTGCCCTGGATGTAGATTTGACTTTCGGTGGAACCGCCATCTACAACACCGACTACACATTAGTCGATATCTTCATGAACCCTGCACCGACCACGGTGACGTTCGCTCCAAACGAAATAACGAAAATATTTGTCCTACTAGGTACCCAAGACTTTACTCCCGAAGGTACTGAGTCAATCGACATCACAGCTACGTGGAATATTTGTACTGAAGTACTCAGCGCTACTCAATCATTTGAACTTCAAGATGTTGCCGTATCTCTAGTCTGCCCTGCTGACATGATGGTTCCATCTGCACCAGGTCAGTGTGGCGCAAATGTCACTTGGCCCCTGCCTTCAATAATTTCAAACTGCAATGGGGTTCTTCTGAATCGCACCGATGGATTGCCTTTCGTGCAAGGGTCGTTTATGCCCCTGGGCACATACACCATCTCGTACACTGGTATCATGGGTGGCGCTGCTTCTGATAACTGTTCGTTTAATATAACCGTTTTCGACAGCGAAGCGCCAACCTTAAATTGTCCGGCAAACAGTACCACCAACGTCAACGCAAACGGCTGTACTGCGAATGTAACAATGCCAGCACTAACCGCTACCGATAACTGCGGTATCGCAACCATAACAAACAATAGAACCGGCACCAACAACGCTTCAGGAAACTACCCTCTGGGTACTACTGTGGTGAACTGGACGGTTACTGATATAAATGGAAATGTGAGCACGTGCTCCACTACTGTTGTAGTTAACAGCTCTTTGGTAGCGAGCGCTGGCGCGGATGCCAGTGCGTGTTTAGGCATTCCTTACACAATCACTGGTTCAGCATCTGGTGGAACCGCTCCTTACTCTTATTCCTGGAACAATGGTCTGGGCGCGGGGGCTTCTCACGCCGTTTCCCCAGGGTCTACAACTACTTACACTGTAACTGTAACCGACGCCTTTGGCTGTACGGCAACTGATGCCGTGACACTAACGACTATGGTGACTCCAAATGCTTCTGTTTCTATTGGTGTCCCAACTTGCGGCGCTTCAAATGGCAGCATTACTTTCACGTATGTCGACACCCCTGGAAGAACTTCAATCGAATTCAGTTTGAATGGCGGTGTGTCGTACCAACCTCAAGTAAACGACAACTCAGGTTCTGTTACTTACAATGGATTGCCTGAAGGATCTTACAATCTTTGGGTCCGCTGGGGGAACAATGATTGTCCTTTCGAATTGGGCGACTTCTTGCTTGCTGCTATCGATACTACAAACCCTACCATTACTTGTCCAGCAGCAGTTAACACGAACACTGATCCAGGTTCTTGCTTTGCAACTCTGGCTCTTGCAGCTCCTGTTACATCCGACAACTGTGGTGTAGCTTCGGTAACCAACAACGCGCCTGCTACTTTCCCAATCGGGACAACTACTGTAACGTGGACGGTGACTGATAACGCAGGGAACACGGCGACGTGTACCCAAAACGTTACGGTATCAGATAACGAAAACCCTACTATTACTTGCGCTCCTGCGGTAAATGCAAATACAAACCCTGGTTCTTGTTTTGCAACTGTTGTACTTACAGCTCCAACAACGGGCGATAACTGCGGTGTGGCTTCGGTTACAAACAATGCGCCTGCTACTTTCCCGATCGGTACGACTACCGTTACATGGACAGTCACAGACAACGCGGGGAACACGGCTACGTGTACTCAGAACGTTACTGTAACAGATAACGAAAACCCGACAATTACCTGCGCTCCTGCAGTAAACGCTAACACAAACCCTGGTTCTTGTTTTGCAACTGTCGTGCTTACGGCTCCAACAACGGGCGATAACTGCGGTATTGCTTCGGTAACAAACAATGCGCCTGCTACTTTCCCGATCGGTACTACTACTGTAACGTGGACGGTGACAGACAACGCGGGGAACACAAACACTTGTACTCAAAACGTTACGGTAACAGATAGCGAAAACCCTACTATTACTTGTGCTCCTGCAGTAAACGCGAATACAAACCCTGGTTCTTGTTTTGCAACTGTTGTACTTACAGCCCCAACAACAGGCGATAACTGCGGCATTGCTTCGGTTACAAACAATGCGCCTGCTACTTTCCCGATCGGCACTACTACCGTTACATGGACAGTAACAGACAACGTTGGTAACACGGCTACATGCACGCAAAACGTTACTGTAACAGACAACCAAAACCCGACCATTACCTGCGCTCCTGCGGTAAATGCGAATACAAACCCAGGTTCTTGTTTTGCTACTGTTGCGCTTGCTGCCCCAACAACAGGCGATAACTGTAGTATTGCTCCGGTAACAAACAATGCGCCTGCTACTTTCCCGATCGGTACTACTACCGTTACATGGACAGTAACAGACAACGCTGGTAACACCGCTACGTGCACTCAGAACGTTACTGTAACAGATAACGAAAACCCTACCATTACTTGTCCTGCAAACGTTTCTGTTGCAGCAGCTTCTGGTTCTTGCTTTGCTACTGTCGTGCTTGCCGCTCCAGCTGCTTCCGACAACTGCTCTGTGGCTTCGGTAACAAACAACGCGCCTGCTACTTTCCCGATCGGTACAACTACTGTAACGTGGACGGTGACAGACAACGCGGGTAACACAGCGACGTGTGCTCAAAACGTTACTATATCAGATAGCGAAAATCCGACAATTACCTGCGCTGCTGCGGTAAACATAACGACTGATCCAGGCTCTTGCTTTGCGACTGTCGCGCTTACTGCTCCAACAACGGGCGACAACTGCGGTGTAGCTTCGGTTACAAACAACGCTCCTGCTACCTTCCCGATCGGTACAACTACTGTAACGTGGACGGTGACAGACAATGCTGGGAACACGGCGACGTGCACTCAGAACGTTACTGTAACAGATAACGAAAATCCAACCATCACTTGCGTTGCTGCGGTAAACGCTAACGCGGATGGTGGTTCTTGCTTTGCAACAGTTATCCTTACTGCTCCTGCTACTGCTGATAACTGCGGTATTGCTTCGGTAACGAACAACGCGCCTGCTACTTTCCCGATCGGTACCACTACCGTTACATGGACGGTGACAGACAACGCGGGGAACACCGCTACGTGTACCCAGAACGTTACTGTAACGGACAACGAAAATCCTACTATCACTTGCGCTGCTGCGGTAAACGCTAACGCGGATGGTGGTTCTTGCTTTGCAACAGTTATCCTTACTGCTCCTGCTACTGCTGATAACTGCGGTATTGCTTTGTTAACAAACAACGCGCCTGCTACTTTCCCGATCGGTACTACTACTGTAACGTGGACGGTGACAGACAATACTGGGAACACGGCGACGTGTACCCAAAACGTTACCGTAACAGATAGCGAAAATCCGACAATTACTTGCGCTGCTGCTGTAAACACGACGACTGATCCAGGCTCTTGCTTTGCAACTGTAGTGCTTGCTGCCCCAACAACGGGCGACAACTGCGGAATTGCTTCGGTAACAAACAATGCGCCTGCTACTTTCCCGATCGGTACAACTACCGTTACATGGACAGTATCAGACAACGCGGGTAACACAGCTACATGTACTCAGAACGTAACAGTTACTGATAACGAAAATCCAACAATCACTTGTGCTGCTGCGGTAAACGCTAACGCGGATGGTGGTTCTTGCTTTGCTACTGTCGTACTCACGGCTCCTGCTACTGCTGATAACTGCGGCATTGCTTCGGTAACGAACAACGCGCCTGCTACTTTCCCGATCGGTACAACTACCGTTACATGGACAGTAACAGACAACGCTGGTAACACGGCTACGTGTACTCAGAACGTTACGGTAACAGATAACGAAAATCCGACCATCACTTGCGCTGCTGCGGTAAACGCTAACGCGGATGGTGGTTCTTGCTTTGCAACAGTTATCCTTACTGCTCCTGCTACTGCTGATAACTGCGGTATTGCTTCGGTAACGAACAACGCACCTGCTACTTTCCCGATCGGTACAACTACCGTTACATGGACAGTAACAGACAACGCGGGGAACACAGCGACGTGTACTCAGAACGTAACAATTACTGACAACGAAAATCCAACAATCGCCTGCGCTGCTGCGGTAAACACAACGACTGATTCAGGCTCTTGCTTTGCAACTGTCGTGCTCGCTGCTCCAACAACGGGCGACAACTGCGGTGTAGCTTCGGTTACAAACAATGCGCCTGCTACCTTCCCGATCGGTACCACTACTGTAACGTGGACGGTGACAGACAACGCGGGGAACACAGCTACATGTACTCATAACGTAACAGTTACTGATAACGAAAACCCAGCCATCGCTTGTCCTGCAAACATCAGCACAAACGCTGACCCTGGTTTCTCAACAGCTAACATCACCATCGCAATCCCAGCTACTGGTGACAACTGCACTGTGGCTTCTGTAGTCAACAGCTTCACTGGAACTTCAAACGCTTCAGGTGTTTATCCTATCGGAACAACTACAGTTACATACACTGTTACAGACGCTGCTGGAAACAGCACTACCTGCTCATTCGATGTAACGGTTAGCGATGCACAAGCTCCTGTGATCACTTGTCCGGCCAACCAAAACGTAAACAACGACGCTCTTGCTTGTCAAGCTTTTGTTACTGTCCCAGTAGCAACTGCTACCGACAACGACGGTGTTGCTTCATTAACCAACGACTTTAACGGAACTGGTGATGCTTCAGGAATCTATCCTGTAGGCACAACAACCGTAATATGGACCGCTGTCGACACCAACGGAAACATCAGCACTTGCTCGATGACTGTAACGGTAAACGACAACGAAGATCCTGTAATTTCTTGTCCTGCCAACCTAACTGTTAGCACTGACCTTGGTGTTTGTCAGGCCAACGTTGCTGTAGCTGCTCTTGCTGCATCAGACAACTGCGGCGTGGCAACCATTACCAACGACTTCAACGGAACAGCGAACGCCTCTGGCATCTACCCTGTAGGTACCACAACTGTGATCTGGACCGTAACCGATATCCATGGAAATGTTTCGACATGTTCTATGACTGTAACTGTGAATGATGATGAAGCTCCTGCCATCGGATGCAACCCGGCTATGTCGGTTAGCACCGATGGTGGTTCTTGCTTTGCTACCGTCGTTCTCGCTGCTCCTGCTACTTCCGACAACTGCGGTGTAGCTTCGGTAACAAACAATGCGCCTGCTACCTTCCCGATCGGTACTACTACTGTAACGTGGACGGTGACAGACAACGCGGGTAACACAAACACGTGTACCCAAAACGTTACCGTAACAGATAACGAAAATCCAACAATCACTTGTGCTGCTGCGGTAAACGCTAACGCGGATGGTGGTTCTTGCTTTGCAACTGTAGTGCTTGCTGCCCCAACAACGGGCGATAACTGCGGTATTGCTTCGGTAACGAACAACGCGCCTGCTACTTTCCCTATCGGTACAACTACCGTTACATGGACAGTAACAGACAACGCGGGGAACACGGCTACGTGTACCCAGAACGTTACGGTAACAGATAACGAAAATCCGACCATCACTTGTGCTGCTGCGGTAAACGCTAACGCGGATGGTGGTTCTTGCTTTGCAACAGTTATCCTTACTGCTCCTGCTACTGCTGATAACTGCGGTATTGCTTCGGTAACGAACAACGCGCCTGCTTCTTTCCCGATCGGTACAACTACCGTTACATGGACAGTAACAGACAACGCTGGTAACACAGCGACGTGTACTCAGAACGTTACCGTAACAGATAACGAAAATCCAACAATCGCTTGCGCTGCGGCGGTAAACACAACGACTGATTCAGGCTCTTGCTTTGCTACTGTCGTGCTTACTGCTCCAACAACAGGCGACAACTGCGGTGTAGCTTCTGTAACAAACAATGCGCCTGCTACCTTCCCTATCGGTACCACTACTGTAACGTGGACGGTGACAGACAACGCTGGTAACACAAACACGTGTACCCAAAACGTTACGGTAACAGATAACGAAAACCCAACCATCGCTTGTCCTTCAGACATCGTTGTGCCAAACGATTTTGGTTTCTCAACCGCCACAATCACCATTGCCATTCCAGCAACAAGTGATAATTGCTCTGTTGTATCCATTGTAAACGACTTCAATGGCACAGCTGATGCTTCGGGTGTCTATCCGAACGGTACAACAACGGTAACTTACACAGTGACAGACGCTGCTGGAAACAGCACTACCTGCTCATTCGATGTTACTGTGAGCGATAACCAGGCTCCAGACTTAACCTGTCCGGCCAACCAAAACGTAAACAACGACGTTCTTGCTTGTCAAGCTTTTGTATCGGTGCCTTTGGCCATCGCGACAGACAACGACGGTGTTGCTTCATTAACAAACGACTTTAACGGAACTGGTGATGCTTCAGGAATCTATCCTGTAGGCACAACAACCGTAATATGGACCGCTGTCGACACCAACGGAAACATCAGCACTTGCTCGATGACCGTAACGGTGAACGATAACGAGTCTCCTTCTTTAGTATGTCCTGCCAACCTAACAAACGGCACTGATTTGGGGGTGTGTGAAGCCAATGTAACTATTGACGCTATAATTGCTAGCGACAACTGTGGCATTGCTTCTATCACCAACGACTTTAACGGAACAGCGAACGCTTCTGGCATCTACCCTGTAGGTACCACAGACGTTATCTGGACTGTCACAGATATACACGGCAATGTGTCTACTTGCACAATGTCTGTAACAATTAATGATGATGAGAACCCTACGATCGCTTGTGTGGGAGATTTGACGCTTTCAGCGGATGCTAGTGCGTGTGAAGCGGTCGTTTCGGTTCCTGTCCCTGTTGTTTCCGACAACTGCGGAATTACATCTTTTTCAAATGACTTCAACGGTGCAGCAGATGCTTCAGGTGTTTACCCTGTTGGAACTACAACTGTAATATGGACTGTAGTTGACGCTGCTGGAAATACTTCAACTTGCTCGTTGGCTATTACCATAACCGATGATCAAGCTCCTGCCATCACCTGCTCTGCCAACATCATCCAGTCGAACGACCTTGGTGCTTGCAATGCAGCGGTAACGGTGCCTGCGCTGGTTACCTCAGACAACTGCGGTATCGCTTCTATCGTGAACGATTTTAATGGTACGGCTGATGCTTCAGGAACTTATCCTGTAGGAACAACAACTGTAACATGGACTGTTACCGACATCTCGGGCAACGTTTCTACCTGCTCATTTGATGTAACAGTGAACGACGATGAGCTGCCAGTAGTTGCTTGTCCGGCCGACATCAACGTATCTGCTGATGCTTCTTGTATGTTCACCGTTGGCGACTACACAGCTTTGTTCTCTGCTACAGACAACTGCGACGTGGCTCTAGACATCGTTCAATTGCCAGCACCGGGAACAATTGTTTCTGGAACTACAACAGTAACTATTTCTGCTACTGATGATGCAGGAAATGTCAACTCATGTAGCTTCGACCTCATTGTTGAAGACACAACAAACCCTACAATTACTACCTGTGCTACCGATGTTACAGTGTTTGTTGACGCAGCGTGCGAAATCGCGCTTGCTGACTACACATCACTCATCGCAGCCAATGATAACTGTGACCTTTCACTCGACATCACACAAGTACCTGCTCCTGGAACTATCTTCTCTGGAAATGGA
>WGNM01000042.1 GCA_016124575.1 Cryomorphaceae bacterium
AGCTTTTCTTTCAGCGCTTCAAGAACAACTTCGGTTTTGAAAGCATTGGTGAATTTTCTACGTTCGCGTTTCATAAGGGAAATTTATGGATTTGTTGATTTCATTCAACTTGTCCAGTTTTTCCCGACCACTACAGTTTACTGTGCAAAGGCGCAGGCTTTGATTTTACTCTCCCCTTCTATCTTTTCATCACTGCAGGTAAGCCATCCAATAAAACGGTTTGCTCTTGTGCAAGGGAATGTTTTGCCCAAAGCAACAATGCCGTTTTAGTCTACGCCATCAGATTTATTCTTTTTTACCCTGTGCCGCAGTTAACTTCAATTTCACGATATATTCACCGAAGACTTACGCAACGAAGGATCTTCTTATTTTCCTTTTGAATAAGGCTCTACCATGTATATCATTCAAAATCAAGGGTTAGTAAATTTATACCACCTTCTAATGCCCCCCCTTGTATTGGCAGAATAAATTGATTCTCTAGACTTATCATGCTCAGCGGGACACTATAAAATTTCTTTAAGCCCTCAGCTACCAGTTTGTCACGTGTTACCGTTCCGTTTTTATCAATTTTGGCTACACAAACATAAACTTTATTAAGTGCCGAGAATTTTGTAGGCTCGCCATCGGTAAGTGTTAGATTTTCCAGATTATCGTTAAAAATCAAATAGCAGTCTTCACCATTATTTATAGCAGCGAAAGAAAGCAGCTCTTTTGAGTCTTGCCATTCTTGATGCTTTGGAATTGTAATGTTATACATCAATTCCCCTTTTGAATTGAACGAAACTGCAATAATATCGAGGTGCTTATAAATTGTTATTGGTACTCTCGGCTGGACATTATGAATTATATTATCGGATGGCCTATTTGAAGGGAAATTTTGATTATTCCAATTTTGTCTATCTCTTTGCTTCTTAAATTTTTCCCTCTCTTCATTACGCACATAAACTGAATTATCCACCAAATCCCTTTCTTCGAAAATACGTTCCCCAATAAAAACGACACTTCCATCTTCATTAAAGAAGTAAGTCCTTAAATCTATGTTACTAAGCGGAACAGATTTACCCTTTGCTTCCTCCTCTTTTTCTTCTTCGGTCAACATATTCGACCTTAATTCACCGCTGAAATCAACAAAATTCGAGGCTTCTTCAACATAAGTTACAGGAGCAAATCTCTTATAAAAAACACCATCATAGGAATCTTTTACTGATTTGTCATACTGATAAAAACCTGTGAGTACGATGCTATTATCGTCGGTGTATCGCATTCTAAAATTCCGCAATAGTTTGTCACCGAAATCAATTACTACCTCATTGGTTAGTTCACCCTCATCGGAAAATATGAAAAATTTATACTTATCAACTGAATTGGTTTCTCCCTCGTCGTCCGCATCATTCAGCATGCACCTAGCCATTACAAGCACATCACCTGAGTTTGAAATATCTATACCTAAAACACGTGAAATGGATTGCTCACCAGAAAACACATGGCGTCTATTATAGAGGACTTTCATGTCTTTATCTGCTACGCAATAACTAAAGGCTCTAGGACTCTCCTTCTCATGGGGCTCTATGTATTGAAAGAGTCTAAGTGATTTGTCCTTGTTCTCTCTAATCGTACCAAGACCTCTGAGCGCATTGATATTTGGACTCCAGATGGTCTCTCCAAATTTCTTTGGTGCACTCAGTGTCATCGTTAAAGGGATATATTCTTGAATAAATATTTCACGTTTTGTCTTCTCCTCGACTAACTTACTCGTAAAGAAATAGTGCCTACCATTGGAAGAAATTCTCGTTTCTAAATCAAATACTTTCGAATCGTAACAATCTTCAAGCGCTATCGTCGAGAGCACTTTCAATTCTTTATCCATTCGAATAAAGATCTTTTCTTTCTCAGGTTCTTTAACCATACCATTGTCGTAATCGTCGCTGAAAAAAGGGCGCTTCTTGTTCTTTAAGCCAAAAGCGTGATATTCAGTTTCGTCTACGTAAATGAATTCACGCAAATCGTCAACTGCGCTCATTTTGAGCGGTTTGTTCACTTTTACGCGCATGTTTTCAAAGCCCGATTGAGCAATACAAATTCCTGTATTTAATACCAGAATTAATGGAAGGATGTAGTTTTTCATTGTCTAAACGTAAGTGCGTTTCACTGATCGAATTCAATCGCGATAAAGCAAGCCTCAAGTTTAAACAATTTTTATTTATTGCTGATGTCTGATAAAAATTAAAACAACAACATTCCCGATTAAGGACTGCCCGCTTGCATGTCATGCGATTTTGAACAAGGAAATTGTGTGAAAAGAAACAAGAGCTTGGCTACTTTGCTTTCGATAATGGATTGATATGAATGAGGTTGATAGAATTGGGGGCTTCGAGGTTACCGTGGGATATATACTTTATAGTTAGAATTAGTGTGAGCATGAGTGCTACAGGACACCGCGATGCGTTTAAAGTGAGAGCCGAAGATAAGGAGATGTGTTTATAGGCAAAGCCCATCAACATCGAACTTAGCTTTTATAAGGCTTTGCCCTTTTATGAAATCCACTACCGGAGTATCTATTAAAAGCCTTTATTCTACACACTATCAAAGAGTTTAAAGCATTGTATTTCTGAACTTTAGAAGTCTCAGCATTGGCCCTTGATCAAACTAACCTCATCATTTTGTCAGCTTATGAACTTACTTTTTTATTGGTTTTGTCAACATATACACTTACGTTAATGCATAAGAAATCATTACAGATACACCAACTGAACAGTAAAATGCTGGTAGTTGCTTCAATTAATAAAATCACACCCCCACCCACCGGTTGGTTAAAAGCTGTACGCACTGTTTTAGGCATGTCGCTGCAGCAATTGGGAAATAAACTATCAATAACCAAACAAAGCGTTGCGCATCTAGAATCTAGGGAAAGAGACGGAACCATCACCATCAAAACCCTGAGAGAAGCTGCCAATGCTTTGGATATGGAACTGGTGCATGGCTTTGTCGCCAAAGATGACTCTCTGGATGCATTGAACGAAAAAATATACAAGCAGCCGGTTTTTAGTTGGGGTGCCATAAACACAACCACAGAAGGAAATACGCGAACAGCTTATCTAAAAGCTGTTAAAACTGCCGATAAGGGAGATTGTAGTTTGCTGTTGGCTTTTGCGAGATCATAGGTAAAGCAGCCAATTCCAATTCCGATAAATTAATTCCGAAAACCTTCATTGAAAGTCCAAATGGAAGCCATCCAAGTCGAAATTTTGTATGCTTAATTTTTTCTTCTGAAACGTAAAACCAAGGACTATAAAATATTGTAAAATTTTCAATACGAAATATTATAAAACTTGCAAATCAACACGTCAATTATATTCACGAACAGCATACAGGTGAATAACAATATGCCTAGCTTAAATGATATTGTTTCCATGGTTTTAAATGTCATTGGATAGACTATTGCATCTTCTATCGTCTTTCTAACCAATAATAGCAAAAAATGAGACTCAACCTACCACTGTGTTCTTCACGGTATTTAAACCCACCTCTCCCCAAAATCCCGCATCACTTCATCAAACGTCGGCGTGGCTACGTCCGCCTGTATGCCGAGTTGAGCAATATATCCTGTGAGCGATAGGTACTCTGTTTGGCGGCCTGCCTGCGCATCGCTATGCATGCTGGTAGTTACCTCATGTGGCATGCCTTTTATTTTTCGCATGGTGAGGGCGTGAGCGTCTGGCGGTAGTGCGATGCCATGTCCGCGCGCTACAGCGCAGATCTCGCTCAAAAGCATCTCCATAAAAGCCATGTGATCGGGATTGCTGAGCAGTCCGCCGAGGTTTTGATCAAAATAGGTAGTGGCCGTTGCTATGGTGGCGATAAAAATGTACTTCTCCCAAACATCGGTTTCGATGTGGGGTGATAAGGTGCTGGTGATACCGGCTTGCAGCAGACATTCTTGTACCTGCAAAAATCGTTCGTCGGCCTCGCCTGCACTGCCAAAATAGAGTTTTTGGATGTCGCCGGTTTGGGTGATCTCATTGTCGGCTGTCTTTCTCGCTACGAGGTACACGCAACCATGAGCAACGGTGTTTTCAGGAAACATGTGCTGAATTACACCGCGCGCATCAACGCCGTTCAAAAGGGGAATGATTAGGGTTTTGGGTGCGATGCAATTTGAAAACTGTCGCAATGCTGTTTCGAGGTGGTAGCTCTTGGTGGCACAAAAAACGACATCTAAAATGCCCACTCCTGCCCCATCGGCACTGATTATGGGTTGCACTGTGATATCGCCGCCAGGCAGCTTCATGTGGAAGCCGTCTTTTTGAATGGCTGAAGCGGTGTTTTCTCGAGATAGGAACACGATCTCCACTTCGGTACCGGCGAAAGTTTTTGCAAGCTTGCCTCCGAAAAATCCGCCAACGGCGCCGATGCCTAAAAAACCTATACGCATATTACTTGCCTTGCATGATTTGGTGATTGAAACAAGCGAGCCATTTGTGAACGACATCAGAAAAAGCCAATCGCTGCTCTGAAAATTGTTCGGCAGTCTTCACTTCAAAAATCGCTCTGTCGTTGCTTGCCCACTTCAACAATCCGTTGTCGGCGATGAGCCGTTGTGGTGGCAATTCTTTTTTCTTAGCGCCTGCATGAAAAATCACGCGCAGCTTGCCTCCGCTAAAATTGAATGTGATGCGATCGTCGCCCTGATAAACAAAACTTGGGGCATTCCACTTGATGTGCTCTGTGACGGTGGGAATGGTTGTGATGATCGACCGCATTTCGCTCACCACCTCAGACAGTGGGTGTTTCAAAGCATCAATAAATTGGGTTACCTCATTCATAATTCTTGTCGCTGCCAATATTAATACCGCGGTGCATACATTTTCAAAAATGCTCCGTAAATGGCATTGTGCAAAATTGTTGCGTGGTCTTCTTTTTTCAAAAATTGAAATTCGCAGACTTCGAGTCGGTCTTTCTTCAGCATGCGGTGCAGTTGCTTCGCATCTTTCTGCATAACTCTTCCTTCTTTGCCTACTGAGACAATTACGCGGGTTGATTTCGGAATTGGTTTTCGCTCAATGGTTTTCAATGAATGGTCGTCCCACCAGATGCTCGGACTTACGATCAAGAAATCGGTGAACATTTCAGGTTTTTTGTAAATGATTTCGGTTGCCAGCAATCCACCAAGCGATTGTCCAATCAGCATTTTACGACCGGATGTCGCATACAACCGCTCAATCTCCGGTTGCAGCTCGCTTTCGATAAATGAAATGAACTTTTCACTCCCTCCTGTGGTTGGAAAATCGGCTTTCAGTTTTTCATTGGTTGTCGGAAACGAGAAATCGCGTTTGCGGTCGACATTTGCTATGCCTACAACCAACGTGGGCGGCATTTTGTACATCATTGTAAAAAACTGCACCAACCCCGCGATGTGCATGAAATCCTGATCCAACGTGCCATCGAGCAAATAAATAACATCGTATACTTCAACGTCAGATGCCGCAGTTTTGTAAATATTAATAACCCGATTTTCGCCCAGAAAAGTGGATGAAATTGTAAGCTGATCACCTATTGCGAGGGCTGTTTGATCGCTCTGTGAGCTAGCGATAACGGGCCAAAGCAGACAAAAAACAAGGTGCCGTAAAGTCATTGATTTCATACATGGAAAGTACATGAATTTTTGAGATTGTGGGATTCGATGTAGTCCATTGTTTTTTTCGACCAACTGCAATTCAATCATTGAATTTTTCGTATATTCATGACCCTTACCAAAACCGCTAAACCATGAATCTCAACCGATTCGTTGCGCTGCTCGCGCTTATCTCAGTATCTCTTGCTTCTCACGCGCAATGGCTCGACTGGCTTGATGCGACCAATGAACGTTTGGTTGTTTCGTCGGTGGCATTTTCAGACGGAGAAGAGAAAGATATGTCGCCGGCTGATTTGAACAACGATGGGTGGACAGATGTCATTGTCGTGCGAAAAGAACCCTTTTCAAACCAGACGCAACCCGCTCGTTCGGATCTTTTATTGATGAATATCAACGGTGTGTTGACCGACCAAACGGCGTTATACGCTCCGGAGTTTATATCGAACCCTACTTTCGCCCGAGATCTGTTTATCGGCGATTTCGATAACGATGGTTGGCAAGATGTGGTTGTAGCGAATACGTTCAATCAACAACCCATCTACTACCGCAACCTTGGCAACGATATGGCAGGTAACTGGTTGGGCTTGGCAGATGAATCTGCAACCCGTTTCCCGACCCTGACCGGTGATATTCCGCTGATTTGCGCTGTATGGGGTGGTGATATCACTGGCAATGGCGCTATGGACATCTACTTTGTGAATTACAAGGTGAATGGAGGCGGTGGAACAGCGAAAGACTTTTTGATGATTAACGATGGTACCGGACATTTTACTGAAGAAGCTGAAGTGCGATTGGGCAATTTGCGGAATTCAGCGTTTGGTACCGCTGTACAGATTCATGATATCGACAACGACGGCGACAACGATGTGATAAAGGTTTCTACCTTGTATAGCGTTTCACCTTGGAATGCGTTGGGAACGTTGGTGCTGTTCAACAATGGCAATGGAACCTTCACCAATTGGCAAAACATCACTCCTGGCAGCGCTCCGTACATGTTTGAAGTCCGCGACTTTAACGCCGATGGATTTAAGGATTTGTATGTCGTAGATGATGGTCAAGACCGCTTGCTTACCATAACTGGAGCAGTGGCGAACGTGAGTGTTACTTACACTTCAACTACGCTTCCTTTTTCAAGCGCAGGCGGCTTTGGTGGTAACGTACACGCTGGCGATTTCGATTTAGATGGCGATGATGACATCATTGTTTCTGATGTGGACGTTGATATACCACCGTGTGATTCTGGACGTCGACTTGCTATTTTCGAAAATGTTGGAGGCACCTTCGCCAATCCATACGGAACGACATTGTATGATTGGGCTGATAACAGTTACGATGTCAGCGTTTTAGACATAAACAACGATGGTTTGTTGGATTTCATTTCAGGAGGATGTGCTGGCTACAGCATCTTTATGAACGACAACTGCGATTTGGTTGCCAGCTCAGCCGATTTCGACCTCGATGGCATTCCCGATGCCTGTGATATTTGTCCGACCAACCCCGACCCAAACTGCACACCACCCATCGACTACCCTATCGTGTCTACCGATTACACCATTGCGCGGCAGTGGAACGAGATGTTGCTGGCTTCTATTCGCCGCGATTTCGCCCGTCCAACAGTGCATGCGCGCAACCTATTCCACACATCAATCGCCATTTGGGATGCTTGGGCGGCTTATGAAACGGGTAAGTGCACGTATTTGCTCGGACAAACGGTAGACGGTTTCAATTGTGCTTTTGAGAACTTCCCTTCGTCGACCGATATAGATAACGACCGCCACGCAGCCATCAGCTATGCTGCGTACCGATTGTTGTCGCACAGATTTGCCAACTCACCTAACCCTGGTTTGTTGCAAACCGCATACGACAACCACATGTCTACATTGGGATACGATATCTCATTTACAGATACCGATTACACCACCGGATCGGCAGCAGCGCTTGGAAACTACATTGCTCAATGCGTGATTGCTTTCGGATTGCAAGATGGTTCGAATGAAGGTAATCTATACGCCAACACTGCCTACAGTCCCGTAAATCCACCCATGATCGTCGACAACCCAGGCAACCCTACCATTGTCGACCTCAACCGTTGGCAGCCGTTAACGCTCGACTTATTCATCGACCAAAGTGGAAACGAAATCCCAGGTGCTACACCTGCTTTTTTAAGTCCGGAATGGGGTCAAGTTAGCCATTTCGCCTTGTCGGCGGATGACCTAACAGTCAATACCCGCGGTGGATTCGACTACCATGTGTACCACGATCCAGGCACACCTCCACTATTGAGTATGGACGGTAGCGGAACGTCAGATTTTTACAAATGGGGATTCATGACAACCGCTATATGGTCGTCGCATTTGGATACTGCCGACAACGTGATGTGGGATATTTCACCCAACACCATTGGGAATCGCACCAATTTACCTCAAAGTTTGGCCGACTATCCTACATTTTACGATCAGGTAAATGGTGGCACATCAGGCGACGGACATGCAGTGAATCCTGTCACGGGAGCGCCGTATGCCGTAAATATGGTACCTCGTGCTGACTACGCCCGTGTTTTGGCAGAGTTTTGGGCCGATGGTCCAGATTCAGAAACTCCTCCAGGACATTGGTTTTCAATATTCAACTATGTATCTGACCATCCAGATGTAGAAAAACGATTCAAAGGTGAAGGGGCCATATTAAATGATCTTGAATGGGATGTGAAAGGTTACCTTGCTATGGGCGGTGCCATGCACGACGCAGCCGTGACCGCATGGGGAATAAAAGGATGGTACGATTATCTGCGTCCGGTTTCTGCTATTCGCGCCATGGCCGATTTAGGTCAAAGCTCAGATCCTGCTGGGGCTTCTTACCACCCTGCGGGGATGCCATTGATGCCGGGCTATGTTGAATTGGTTGAAGTCGGCGACCCATTGGCTGGAGTTGCAAATGAGAACGTAGGAAAAGTGAAATTGTACGCATGGCGCGGACATGAAGCCATCAACAACGTTGACGTTGACGAAGCCGGTGTAGGGTGGATTCTTGCTGAGAAATGGGAACCGTATCAACGTCCGTCGTTCGTTACACCACCATTTGCCGGTTATATTTCAGGACACTCGACCTATTCACGCGCTGCTGCCGAAGTGCTTACCTACTTCACAGGCGACGAATATTTCCCGGGTGGGATGGGTGTTTTTGATGCGCCAGCGCATGAATTTTTGGTTTTTGAAGATGGCCCGAGTGTGAATGTAGAATTGCAGTGGGCGACATATCGCGATGCGGCCGATGAATCAGGCTTGAGCCGCATTTGGGGAGGAATACACCCACCGTGTGATGACGTTCCTGGACGTATCATTGGCGAAACAATCGGATTAGCGGCAGTGGCACTGGCAGAGGCCTATTTCACCGATACCGATGGCGACGGAATTTGTGACGCATTGGATCCTGCCTGTCAGGGAGATTTGAACAACGACGGCTACCGGAACATCACCGATATGTTGATTTTCCTTAGCGACTTTGGATGTGTGGGTCCTGATTGTGCGGCCGACATCAACCGCGATGGATTCACCAATACTGCAGATGCCATAGGGTATATGTTTCCGAATTTCGGAATCGACTGCGAATAATAACAGCGTTGCGAGTTCAGAAAATGGAGATCTAGAATAATACTAAATCTCCATTTTCACCTATTTTAAACGTACATCGCATAGGTTCACCGCCAAGAACTCGTTCGATGATCGGTTTTTGTCCTGGAAGAACTGTGAAGTTCACTTCATCTAGCAAACGGAAGGTAGTATCGTCTATTTTCAGGATTGTTGAATTGTTTTCTTCTCCGGGGCCGAGGTAAAGCTCTCGTTTGAGGAATAAAGTAAAAGTCAATTCAGGATCAGCTTTTTCTTTTGACACGACCTCGATCAGCTCGTATTCCGTATCACCAGCATCCATCATGGGTTGCGCCATCTTCGTTTTTTTCACCTTCACAACATAGTGGTAACCCCATTCGAAGTCGAAGCCATTGAGATAGTCTAACCCCGGTTCATCGGGAGATGACAAAACCAAGACTTGAAAGAATGAACCATTGGCGACACTTTTGTAAGGGTCGATCTTGACTGTTATGGTGCTAACTTGGTCTTGGGCGAATGTAGATAAAGACAAAAGAACGAAAAGGGAAAAAAGCCATTGTTTCATAACTCAGGAACGATTTTTAGCGGTGCAAAGTTGATTTCTAAACAGGTAAAATCCAGTTATCCTTGTTTTTACGTTCTAAGCGAGATTAATGCTCAATTCTCGGAAAATCAGTGAAATATCTGACGTATTTCGTGAAATCTACCCCAGAACAATTAACCTTATTGTCAGAAAATGAAAAGTAGAAATTGATATTGCCTTTGGCTTCTGAACCAACATGATGATTTTCAAAAAGATCAAGCAAATAGTCTTGCCTAATAATAACAGGCTTAGACCATTCGTCTTTATGTCTTACCACGAAAATATAATGAACCAAAATGTTGGTGACATTTCTAAGGTTTTTGACAGAAACACTGAATTGTCCGCTGAAACCTTTTTTTCTTTCGATAGAAGTCGCTGTTTTTACTTGCACTCTTCTTAACGTTCCATTGTCGTCTTGAACGACAAAAATATCATCTCCAATATCTACTTCAGGGATAGCGACATTCCAACCGAGCATTAAAAACTCCGACATTGCATACAAATGACCAGCCTTGCCTAAATATTGGTTAAACTTTCTGGTCACGAGGTTTCACTTTCAGTAAGATAGTACCTGTTTGAGTATCAACGAATTGAATTTCATCAAATTGATTTAGATCACTTTGATTGGCAACCCCAAGCAGCGCTGGATAAATATGATTCTCTAACCTTCCAACATGGATTTCAAAATCACTTTTCGTGTCGTACCCTACAAATATATTGTTCGCTGGATGGGCATTTGGAAACATTTTCTTTATAAAATCACGAATCGATGGCGTGATACTAAAAGAGTAGCCATCTATCTGCTTATTTACATTGATCTTAATCGCTTGCATTAAAAGCTAAGTTGATACTCAAATGTAAGAAATTATCTTTTTACCTGAGATGGGTCTGCCGTTGTACATCAGAATTAAATAGTTGGATAAATATTCACATCCGCGCTGTTGGCGCGACCTTCGTATATTTGTCTATGCGAAAAAAACAAGTAACGGTAATAGGCAGGTACGACGCTACCGACGAGCAGTACCAACTCGGCGAGTCGATAGGGAAAATGTTGGCAGAAATGGATGTGATAGCCATAACAGGTGGCCGCGCCGGATTGATGGAAGCCGTTGCCAAAGGCTGCCATGAAGCGGGCGGCATCAGCATAGGACTGTTGCCAGGCGACCATTTTAACGACGGTAACTCATTCAATACCATCCGCATACCTACTGGCATAGGATACGCCCGCAACTCAATGAACGTGTTGGCTGCCGATGTAGTAATCGTTGTAGGCGGTGCATCGGGAACCCTCTCAGAAATGGCCTTCGCATGGAGTTACAAGAAACCCATGATTGCACTTGTAGGCAGCGGCGGCTGGGCCGATGATTTAGCGGGAAAATGCATCGACCACCGATCAGACCAACCTGTGCGAGCGGCGCATGGATTGGAAGAGCTGAAGAACATGCTCATTGAAGAATTGGACAAAGATTAGTCAGGTCAACAGCATTCACATCCCTGCCGCTGGCAGGATGAAAAAAAGTGAAAACGCGATTAAACTTAGCTGGTAATTGACAGTCAGAAGCACGAAGAATTGATTCATTTGGAACTAGTTGAAGGACAAGTTGTAGGTTTATTGCAGTCGGACAAAGGACGTCGGACCGTTTTTGAATGGCTTGTAAAACAGCACAAAGAGCAAGTGTATTATTTCATTAGACGCATGGTTTTGAATCACGACGATGCCGACGACGTAACCCAGCAAACCTTTTTGAAAGCATGGAAAGGTCTGGAGAAATTCAGAGGAGATTCGAAGTTATCGACCTGGTTGATACGCATCGCGCACAACGAATCGATTACCTTTATAAACAACAGAAAGAAGCTAGCAGGCATACCATTTGATGACATCGCAGAGAGTTTAGACCGCACCTTGGAGGCAGATGTGTTGTACGACGGAGATGAGATACAACGCAAGTTGCAAGTCGCCATAGCACAGCTGCCCGACAAACAGAAAGCAGTATTTATCATGCGTTATTACGACGAGATGCCTTATGCAGAGATGAGTGAAATTACCGGTACCAGTGTTGGCGCTTTGAAAGCATCATACCACCATGCCGTGCAGAAGATAGAAGCACATTTGCTGCAAAATGACTGAAAATGAGCGACAAAGAGAGAGACATATCGGAACAGGATCAGGACGGCAATCTGAAGCGACTTCGGAAAGACAGTTTCAATGTCCCTACCACCTATTTCACCGATTTGGAAAACCAAATCGGTCAACAGACCTTTCCTCATGACCGCTTCGACATCCCTGCAGGTTATTTTGAAGATTTGCAAGACAGTTTGATAGCAGAAACGAGAGATTTTGATGTCCCTGCTACATATTTCGACACCTTAGAGACAACCATCATAGCTGCTGCTACCCCGACGAAGATCATCAACATGAAGCGCGTTGCTTTTTGGTTGAGTGCAGCCTGTGTTGTTGGAGCGATATTTCTTTACCGCAACTTCACCGCAAAAGAAGAATGTAAGACCTTTGCTTGTCTACTGCAAGAAAGCGATTTCACCGAAGAAGAGCTCCTCATGTTTTACGATAGCAATATTGTAGAAGAATTTTTAGAAGAAGACAGCGAAATAGACAGTGAAAGCGAGGCGTATATGGACTATTTGATAGACAGTGACTACACCATTGAAACCCTACTTGAAGATGAATAGAATAAAGACAATAGCCATTTTGATGTTTGTGATGGTATCGCTAACAGCATTGGCCCAGCCAGGAGATCGAGAGCGAATCAAGCAATTGAAGATCGCCTTTATAACCGAAGAATTGCACCTCACACAAGAGGAAGGACAGCGTTTTTGGCCCTTGTTTAATGCCTTTGAGGAAGAGCGGCACGGACATGAGAAGCGCATGCGTAAGATGTTCAAAGCCTTGGAGGAAAAGACTAATTTGACAGCACAAGACGTCTTACAAGCCAACGACAAGGCCACAGAAGACCGCATAGCCATGGCCAAGAGTGAGCAGAAATACATTCAAGAAGTGACATCGTTACTGGGTGCTGAGCGCACACTTACGTTGTTGCGATCGGAAGAAAAATTTAGAAAACGCGTTTTAGAAGAGATAAGAGACAGAAGAAAATAGATTGTGTGTTCGTGGAGCGAGATGTTAATCTTATATTCGGTTTATAAAGATTAAGACAATGAGGCACCTATTACTACTTTTGGCTGTGTTAACTGCATTTTCAGGTTGCAAGCCCATTCGTTATAGCGACCCAAAAGTTACACGCATAGCTATTCGCGACTTCGAAGCAACGAATTCCTTCAACATCACAGTATCTATTGAAGGGCCCGACACCTATTATGAAGTTACAGGGCTCGCCACACCAAATGCCGAGATCAAGCTTGAGTTTTTAGATTTATCGTTGGCGAAAGAAGGAAAAGATTACACATTGACCTTGTACAAACAAGTCGGCACATCGCTGGAGTTTATTTCAGACATAACTTTTGACCTTGGGGATTACCGAGGGCAGGCCAACATCAACCTTGATGGCGATACGGATTGGGTTGTGAGTATGAGTTGGGATAAGTTGTTTTAAAAGACTGATATTCAATGAAGAGCAGGCTTTTTGTCTGCTTTTTTTGTTTTCCGCTTTTGTACAGTTGCGATCGAAAAAATCAAAAAAATGTACAATTGCGGAAAAGTCGATTGAAGGCAGTTCAGCTGTTTTAAGCGTAATTCTTGTTTTCCGCTTTTGTACAGTTGCGATCGAAAAAATCAAAAAAATGTACAATTGCGGAAAAGTTTTTTAACTCAAAAAGCAGCCTTACTCCTGTCCCTTAAATCCCAAGCTAACCGAATTAACGCAATACCGAACGCCTGTATCCGTCGGTCCGTCGCTAAACACATGTCCCAAATGACTCTCACAAACGCTACAAACGATCTCTGTGCGAATCATCCCGTGTGAACGGTCAACTTTTTCTTTGATGATGCCTTTCTCTATCTCACGATCAAAGCTAGGCCAGCCGCAATGACTATTGAATTTCGATGTTGAAGTAAAAAGTGGAGTGCCACAGCCTTTGCAATGGTACACACCATCGTCAAAATGCAAATTGTACTCGCCTGAAAATGGAGCCTCGGTGCCTGCTTTGCGCATTACACGGTATTCTTCGTCGGTGAGTCTACTCGCCCACTCGTCCTCCGTTCGGGTTACTTTTTGGTTTTCCATTGTTCGAATTAAATCTTCTATTGTTGCCTCCGCCTTGTTTCTTAAATCCACCTTTCCCTTTCGGTCTTCCGCCCTCTCCTTCTCTTCGGCGCTTGCCGGATGGTGCATACTCGGGTGTTGGTCCGAGTGATGCTGGTGCTTCGGGCTTTATTACAACCTGTCCGATCAATTGTTCGATGCGATGAAACTGCCCTTGCTCTCCAGGAGAAACAAGTGTTACTGCTCTTCCTTTTCGCGATGCACGCGCTGTTCTTCCAATGCGGTGGACGTATTCTTCCGCGTCGCGCGGGACGTCGAAGTTGATGACCATTTCGATGTCATCGATGTCGATACCACGACTAACAACGTTCGTAGCTACAAGTATGGGTATGCGTCGGTTTCTAAAGCCCAGTAAAACCTCTTCTCTTTCTCCTTGTTCAAGGTCAGATGAGATGGCTCTGGAGTTCAATCCTTTCTTCTGAAGGAAGGCATCTATCTGAGAAACAATGCGTTTTGTGCCTGAAAAGACGATTACGCTTTTCCAATCTTCTGACTTAAGTATTTCAACCAAAAGTGGATTCTTCTGTTCTTCGTAAACGCTGTAAGCGATCTGCTCAACACCTTCAGCTGGCTTCGACAATGCGATGCTCACAGTAACGGGATTGTTTAGGATTTGAGAGGTCAACTGCAATATTTTATCGGGCATGGTTGCCGAAAACATGAGCGTTTGCCGATTTGGATTTGTAGCGCGGATAATGCGCATGATGTCGTTGTAAAAACCCATGTCCAACATGCGATCTGCCTCATCCAATACCAATACGGGTAAGGTTGATAGCGGAACGTATCCGAGATTGATGTGCGATAAAATTCTTCCCGGTGTGGCGATGATGATATCTGTGCCTCCGGTTAAAGCCGCTCTTTCTTGCTTGAAATCCATACCGTCGCCACCACCGTAAATGGCCATCGACGACATGCCTGTGAAATACGATAGTCCCTGCGCTGCTTGGTCTATTTGAACAGCCAATTCGCGGGTTGGGACTACAATCAATGCCCCCACTCCTTTGCGCTCACCCATGTCCATAAGGATGCTCATAAGCGGAATCAAAAACGCGGCTGTTTTGCCCGTTCCTGTTTGCGCAATACCAATCAAATCTTTGCCCTCCAATATAGGCGGAATGGCTGCTTCTTGAATAGGAGTTGTTTCATCAAAGCCCATCGCTTTGATTCCATCCATCAACTCATAAGGAATGTCTAATTCATCAAATCTCATACGCTACGAAAGTACGCTTTATCGGTGATGTATTGGCTAACTTTCATAGACGTGCAACTTTTAGGTAAAAATTGTTGTTTGTCTAATGCATTACTTGAGTAAATTACACTCAATTGTAATAAACGCCTCCCTATTTGTGAAGTCTGTTTTGCTTGGCATATTGCTATTTTGTCTGTCGATAGTATCGATGGCTACACACGTGGTGGGTGGCGAAATATCGTATGTTCAAACGGGCCCAAATGGCTACGAGATTACCTTAAAGGTTTATCGCGATTGCGGACCTGCAAATGTAAATGATGCTGATTTTGATATTCTGGCGGCTGTGGCCATTTACAATTCTTCAGGAGACATCGTTGAATTACTCCTCATTCCTCTTGTACAGCAAAACGTTAGCTTCGTTCCTGTTGTCCTCGAAAACCCATGCTTCGTTTTGCCACCTGATGTCTGCGTTGAAGAAGCCATCTACAATGATTTTGTCACCCTGCCCCCTTCAGCAAACGGGTATACGCTGGTTTATCAGCGTTGCTGCAGAAACCCCTCGATCATAAACCTCAACTTTCCTGATGATACAGGAGCGACCTTCACCACCCAAATTCCGGGTACTAACCTCACCACGGAGGAGAACAGCAATCCTACCTTCAATACTTTTCCGCCTGTGGCGCTTTGCCAAAATGCGGCTTTTTTCTTCGATCATTCTGCGACAGATATCGATGGTGATTCACTTGTTTATTCTTTCTGCACGCCATTCTTAGGTGCTGATTTCAATTATCCAATGCCTTCGGAAATAGACCCACCTGAAGGTCCCCCTTTCATTCCTGTAAGCTGGGGCCCTGGGTTTAGTGCCTCATACCCCATCACTAGCAATCCAGCCTTTGCCATTGATGCGGTAACGGGGGCCATAACGGGCACGCCAACACAAGTCGGTCAGTACGTAATTGGTATCTGTGTTGAAGAGTACCGCAATGGAATTTTGATTAGCACTAGCAATCGCGACTTCCAATTCAATGTCACTGCTTGCGACCCAAATGTTCAGGCTGCAATTCCAGAGCAAGAGCAGTTTTGTGATGGATTGTCGTTCGACTTTAACGCTGTATCCAATGCCACTGCCTTCGAATGGGATTTTGGTGATCCTACCACAGAAGAAGATACTTCTACACTCGCAAATCCTTCGTACACCTATCCAGATACCGGCTTGTACATTGTTACGTTGATTGCCAACCCGGGTTGGACCTGTGCCGATACCGCATATGCTGAATATGCGGCATATCCTGTGGTTCTTCCATTGATTCTTCAAGACGATTATTCCTGCATAAATGGAATTGGAATATATGATTTTGATGCTGGTGGTGATTTTGATGATGATGCAACTTTCTTTTGGGAGTTTGGTCCTTCTGGATCGCCCGCTACAAGCACCAACCAAAGTCCGCTGAATGTGTCGTTTGGCGGCGCGGCAGACTTTGATGTATCGCTTACCATCTCACAAAACGGATGTGATTTTAGCATCACTGAAGCATTTGAGGTGCCGCCGCCGCCGCAAGCAGCGGTGGCAGATCAGGTTTCGTTCTGTGAAGGACTAACCTATTCTTTCGAGAACCTCTCTACCAACGCAAGCCAATATCAATGGAACTTCGGTGTGCCTGGTGATTCGAATAATATTTCGATTGATGTCTCGCCAAATTTCACGTATCCTGACACAGGTATTTACACAGTGACTTTGGTGGCTGGAGGCCCCGGTGTTTGTCCGAGCACAACCACTGCCACCGTAGAAATTTACTGGCTGCTCGACACCTATTTCGCAGCGCCCGACCCTCAGTGCTTCAATGGCAACAGCTTCAACTTTTTCGGTGAAGGAAGTGAAGATGTAAATTCGATTTGGGAATGGTCGTTTGATGGACCAGCAACGCCGAATGTTTGGAATGGCATGAATGCGTTCAACATACACTACACCGAACCGGGAACCTACGATGCTACGCTCACCATCAGCGCCAATGGATGCATTGAAAGTTTCACTGCCCCGGTTTTGATTGAACTCAACCCAACCATCAACTTCACTGCTGAAGGCGAAGGTTGTCCGCCTCTCAATGCCTCGTTCCAACAACTCAGCACATCTGCCTCGCAGCTACAAATCCTCTGGGAATATGGCGATGGAACGACCTCGAATATGTCGGCCCCGAACCATTGGTATTACAACACAGGCGTTTACGACGTGACACTGACAATTACGAGCACAGGTGGATGCATCGAAACGTTGTCTATGACCATCCCGAATGCCATCACCGTTTACCCTGTTCCAGATGCCGGTTTCGATATCGAACCGAATACCGTTAGTATTCTTTCTCCCAATGTTACGGTAACCGATTTAAGCACAGGGAGCATCCAATGCTATTACTATTTTGGAGATGGAGGAACGAGCTCAGATTGTGATTTGGATTATTCATACACAGGATCAGGTTTGTTTGATGTAACACAAACTGTTGTAAATCAATACGGTTGCACCGATGTGGCTACGGGCCAGGTGGCAGTAGAAGGACATCTATTCTATGCTCCGAATTCATTCACGCCAAATGAAGATGGCATAAACGATGTTTTTTTGCCCTCGGTGATTGGAGCAAGCAGCTACCTCATCCAAATCTACAACCGATGGGGAGAGGTTATCTTCACCTCCACCGACCCTTATGAGCCGTGGCTGGGGAATGTGCATGGAGGTGAGCATTTCGCGCAAGATGGACAATACATCTACCGCGTAGTGATGCACGACCTCTTGAAGCTTCCGCACGAATTCGTCGGCCACATTGAGCTGATGCGATAGGTTCGCTTTTTTTTCTGTCGTTAAAGATTTGATGGAATTTTCACCCTACTCGGATATTTAACAATATTTTTCTACATTTGAGAGAACTAATAACCAAAACTGTAGGGTATGAACGATGGCGCGAACCACAGGGATGATCTTTTTTCTAAGTCAGTAAGAGCTGGAAAACGTACGTATTTCTTTGATGTAAAGACTACCAAAGGGAATGATTTGTACATGACCATCACCGAGAGTAAGAGAAGATTTGCTGACGATGGAAATTTCCAATATGAAAAGCACAAGCTATTCTTGTACAAGGAAGATTTCGACAAATTTGTAGAAGGGCTTCAGGAGACCATCGAACGCATCAACGCACTGCGCGACAGCGGCAATTACAGCGATGAATCGCCAATGGACCGTCATGAAGACTATGATGATTACAGCACGCGAAGCAACAGCAATCAGGTAAATCACGATGAAGAGGAAAAAGCTCCAAAGCAGTTTACAGATGTTAGTTTCGACGATTTAGGAGAAGAATAAACTTCTTAAAACGATACCATTTCCAGGGCGAGATCTTTGATAAGAGATTCCGCCCTTTTTTCTGTCACAAACTCTCCTTCTACCAAGGCTGAAATGTTGCTGAGTTTTGGTTTGAGGTAATGGACATGTACTTTCACATAGTGCAATACACTCGTGAATTGATCCATCGCCCGAGAGGCACCTGTTGGACCTGAGCTAACACCTATCATCGCTGCTTTTTTATCGCGCCAAGTAGCTTGCGGGACAGCGTCAACGAACGTCTTCAGCACACCTGGAAATCCACCATTGTATTCAGGAATCACAAACACCAGACGTTCAGCACCAACAATGTAGTTGTCTATAATGACCTGCATCTCCTCAGAACGATTTCCAAACATATCAGCAAATGCAAAATCACGTGGAAGATCTTTCAATGCCAAAAGTTGTCCGCGCCCACCAGCCATCTCAAACTCCCGAAGAAACTGTTTCGCTACTACTTCACTCATGCTACCCTGGCGGTTTGTACCGACTATTACCGTGGTCATCTTAGACTCTTTCATACCTGTTTTATCAACTCGAAATTCACCTCTTTATGTGCAAAACTTTCACTCAAAACTTGGCCTAAAGAAAGTACCTTTGTGAGTTCAGGAGTCATAACACTTTTTAGCGCAAATCGTTCTTAGAACGCGAAAATAAAGCAGATGAAGGTTACATTTTACGGACACGCATGTTTTATGCTCGAGGTAAATGGGAAAAAATTACTTTTCGACCCTTTTATCCGCATGAATGCACTTGCGGCTCACATTGATGTTGAGAGCATTGCTGCTGATTACATCTTGCTTTCTCACGGTCATGGCGATCACGTCGCCGATGCCAAAGAAATTGCAGACCGAACGGGTGCCACGTTGATTTCGAATCACGAAGTTGTAACATGGTTTCAAAACTTGGGAGTTGCAAATGTTTGGGGCATGAACATAGGTGGCAAACGGAAATTTGATTTTGGAACGGTACACTTGGTAAACGCCATTCACTCAAGCACAATGCCTGATGGAAGCTATGGCGGAAATCCGGGCGGTTTCATTATCGAAGCGGGTGGAAAAGTATTATATTATGCGGGAGATACAGCCCTTCATAAAGATATGGAGCTGATAGGTTTGCACCACCGTCCTGATATCGCAATACTGCCTATTGGTGACAACTACACCATGGGCGTTGAAGACAGTTTATTGTGTTGCAACATGATACGCTGCACCAAAGTGATAGGAGTGCATTACAACACCTTCCCTCCTATTGAAATCGATACTGTCAACGCGATACGTCAGTATGAAATAGAAAACAAAGAGTTGATCTTGATGGAAATCGGGGAAAGCAAAGAAATATAAGATGGGTAAGATAATCACTATAGCCAACCAGAAAGGCGGTGTGGGTAAAACCACATCGGCAATTAACCTTGCCGCAGCATTTGGCGTGCTGGAATACAAGACGCTTTTGATCGATGCAGATCCGCAGGCGAATGCTACTTCGGGGGTTGGTTTGGATCCAAAAACGGTGAAGACAAGCATTTATGAATGTCTGATTGATCATGTGGAGCCGAAAGACATCATCATTGCTACTAAGAACCCCAACCTCAATCTTTTGCCAGCACACATAGACCTTGTTGGTGCTGAAATCGAACTGATCAACATGCCGAACCGCGAGTACATGATGCGCGCGGCACTGGCGAAAATAAAAGATGAATATGACTTCATAATCATCGACTGTTCACCGTCTCTCGGATTGGTAACAGTGAATGCTCTAACAGCATCTGACTCTGTTATCGTACCTGTGCAATGTGAATACTTCGCTCTTGAAGGATTGGGTAAACTCTTGAATACCATCAAGATCGTACAAAGCAAATTGAACCCTGAATTGGGTATCGAAGGCATCTTACTCACGATGTACGATACCCGTCTACGCCTTGCCAACCAAGTGGTTGAAGAGGTCAATATGCACTTTCAAGAGATGGTGTTCGACACAATAATTCACCGAAATACGCGTTTGGGGGAAGCTCCTAGCTTTGGTGAATCAATCATCATGCATGACGCTACTTGCAAAGGATCTATCAACTACCTCAATTTGGCACGCGAGATCCTCCAAAGAAATGAGATGACCCGAATTCGTGATGACGAGAAATATTTTGGAATAAACAATGGCTAAACGTCAAGCACTTGGCAGAGGATTGAGCGCTCTGCTAGAAAACTCCGCTTCCACATCCGCGCCAGCGCCTGTTGAAAAAGGAAGCATAGGAAATGTTGCAGGCTCTATTGCCATGCTGCAGATAAATCAGATTGTCGCAAATCCGTTTCAACCGCGGACGAAATTTGATGAAGAGGCACTTCAAGAACTGGCACAGTCGATTGGTGAGTTGGGAATCATACAGCCCATAACGGTGCGCCGTGTGGCTGCCAATAAATACGAGCTCATCAGCGGTGAACGTCGATTCAGAGCGTCGCAAATGGCCGACCTGGAAGAGATTCCAGCTTATGTCCGCACTGCGAACGATCAAGAAATGCTCGAAATGGCGTTGGTGGAAAACATCCAACGTGAAAACCTCGATGCCATTGAAATCGCGATCAGCTACAAACGGCTGATAGACGAGTGCGACCTCACTCAAGAAGCCATGAGCGACCGCGTAGGAAAAAACAGAGCCACAGTATCGAATTACCTGCGCCTGCTGAAACTGCCCGCTGAAATACAAATCGCCATCATCGAGAAACAGCTTACCATGGGCCATGCGCGTTCTTTGATAACCGTCGACAACCCTCAACGCCAAAAAGAAATCTTCAACAAGGTTGTAAAAGATGGCTTGAGTGTCCGCCAAACTGAAGAAATGGTGCGCGGCGGCTCAACAGCCACGGTTGCGAAAAGCAAAAGCGACAATTCACTGTCTTTCGAGCTGCAAAAAGTACGCGCCGACCTGCGTTTAAAATACGGCCGTCAAGTCGATCTGAGAACCAAAGCTGATGGAAGCGGTAAAATCGAAATATCGTTTTCTTCAGGTACCGACCTAAACGAACTGCTCGAAGCATTGGATCTGTGAAACTCTTTGTCACATCCCTCCTATTGATTTTCGCAATCACCAGCTTTGCGCAAGAACCTGCAGTGGCAGATACCTTGATCGCTGCTGAGAAAGTGCATAGTCCGAAAAAAGCGACAATACGCAGTGCTGTTTTGCCAGGGTGGGGACAAGTTTACAACAAGAAGACATGGAAGCTGCCAATCGTATACGGTGGAATGGGTACCTGTGTATATTTCATTGATCGCAATACCAAGAAATACAAATTGTACCGGAACGCGCTGGTGGCCGAATTCGACGAAGATCCGAACACAGTAAACAACACCATTTACGACTCGAGTCAGCTCAATCAACTTACCGACGACTACCGCAGGCTGCTCGATATTTCATATATCTGCCTCGCAGCTGTCTACGTGCTCAACATCATCGATGCGAATGTCGACGCCCACCTCTTTACATACGACATCGGTGAAGACATCTCGATGAACGTCCGCCCATCATTCATACAGACTGATCGCGTAAATACTGGCATCGGCCTCACCATAAATTTTTAACTTCGTTTCCGATGAAGATAGCATTGATTGGTTACGGAAAAATGGGGCAGACGATTGAGCGGTTGGCGTTAGAGCGCGGACATATCATTGTGCTCAAGGCGACATCACTAGCTCCTGTGTTGCCTGAACATTTGAAAGGTGCTGATGTCGCCATTGAATTTACTGAGCCTACCTCAGCAGTGAAAAACATTTTTTCGTCTTTTGAAGCTGGCGTGCCCATTGTTTGCGGCACCACAGGATGGTTTGGCCGACTGCACGAAGTCAAAGAACAATGCAATGAAAACAATGGCACGTTGTTTTACGCTTCCAACTTCAGCATCGGTGTCAACCTGTTTTTTCAAACTGTTCACGCAGCAGCGCGGATGTTGAACAACTACCCTGAATACCAGGTGCGTATGAAGGAAATACACCACCTCGAAAAGAAAGATGCTCCAAGTGGAACAGCGATTACCCTTTCTGAAATATTATCAGATGAGCTCGATGGCATGGATGGTTGGCAGCACGCTGATGAAGGCCAAGAAGGGAAAATCTCCATTGAAGCCATACGCGAAGGCGATGTGAAAGGAACACACGAGGTGCTGTTCACCTCTGGTGTTGATGAAATAGAATTTACTCACCGTGCACATTCCCGAGAAGGATTTGCGCTGGGAGCTCTAAAAGCGGCTGAATGGCTGCAGCATAAAAAGGGTTGTTTTACAATGACCGACCTCTTAAAAACTGAACATACATGAACATTGCTGAGACACTCGTAGTACTGTTGTACCTCTTATACTTCGTTGTATTGCCGCCAATCTTGAAACGGGGAGGTAAGCCTGCATGGCATGGTTTCGTGCCTATTCTGCAATACATCTCTTGGCTGAAAATACTGGGCCGTCCGTGGTACTGGGTGTTCTTGATCTTTGTGCCAGGAGTGAATCTTTTGGTCTTGATTATTTTGAACGTTGAAACAGGCATCGCCTTCAACAAGCGCAGTGTAAAAGATCAATGGTTCATGGGAGCATTGCCTTGGGTAGCGCTGCCTATGTTGGCTTTCAAAGAAACAGAAGCTAAATATGTCGGTCCTCGCGACTGGTCAAAAACAAAAAAATCGTTTCAACGGGAATGGGGCGAAGCCATTCTTTTCGCTGTTATTGCAGCCTCTGTTATTCGCACGTTCTTCTTTGAGGCCTTCACCATTCCTACGGGATCTATGGAAGGTTCGATGTTGGTTGGTGACTACCTCTTTGTAAGCAAGATGAGCTACGGAGCTAAACTACCGCAGACTCCGCTATCTGTCCCATTCATACACAACGCGCTGCCAGGCAGCATGCGCAACAGCTATGTTGAGTGGATTGAGTTGCCGTACTACCGACTTCCTGGCTTTGGGAAAGTAGATCGCTATGACCCTGTTGTATTCAACTTCCCACATGGAGACTCGATTATTGTAGATCCTGTGCTGGCTGGACATGACTACTACGCCATCTTGAGAAAGCAAGGAATCGCTTTCGCTGGAAATGATCTAAATGTCTATCTAGAAGACCCTGAAGGATATAAGGCGCGCGCACGTAATCGTTTCTCGAAGGAGTTTGGCATCAAAGCACGACCGATAGACAAAGAAGAAAACTACATCAAACGCTGTGTGGGCTTGCCGGGTGATCGCATCGAAATGCGAGATCGCCAAGTGTACATCAACGATAAAGCACTCGAAAATCCTTCAGAGGTGCAGTACAACTATTACTTCCGACTCAAAAATCAAGCGCAGCTTCAAAAAGTAAGAGAAGAGCTAGACCTCACGGAGTTGGATTTCGGAAACACGGGAAACCAAAAGAACTACGGCTTGGTGGCGCTTACAGATGGAGAATATGAGAAATTGATGGCCATGAACGTGGTAGACACCATTGTGCTCGAAGACCAGTCGACATTGGCCGGACAGTTGGAGATATATCCAAATTCGATGCTGGCGCCTTACAATACATGGACGCCTGATAACTTCGGACCGATCGCCATCCCAGCCGATGGCTGGACCTATGAGGTAAACATCGCGACCTTGCCATTGTACCGCCGGGTGATTGAGGTGTACGAAGGAAATCAGGTGGAAGTGCGTGGAAATCAGGTTTACATCAACGGTGAGCCCGTTACTGAATATACCTTCAAGCAGAACTATTATTGGATGATGGGCGACAACCGCCACAACTCTGCCGACTCGCGTTTTTGGGGATTTGTGCCTGAAACACACGTCGTTGGAAAAGCTGTATTCACCTGGTTCTCGAAAGAAAACACGCTGCAACATGGCTCTTCAGACATACGTTGGGGTCGCATGTTCAGACTTGTTGACTAATGGTGGTTCTGCCGCTTTGCACCTTCGCTAACGTCGGCTGGTACTCGTGGCTTTTTCACGCGGGTAAAGTAACCATTGATGTTGGTGAAAACTATCAAAAGCAGACGTGGAGGAATCGGTTTGATATTGCAGGACCCAATGGCAGCTTCGCGTGCACGTTGACTGTGCGCGGACTAAAAGGCGTGAAGACACCAATGCATGCCATAGAAACCATTGACGATGGCTGGCGGCACACCTTGACGCGTACCTTGGCGACTTGCTATAGTCCGGCCCCTTTTTTCGAACACTACTGGCCTCAATTGGAGCAGCTATTGAAAACCAATACCAACAAGCTTGCTGACTTCAACAAACTCACCTTGGAGTGGGCATTGGAAGCATTGGACATTGCTCCGAACATTGTTTTTTCGAATGAATACATTGAGCCAGACGCCATGACCCTTGACTTGCGCGATGCCTTCAAGCCATCGAAATCACAAATTCATACCCCACCATATCAGCAAGTATTCTCAGATAGATGTGGATACATAGACAACCTATCTATCATTGATTTGATAATGAATTTAGGACCAGAAGCGTATTTGTATTTGCGGGCTTACCGCCCAGACGATGTGTGAACTAGTTCTCGTTGTCGATAATCATGTCTAAGATCACAATGCGCTTTTCTTCAATCAAGTAATAGATTCTGTAGTTCCAAGCTACAGCAGATCTGATCTCCCCTTCCAAATTCGTGAAATTCGCCTTTCTCGATTGTCCGGTGCTATTTACAGTGAGCTTACGCAGACGATTGATAACAGCCACACGCGCATCTTCAGCGCCAACCAAAGAAGTTGACCGCACCGTTTCGAGCAAACGTCGAAAAGAATTTACAGCTCTATCAGAAACAATAACCTTGTGTGGCATGATGCGAAGATAAAACAATAACTGTGATCTTAAATTGAATCACGTCAAATCTTGAATATCGCCATCATGTTGACGATTGATTTTAAAAACTGTAAGAATGGCAATGTTTTCAGCACGTTGAATCGCCTCATCTGCCTTTGGTCCGCGGAACAAACTGTAAACAGTCTCACGCCACATAAGCATCCAATGATCAAAATGTGGACGATGGATTTCACGCTTCCGGTCAACACCCAAATGCTTCGACATCGGATGTCCGCGGTACGACCCCTCACCCAACAGTATACTCGCCCAAAACTCATACATCTTCGGCAAATGCATCGACCAGTCAACTCTTGCTACATCGGTAAAATAAGGACCTATGTATGCATCTTTTTGGATCGCACTATAAAATGAATCTACCAGCAATTCAATATCCTGGCGATTTGTTATGTCTGACTTCATTGTATTATGGATGGTTGGTGTATTTCAAACACACATCTCCCACAAGAAAGATACGACAGAACCTGCAATAAATAGACATCTTGTCGAATAACATATAAGTTTCAAAATTAAAACAGTCAGTCTTTATTGATCATCTACAATAGACCTTTCTAAAACACCTCATTCTGCTATCTTTGGCAAAAATCAGATTTCATGCGTAACTACCTGCTCATTCTACTACTCGTAGTAACATCTGCCGCACAGGCACAGAAAATAAGTATTGAAGATGCTGTATTAAAGCAAAACACAACCTTCAAGCCTGCTACCGTTGGTCAGCTACAGTGGCTGCCGGTGCTTGAGTTTGTATCGTTTTCAGAAAACAATGAGTTGGTTATTGAAGATGCGAAAGGACGTGCCAAAAGCAAAATAACCGTAAGTGACCTGAACACAGCAACTGGAAGTGCGCTAAAGAACATCCCACGTGTTACGTGGATTGATGACAACGAATTCTATTTCTACAATGGCGACGACATCTACCGGTACAATTGGATCAAGAAATCAGGATCGAAATGGGTTTCTACGAGTGCCGAAATGGAAAATTTCAAACTTCACGAGAAATCTGGCAATTCAGCCTATACGATAGGAAACAACGTTTGGGTGTTGGCCAATGGAAAAAGCCGTCAGGTAACAAAGCTAGACTCGGGCATAGTTGCCGGACAAGCCATAGCGCGATCGGAGTTTGGAATCACCGAAGGACTTTTCTGGTCGAACGACGGTAACAAGCTCGCATTCTATCAAAAAGATGAACGCAAGGTTACAGACTACCCCCTGGTTGACTATACCACAATTCCTGCAGGTCCGCATTTCATCAAATACCCAATGGCCGGTAGTCACGGTGAATTGGCTTCTGCCGGATTGTACGATTTGAAAAACAACACCATTGTCTACCTCGATGTGAACAACGGCGTTATGAACGACAAGTTTTACATCACAAACCTATCGTTCACGCCCGATGGCAAATACGTTTTGGCAGCAATAGTAAACCGCGAGCAAAACCACATGGATCTCATTTCCTTTGATTCAACAACAGGTGCGCAAGTGCGCGTATTGTTCAGTGAAGACAACGAAAAGTATGTAGAACCTGAGCACACAGCGATATTTTTACCCGGACAGTCGGACCAGTTTTTATGGTTTTCTGAACGCACAGGCATGAACAACTTGTACCTGTACAACATGTCGGGCAAGCTGCTTCGAAAAACCTCCACGCCCTTCCCTATCCGCGAGTTTATTGGATTTGGGTATAAGGGAAAAGAAGCCGTTGTAACTGGACAGGGCATGTACCCAACCGAGCAGAATGCCTACATCATCGATTTGGGGAATATGAATGTCCGCGGACTTTCATCACCAGCAGGCACGCACAACATCCTCCTTTCAGGCGTCGGCAATCACATCATCGACCAATGGTCTAGCTTGGAAGTGCCATATCAAGCTGAAATCAGAAATACCAAAGGCAAGGTCATTCGCACCTTAATGAAATCGAAAAACCCACTTGAAGGCTATGAAATTGGGGAGACACAAATCTTCAGCATCAAGGCCGATGATGGAACAGACCTGTGGTGCCGCATGATCACCCCGCCAAACATGAAAAACAAGCAAAAACATCCTGTAATCGTCTACACATACAACGGCCCACACGTGCAGCTCGTCACCAACTCATGGATGGGTGGCGCACCGCTATGGATGCACGCCATGGCTGCTGAAGGATACATCGTTTTCACCTTGGATGGCAGAGGGTCAGACAACCGCGGTTTGCAATTCGAGCAGGCTGTCTTCAGAAATCTCGGCGATCAAGAAATTGAAGACCAGGAAACAGGTGTTGAATATCTGCGCAAGCAAACATTCGTAGACCCTGAAAGAATGGCCATTCACGGCTGGAGCTTTGGTGGATTTATGACCACATCTCTCATGCTCAGAAAGCCAGACCTCTTTAAAGTTGGCGTAGCTGGCGGACCAGTAATCGACTGGAACCTTTATGAAATCATGTACACAGAGCGGTACATGGATACACCACAAGAAAACCCAGAAGGCTACGAAAAAGCGAACCTGACCAAGTATGTTGGTAATCTCAAAGGCAAACTCCTCATGATACACGGTGCTGAAGATGATGTTGTGGTGTTGCAGCACAACATGTCGTTCTTGAAAGCGTGTGTAGACAAAGGAAAACAGGTCGATTTCTTCGTTTATCCTGGACATCCGCACAACGTGCGAGGAAAAGATCGTGCCCACTTGATGGTGAAAGTCTTGAATTACATCACCGACAACCTATAATGATTTCGTTTTCGAGACCGCCTGTTCATTGGCTCGAAGACATCCCATCATTCGTTGATGGAGACAAAAACATCGACCATGCCACCGTTGAGGCATTTGGCGATGAATGGACGCGCTTTGACTCATTTTCTGACCAGGAGATCGACACTGTAGCTGCGGAATACTTCGACATCCTGCCTGCAGAAAAGCTTAGAGAATTTAAGCATGCGATAGATGTGGGCTGCGGCAGCGGACGATGGACAAGGTTTATTGCCAAGCAAGTAAGCAGCGTAGAGGCCGTTGACCCAAGCGAAGCGTGTCTGGTTGCCCGACGAAACACCGCCGATTTGGCAAACGTCCGCGTGTCGCAAGCATCCGTCAATGCCCTGCCCTTCGCCGATGAAGCATTCGATTTAGCGATTTGCTTGGGTGTCCTTCACCACGTCCCCAACACCCAAGAAGCACTGACATCATTATGTAAGAAAATCAGTTTTGGAGGCACACTCCTGCTATATTTGTACTACGACCTTTCGAATCGATCCATGCCTTATCGCTTGTTGCATCGCGCTTCAGAAATACCCCGAAAAATTGTAGCACATTTACCGCATAAACTGAAAAACCTCAGTTGCGACCTCCTCGCCTTCTGCGTTTACCTGCCCCTCATTGGCATGGCGAAACTCACCACCGCTGTGAGCCCGAACCTCGGTCCGCGCATGCCCTTGTCCTATTACACCAACAAAAGCTGGAACATTATCCGCAACGATGCCCGCGACCGTTTCGGCACGCCCCTCGAGCAACGCTTTTCGCAAATAGAAATTGAAAATATGCTGCACACGGCAGGGATGTCGAACGTGCGCTTCTCTAATAACGCCCCGTTTTGGCATTGCACAGCCATAAAGTCATGAAGCGCGTATTGTTTATAGCGTCGCACAGGCCGGGAAGAGCACCCGGACAACGATTCAGGTTCGAGATGTTTTTCGATGAGCTAGAAAAAGCAGGGATGCAGTGCGAACTATCGTATCTACTCGACGCCAACGACGACGCCATATTTTATCAAAAAGGGCATTACCTGAAGAAGATCGGCATCGCCTTAAAATCATATCGCAAACGCATTGCGGATGTCAAACGCATCCATGACTTTGACCTCGTCGTGCTTTTCCGTGAAGCCCTCATGACCAGGTCTACCTTTTTTGAAAAAGCCGTCGCTAAAGCCGGTGTCCCCATGATCTTCGACTTCGATGACGCCATTTGGATTCGCGACGTATCGCAAGCCAACCGCGCCATCGCGTGGATGAAAAATCCTGATAAGATAAAAACCATCTTGCCACTTTGCACTGGTGTAACAGCAGGAAATGAATACTTGGCCACCTTTGCCAGACAATACAATCAGAACGTGCACATCGTGCCATCAACCATCGATGAAACATTTCATTATCCCTTGAATGTCGGCAACGACATCACAACAATCGGTTGGAGCGGTAGTTTGACAACCATGATGCACTTCGAGCGCGTAATAGACGTCTTGCGGAAACTCAAAGACAAATACGGCGATACAATTTCGTTTGTCACCATCGGTGCAAAATCGCAATACGCTGATGAATTAGGAATACAGTTTATTCCGTGGAGTGCTGAAAGAGAAAACCACGATTTAAATAGAATAGACATCGGATTGATGCCACTGCCGAACGATTTGTGGGCACAAGGAAAGTGCGGCATGAAAGCACTGCTGTATATGGCCGCAGGAAAAGCCACAATCGCTTCGCCCGTAGGTGTGAACGCCGAAATCATAGAACATGGCGTTTCAGGCTTTTTAGCAGAAACAGACCAAGAATGGTTTGAAAGTATTGATGGTTTGATAGCCGATAAATTGCGCAGGCAGCAAATCGGACAAGCAGGAAGAGAAAAAGTAGTCAACAAATACAGCAAAGGAGCGTGGTGCGAGCGACTTATCGACGTGTATAAAAATGCCATGAAAGCATAGTTAAGAGCATCCAGAATTAACCGATAATCAGTTTCTTTGCAAAACTAATAAATGAAACCATGGAAACGAGTACAGAACTTAAGCAGACACCACTTCGTGAAAAACACATTGCTCTTGGAGCAAAAATGGTTCCTTTCGCAGGATACGAGATGCCTGTTCAATATACAGGAGTAACTGACGAACACCATAGCGTGCGCAGTGCTGTTGGGGTATTCGATGTTTCTCACATGGGAGAATTCCGCGTGCAAGGACCACAAGCACTGGAACTGTTGCAGTGGGTAACGTCAAACGACGTTAGCAAACTCACCGATGGCAAGGTGCAATATTCTTGTCTGCCCAACGAACAAGGCGGCATTGTCGACGACCTTTTGGTTTACCGCATAGCTGAAAACGACTATCTATTGGTTGTAAATGCCTCGAACATGGATAAAGACTGGAACTGGATTCAGTCTCAAAACCGTTTTGATGTGACATTGCGCAACGATAGCGACAATTATGCATTGCTTGCAGTTCAAGGTCCAAAAGCCATTGAAGCATTGCAATCGTTAACCAAAGCCGACCTATCAGCCATATCGTATTACACCTTCGTTATCGACACCTTTGCTGGCGTTGAAAACGTGATCATATCGGCTACTGGATATACGGGAGCTGGAGGATTTGAGTTGTATGTTCCGACCGACAAAGCAGAAATGGTTTGGGATGCCGTGTTTAAAGCAGGCGAAGCAGCAGGCATTAAGCCTGCAGGATTGGCAGCGCGCGACACCTTGCGTTTGGAAATGGGCTTTTGTTTGTATGGCAACGACATCAACGATACCACTTCACCAATTGAAGCAGGACTTGGGTGGATAACCAAATTCAGCAAAGAGTTTGTGAACAGCGTGAATTTGAAGGCTCAAAAAGAAAACGGAGTATCGCGTAAACTGGTTGGATTTGAATTGGTAGATCGCGGCATTCCACGTCACGACTACCCTATTGTTGACCCACAAGGAAATGAAATCGGTATCGTTACCAGCGGAACAATGAGTCCGAGCACCGGAAAAGCCATCGGCATGGGCTATGTAAACACAGCTTACAGCGCTGAAGGGGCCGATATAGCTATTAGCATTCGTTCAAAAGCAATAGCGGCCAAAGTTGTGAAACTTCCATTCTACAAAGCTTAAGCACATGAGTTTAGAACAACGTAAACGTGTAGAAGTTTGTTTCTCACCGCGTCAATTCGAGCTATATAGCAAGGATTTCGATATTTGCGTTGTGATCGACGTGTTGCGCGCCACAACAGCCATTTGTGCCGGCATTGAAAACGGAATCGATAAAATTATTCCTGTAGCTACTGTTGAAGAAGCGCGAGAATACCAGAACAAAGGATACATTGCCGCTGCAGAGAGAAATGGCGAAGTGGTAGAAGGCTTTTCGTTTGGCAACTCGCCTTACGCCTTTATGAATCCAGAACTCAAAGGAAAGTCGGTGGTGCTGTCTACAACTAACGGCACGCAAGCCATTGTAAAAGCCACAGCCATTCCTACAGTTGTCATTGCCTCATTGTCGAATCTCGATGTGATATGTCATTGGCTTATTGAGCAGCATAAGAACGTCTTGCTATTGGGTTCAGGGTGGAAAGAAAAATTCAACCTCGAAGACACCATTTGTGCGGGCGCGATTGCAGATCAGCTTATCGAATCGCGACTGTTTCGCGCTGAGGAAGACTCAACCATTGCTGCGAAATTCATATACCGATCGGCGAGAGAAAACATGTTCAGCTTTCTTCGCGCATCGTCGCATCGCCGCAGGCTGCGCAGACTCAACCTCAATGAAGATGTCAAATACTGTTTGCGTCCTAATACGCTTACTACGATTCCGATTCTTCACAACGGCGCATTGGTAAAACTTAACTACGTCATTGAAAATGCGCTTTAAACTCACGACACTCCTTGTTTTGTTGGTGGTAAATTCCGGAGGGTCGACTACGTGGGGCTTTTACGGACATAAACGCATCAACGAGTTGGCCGTGTACACGCTGCCTGACGAGATGTTTGGTTTTTACAAAAAACACGTCGACTTCTTGATAGAGCACAGTGTGGATCCCGACAAAAGGAGATACGGTGTTGAAGGAGAGGCGCAGCGCCATTTTATAGATATCGATTACTACTGCAAGGGTGAGCCGCATTGCAATCCATTCAATTTGGTGCCTCGCAGGTGGTATGATGCTGTTGCCAAATACAGCGAAGACACCTTGCAGGCATATGGCATCGTTCCATGGCATATACCCATGATGAAGGAGCGATTGACCAAAGCATTTATAGATAAGGACGTAGTTCGCATACTTCGCACATCGGCCGAGTTAGGCCATTATGTTGCAGATGCACACGTGCCCTTGCATACGACAGAGAACTACAACGGACAGATGACCAACCAGAATGGCATTCACGGATTCTGGGAGAGCCGATTGCCTGAGCTTTTCTCTGAAGATTATGATTTCTTTGTAGGCAAAGCAAAATATTCTGAGTCGCCTTTGAATTTCGCATGGGACTTTGTTGAAGATTCACACAACGCCCTCGATTCAGTCTTGAATTTCGAAAAACAACTCAATGAATCGTTCCCGAAAGACCAGAAGTACAGCTTTGAAGAACGAGGAAGAGCCATTACACAAGTCTATTCTGCCGAGTACAGCCAAGCTTATCATAACATGCTGAACGGACAGGTAGAACGCCGCATGAAATCCGCTGTGATTGATGTCGGAAGTCTGTGGTACACCGCCTGGGTAGATGCCGGACAGCCCAATTTAGATGAATTGCTTGATCCCGATATGGAGAAAGTTCAGGAAGAGATCATCAGCGAAATCGACGTTCCAGAAAAGAACGATTTGAAGAAGCGCACCCACGACAACTAAGCAAACGTAACCTTGTAGGAATGAATGAAGTATACATGTCGGTATAAACTTACATGTATAGCCCTATGAAATACTTAATGCTCGTTTTTGCTAGCTTTAGTATGATCTCTACCTCCTTGGCCCAATCACCTACCGTGTTGTTTTATGGCAATGTGATTTCCAGTAAAGTTGAAGATGTGCTGAGCGAAGAAGACAAAAAGAAAAGTAAAGACCAAACCCTTGGTGAGGTCGAGATTCACGTGTTCAAGAACGATACCTTGACCACCAATATTTACAACCGCTCAACCGGATTTTATTCTGTGATGCTCGAGCCCGAGAACCGATACCAAATCGTATTCTCTAAAGATGGTTATATCTCCAAAAAGTTCGAATTCAACACCACGAATATCCAAGTCGGAAGCGATGTGAAATCGTTGAAACTGTTGACCGATGTTACCTTGTTTGAAAAACCTGAAAACGCCGATTTCACTGCTTTTTCAAAACGACCAGTAGCGCGATGCACCTTCAATGAAGAGCGCGGACGTATGGAATGGGACATGGATTACGCCCGACAGGCATTTGATCAGTTTTTGCGTTTGGCAAGAGAAGATGCTGCTATGTCGGCCTCGAAAGAGTAACCCCTTACCTTTGTTCCATGAAGATAGCACTTCTGGAACCCTTTTTTACAGGATCGCACAAGCAATGGGCTGAGCAACTTTCTCAGTATTCATTGCATGACATCCGTATTTTTGCTCTCCCTGGCAAGTTTTGGAAATGGCGCATGCACATTGGCGCTGTGAACCTTGCCCGACGAACCAATTGGAATGCTGCCTTCCAAGATGGCTCGCCAGACATGTTTTTAGCGACATCCATGCTCGATGTCAGCACCTTTAGAAGTCTGCTTCTGCCAGCACATCGCTCCATCCCCATCGGGATGTATTTTCATGAAAACCAGCTCAGTTACCCGTGGTCGCCAACCGATCCTGACCCGTCAATTGGCCGCGACAATCACTACGGGTTCATCCAGTTCTCATCCGCTTTAGCGGCAGATAAGCTGTGGTTCAACAGCGCATATCACCGCAGCAGTTTCTTGAAGGCATTGCCTGATTTCCTCCGTCAATTCCCTGACGAGCAGCCACATGAGCTAATTGAGACAATTGAGGCCAAATCAGAAGTGCTACATCTCGGACTAAACCTCCCACCGTTTTCACCAGTAGCGTCTGACCGGCCAATATTCTTGTGGAATCACCGATGGGAATACGATAAAAATCCGGAACTCTTTTTTGAATCACTTATTGAGCTCGCGCAACAAGGCATGGATTTCAGGCTCATCGTTGTAGGAGAACAATTTGAAAAAGTCCCGCCTATTTTTCTCCACACCAAAACAGCTTTGGCAAATAAGATTTTGCATTGGGGCTATTGCCGAGACATTGCCGATTATCACGCACAACTTCAGCGCGCAACCCACCTGCCAGTCACATCCAACCAAGACTTCTTCGGAATCAGCGTAGTTGAAGCCATTGCGGCAGGCGTTACCCCTATTCTTCCGCAAGATTTGGCATATCCCGAGCACGTCGGGGATGTTGGGTGTTTCTACCAACGTGGAAAGTTTACCGAGGCCTTGAAATCCAGTTTTCTCAATACAATGGGAAGAAAGACCTACAGAAGCGACGTTGAGAAATACGAGTGGATAAAGCAGATAGCCTTGTATGACCGAGCTTTTGAAAAGCTATGCGAAGAATGGAGCTAGTTTATTCATCAGGGCGATTGGACATCGCACTGGCCGCATATTTTCAGAAGCGACAAAAACCAACGTTGTTTCGGCTTCATTCAACAATTCGTCTCCCCGAAAAGTGTTGTATTTGAAGTGAATTTTAGCCGATGGCAAAGTCGTTATCGTCGTTTCTACTGTTAATAAGTCGTCGTAAACTGCAGGTTTCAGGTACTTAATACTGTATGACGCTACCGGCAACATGATGCCATCTTCCTCCATAGAACGGTAAGAAATACCCAAATTTCTGAGTGCTTCAACACGTGCTACTTCGAAGTATTGTGCATAATGTCCGTAGTAGACATATCCCATCCGATCTGTTTCACTGTACCGAACCCTAATTTCTATCTTATTTGTATACATATTCGAAATTTAAAAGAATGATAACCTAATCCACACTCGTTCACCTTTTTATATTACCTTGCGCTTCTGATGTCGCAAATCATTGCAATTTATCTTATTCTAAACCGCTTCTTCATGTTGGTGCAGCTAAGCTACTAACTATGAGTATTTTTCGCACCCGAAGGTGTCGAAATATTAGATTTCACAGGTATTTCAGCTAAAGATTTTCGGAAACAAAAAAACCAAAAAGTCAAGGGGTGTTCGGTTTTTTTTTTCAGAATTTTCCCCTAATCTTTGTTCACACTTTTAGCCAAGGGTTAAAAGTCCAGGAAAGGAGACCTCCTGAAAAAAAATTGATTGCTAACACCCTTAATTCGAATTTTCATGAGTACGGATCAAAATCAAGTTTGGAAGAACTGCATTGATATTATCAAAGACAATGTAAGTATGCAGGCATTCAAGACTTGGTTTGAGCCCATTAAACCAGTGAAACTGGAGAAAAATGTGTTAACGATTCAAGTTCCATCTCAATTTTTCTATGAGTGGCTTGAAGAACACTATGTTCCATTGCTAAAGCGAATCATTCGCAAAGAATTAGGAACCGAAGGCCGCTTGGAGTACAGCATTATAATGGAGAACAACTTCGACAATGCAAATCCATACACGGTAAAGGTACCTACCACTAACAAGAAGGCCATTAAAAACCCTGCTGTATCGATGCCGCTCGACATGAGTGACAATCCGATCAGAAACCCATTCATCATTCCGGGTCTTCGCAAGCTGAACATTGATTCTAACCTGAATCCTAACTATTCTTTCGACAATTTCATTGAGGGCGATTGCAACCGTTTAGCCCGTTCTGCGGGATTTGCGGTGGCCAACAAACCAGGCGGCACCTCATTTAACCCACTGCTAATTTATGGCGGTGTTGGTTTAGGTAAGACACACCTCTCGCATGCCATCGGTATCGAGATTAAAAATAAGTATCCGGAGAAAACAGTTTTGTACGTTTCTTCAGAGAAATTCACCCACCAGTTTATTGATGCGGTGAAAAACAACAGCGTAAATGATTTCAGTCACTTCTATCAGATGATAGACGTGCTAATCATGGACGATGTCCAATTCTTCAGTGGAAAAGAAAAAACTCAAGATGTTTTCTTCCACATTTTCAACCACTTGCACCAAACAGGTAAGCAGATTGTCCTTACATCAGACAAGCCACCTGTTGAAATGCAGGGCATGGAACAGCGACTGTTGTCTCGTTTCAAATGGGGATTGAGTGCTGATCTTCAGACTCCTTCTCTTGAGACACGTATCGCGATTCTTGAAAAGAAGATGTACGCTGATGGTATCGAACTTCCGAAAGATGTTGTTGAATACCTTGCTTACAGCATCACTACAAATATCCGCGAGCTAGAAGGGGCACTCATCTCTTTGATTGCCCAAGCGTCGCTCAACCGCAAGTCTATCACGCTTGACCTAGCCAAGCAGATGATCGATAAGTTTGTTAAGAACACTGCGCGTGAGGTATCTATCGACTACATCCAAAAAGTAGTTTGTGATTACTTCGACCTTCCGATAGAGCTTTTGAAATCGAAGACACGCAAGCGTGAAATCGTTCAAGCACGTCAAATCGCAATGTACTTTGCAAAGAAAATGACCAAGTCATCTCTGGCCAATATCGGATTGCACTGCGGAGGAAAAGACCACGCTACCGTTCTACACGCATGTCGCACGGTAAATAACCTTCAAGAAACCGACAAGCACTTCAGAAAGTACTTGGATGATTTGGAGAAGAAGCTAAACATTCAATAACATTCGCACCTTTTCGATATTTCTGAAAAGATTGAAATAGAAAAAACGAAACCTACGAGTTAATCCTCGTAGGTTTTTTTGTGCCATAGGATGGGCAACAATGCAAAAAAAAAGTCCGCTAAATGCAGACTTTCTTTTGTAAAACCTACTCGGTTCTACCTTCCTGACCAAAGGATCATCAATCTCTATGCTGATCGAGTAACCGCCACTTGTTGTAATACCGCTGTACAGGCGGGTGCGATTTTCGAATTTTCCACTTCTTTTTGTGAAAGTCGCTCTTAGTTACTGCGCATCCGGTTGAACCAACCGTTAAAAATGACATCAATAGAATAAGCATAAGAGCACTTAATTTTTTCATCTTCATTGTTTTCATTTGACTTCTTGTACGCCCCTAGCCAAAGCAAATGTTATCAGAGAAGAACGCATGATGCTGTAAGCCATGAACACTTCTTTGAGTGAGATTTGTCTGACTACCACGGCTTGCCTACCTTGGCCTCTCAATAATTTATATGAAAAATGTACTCATGGTTTGCCTCGGGAATATCTGTCGATCACCCATGGCAGAAGGCGTTTTGCGAGATCTAGCAGCGAAAAAGAATGTGGATGTGGATGTCGACTCGTGTGGCACCGGACATTGGCACATCGGTCATTCCCCCGATTCTCGGGCCATATCGACAATGCGAAAGCATGGTATTGATATCGGAAACCTGAAAGCTCGGCAATTTCAACCTGAAGACTTTGATCGATTTGACCTCATTCTAACCATGGATAAATCGAATCATCGCGACATCTGCAATATGGCATCGAACGCCGATCAGCGCGATAAAGTGAAGATGGCGCTTCCAAATGGGGATGTCCCCGATCCGTATACCGGGAAGTTATCAGATTTCGAACATGTCTACAATCTGCTTGTCCCCGCTATGGAGAAACATCTGGACGCTTTGAAATGATGGGGTTACCAGGTCGGACAACCCGGCGTTTGATTTGGGCCACGACCTGATTCACGCACTTTCACTCCCTTGCACTGACGCGATCTAAAAATCGTGTATTTCACATGCACGTAGATGTCGGCACCGTATTTCGGTGAAGAAAAGAATAAAGCACCTAAGTTATCTGTGCCGATAACAACGCTATTCAACCTTACCATGGCACCAATCATCGGGTCTTTCAATTCGAAAAAGCCTATGGGCAAAGCCGCTTCAAATCGCTTGATTTCATAGCGCGGGGTAATTGCTAATGACGATGCACGTTGAACCCCGAGGGCGCGTTTGAATGGGGCGCCAACGACAAGTGAGCCATTCATATACACGTTTTTAACAACCTGATAATCGATCTGGGTACTGAGTGCTGCTGGCAGCCAAACACGCATAGAACTGGCTTTGTTTTCTTCCAAAACAGGGAGGTGATCGGAAACTATAGCGGCAATTTCTTCTATGTCTTCCGGATTCGCATCTGCATAACCATTCCACGTAAAAGAGGCGGTGTTTTCGTCAAACTGATTGGCATAAAAATCGCCTTTGAAGCGCACACTTCCAATATCAAGTAGCGCCACAGACACCTTGTACTGATAGTCGCACTTCTTACAGCCACTCTGACGCGAATGTGGCGTATACCCTGAAATGTCTTTCTTAGATTTCTTGTACGTAAAACCGACATCAAACGCCCAACCGCCTCCTGTATTCCAACCAGCTTCGCTTACCCCATACCTGCCCGATATACGTTGTGTTATGAGCTTGCTTGAATCAGGAACCGTGAAATACCAGTCGTTCAAACGTAAACCTGCGCCAGCTATACCGATAAGCTTCTTCACATGCACCCCGCCGGTAATCATGTCGCGGCCTTCTTGCTTCAAGATTGTACCATAAGCCAATCCGATTTCTGCCCAGCTTAGACCGGTAACACGGACATCCTTCAACCTTGTTTCTGTACCTTGATAGGGCAGATACTGAAAGCTTTCTGTGAGGTATGTTGCGAATTTGTTGCCGATATTCCGAGCATCTACTGCCGATCGCACAGCGGTATGCAAAGCAAAAGCATGCTTGCCAAATTGCATACTGGCGCTAGGACCTTGGGCCATAACGTCGACATAAGCTGAATATGGAGCGTTTTCACTGTTGTAAGATGGATTTACACCATCAAAACTTGATGGATTGAGCAGAGATACACTACCCGGAAAATAGGCGTAATCGTTGCGTGCAAAAACACTTACGCCAACCAAATGGATGTCTATAAAAGCTTTGGAATCGACAATAGACGATGGATTCAGCAGCAAACTATTCGTTGGAGCGTAGTTGCTGATGCCAATGCCTATGCTTTCTTGTCCAAAAAGGTTGAAACTGAAAACGACAAATATGCCTAGTAGAGCAGATTTCAAAAGTAACGGGTTCTTAGTTTAATACGGCGAACAAAGGCAGTTTGTTGCCTGTGGACAAAGTTAATGAAGTTGGTTTTAAAATTTTATTCGGCTTTGGAAAAGACTTGGTTATCGAGGACCGGACTTTTCGGAAGATCGATAACCAAATAAGGCCGGCCTGTAGTGATATGACAGCTATTGCATGAATTCATTAGTCCGCGGTAACCCAACACAAACGCTATCTTATCTTTCTTCTCCAACTGATTTTCGAGCAACTCGATCTGCGGCAGCGCCATCGATTGCATCAGCTCACTTACATTCTTGCCACGGCTTACTACGTTTCTGCTGACGATATCTTCCATGAACTCCTCTAGCTCATGAAGATAAAATTTGGTGAGTTCTTCGTTCTCTTCGATGCCCGCAAACCAAAGCTTGTTCATATAGATTTGCAAGTAATGCATGCCTTCTGCTAACTCATAGGATCGCTCCAATTCTTGCACTCTGTAAAGGGCCGAATCTAGCTGCAAAGTAGTATCGCCAATCTTCGATTTCAAGTTGAATACGGTAACGAAGTTGAAACCAATAAAGGCGGCAACCAGCGCAAGGACGATGAGCAGAGATCTTTTCAAAATTTGTAGTGTTTATATGACAAAGAAAAGGCAGAATGAACAATTGAACCATACCTCAATCATGGGATATTGAGCGTTTTAAAATAACCTTTTCAGGATCTAAAAGTTCGATTTCAAAGCGCACGGGGGTGTTGGGAGGCACAATGCCCTTTCCACTGCCGCGCTCTCCAAAGGCAAGATCAGATGTCAACCAAATCTCTTTCTTCCCTCCTATGCGCATATTGCTCACACCTATCTCCAAACCTCGGATCACTTGATCGGGCTTACCGTATTGGAAATAAATCCAACTTGCACTGTCTGTTGCAGCATCAAATAAACTATCGTTCAAGAAATAACCGTGAAAACCAAGCACCAGATCCATCCCGGCGACTACCGGAATTCCATCGCCAGCTTTTAACTCGCGCTGCCATGTTCCGAGATATTCTTTCACATCCGCGGTGATGCCGCGACGTTCAAATTCTTTATCTAAGTATTGCTGTTCCTCCATTCTTCGCTCGCGGATGGCCTTTTCTCGACTCTCAAAATACGTCTGAGAATCCATGACCTGTCGAATCGAGGTCATAACATGTATTGTAGCGGTGTCTGAAATGCGATATCCGTCGACCTCGTACTCATTGAAAATGCTGCTTTTGAACGCGCTGTATGGCATTATCCATTGGATGCTATCTCCTGCAACCGTTGATTTCAACATCCTAGCCTCAAAGCTGCCTTGTTGAAAGGGTTGATCAAGCGGAAATATTTCAGACATCGTCCAATAATCGTCGTTTTTTCCATCCCGCGAAGCGGATGTTACAACCAGTGCAAAGGTCGAATTCCCAACCGCTACCTCCCCTTCTCCAAAAGCGAGTAATTTCTTTCCAATCCCCTCTCCCTGATCTTCAAATCCTTCTGGAAAATGAGTGCACGCGCTGAGCAGTAAAGCGAATAAAAGTAGCTTTCTCATAACCCACGAACCACATGCACGTCGATCAATAAAACCGCATCTTGAGGTATGCGTTCTATGTCGCCAGTAAACCCATAGCCGAGTCGTGATGGTAATATCCCACGCGCCTTATCACCCACCCGCATGCGCTGAACCAACTCGTGCATACCGGGCATTTCATCACTCTCTTCAACGCTAAACATACGCGTCCCAGTAAGATCACTGGAGTAACATAATGTGCTGTCTAATAAATAGATAGAGTAGTTAACTTCAATCTTTGATCCAAAGGAAATGGAGTCGCCTTTTCCGGTGTGATCAATCAGGTATCGCAAACCGGTTGGAGATTTTTTCATACCCAAATTGAGTGAATCGTTGTAGTGCTCAATGGTGGCATTTTCACGTTCAACTTTCTTCCGATTGTAGGCAATAAGGTCTTCTTGTATTTCGGCTTGACTGACATGCACCTGCTGCCTTTTTTCGTCATGACATCCAGAAGCTTGGAGGGCCAATAGCGATAAAAGAATCAAGAAATTTCTCATAAGGTGTATGTTAGCTGTTCTTGGTATTCAGGAAGTAAATCTTGCAATTTCTGCAAAACGAAGTCAATGCTTTCGACACTCATTCCGCCTGCCGCATTGAAATGTCCGCCGCCACTGAAATGCGCTCGCGCAAAAGTATTGACATCGAAGCTACCCTGCGACCGGAATGATAGCTTTACCTCATTGTTCCCTTCACGAACGAAAACCGCGAAATTCACCCCTTTGATAGAAAGCGCTTGATTCACAAGTCCTTCTGTATCTCCAGGCCGATAACTAAATCGTGAAAGTTCGTCTTTGGTGAGACTGATGATGGCTGTATGATACGTTTCAAAAACCATTAGTTTTTCGCTCAAAGCATACCCTACCAGTCGCAGTCGATCAAGCAAATTGGTATCGTACACATTGCGGTGAATCTGTGCATGATCAACGCCTTTTCGAATCAACTCTGCGACGATTTCGTGCGTTTTTGGGGTAACGGAAGGAAAGCGAAAACTCCCTGTATCGGTCATGATGCCGCAGTACAAACAGGCACCAATGTTCTCATCTATTTTGTCGGCATCGCCCATGGCCTCAATGAACATGTAAACCATTTGGGCAGTGGAGCACATGGTGGTATCGGAAAAAAGGACTGTCGGAAATGTTTCTGGCTGATGGTGGTGATCAATCATAACACACGGCGCCTCCAATGTATTCAGAACGGCCGCCATGTCTGTCCCTGTGCGAGAACGCGTATTGTAGTCGAGGGCAAACCATAAATCGGCATCCCGAAGGGCCTTTTCACAAACTTCTGAAGACTTATTAAAAAACAGGGTTTCTTTTGAACCGGGAATCCAATCTAAGAACTCAGCCGCCGGATCTGGCAATACCACGATGGCCTGTTTTCCGAGCTTCCGTAAATACAGACAGAGTCCCCAAACAGAGCCTACTGCATCGCCATCCGGTGATTTGTGCGCCGTTATAACAATGTTGTTGGCTTCATGTATGAGTCCTTTGGCTCGATTAATCAATGTCTGATCCACGCGTTTTCGATTTCGCCAAAGATACATGTTGTGGTCGGAATGGTGTTGTTTGAGTCGGCGATAGCCTTACTTTTGTATTATGTACACGAAATTGATTCTCAAATTGACATTCGTAATCGCTGTGGCAGCTGCCGCGGTTGGGTTTGGGGAGCATAAGTTTTACTTCTCGCGAACCACCATTGAGCAAAATGCGTTGATGAACAGGTATGAAATCACGATACGCTTTTTTACAGATGACCTAGAACGTGCGCTGTCGGCAGAAGATGAAAAGGTGCGCTTCGCGGATGATCCGTATGATCCCAGTTTTGACTCTGAAGTAGAAGACTACATCAGAAAGCACTTCTTTATCCGCATCAACAACGAAAATATACAATGGAGGTATTTGGGAAAGCAGGTTGAATCTGACATCACGTGGTGTTATGCAGAAATCAACAACATCCCTCCTACTAACATTTTGGAGATTAAAAACACCGCTCTCTTCGAACTCTTTGATGAACAAGTGAATGAGGTTGCTTTAAAAATCAATGGCCGACAACATCGGATGATGTTAACTCGCCAAAAACCGGCTGAGGTGATTACGAATTGAGAATGACGAAAAAAGAAAAGGCCACATACATCATGACGGAACTGGAGCGTTTGTACCCTGAAACGCCCATACCACTTGATCATTTCGACGCTTACTCGCTATTGATATCGGTATTGCTTTCAGCTCAATGCACCGATGAACGGGTGAATAAAATCACTCCACTGCTTTGGGAAAGGGCGCGTACGCCTCAAGAGATGGTGCTACTTACCGTCGACGAAATCCGTGAGATCATTCGTCCTTGTGGGTTGTCTCCCGCCAAATCAAAGGCTATTCACCGTTTATCGGAAATGCTGCTTGAGTTGCATGACGGACAAGTTCCGAATACATTTGAAGCGCTGGAGGCACTGCCCGGTGTCGGACATAAAACGGCCAGTGTTGTCATGTCGCAAGCGTTCGGAGTGCCTGCATTTCCGGTAGACACGCATATTCACCGCTTGATGTACCGCTGGGGGCTGACTTCCGGAAAAAACGTCGACGTCACTGAAAAAGATGCCAAGGCCTTGTTTCCTCGTGAAAAATGGAACAAGCTACACCTGCAAATCATTTTTTACGGCCGTGAATACTCTCCTGCGCGTGCCGCTCGCATGGATAAAGATTACATCACCGTTGCCATTGGTCGCAAATCTGAAATCGCCAAACTCAAATCGATATGAAGCACAAGAGAGGGTTTAGGAATAAATACCGCCAAGGCATGCCTTTTCCTGAGCGTTTGGTAAAAGATGTCCGCTCCTTTGCTGCCGACCTCGCTTCGCGCATAGCGAACAAAGGCAAACTTCCCGTTATCGTTGCGTGGCCCGATTACCCGAGCAAGAAAACAACGATTTACAAGATCGCACGACAGCTCAAGATGCGGCTGACAAACAAGCCGCTTTCAGGAGCTGCTGTTTACCTTTTTTTTGAAGATGCAACCGAAAAATCGCAGATTACAAACAACGAAATTTCATCGTTGGGTAAAGTGCTGAATGCACGCTGCACGAACATATCTAAACGCAAGGTAGACGCCGTTCTCCAAGAAGTATTTGGCTTCAACACGTTCGTCGACCCCCACACTTTTCAGGGCACCGCAGTAGAAAAAAGTGATGCCAATGCGATGCACGACGGCAGGTATGTCGATTGTCCGCTGCAATACTTAAAAGAAGGAGCTGTCTATCAACGCATTATCGACAACAAAACAGAAGAAGGCTTCGCCCTCGACTACCGCGTGGCTGTTATCGGTAGTCAAATAGCTGTTGTATATGCGAAATACAAAAAATGGGATGTACGCTTCACAAACGAAGTGGTGCTCAGCCGACTGCTCGACCCGCTTTCGGTTTTCTCAACCTTGGAACAAGCCAATATCCTCAAGTTCTGTCAGAAAATGGAAGTCGACTTTTGCGAGTTAGACATCCTCAAAGACAACAACGACGGACGTTTTTATATCATCGACGTAAATACAACACCGTACGGCCCACCGGCAGGATTATCGCCCATAGACGTTGCTACATCGGTAGCATTGCTAGCCGATGCTTTCAAACAAAACTTCGTAATCTGAGATTAGTTCTCGGTACCGAACTTATCAATCACACTTTGGGTAACCCCTGTATTTGAGAATCCTCCATCGTGGAAAAGGTTCTGCATGGTTACGTAGCGCGTGAGGTCAGAGAACATAGCCACGCAGTAGTTGGCGCATGACTCAGCATCGGCATTGCCAAGCGGACTCATTTGCTCAGAGAATGAAATGAATTCATCGAAACCTTTCACTCCACTTCCTGCCGTTGTAACTGTTGGCGATTGAGAAATGGTGTTTACACGCACCTTCTTCGCTGTGCCGTAATGATAGCCGAAGCTGCGGGTGATGCTTTCAAGCAATGATTTGGCATCGGCCATGTCGTTGTAATCTGGGAAAATACGCTGCGCAGCGATGTAGGTCAAAGCAACCACAGAACCCCATTCATTCAACGCGTCTTTCTCCATGGCAACGTGCAAAGTTTTGTGCAGCGACATCGCGCTAACATCCAACGTTTGATGGTACCATTCGTACTTCAAGTCGGTATAGTGGCGGTTTTTACGCACGTTTGGCGACATACCAATAGAGTGCAAAACGAAATCGATCTTGCCTCCAAAATGCTCGATGGCTTTGTCGAACAAGTTCTCTAAATCTTCAACACTCGTGGCGTCAGCAGGAATGACAGGAGCGTTGCCAATTGCGGCTGATAGATTATTGATCTCTCCCATACGCATAGCGATTGGAGCGTTGGTCAATACGATCTCAGCACCTTGGGCATGAGCCACCTCGGCAACTTTCCAAGCGATCGACATATCGTTGAGGGCTCCGAAGATGATCCCTTTCTTTCCTTTCAATAGTTGATTTGACATCGTAGATGTTTTAGATTCGTTTCGGGGGTAAAGCTAATAGAAATCGACAATATGTCGCCAATTCACCGGGTGCTTAGCATTCACTTTTTGTCCAATACCGATCGGGGAACACCTTCCCAGGATTCATAATGAGCTGTGGATCAAATACTTTCTTCAAACCCCACATCAATTGAAGGGTACTTTCGGTAAAGGCGATATCCATGTAGTTTTTCTGCACATGTCCTATTCCATGCTCGCCACTTAATGTCCCCCCCAACCCTACAGTTAACTCAAAAATCTCCTTTATCGCAATCGGCAATGAATCGTTCCAAACTTTTTCATCGAGTTCACCCTTTAAAATATTGACGTGCAAATTCCCATCGCCAGCATGTCCGTAACACACCGACCGAAACCCATACTTGCCGCCGATTTCCTTCACTCCAGCTAGCAATTCAGGCAATCGAAAGCGTGGAACGACAGTGTCTTCTTCCTTATAAACACTTGCAGCCTTAACGGCTTCACCTACCCTGCGGCGTAAAAACCAAAGAGCGTCTTTTTGCGCTTGGCTGTCGGCGAAAAGAATCTCGCCAGCACCGTGGACTTCGACTACCGACATGATACGTTCGCAATCATTCATCAGCGGTTCTTCCAAATTCCCATCGACCTCAACAAGCAGATGCGCTTGGGTATTGCTGTTGAGTTCAATGCTATTTGACCCTGTGAACTTCATCGCCAATTCTATGGCATCGCGCTCCATGAATTCCATAGCGCTAGGTGTTACACCAGCTTTAAAGATTGCAGCCACAGCAGCGCAGGCATTGATTGCTGAATCAAACGGAATGAGCATTAGCAAATTCTTGGTAGGCAGCGGAATGAGCTTTAGAGTGGCCTTCGTTATCACACCCAGCGTACCTTCGCTGCCGACGAAAAGCTGCGTCAAATTGTATCCCGTAGAGTTTTTAAGCGTGTTGGCTCCCGTCTGCATGATTTCTCCATTTGGCAGCACCACCTCTAAATTCAACACCCAATCTTTCGTAACACCATATTTAACTGCACGCGGGCCACCCGAATTTTCTGCAAGATTTCCACCTATCCAACACGTGCCCCGGCTGGCAGGGTCGGGTGCATAGTACAATCCCTTCGCGGCAACCGCTTCTTGAAGTTCTTGGACAATAACAGCAGGTTCAACGATAACCTGCATGTTGTTTTCATCGATCTCAACGATGGTATTGAAACGTTCCATCGACAATCCAACGCCGCCTTGCAAGCTAAGAGCACCCCCACTCAAACCTGTGCGAGCACCCAACGGAGTAACTGGAATGGAATGCTCAGAGCAATATTTCAGGATTGCTCCAACATCCCAGGCGTTGCCAGGACGCAAAACCACTTGAGGAGGAAAAACCAAATCTTCAGTCTCATCGTGACCATATTCACGGCATCTTTCTTGGTCTGCAAAGCAGTGATTCCCGCCAACTATGGAGGAAAAAAACCGCAAGTGTGTTTCTTCTAAAGTTTGGTACATGAATCGAATATCTTTAATTCGCGAATGGGAATCCCTATATTCGAACTCCTGTTCAAAGATAAATTGTAAGTGCACATGAAGAAATCATTTCTACTACTAACCGCAATATTCTTCGTTATTGCGACCCATGCTCAAAAGAAAGAACTGACCAATGACCTTATTTGGTATTCAGGCGAATTTAGAACCGAATATGTGAGTGGACTCAGGTCGATGAACGATGGAGTGCACTATACCAGTCTGGAATACAGCGAAGACAACGGAAGTGAAATCGTGAAATACGCCTATAGCACAGGCGCAAAAGTGGGTGTCATCGCATCATCGAAGTCGATTTTTGGCAAAAGTGAAACGAGCATCGACGACTATGAGTTTAGCGCTGATGAAACGAAATTGTTGATTTCTACCGACACAGAATCGATTTACCGCCATAGCTCGCGCGCGCAGTACTACGTTTACAACATTGAAAAAGCGAAAGCCTTTCCTTTGGCAGATGCCGAAAAGGGTAAGCAGCGCTTGGCGACCTTCTCTCCCGATGGAGAAAAAGTGGCTTTCGTGCGCAAAAACAACCTATTCATTGCTGATTTGAAGTACCGTACCGAAGTGAAAGTGACTTCTGACGGTGTAGATAACAAAATCATCAATGGCGCTACCGATTGGGTTTATGAAGAGGAATTTGGCTTTGATCGCGGATTCTACTGGTCGCCAAAAGGAGATCGTATTGCGTATTACAAGTTCGACGAAACAGATGTAAAGCAATTTCAAATGGCGATGTACGGCGATTTGTACCCTGACCAGTACACATTTAAATATCCAAAAGCGGGAGAAACGAACAGTACGGTTAATATATATGTATACGATGTTACAAATAACGCTTCGCGGATGGTGAATACCGGAAACGAGACAGACATTTATTTTCCGCGCGTAAAATGGACAAAAAACAACGACGAATTGTGCATTATGCGCATGAATCGCCATCAAAATAACCTCGAATTCCTATTCACCAATTTGAGGGACAATGGTCCGTTTGAAATCGCTACGCGCACCGTGTTCAGCGAAACAGCGAGCACTTACATCGATATCAACGACAACCTCATCTTCCTTGCCGATGGCAAGACCTTTTTATGGAATTCAGAGCGCGATGGCTACAACCACATTTACCAATTCGATACAGAAGGCAACGTCGTTCGACAGATTACCAGTGGAAACTGGGATGTGATTGATTTTTATGGATATAGTGAAGCCACAAAAACCATTTTCTACTCGAGTTCAGAAGTTTCAGCAATGGAGCAGCACGTGTATTCACAGAGCATCACTAAGAAAGGCGGTAAACAATTGAGTGAGCGAAAAGGCACCAATTCTGCCGCGTTTAGTTCGACCTTCGACTATTATATCAACTACCACAGCGATGCGAACACGCCGTATTATATCACCCTGCACAACAGCAAAGGGAAAGAGATTCGGATGTTGAAAGACAACAAAGCGATGAAAGAAACCCTTGCCGGATATGCCACCAGCAAAAAAGAGTTCTTCACGTTCACCAATTCAGCAGGTGTTGAATTAAACTGTTGGATGATTAAGCCAGTGAACTTCGACGCGACCAAGAAATATCCTGTTTATGTGAACATTTACGGCGGACCTGGACACAACACCGTGACTGACGCTTGGGGAGGTAGAGACTACCTATGGCATCAGATGTTGGCAGAAAAAGGATACATGGTAGTGAGTTGCGACCCGCGCGGCACCTTGTACCGAGGACGAGACTTTAAGCATTCTACCTACCAGCAACTGGGCAAACTAGAGACCGAAGACTTTATTGACCTGGCCAAGCATCTCGGAAAGCAGACCTATGTTGATGCCAATCGCATAGGGATTCAAGGCTGGAGCTACGGCGGTTATATGACATCACTCTGTATGACCAAAGGTGCTGAATATTACAAAATGGGGATCGCTGTGGCTCCAGTAACAAACTGGCGCTACTACGATAGCATTTATACCGAACGGTTTATGCGCACCCCGCAAGAAAACGCGGACGGGTATGACGACAACTCACCAATCAACCATGTTAACTTACTTACTGGTAAATATTTACTCGTTCATGGCAGCGCCGACGATAACGTACACTATCAAAACAGCATGGAAATGGTTGACGCCTTGGTGAAAGCCAACAAAAAGTTTGACTTGTTCATTTACCCAAACAAGAATCACGGCATTTACGGAGGAAACACCCGTTTGCACCTGTTCAATATGATGCTCGACTTCGTTCAAGAAAACCTTTAAAACCAATCGTTCAGCTTGTCTAAACCTCGAGGTTGGGCACATTTAATTATTGTTATATTTACGCCAAATCAATACTCAAACCTGTACTATGAGCCAAAATGACGTTATTTTCAAGGGACACCCTCAGGGATTAAGTACCCTATTCTTTTCCGAAATGTGGGAGCGCTTCTGCTATTATGGAATGCGCACGTTGCTTACATTGTATTTGGTAAAGTCGCTACTAAAAGGAGATGCTGAAGCAAGCTTGATGTATGGAGCGTACACTGCGCTTGTATATGCTGCACCGGTTTTAGGTGGACGTATGGCAGACAAATTTTTGGGATATCGCTACGCGATTCTTTTGGGTGCTGTGCTTATGTCTATTGGAGAGTTCATGATCCTTGGTGGCGACGAATCATGGCTACTTATCGGAATGGGAGCTATCATCGTTGGAAATGGTTATTTCAAGGCAAACATCTCAACCATTGTTGGGAAATTGTATGGTGATGGTGATGGACGTCGTGACTCAGGATTTACCATCTTCTACATCGGCATCAACGTTGGTGCGGCTTTGGCTACATCGGTGGTAGCTTATGTTGGAGAGACTTACGGATTTGATAAAGGCTTCGGATTGGCTGGTATCGGCATGATGGCTGGTGCTTTGATTTTTTGGTCTGGAAGAAAAAATTATGCTGCCGCTCCTGGATTGGATTTCCGTGAAGAAGGATTGAAGAAAGTAGCTGGACCATTGAACATGATTCACCTTATCACAATTGGCTCAATTCTTTTGATTCCAGTGTGTTACCTCTTGATTTCAAAGAACACTTTTGTAATGAATCTTGAAGGAACGCCTTTCGCAGGCTTGGTTGATAATCCTTCGGAGTTCAACTTCCCATTGATGATGATCTTGCTTTGTTCGTTGTTCTTCTATGTTGCGTTCAGCTTGATTCGCGCTGGTGCTAAGGAAGGCAAAGTATGGCGCGACCGCATGATTGCATTGGTTATCTTCATGGTAATAAATGTTGTTTTCTGGGCATGTTTCGAACAAGCGGGTACTTCTCTTACCCTTTTCGCAGATCGCAATGTAAGTCGTGACATCCTCGGATGGACCATGCCTGCTAGTATGACACAGTTTTTCAATCCGCTATTCATCATCATATTTGGAACTATATTTTCAGTTATGTGGGTGAAATTGGATAAGATGGGCAAAAACCCGAGCATTCCAATCAAATTTGCTTTGGGTATCTTCCAACTGGGATTGGGATTCTTGGTAACCATTATCGGTGCTCAAATGGCGACTGAATACATGGTTCCACTTTTGACTTTGGTATTCCTTTACTTGTTGCATACCACGGGTGAATTATTCCTCTCTCCTATTGGACTATCAATGGTGACCAAACTTTCACCGAAGAGCATGGCTGGAACGGCTATGGGTGGATGGTTTTTGAGCTTCGCGATTGCCAACTATGTGGCAGGAGGTATTGCCACATTAACGGGTGGACATGGAGACGATGGTGTTGCGCTCACACTCGCTGAAGGATTGGATAAATACACCTCTGTATTCTCAAATCTCGGGTTTGTATTGATAGGCTTTTCTGTGCTGATCGTCATCCTCAGTAAACCCCTCAACAAGCTTATGCACGGTGTCGTATAACATCGCTTAACATCTTTCATGAAAAGAGCACCCTTTTAGGTGCTCTTTTTTTTGCATCTTTGAAAACGGAACATTTTTTGATTTGTCCGTATACTCGAAAAAAAATTAGATCAATGAAACATCTTTTCATCGCTTTTAGCATGCTTTTATCTGTCGCGACATTTGCGCAAACAGCTGAAATAAACTGGATGACTATTGAAGAAGCAGTTGCGGCTCAAAAGAAATCGCCAAAGAAAATTATGATTGACGTTTACACACAATGGTGTGGCCCGTGTAAAATGATGATGAAGAATACCTTCACCAATCCAGATGTCATTGGCTACGTCAACAAAAATTTTTACGCTGTTAAGTTCGATGCTGAATCGGCGAAAGATGTAACCTTTAAAGGTACTGTGTACAAAAACTCAAGCTACAACCCTGCTGCAACGGGCAGAAATGGCGTTCATGACTTTGCCCGTGCTCTCAAGGTTAGCGCCTATCCGACGCTTGTTTACCTCGACGAAGATTTGAATATGATTGCCCCTATCAAAGGTTATCAAACACCTCAGCAAATAGAACTTTACCTTAAGTTCTTCGCTTCAAACAAATATCAAACAGTGAAAACTCAGCCAGAATGGGAAGCTTATCAAGCTGCTTTTAAACCTGAGTTCAAATAATCTGTTATAACTTCGAAAAGGCTCTCTTTTGAGCCTTTTTTTTTGAAACTTTTTAACGTGCGTTTAGTATAAAGTTCAGTATGAATTCTTGCTATATTGCACACCGATTCACCCAATAAAAAAACAAGCATCCCAATGAGCGAAATCGCGCGGATTATCTTGGATGGCATTGAGTACGAACTCCCGGTTTTTGAAGGAACCGAAGGAGAAAAAGCCATCGACATTTCAAGCCTCAGAGCTAAATCTGGTTACATCACATTAGATTCTGGTTACAAAAACACTGGATCAACCAAAAGCTCCATCACTTTTCTGGATGGTGAAAAAGGTATTCTGCACTACCGTGGATACCCAATCGAACAACTTGCTGAAAAAGCGAGCTTCCTTGAGGTGTCTTATTTGCTGATCTACGGTGAATTGCCGAATGTTGAGCAACTGGAATGGTTTACCAAAAGCATCACCATGCACACCCTTGTGCATGAAGATATGCGCCGTTTCTTCGAAGCGTTTCCTACCGGAGCTCACCCAATGGGTATCTTGTCGTCGATGATTTCTAGCCTTTCTACGTTCTATCCAGAGTCGCAAAACCCGAATCGTCCGTACAAAGACATCGAGAAAACAATACACCGCTTGATCGCGAAGATGCCTACTTTGGCTGCACAAGCGTTTAAAAACTCTCAGGGACATCCTATCAACTACCCAAATAACAAGTTGTCGTATACTTCGAACTTCTTGCATATGATGTATGCGTTGCCTTCGAACGACTATGAAGTAGATCCTGTAGTTGAAGATGCTCTAAACAAACTACTTATCCTACACGCCGACCACGAACAAAACTGCTCTGCTTCAACAGTACGCATCGTTGGTTCTTCGCAAGCCAACCTGTACTCGTCTGTTTCTGCTGGTATCGCCGCCCTTTGGGGTCCACTTCACGGTGGTGCGAACCAAGAAGTAATCGAAATGCTTGAAACCATCAAAGCTGATGGCGGTGGTTTGCAGAAATGGGTTGACAAAGCGAAAGACAAAACTGATTCTTTCCGTTTGATGGGCTTCGGACACCGTGTGTACAAGAACTTTGACCCTCGTGCGAAAATCATCAAAAAAGCTGCCGACGATGTATTGGTGAAGCTTGGTGTCGATGATCCAGTGCTTGATATCGCTAAACAACTTGAAGAAGTTGCTTTGAAAGATCCATACTTCATTGAGCGTGGTTTATACCCGAACGTAGATTTCTACAGCGGTATCATCTACCGTGCGCTCGGCATTCCTACCGATATGTTCACAGTGATGTTCGCTATCGGACGTCTGCCGGGATGGATAGCTCAATGGAAAGAAATGATCGAAGCAGGTGACCCTATCGGTCGTCCACGTCAAATTTATACCGGTGCAACAGCACGGGATTACGTAGAATTGAAAAACCGTTAATATCTTAGGCCCTCCAAATGAGGGCCTTTTTTTTATATCATGACCGAAGGATACGTAACAACCAAGATTGATAGCGCTATTGCGACTATTGAGTTTTTCCACCCACAAAGCAATTCATTGCCAGGAACATTGTTAGCAGGCATAGCCGATGCAATACATGCAGCTGGTAATAACAATGATGTTAAAGTAATCGTCTTGCAATCTGCCGGCGAGAAAGCCTTTTGTGCAGGTGCTAGCTTTGATGAGTTGGTGAGCATTGACGATGAACCAACAGGACAGAAATTCTTTTCTGGTTTTGCGAATGTGATCAATGCCGCCAGAAAATGTCCGAAATTGATCATCGGACGTGTACATGGAAAAGCTGTGGGTGGCGGTGTCGGACTAGCTTCTGCTGTCGATTATTGCTTGGCAAATTCCAATGCGGCTGTTAAACTCAGTGAGTTGGCTGTCGGTATCGGTCCTTTCGTTGTTGGCCCAGCGGTGGAAAGAAAAATTGGCACCAGCGCCATGAGTCAATTGGCAATCGATGCAACGTCATGGAGAAGTGCTGAATGGGCTGCACAGCGCGGCTTGTACGCCGAGGTATTCAACAATACCGAAGAATTGGATGAGGCAGTGACCAAATTAGCGAATCGCTTGGCAACATCTAACCCTGAAGCGATGTTGATGCTCAAGAAAATCTTCTGGCATGGAACAGACCATTGGGACACTCTCTTGACTGAAAGAGCAGGAATGAGTGGAAAACTGGTACTGAGCGATTTTACGCGCAATGCGATTGCTCAGTTTAAAGCGAAGTAGCGGATTTGTTGTAGACGTCGATGGCCATCCAACGCGCGTCGCGAATAGGCTCCACCAATAAGAAACTGCCACCTCCCATCAACACCCCCAATAACATGGCCGGTGTGAATCGAAATGCCGTTTCGCCGAGTCCGACAAAGCCACTTGTAAACAACCCTGCGCCTGATAATTGAAGTCCGACCTGACACCACTGATACGTCCGCGAACGCTTCAAATGCCCAAGCGACTCAGCATTGCTAGACAAATCAAGACGTAGATTGGAGTAATTAACGCGTTTGGCTATTCCTTCTTCATTGCTATAGAAATCGATTCTCTGACCAGAGGCCATACCCTTTTGAGGTTTACGTGATTTATTAAAACCTGGCAGTGTGGTTCCATAAACGTTCATGTCGACCTCTTCGAAAAGTGAAATGGGCGTTTTTTGGAATCGAAAGGCCCAATGCTCCTCCCCTTTCTTCAGATCAGAAACATTGATAAAATATCCATTCTGATTTTTTATAGCGGCTATCTCATTGGTGCAGAAAAACCCAACATCGGTTTTAAAACCTGTCTCTTTAAGGATTTCTGTTCGGTAAGTAATATCCTCTGTAAATATTGATTCACCGCGTGCAAGCAAGACAAAATTCTCTTGTGCATCGGCAAAGAAGGGCATAAAAAGGAAACACAGTAAAACTGCGCGCATAAGGATCTTTTTTGTTCTTCAACGAACAAAAGACCGCTTGGTTTCAATTAGATGATCAATTTCGCTTTGAATCAATGCACTCAATTCTTCTGGCTTCTCCCAAGTCATGAAATGTCCGGCACCTGGCAAGACAATTGGCTGTGCCATTTTCTGACTTTTGAAGAGTTTATCATCTCCACCAACAATCTGCACATAAGGGTAGTTGAATTCCTTTGGCTTCCAATCCAAAATAGCATTAACCGCAAAGTGCAAGAAATCAGGCCCATACCCTTCGAGCATTTCAAAAAAAAGCGCTTTATCTTCTTCATTCTTGAACCCCATAAAGGTATTGGCCATTCTATTCAGTGCATGCATCTGACGGGGAGAAAACCATTGTCCGATGCGTATGGCCGATAAATTCTTCAACAAAGCAGGAAATTCATGTCGGCCTGTTGGCGCAGAGAGCAGTATCAAATGATCAGCAGGTTTTACGCGCATCAACTCAGTTGCCATCATCCCTCCCATTGAACTGCCGATGTAAATGTTCCTCTCTGTTTCAATGTTCTCAGCGAGCCATGAAGCATAGTCAGATAACGTTTTAGCCTGGGGCAGATGACGCCATTCGTGGTAGTGGTGAGTAACCTTTTCTACTTTGATTTTGGAGAATAAACGGCGGTCGGCGCCCATACCGGGCAGCCAGTGGACATTGAACTCAAACTCGGATGATGGAACACTACTCATGTGCGATTGTCGCTTGGAAAATTAACAAAGTAATGACCGAATCGTTCAGAAAATTTAGAAAAGACTATTCGAAAAGTTGCAAAAACGCAAGGATATCCAACACATTGGTAATGCCATCGCCATTGATGTCGGCGGTGCATGAAGCCTCGCACCCATAGTCAGCAATCAAAATCAATAAATCACTTACATCGGCGTAGCCATCACCATTGAAATCGCCCGGTCCTCCTGGGGCGACAGGAATGACAGAAGTAAAAGAACCTGCCTTGAGCAAAACAACAGATTCTAAAGCTGAATCTGAACCGTCGGCAATAGCCAGTCGAATATGGTACGTCTCACCGATTTGCAACCCATTTAATTCTGCTGTCAATACTGTAGTGTAACCGTTAATGAAGATATTCTGGTTGAGTGGATTGTTGATGTACAATTCTGAGTTAATGTTTGGATTCACAGAACTTACAGTGATGGGCAAGGCTGGATCTGAATCAGGGACAACGGCAACATTTATCGCTCCATTTGAATAGGGTCCGCTGATACCTGGTCCGCTCACAAAAAAGCCGAATACATCATTAAATGGGGAGTTTATCCAAGTAAGATATTCATCTGACCCAAATGAGTAGGAGAATGAAAGATTGTCGCCAAATGGAATGAAATCAAAATCAAGAGCTGCAATATCATTTACCGCACTCACAGTAAAGCCCTGACCAATTAAAGCGGGAACCGACTGTGCTACCGATAATAAATCAATATCTTCATAAACTCCTGATCCGAAAGGAACTTCATTACCACCGCCCGAAATAACATTCTCCGCGATAGCTGAACTCAAAACGATTCCGCTGTCTAACCCCATGAACTCGCCACCGGCAAACGCTGTTCGCTGTCCATCAAATCCTGAAAAAACAACATTGCTCACAAGAATTCCATTGCCGAGCAAAAACTCGCTTACCATTTCTTCAGGTGTACCTGGCTCTCTCAATTCCAATTGAGCATGTGAAAACAGAGGTGCGAAGAAAACAAGTAGAATTAACTTTTTCATGGGGCTGATTTTGATGGTAATATACAAAATCATATTTCAGTCGGAACTTTTTAGTGACAACAAACGTATCAAGACACAATCCTGATCGCCATGAAGACTACAATATCACAAGGTTCAAAAACACTACCTAAAATCACATTCGACCCCGACCAGTGTGAATTACGCATTGAAGGTTGGTCATTCAGTGAGAAGCCTCAGACAATTTTTGATCCCGTATTGAAACTTATCGATGAGTTTATATCGGAAACCAACAAGGGCATATCAATGCATGTATCTCTCCAATGTTTCAACACAGCAAGTGGGAAATGCTTGATGAACATTGCCCAAGTTATAGGGAATCAGCAAGGTAACAATACCATCTATTGGCATTTTGATGCTGAAGATGAAGAAACACGAGAATGGGGTGAAGACATTTCGCATGCGACTGGTATTCCTTTTCAGTTCGTTTCTCTTTCGTCATCGAATTAATTTCAGAACATGACTTCTTTTTCTAAGTCTGTTTGGTTCTATGCCCTCTTTGGGGCATGCTTTGGTGCATTGTTTCCAATTCTGGCTTTGTTCATGACAATTCGTGAGCAAGACATGACTTGGAGTCTGCAAAACATCAAACTACTTCATCAAAACAACTCACTCTTTTTTATCATCGATTCTGCCCCGCTCGTTTTGGGTGCTGTATTCGCTGTGATAGGTGTTTTCACGAAAAATCAAATCGAATACTTAGCAACTCTTTCTGAGCTAGAACGAAACTTGAGAGATAATTACTACAATGCATCGCACAAGTTCACTCTCAGAAAACTGCGTATAACGTATGTCTCTTTGTTCTTTGTGGTAGGTACCATGATCGTTGGTGGGTTGTTTTTGGTAATGAACAATTGCTACCACGACACCAACAAATTGAACCTTTTTAGAGAGGTGCAATCGATGTATGGTATTCTGGGTGATTCTTCGGTAGACGCACCCGAGCAAATGCAACACGAATACAAACGCATCAGTAGCTTATACAACCTCAACGCATATCCTGAAATAAAAACTGAACTCGATTTGCTTTATGCACAAAGCTTGGAGGCAACCTCATTCACGGGGGTCGATTACAATGCTGCACTGGCTAATATGTCGGCTTTTCATGTGGATTTCTACAAACAACACAAGGAAAACCAAATGTTTGTTTCTGTTTCGTGCGGAGTGTTGGTGTTGGTCATTATTTCACTTCTGGTATTTACCCATTTCTACTTCTTTGCTCCGAATTTTCTATTGCTCCAAAAGGCAATTATTGAAAACACAGCCGCTCGACACCTCATTCAAAAACAAGCGAACGAATTGCAATTGGCAAAAGATGAAAACGACGAAATACTGAAACAGCTTCGATTAAACCTTTCAACGGCTGAACATATCCGGGATGTTTTGAAGGTATATAAAAAGCCTTTGCCAGAGATCTTTGGTGAGGTTTTCCATATCGACAAACCAATGCAAACCCTTTCTGGCGACTACATTTGGTACAACGAGCGTTCAAAGGATGTTAAAACGATGATTCTTGGCGACTGCGTCGGACACGGCGTTGCAGGAACATTGCTGTCTACGCTTTATGAAGAGTTCATCGAACAAATTGAGCCATTGGGCCTATCGCCAGATGCTTTTATCGTTGAACTGGATGACCGGATAAAATCTCATCTTTCTCATCTTGACGGACTCGACCAATTTACCTGTGAAGTTGGTGTAGTGGTGCTAGACAAGTCGAAGAAAAAGGCCTGGTTCTCTGGTTCAAATACTGACCTGATAGTGGTGAACGGAAAATGTGAGACCTATAAATCTCAACGTTTTAGCATCGGCTCCTATAAAAACCAAGAACGTCCGTTCTGCTACGAAATCGACCTGCATGCTGGCGATTGGTTGGTGATGTATTCAGATGGATACAAAAACCTGATCAACAACCAACATCAGCGAATGGGGATCACGAATGCTCACAACTTGTTGCTGCAATGCAAGTCTGATAGTGGTGAGCAATACCAAGTGCAACTCGAAAATGAAATAAACTCTTTTCTCTCCGGTGCCAAAAGTTATGATGACATGACGATTGTTGGCATCAAAATACCTGAGTAACATGTCTATTTATACAAACTCAAAAATCGACGAAATTACGCTCACGAATTTGATGAGCATGCACGGCATGGATCGCATTCGTTTGGCGTATGATGGTGAAATTACCATCGGAAACGTCGAAAGCATTCTTGAATTGCTAAACAATGGCTTCGACAAATGGCAAAATGCGAAAGGTTCAGGAAGAGCTTTGAGAATTGCTGTTGAGATACTGCAAAATATCGCCAAACATACGTTGAAAGCAGGGAAAGACAATTCCTATGTGATGCTATTTACCTCCGACACCAAGTTGTTCATGGTTACTTGCAACAGGGTGAGCGAAGCTGATAAAGCGATCATTGAAAACACATTCACTGAAATCAAAGAGTTTTCGGTAGATGAATTGCGAGATAAATACCGTCAAGCACTGGCAGAATCAACCTTTAATGATAAAGGTGGCGCAGGCATTGGCCTCTTAGACATCGCCTACAGAACCAAAAAAGTACCTGATCACTCGTTCATCAGGGTAGCGAATACTAAATCTTTCGACTATATTATGAAAGTGAACCTTAACCTGGATTAACCAAACCATGGTTTATATAAAAAAGCCACGCCTCTAAAGAGACGTGGCTTTTTGATTATATCGTTTCTCCTAATATCCTAAGTGTAGAATACGAGTACTTTCTTCTTGTCCGTTCACATAAACGACACGTATGGTTAGAATTCCTTGTGGAAACGCACTCAAATCTATCTGATAGTTCAATTGGTTCCTACCGCTAGCTTGGGTTTCCAGTAACTTCCCATCTCCGCTATAAACATTCACAAGTGCAATGGCCTCGGTTTGTGATTTGATCGATACCAATGAAGAAGCTGGATTTGGATAAACCTTTAGATTCGGACTAACATTGGTTGAAAACTCGTCTACATTTATGGTTGATTCAAAAATTGCCTTGAACGTAATCTCAGACAAGTCAATTTCTCCGATCCATGTCGGATCCAAAAGATTTATTACCTCTCCATTTTGCTCCCAAAACTCGAAAGCATAATCTTCGTTTGGAAATGCTGTCAATGTGACCGGAATTCCCTGGTAGTAGATACCTTCCCACGGACACTCAGGTGTGATCGTGTTAACTTGTATGTAGCCTGCCCCTGCTGGTTCAACTTCTAGGTTAAGTTGAAACTGCCCATCTAGGTTAAATACGCCTTGGAGTTGATCACGAACGACTTCTGTTTTGCAGAGAAGCTCTTCCTGAAAGACAAGATGATTGTTGTAAAAACCTTCCATCCATTCAGAAACGTTCCACGGGTCTGCCCAACGTTCAAACTCATTCGGCATTTCCAATACCCAACGATTGAAAAAGGAATTCTCAATGGCGAGCAATCGTTCAGGTAGGTAAGCTGTATTCATGACATCGGCGTAGCGATTGATAAAGCCGTTAAAGTATTCTTCATTGTTCATGGCTTTATTCCATATTCCCATGAACTCTTGACCTTCACCTTGCTCTTGTGCGTATTGAATTCCGTTGAAGAAACAATCTGTCCATGCATTTGGTGCCAACGACAACTCCAAATCAATAGTAGCAAACCTCCATTTGTAATCGGTTCCTCCTGAACGATAAACCTTGATGTTATTCCACGGCCAATCTTAATTGCCCATCCACGTCTCACCAATAATATAATCAGACATATAGTCCATATTATAATGTTCATTTACGAGTTCAAGAAAATCATCCGTTTGCGGATCCAAACCAGCTACCGCTTCCCATGAGTCCCAATAGTTTTGTTCATCACCCCTTACAGCTCTTAATTGTCCTCCATTCCAATAACTTACTGAAAGAATATCCATCGGCTCCACTTGTTCGCTTTCATCAAAACTATCTTCATATTGATAGTACTCCTCATCAAATTTCTCTCTCATCTCATACAATCCGAAATACTCACCATTAAGATAAACGGTTACAGGTCGCATGGCAGAATAATATCCATTTGTAGCTCCGGCCATCATTTCTACTTGACAGCCATCTTTGTATGGTAAGGTCAAGTATTGGTTGCTACCATTGCGAAAGTACAACTTGCTCCATTGTTCCCGGTTTTCTCGCTGAGGCATTAGCGGCAACTCAACAGGCTCCTCTCCTAAATCTGCTTTTGCCATTTCCAATCGAAAAGAATGCTGTGGGTTTGATCGACTTCCGCCAGCACCCCCATCGATCTGCATTCCTACTTTTCTTTCAAATAGCTTCGGGTGCCCTGGCATGGAATCAAAATATACCATTTCTGCAAATCGTTCCCAATCTTGGCCCCAATTATCAAAAATCCCTGATTCTCCGTATAAGTTAGCATTGTCTGTTACAACACTTACAATAGGTGTTGAATGTGAGACATTCACTAAATAACTACCTGTCGCGACAGCACTAGGAACTTGTCCGCTTACAAATGCCCTTGCACGAACTACGCTCGATTGAAATACCAAGATTTGTTCACCTTGATACAACGTCGAACTTTCAGTAGGAACATCTCCATTTAATGTATAGCGAATTTCACCAGAAGGTGTGTTTACATCAAACATTGATACTGATTGTACCCCTGCATAGACACCTGAAGAAAGCGACAACAACGGTGCTTGTGCTATTCCTTCGCTTGACTCACTGGTATTGTTGGTTTCTTGTGGCGTAGGGTAAGCAAACAAGTTTTCATTTTCGGCACCATCCGGAAAACGACCAAGACTAACATCGAAAGTCGGACAGTTTATATACATGGTATCAGTCAATACCTGAGTAGGATCTAGCAAATAAACAGTTTCGCCATCTGAATCTAACCCAAAATTGGTATGAAAATACGCACCAATATTATTGATGAAGACACTTGTTAACTCAATGTTCTGGATCTGCTTCAAACGAATATCCACATATGTGTAATTCACTTGATCCGTTGAAACAACGTCCCACGATAACTCTTCAATAGGACCAGCTGTCATTCCGGCAGCTATTAACTCACTGGCTGTGTACAAGAGCTGATTGCGAGCACCCCAATACCAATTTCCGTATGGGGCGGGATAATCTGTTGGACTATTCGTCTCGGTGCCATTTCCAATGATGAAGTCATTCAACTTGATGTTCGGACGTCGGCCATGAGTCTCACCATTTATCGCAGAACACGAAGCATCACTACCATCCTGATAATTCACAATGGCCGATGTATATGGGGTAGATGTTTGTCTAAATACCGAATTCGTAATGTAACCCTGGTTGCTGTATGAACAGACATCAACCAGTATATCTGATTGTCCATCCCAATAAAATGGTTGATCAAACTCATGCTCATTCCAACCAACCTCTGCCATGAAGTCGGTTACATACACCACATTTTGAAATGATTCTGAGTAATATCGATCTTTACCGCTGCAAAATATCAGCAAATACTCCTGCGGTTGAATATCGTAACTCGAGAATGTCCATTTTGTAGGATCATTCAAATCGTCGGTTAGCGTATAACCTTGCAAATTAATTGTCTCCGTTCCCGAGTTGAACAATTCTATCCAATCTTCAGCTTCGTCATCTTCGTCATAAACATGCGAAAAGTTTCTATTCGACCCTTCATTGATTACTACTTGAGATAAAAGTGGTGACACAAATAAAAGCGCACACACAACTTGGAGCAATAACACTATTCTCATTCTCATTCTGGCTGATTCTTTAATAAAGATATTGCGAAAAACGGCTGGGACATGCAGTTGCTAAGAAATAAAATTAAGGCTCGAAAAATATCATCGGACGAAACAAGCAGCTCGGAAACCAGAAGTAATTACGAGGATAAAGTTCTCGAGCATCACAAAAAGCCTCTCCCTCGTGAACGAGATTTGATACCTTTTTTAATCCGCACTCAATAAAAAAGTCAGGATTACTGCGTGATCCCTGAGGGGGGGTGCTCATCACAAAAAGCCTCTCCCTCGTGAACGAGATTTGATGCTTTTTTAATACGCACTCAATAGAAAAGTCAGGATTACTGCGTGATCCCTGAGGGGGGTGCTCATCACAAAAAGCCTCTCCATCGTGAGCGAGATTTGACACCTATTTTATTCCGCACTCAATAGAAAAGTCAGGATTACTACGTGATCCCTGAGGGGGGGGTGCTCATCACAAAAAGCCTCTCCCTCGTGAACGAGATTTGATACATTTTCTATTCCGCACTCAATAGTAAAGTCAGGATTACTACGTGATCCCTGAGGTGGGGGTGCTCATCACAAAAAGCCTCTCCCTCGTGAACGAGATTTGATGCTTTTTTAATACGCACTCAATAGTAAAGTCAGGATTACTGCGTGATCCCTGAGGGGGGTGCTCATCACAAAAAGCCT
>WGNM01000021.1 GCA_016124575.1 Cryomorphaceae bacterium
AGCTTTTCTTTCAGCGCTTCAAGAACAACTTCGGTTTTGAAAGCATTGGTGAATTTTCTACGTTCGCGTTTCATAAGGGAAATTTATGGATTTGTTGATTTCATTCAACTTGTCCAGTTTTTCCCGACCACTACAGTTTACCATCCACCCAACGGGTGTGCTGCCAATTAAAATGTCGCGCAAGGTTCCGCCCCCAACAGCGGTAACAAAACCAATAACGGCAGCACCGAAGAGATCCATTTTTTCGTTTCCGGCGGTCAACACGCCGCTCATAGCAAAGACGAAAAGGCCTGCCAACTCAAGGACATGTAGCAGCGTTTCGATGTGATTTGTCATGCTGCAAAGTTCGTTCGATTTCGTGTTGTTTGAATAATTTATCGAGTGAACATTTCAAACGTTCCTTTCTTGATAAGAATCCAATAAATTCGAATGATGACTCAAATTAAAAATGACTTTTAGATTCTACTTTTTGGGCTATCTTCACTTAACAATTGAGAACCATGAAACGTACCTTATTTTTCGCCCTAGCTTTTGTCTTAGCTTGCAGCTCCCCAAAACTTCCAGACCCAGAAGTGTTGCTGCGCGACAATGCTTCTGTGATGCATTTATCGGCCACAGCAACGTTTGAAGGCGTCGACGACAAACCTTTTGAATTACAGTTGATCGATGATGCTGTTGATTTACATCTCCTTGAAAATGGCTACGCTGTGATTGAATGGGAAGGCAATGAAGACAACGAAGTATCCTATTCGTCTGCCAAGTGGGAGAAAGTCGGACAAGAAATAACCATCACCCTAGACGGTGTTGAAGTCCATTTTGAACAAGCAGCACTGAGAAGCGCATCCGATTCTACCTCGAATGTCGTCAATGGCTATTCTTGGAAATCATCGACCGCGCCATCGGTTCTCGACAACCTTTCATTTTTTGATGAAGAGATGTTGAATCAATCAATGGGCTCAGGACTCAGTAAAAGCAATGATTAAATAGTCGACTCATTTTCGTTTGATTGCGGTATAGTTTTAGCTATGCCCAGACAAAATTTACAACAATGAAATCACTCGTATTCACTCTCTTTCTTATTTCCTCTAGCATTGTCAATGCACAATCATTGCGCCTTACAGACAACGGAGCCCGTTTAAAAAACGATACAGGTTTCGGCTTCAACAAAGAATACCTCTTTATGGATCGCGGTAGAGCGCTCTATGATGTTTTCGAGAAAGCAGATGAATGGGCAATGCTCAATCAAGAGAATAAGTTGTCTTTCCAAAAAGAAGCAGGTCGCTTAAACGCCTATGAAGCCGATCTTTACGATTCAGGTATCAGTCAAAATGTATCGCTTATCATCACCTTTCATGGATTGTCAGACGGTAGTTTCTTTCTTTTGTTCGAGACAAAAACCATCTTAGGTCAGAAAGAATGGATGAGAATAAACAATGTTATGACCCTCCAGAAACTACTGATGGCCCTCGAGGAGCCATCAGATAAAGGTAAAGTGGATGAGATTTTTAAAGATTAATCCCGTTTGGTGATCCGTGATCTGCCATAGGGTAAATTGGCACGGGTCGCCCCTCCAATTCCATCTTCACTCCCCGAATTCGGGGCGCGGCTGCCATTTTTTCGGTAGCCGTTTTGCTTTCTGCAATTCTGAGTATGCCAATCGATGCGATCAACATACTCAACATGATGATCCTTCGTTTCATAGTGATTATTGTTTTTTAAAGAACGTCATGAATAATGCCAGAATTTTGCATTGTACCTTTGAAACATGATAAAAAATCAGAATAATATCATATTCTTCGACGGGGTGTGCAATCTGTGCAATAACACTGTCGATTTTATCATACGCAGAATGGGCAACAGAAGTTTTCTTTTTGCGCCATTGCAAGGAGAATCGGCTAAAAAACTAAATATCGTCTCCTCAGAAGTTGAGCCTGGATCGATCGTTTATGTCGCCGATGGCCGACAATTCAAGCAATCAACAGCGGTTTTAAAAATCCTTGTCAGACTAGGTGGTGCTTGGCGGCTAATGGCAGTATTCTTCATCATCCCTCCCTTTCTGCGAAATCTCATCTACCGTTTTGTAGCAAAAAACAGATACCGCTGGTTCGGTAAAAAAGAAAGCTGCCGCATGCCAACTCCCGATGAAAGGGCGTTTTTTCTTCCTTAAATGCCATTGCTGCGCTTTAGTATGCTGTTTTTACCCAGTTGAAGTATACTTTTTCGACAACAGGTGCTACAAAAGCATTTTGTCTTACACCTCTGGTAGAAGCAATTTCTACCGATTCTAGTGTATAAGTATCAGCAGATGTTGGAACATTGCTAAGAGTTGGAGAGAAACTCAAATCGGTAGTCTTATCGTTGAGCATAATCGACTCTTCAGCCTCTGCAAGATCTTTAGTGATTTTTGTAGTTTCCTCATTGCCAGGCACATGGACGTCGGCTACCATTTCATTCATTTTAGCTTCTGCCTTTTTTGAAGGCACCAAAATTTCTTCAGCCACATCGAAGTTGGCGACGCTTTCATTATCAAAATCCGCGTCCATATCTGACGATGAAACCACTTCAACCGCGTCGTCAGCTACCGCTGGGATGGTTGATTCTTGACTCGTTGCTGGTTCAATGCGTTCGTCAAATTCCAAAGCTTCACCACCATCAGCGTTTATAGATCGCTCCACACGTGATGAGCGGCTATTGTCGACGAGCATCTCAGCATCTGACGATGATGCAAAATATGAATACAACGACACCCCAATGATACCCAAAACAACTCCGAAGGCAAGCACTGGTTTGTAACCATTAAATCGCTCTGAAAAAAGCATAAACCATGCGTTCAAGCTGAAGCCCGGACGTTTGTGACTCGCTTCAAAAACATCCATCACGTTTCTGCGAATGGACTGGTTTGGTGTCAAATCGACATCATTTTTCACCAACCCGCGAAGAGAAAGCAACGTTTGGCGCAAAGATTCATACTCACTTTCAGAATCGATATGTCGCAAAACAAACTGGCGTTCCTCTGGATAGAGTTCATTGAAGTTTTTGTGCTCTAATAACGACTCAAGGTCTTCAGGATCATATAGTTGATGCTTATTCATAGTCGTTCATTTAATAAAAGGTGTTCAAAATCTTTCAACTTCTTATTGAGATGTTGAAGGGTATAAAAAATGCGAGACTTTACCGTCCCTTCGCTGCAATCCATTGCCAGCGCTATCTCTTTGATGCTCAGCTCGTCAAAAAACCGCAGTACGAATGTGCCTCTTCGGTCTTCATCCAACAATAAAAGTTCATCTTCTAAGCGTTGCAGAAACGAAGAGTGATCCATTTCTTCTGCTGTATTGCTGTAATCGGTTTCACTCAATTCTGCAGCAATCATTGGTGCAGATTTTTCTTTCACCGCAGCATGGCGGTAATGATTCTTGCACATGTTGTTTGCCACGCTGAATGCCCAGGTTTTGAAGCTTCGCTTGCCATCGTAGACATCAACGTTCGCGGCCAATTTTGTGAAGAATTCCTGCACCTGATCTTCTGCCAGCTCTTTGTCTTTCCAAAGCATCCGATAAAAATAGCGCATCAACCAGCCGGCATATCGATCATACAATTCGCCAAACGCTTTGCTATCACCTTCGCGTATGCGAGTGAATAGCTCTTCATCGGTATATGTCTGCAACGATTTGCCGAAAAGCCTCATTTGGTTAATTGTTGCATGATTGCATTTTCGTTGCTCGTTTGCTTGGCAATTTCAACGATCATCGCTTTGCATTTGTCAGCCAATTCAGTGTTTGAGACTGAAAATTCTTGATAAGCGTAAAACAAGAAAGGGAGGTAGTTGGCGGCAAAATCACCCTTTGGATGCTGCTGTATTTCGTTGAACAGTTTAACACGTGCAGCTGGCGACGCATACGATGGAGCGCACAAGAACAATCCACCAGCGACTGTATTCGACGCTTCTTTTTTCAACCATGATGGCGGCAAGGTGAAAGCCAGGGCGATTGGCTTGGTGCTTATCTTCTGTGCTATCGACTGGTAAAAAGATGTCCGCGTAGTGGCATTTAATTCTCCATCTGCAATCCCCATCTTCTTCGCCAATTCATTCCGATAGCTCGGTGATCCAAAGAGATCCAATTGAACTACAGTCACATCTTTTCGATAGCCGTCGACATGTTGAAGAATGTAAACAGGGTAGGTGTCTTCTTTTCCATTCACCACCAGAAAAGCACCTTGAGGCAATCCGCGTAAAACGTCTTTGGTATAGTTCAGTAAGTTTTGGTTGAAGACATTCCCGTTCTTCAATTTCTGTGCATTTTCTTTAAGCAGTGCATTGTTGCCTGTTGAAGCAGCATAATCGATCCAAGCTAAGAATAGCAAAGGATTTTGGGGTGATTTAGCGGTGGCGGTTTCCAAGTGATTTTTCGCTGCTACAGGATCAGTAGAATTGATGAAACTGATGAAATGGAACTCGAACGACCCCGTATTGTTGGCGGCCACAAAAAGCGCGAGCTGGTCTTTGTCTTTTTTCGATAACTCTTTCTCCGGACCGCTCCACAAACTTTTCCGCAAGTTCAAATAAGTATCTATGCTCGAAGTCTGCGCTACAACTTTAGGTGCAACATCCTCGTTGCTAGCCAGTTGTCCGTTAGCAGTGCCCACAAACCCAATCAAAAAAAGTAAGAGTATTCGAACCGTCATTGTGCGAAATTTTACCGCTGTACACCTGAACTTGTAAAAGGTTCATGCCCCTTCAAAAATAGGTGAATTTTCGGGGCTTGAAATCCTTAACTAACTTGGCAGCATGAAATTCAGTATTACCGCCTTGTTTTTTGTCTTTGCTGCAACCTGTTTGGCGCAAGATCAGAAAGCGACAGTGTTTGGATTTCCGTTGTTTTACTACACCCCTGAAACAGGTTATGGCGGCGGTTTGGTTGGTGCATATTCGTTTTATTTGAATTCGAACGATTCAATATCTCCGCCATCCCTGCTGCAGGCAGGATTTTCTTACACTGAAAACAAGCAATTCACCTTTTACGCACCGGTTCAGTTTTTTTGGGACAAACGAAATTGGATGGCAGGAGTGGAGGTAGGCATTTACGATTACAGCTTATTATACTTCGGAGAGAATGAATCTCAAGCGGCAAATGGTGTTTCGTATGATGCCGAACAGGTGAAGTTGAGGGGAAACATTCAGCGAAGGATCTATAAGGCATGGTATGCTGGTTTCCGCTTGTGGTATGATCGTGCAAGCATATTTTTTCAGAACACAGACAATCGGGAGCCGACCATTGGGAATTCGTATTATTCTCCTGGGTTATTGATTTCTCACGACAGGCGCGACAACGTGTTTTACCCATCGTGTGGAAACTTAGTGGAGTTGGTGACACAGCAAAATTTCGGCAGTAGTTCGTTTATGAGGTATCGCGTCGACCTCCGATTTTACACGCCTTTGACATCGAAAGTTATTTGGGCCAATCAGTTTTTTGTCGACGCTGTTGGCAACGATGCACCATTTTATTTGATGCCTCAACTTGGTGGCAGCAAGCGATTTAGGGGATTTTATGAAGGGAAATTGAGGGCCGACAATGCGGTCATGTTTCAGACGGAATTGAGGGGGCAGATTTACCGACGGTGGGGAGCTGCATTGTTTACCGGCCTTGGAAATGCCGAAGCTACATTTGCCGAATTCAAAGCACCGATGAAAATCACATACGGGGGCGGGGTGCGCTTCATGGCTGATAGAAAGAAAAAGCTCAACCTACGGTTGGATGTTGGAGCTGGCGATCATAAACCACTGTTTTACCTGTCAATTGGTGAAGCTTTTTGATTTCAATCTAACCTTGAAATTTGTACGTTTGTCAAAATTAACAACATGGAAACTTTAGATAACGAAAACTTCGTCCCTACATCAGATGAGAAAAACATCGCACTTTTATGCCACATCGGCACCTTTTTCGGAGGTTTCATACTCCCCTTGGTGGTTTATTTGATAAAGAAGGATGAATCAAAATTTGTAGCTGAGCACGCAAAAGAGTCGTTGAATTTTCAGATTTCGATGTTCATTTATTTCATTGGTAGTTTCGTACTTGCCTTTGTATTCATCGGGTTTATTATGATGTTTGCTTTGGGTATTTTGGCTCTGATAACGGTTATTTTGGCCACCATTTCAGCATCGAAGGGTGAGTTTTACAAGTACCCTTTGTGCATTCGCTTGATCAAGTAATCAGCATCCGAAGAATTCGAGAAGGGTTGCACCGAATATGAGGTAAACAATCCCTTTGAGGAGAAAAAAAATAAAAGCGCCCCAACCAAATCTTTTGAATAGGTTGGGGCGCTTTTCGTTATTCAATCCTTCACTCATTCTATCCAATCAGCAACGAACAGGTTTGTGCTCCTTGTCCGACCATTGTTTCTATTGCTCGCGAAAACCAATCTTTTTCCGTCATAAGAAAACATCGGAAATGAGTCGAATTGCTCGTCGAATGTTACTTGCTCCAATCCAGAACCATCAATATTGATCATGAAAAGGTTGAACGGAAATCCGCGTTCGCTCAGGTGGTTTGAGCAAAACAAAATCTTTTCACCACTTGGATGAAAGAAGGGTGCCCAATTCGCTCCACCTAGTTTTGTTACTTGGCGGGCGTCACTGCCGTCTACATTGGCTACAAATAACTCCATCGCGGTTGGCTCAACTTGTCCTTTTGCCAGCAAACCTTTATACTTCGCAATTTCTTCATCCGTTTGCGGACGACTCGCTCTCCAAACGATTTTTGATCCATCGCCAGAGAAGAAAGCGCCGCCATCATAACCAAGGTCGCTGGTTATTTGTTTCACATCTGTGCCGTCGAGGTTCATGGTGTACAATTCTAAATCACCTGAACGTGTGCTTGTAAACAAGATTTTATCTCCGTTTGGAGACAAAGTGGCTTCAGCATCGTATCCAGGAGAGTCGGTTAGTTGAGAAACGATGTTTCCTTTTAAGTCGGCCACGAAAATATCGAAGCTTTCATACACAGGCCAGACATATGCACCTCCTTCAACGCGTTCAGGTACGGGCGGACATTCAGCATTGTCTAAATGAGTTGATGCGTATAGAATTGTTGTATCACCAGGCATGAAATAAGCGCAGGTAGTACGACCCATTCCAGTTGAAACCATTTGTGGTGGAATAGTATCAGGAGTTCCGTCAGATAAGTTCATCACATAAATCTGATCGCAACTGGTTCCCCACATTGGGTTTGTGGCTTGAAAAACCAAGCTTTTGTTATTGAAACTCCAGTAGGCTTCGGCGTTGTCGCCACCAAAAGTGAGCTGTTTCAAATTAGCAAGGTGCTTTTCTTGAGGGTAAGAAAGACTTGCAACACTTGTTGTGTCTGCTACTTGTTCTTGAACAGCCTCTTGTTGAGGTGTGTTACAGGCCACCAAAAACAATAGGGCCAATGATCCAGTTAATCTTTTCATCTATTCTTTTGCGATAGTTCGCCGCGAAAATAGCAATTTTGGCAGCTATAAACTTGCAAAAGCCACACTCATGAGACAAAATACCTTTATTACGTTATCCGCATTGGTGATCCTTACTTTCACTCAATGCGGCAAGCAAGCAATTTCTGAGAAGGAAATTCTCAGATCAGATCTCACCATGTTAGCTGGCGATAGTTTGCAAGGAAGAGAAACCGGAAGCGAAGGGGAGCGGATGGCTGGAGATTACATCATCAGTCGCTTCAAAACGCTCAGTCTTCAGCCAAAGGGAGCAGATGGTGATTTCCGTCAAGCTTTCACGTATAAGCCACATCCTCCGATTCAAATGCACGATGACGGAGATTCTGTTAGCATGGGAATGGCGATTGTGAAAGAGGTTGAAGGACATAACGTCATAGGATTGCTTGACAACCATAAATCTACATATATCATCATCGGAGCACACTACGACCATTTGGGATGGGGTGATGAAAACTCACTTTACAAAGGCGAAAAGCAAATTCACAATGGTGCCGACGATAACGCCTCTGGTGTGTCTGCTATGCTTCTTCTCGCTGAGAGATTGAGCAAACGTGAATTAAATCACAACATTCTTTTTATGGCTTTTTCTGGCGAAGAGAAAGGACTATGGGGTTCGAATTTCTTTTGTAAAAATCCAACCATTTCAATGGACTCAGTGATTTGTATGTTCAATATGGACATGGTAGGACGAATGAAAAGTGATTCGACATTGGCAGTGTATGGAACGGGGACATCTCCTTTGTGGCCAGCTGCGTTAGAGAATGCGAATGACGATAGTTTGAAATTCGTCTTCTCCGAATCTGGTGTTGGTCCGTCTGACCACACATCATTCTACTTAGTTGATAAGCCAGTCTTGCACTTCTTTACCGGCCAACATGAAGATTATCACAAACCAACCGATGATGCCGAGCTCATTAACTACGAAGGCATTTTGTTGGTAGCTGATTTGATTGAGAATCTGGTTGTGGAGATCGACGATGATGCGAGCATAAAATTCACAAAGACAAAAGATCAAGACAGCAATGATAGTCCGGGATTCAAAGTGACATTGGGAGTTATTCCTGATTATCTATTTGACGGAGAAGGAATGCGCATTGATGGTGTGAGTGAAGACCGCCCGGCACACTCAGCCGGAATTATAAAAGGGGATGTTGTGGTTTTGATGGGCGACCATAACGTTACAGACATGCAAACGTATATGGAAGGCTTAAGCATGTTTGAGAAAGGAGACTCCACTATGGTTTCAGTAAAAAGGGGAGAGGAGACACTAACGTTCATGGTACATTGGGACTAATTTTCATAAAGGACGATAGAAAAGAAAGGCGACCGAGGTCGCTTTTCTTTTTAAATAAAACAGGATAATAAGCCGGATTCTGTTACTCCGAAGAGTTCCTTGTCATTTATCTATTCAACCTACCCCCTGGCATCGAGCGGGTCGCCCTCAAGCGCCAGTGTACATGGTCTTTCAGCCCGCAAGGTTTACCTGAACTACCAACATCGCTATTGGTATTGGTGGGCTCTTACTCCACCTTTTCACCCTTACCTGTGATCGAAATCCATCGGCGGTATAAATCTCTGTAGCACTAGCTGTCTGTCCGAAGACATCCTCCTTTTCGGGGAGTGCGGTACCCTTTGCTGTCCGGACTTTCCTCTTTGTTTCCAAAGCGACAAGGCCTCCTGTTTGAGCAAAGTTAATCTTATTAATGCGGTAGAAAATTTTCAAATGAACTTTTAACTTTTCTAATTGCTATTATTAAATAATTATCCTCGTATGAAATTTATTCAATAATCTTGTATCAGATTTCGTAGTAGGATACGATTTTAGTGTAGGACAAAAAAAAATTATTATCATGTCAAAGCAATTCGAGCTTTCAGAATTGGAAGTTAGCGAAATGCGCTATTTCTATGAAGAAGAATATGTTCTTCTAACAAGAAAATTAGCGCACGTTACTACAATGCTTGAAAAGTTGGGAGGTAAAGCCAAACCAACTGCAATTACTCCATCGTTATCAAGAATTACGAAAGCAACTGTTGCGAAAGCTTCAGCAGTGGATTCGTACGACGAAGATGACGAAGAAGAAGATGGCGGAAAAACACGCAGAAAACGTCGTAAAAAACGCGGGCCAAAATCTATTTGGGGAGCGTTCATTTTGAAGCGTTTGCGTCAATTGGACCGTCCAATTAGCTATTCAGGAATGCTAGACTACGCAATGGTTGTGCATTCAATTCCTGAAGGTAAACGTGAGAACGCAAAAGCTTCTATTTTGAATAGTGCCTTCCGTTTGCGTACCGTGCACGGGAAGATCGACACCGTTGGTGAAGAAGGAAAAAAAGAGAAATACTTGGTGTTAAAACGTTGGACAGACGGTGAAGGGAACTTAATTGAGCCTTACATTCAGAAGTTTCAAGAAATAGTTAACGCAGGTTAATTTCGAACTGAAAAAAAAAGGGAACCAAATTGGTTCCCTTTTTTTATTTCATTTATCCAAGAAACGGATATCTGTAGTCTGTAGCAGGGACAAAAGTTTCCTTTATTGTCCGCGGAGAAACCCAACGCAACATGTTGAACATAGCACCGGCTTTGTCGTTGGTGCCCGAACCCCTCGCTCCTCCAAATGGCTGTTGACCTACTACAGCGCCTGTTGGCTTGTCGTTGATGTAGAAATTACCAGCAGCATTGGCCAGCATCTTAGCTCCCAACTCAATGGCATAACGATCTTGTGAGAACAAGGCCCCAGTAAGGGCGTATTCGCTTGTATCATCAAGAATCTTCAGTGTCTCCTCATACTTGTCGGCTTCGTAAACATAAATCGTAAGCACTGGGCCGAAAATCTCTTCACACATTGTTCTGAAGCGCGGATTGGTTGTCAAGATAACAGTAGGCTCAATGAAGTACCCTTTCGAGTCATCGCAATTGCCTCCAGCTATGATCTCAGCATCAGGTCGTGCGCGTGCATCTTCTATAAACGATTTGATCTTGTCGAATGCTCGCTTATCGATAACGGCATTAATAAAGTTGCTCGTATCATCAGGAGAACCCATTTTGAAGCTTTTCAAATCGGCAAGCAAGTTTTTCTTGACATCATCCCATAAATTACTCGGAATGTACGCCCGCGATGCAGCTGAACATTTCTGACCTTGGAATTCAAAAGCACCTCGTGAAAGTCCGGTTGCAACTTCTTTCGCTATGGCCGACTTGTGGGCGATGACAAAATCTTTACCACCTGTTTCACCTACAATTTTCGGATAGGTGCGGTACAACTCAATGTTGCCACAAATCTCTTTCCAAAGATGTCTGAACACACCCGTTGATCCCGTAAAATGCAAGCCAGAGAAATCTTTGTGCTTAAATACCACATTTCCCGCATCAGGTCCATCAACAGTCACCATATTAATTACACCATCAGGCAAACCAGCAGCTTTAAACAAATCCATGATCACCTGTGCACTGTATATTTGCGAATCAGCAGGCTTCCAAACAACTACGTTGCCCATCATCGCCGGTGCTGCCGGCAGATTTGCAGCGATCGATGTAAAATTGAATGGTGTGATAGCAAACACAAATCCTTCCATAGGTCGGTACTCCAAACGGTTCCAAATGCCAGGAGCGCTCTCGGGCTGCACAGAATAGATCTCTTGCATGAAGTAGGCGTTGAAGCGAAAGAAATCTATCAACTCACAAGCGGCATCTATCTCTGCTTGAAAAACGTTCTTCGATTGGGCTAACATGGTGGCTGCGTTCATGCGATCTCTAAACGGACCAGCCAATAAATCAGCAGCTTTGAGGAAAATACTCGCTCTATGCTCCCAAGAAAGTTCACTCCATGCTTTGTGCGCTGCCAAAGCTGAATCGATTGCTTTTGACACATGCTCTTTTCCACCGCGATTAAAATGACCTATTACATGCGCATGCTCGTGGGGAGGGGAAATTGCATGTTTGTCGTTCGTGTAAACCAATTCACCATTGATGTGCATCGGGACATCGATTACTTGATTGTACATTTCGTGGTATGTAGCGAGCAAACTTTCACGTTCCTTGCTTCCTGGGGCATATCCTCGAACAGGCTCGTTCGTAGGGTAAGGTATTTTATAAATTCCTTTAGACATATTTCATTAATCTGTTTGGACAAAGGTACAAACTCAATTAAGGTATAAAAGTGACTTATGTAACCTTTGTAATCTCATTTCGTAGGATTGTGCTGATGACTTGGTACTCATCAACGCAAATTGAGTTTTGCGAATAAATGGTAACTTACCACCAAATTGGTGGTCGACAATTAAATAACTTGGTCTCTACCCTATGAGCCGAATTTTCATCACCCTCCTCTTGTGGTTCGGAAGTGTTGCTACTATTTTGTCGCAAACCTCCCCAGAAGAGACGAAAATGTTAAACCAAGCTGCGGAATGGTTTGAAGCTGGTCAATTTGCCCAAGCATTTCAATCCTACAGTCAGCTGGTAAGTTTGCATCCTCAGGATCCGGATCTGAATTTCCGATTTGGAACCTGCGCTCTCTATTCTGGTGAGGATAAAGAGAAGGCAATCAAACACCTCACATTCGCAATAAAGAAGGGGTGCTCGGATGCGCGCGTGTACTTCTACCTCGGAAAGGCTCATCACCTCAATTACAACTTCGCAGAAGCGAGATTCAACTACAAAATTTACCAGACGAAGCTGTCGGCGAAAGATAAAAATCCGCTTCCCGTTGAGCTCAACTTGCGTATGTGTGATCAGGGGTCTGCACTCCTTAAAAACATCCGCGACATCGTTGTTTTAGAGAAAACACAATCTTCTGAAGCAGACTTTTTTCGCTATTTCAACCTTGAAGAAATTGGTGGTAAGATCATTGTCGCTCCGACGGAATTACTCACAAAATACGACCAGAAAGCAAACCTTGTAAGTCTCGTTCATTTCCCAGGCAACTCTTCTACAGTTTACTTTACAAGCTATGGGAAGGATGGAAGCAGTGGCAAAGACATCTACCGAGCAGATCTATTGCCAGGTGGTACTTTTTCAACCCCCGAAAGACTTTCAGGCAGCATCAATACGCCTTTTGATGAAGATTTTGCTTATATGCACCCCGATGGAAAAACGTTCTATTTCGCATCGAAGGGTCACAATAGCATGGGGGGATATGATATCTTCAAATCCAACTACGATTTCTCAACAAATGCTTTTTCTGAGCCCGAAAACCTTGATTTTGCCATCAACACACCCGATGATGATGTCTTTTATGTAGTCGACTCTCTAAAGCAGACTGCCTATTTTGCTTCTGGCCGCAGCAGTGCGCAGAATGAGTTGCACGTTTATAAAGTTATGGTGCGCTCAATTCCTGTGAAATCACTCTTTATTCAGGGAGACTATTTCTCTGAAGTCTTAAATGTAGGTGAAAGAGCAAAAATCACTGTCAAAGATGAGCTGACTAGCAAGGTTGTTTATGAAGCGAATGTTACCCAAGGTGAAGATGCGTATGTAATGGACCTTCCGAAAGGTGGGCTGTATAGTCTTGAAGTAAAACCTGAAGGAGGAACCATAATTCACAAGGCCGTATTTGAAGCACCGGTGCTCGAAGAGTCTTCAGCATTTGGTCAACAGCTTAAATTGGTAACTGAAGAGAACAAAGAAAAACTCATCGTTGTAAACAACTTCGAAACCCCATTAAATACTGATTTAACGGCGCTAGCAGCGAATATGCTGCGCAAGAAAGCTGGTTTGGAGGTAAACAACGACGAAGAAACACTCAAACTTCTCGACAATCAAGAAGAGGAAGTGCTTAGCAACGAACTTACCGTTGACAACCTTCCTGGAATGGCTGGTTTTGGTGATGGACGATCAGCATCTCAAATCGCTGCTGATAGAAAAAATGAAGCGACCAACGATATAGCCTACGCTGAATCGGCCAAAGCCAAGGCAGCGCTTTTATTGAATCAAGCGGCTTTGAACAGCAGCAAGGCAAACGAAATAATGGAGGAAGTGGAAGGCATGATGGCAGGTGTAGATAAAACAGATGTCACGAATTATGTCGCCAAACTTAAATTATACAATGAAAAACTGGCTAAGGCAACAGAATTGCAAATAGCAGCAGAGAACGCCCTTGAAACCGCGGAATACCTGAATCAAGATGCAGAACTGAAACTGAAATCAGCAGCAATAAAAGTAGACCAAGCGAGTAAGGTAAATACAGCTCTTGCGGCAAATGACTTGCAAAAATCTCTTGATATACTCAACGAGATATACGCATCTGCATCTGCCGAGAAAATTGAATCCGGCGTCATCGCCGAAATGACTTTGCTCGCTGATCAGCAAGAAAAAGAACAGAAGCTGCTTTCTGAAAAAATTATCAATCTCAGAGATGAAGAATCTTTGATTGAAACGAAGATTAGACAAAATCAAAATGAGCTGGAACGCGCTGTAAAAAAGAACGTAGTCGCTCAATTGAATTCTGAAAAAGAAATCCTCAACGCTCAATTGAATGATACACGTGAGAAAATCATCGACATCGATTCAAGGTTGACAGCGGCGGGTAATCAAGAACAGAAGACAAGAAGCCAGATAACACTATTCAACGAAGCTGTTGCAACAGTAGAGAAACCAACGTCGAATGTTACTTACAGCAAAAAACGCGCAGAAGAGTTGAACCTCAAAATCAATGAGACAGGTGAAAGGTTAACCGTGTTAGAAATTACAGATGCTGAAACCCTCGGTTTAATTGATGAATATGAGCTAGCATCGGCACCTTCAAAGTCTGCACAACCTATCGCATCGGCTGCGCTTTCGAACAGTTTGAAAACCACCTACGCTTCAAAGTTAGGTGCTATCGACATGACATCACCTACCGCAGCAGCGAAGAATCAAGCATTGGCATCGATGGCACTGATGGATGCCGAAAAGGAATTACAACGATTGAAATCGGCCGACAGAACAGCATTGACGGCTGAAGAATCAGCAAATATCGACAACGAGATATCAAACATTGAATCGTTTAAATCTGAGATTCTATCGAAAGTTGATATCACCGATTCGAACGACGTTGCGCCAGCGAATGAAGCCACAGCAAAGACAACAACGCAAACATTTTTCCCAGAACTTAATTTGGTGAACAATGGAAAAGATGAGTTGGAAAGGGTGGCTCAACAAAGCGAAAACAGAAGAGTATCTGCAGAGCTTATTGAAAAGAAACTTGCCGAAAACAATGCCTACATACTTGAAAGCGACGATGTAGCTGAAATAGACGCACTGGAGAAAGAAAACGAACAATTGATTGCTGCTTCTAAGTTCTTCACAGCTAAAAATGAACTGCAGGTGACCGATGCACAAACAGCTTATGAAGCGAGCAGAAAAGAGGTTATCGACGGCAATTTGAGCTATGAAGAAAAACTCAGAGAACAAATCCGATTGACTGAAAAATATTCAGAAATGTTGTCTGCTATAACTCCTGAATCAATTGCAAACCCCGCTGAAAAACAAAAGCTAGAATCGCAAAAGGCTATGTCTGCAACGAAGCTTGAGAACTACTACAGCGATTTAGATTTGGTAGTGTCTGCAGGTCAAGAGCCCAATACATCGAATTCAGCAAGTCTGAATTCTCTTCCAGAGAACGATATGATGGCGATAGCTCAAATTTATCCTGATTACGACAAAGAATTGGTAGCTGCTGAAAAACTTTCGGGCATAGAACAAGAAGCAGAAGTTCAAAGAATAAAGGAAGAATTGACATCCCGCGCTGAAGCGGAAATGGAAAAGCGAACCGCTGCTATCGACCAGACTTCAGATGAAGCGGAAAAGCAGCAGTACCAGCTTGAAATCATGCAATTGGAGAGAATTGGAGGTATTGAACGCACTGAACGTTTAGAGTCGGTTGTTGAACTCGCTTTGGTAGCAAAGCCAGTTGAACCGGCGAACATCAACAACCTGAATGAAAATACGGAGATGATAGCGTTGGAGACTGAATTGCAGAAGATAGATAGTTATGCTGAAAACAGTGTAAAGCTTCAAAATAGCCAAGCAGAAATTGAGCGTTTGGAAGACTTGATGAAGGCTGCCGACTCAAACCGCGAACAAAAGAAGATCGATTCGCAAATTGAAAAGCAATATTTTGAGCGATCGCAAGCAGAAGCCCTGACGACAAGAGCTATAAACTTCGCTGCTGAAGAAAAATTCAATGCAGCGGCAAACGATATTCGCATTCGCTTGAATGAAAATCGGGTTGCTTGGGCTGATAACGACATTTTAAGCACGCACTTCGCCATCGAGCAAAATAGATCACGCAACTTAATGGCTGCTGCAAAGCTTACCAGAGAAGAAGCGGCGCCAGAAATCGACGAAGTCCGTCAAGCTCATGAATACCGCCAAGCTGCCGGCATGCAATTGGAAGCGTTGGCCATCCAGACACGCCTGAACAATCTCATTGATCGCCTTCCGGAGTTGAGTGATATGTCGGACGAAGAACTGACAGCCTTGTTAAGCGGCGATACTTTGAAACAAGAATTGGCGCAAACAGAAGAGACTTTGGCCGAGAATGTAGAAGCTGAATCAACAGAGGAATCGACTGTTTCTATCGAGTCGGTTGAAACAAACTCTGAAGTGGAAGAATCGACTGTTTCTAACGAATCAATTGAAACAACCGCTGAAGCAGAGGAAGCAACTGTTCCAAGCGAAACAGCTTCAGTTGTCGAAACTACAGAAGCCCCTGTAGATGTCCGCATGGCAGAAATGCAGAATCTAAAAACTGCTTTACCAGCAACATTGGAGCTTGATCTAAAAGCCATCGAACTTTCGGCAGAAGCAGAAGAAGTGATGAACTACGAGACGCTTTGGGCAGAGGTTTATAACTTGAATGCCGCTGAAATATCCACCATCGGAAACCGTGATGAAATCAAATCGGTGAATGCACAGCGTGAAAAATTGGTATTCGCTACCAGCAACTATCGCGCAGCGCTGCAGGTGAGAAACGACGAAGCAGCAAGAATGCAACAGGTTATAGATAAGATCGCATCTGCTGAGCAACGTTATGACGCATCCAGCGATCAAGCTGAGAAAGCTGAAATAGTTGAAGAATTGAGCGTTCTATATGCTGAGGCAGAGGTTATTAATGTGAAACTTAAATCAGCAGAAGAAGCTCTGGCATCCAACGAAGTTGTTGTGGTAAATGAAAGTGAAGCACTCACCCAAATGATGATCATGCTTGATGCCGCAGAGATAGTGGAGGAAACGCGCACCAACGATGTAACATTGGCTGCTGAGCGAAGCACGGCTGATACTGAAACAACAACTGCTCCTGTAGCAAATGTTATCCCTGAAACCATCGCAGCACTTCCTGAAGAGTCGGCCGCACCTGAAAACTATGCTACTTCAAATCGTTTTGAAGACTACTTGTTCAAGTTTCCAAAACAGCTAACCGCTGAGGTGTTCGCATTTACTGATAAGGCTGCCTATGATAGCAAGCAACCCATTCCGATAAACCCTGTTTTGCCAGAAGGACTGGTATATAAGGTTCAGGTTGGTGCGTTCAGAAAATCACTGCCGGCAAATCACTTTGATCAATTTGCGCCACTTTCGGGTGAGAAACTCGAGAATGGTATTACAAGGTATACTGCAGGACTTTTCTTGAAATTCAACTCAGCGAATGAAGCTAAAACGGCCATCCGTAAGAAAGGTTATAGCGATGCTTTCGTTGTTGCTTTCATGAATGGAAGGCGTATTTCTCTTACTGAAGCACGAAAACTCATTGAGCAAAGTGCTCCTGGAACTACCTCTGAAGATGCTGTAGCTGCAACAATCACCAATGCGAAAACTGGGAATGCTACGACCACAACCGGTGGTAGTGCAAACGATTCAAAGCCAGCGGCTGCGACAACTGTTCCTGCTAAGCCAGCTGCTGTTTTACCGGCAATTGCAACCGATTGGACGACAGCAGCAGGGGAGTACTACACCGTTCAAATAGGTGTGTACTCAAAGCCAGTGGCGTTGAAAGATATGTACGGACTGAACGAAATCATGGCTGAGCGTTTGAGCAACGGATTGGTGCGATACACAACAGGGCGCTTCACATCATTGAAAGAAGCTGAAGCACAAAAAGCGAAAGCCCGTGGAGCAGGTATCAAAGATGCGTTCATCACTGCTTATGCCAATGGTAAAAAAGTAGCACCAGCCAGCATAAATCCCTCTGCAAGTTCATCAACCACCACACGGTGGCAAGTAGAAATCGGAACTTTTACAGGAGAAGTACCATCAAATGTTATTGAGGCCTTGCTCGCTTTTGAACAAAAATGGGGCATAATACAGCTTCAAAACAATGGTGCAGTGACCTATGTGACAGGTGTTTTGAAATCGAATACCGAGGCGCAACAGGCGGTTAATGACTTTAAAGGACTTGGAATAAACTCAGCGACTGTGAAAAGTCTCGACTGAGGGAAAACAATATTTCCTTAAAAATTGGTTCTCAAGCCGTCGCGATAGTCCATATATTTGTGGGAAATACGCGAGGGATGAGAACCTTTTTTTTGATTTTATTACTGTGCCAATCGGCACGGATGTTTGGTGCTATCTTCATTAATGAAATTGTTGCATCGAACAATACAGGTATTCAAGATGACTTTTTCCAGAGCAATGACTGGGTTGAGTTTTACAACAATGGAGGGATTGTAAACCTAGCTGGTTATTACCTTACCGACAATCCTCAGAATCTTACAAAATGGCAGATTCCCGCTACCAATGGAGGTTTGACAACCATACTTCCGAATAGCTACCAGATTTTTTGGCTGGATAACGATATCGATCAAGGAGAAGATCACGTAGGTTTTACCCTGAGCAGAGACGGAGAATCGCTCATTTTAGTAATGCCCGACGGATTAACGATTGTGGATCACATTGATTTTCCTGCCCAGCAAACCGATATTTCTTACGGACGATCTTGCGATGGATGTCCGGATTGGATTTTCTTCGATATCCCAACACCGGATGCTACTAACGGATACATTCAACCAGAAAATGCACTGCTCTTCATCAACGAAGTAATGACTGTTAATGGCAGTTATATAGACGACAATTTCGGAGAATACGACCAATGGTTTGAAATCTTCAATCCAAACGATTTTCAAGTCAATTTGGCCAACTACACATTTGACCTTGGAGGCGGAATCAGCTGGCAAGTGCCAAACAACGACCCGACCTCCACAGCAATTCCAGCCAATAGTTTTCAGATTTTTTGGACCGACGGACAAGTCGATCAGGGTACAAATCATGCCAATTTTTCTCTTCCTATTGAAGGAGGTAGCATCATATTGTCGGGACCTGATGGTGCCAACATCGATACGTATATATACGAAGCCGCAACGACGAATAATTCATGGGGACGTTTTCAAGATGGCGGCTTGGTAAGTATCAACTTTGGGTCACCAACACCACGCTTTTCGAATCAGCTTGTCTTCGTTATACCACCTGAGTTGTACATCAACGAAATCATGTGTCAGAATGTAGGCGATACGTTAGATACATCCAATGATTATGAAGATTGGATTGAAATTTACAACCCAAATTTGATTCCTGTTGACTTGGCTGGATATTGGCTTTCAGACAACCCTGCAAACCCAATGAAGTGGATGGTGCCTACAACCCATCCCGATTCATCTATTATTCCACCGGGTGGATTTTTGTTATTCTTTGCCGATGAGCAGCAGGGGCAAGGATGGAACCATACCAGCTTCAGGTTGAACAATCAAGGCGAAACCATTACACTAAGAAGTCCGGACGGATTTACCATCGCCGATCAAATCGCCTATCCAGAACAGTTCGCCGATACATCGTATGGAAGGTTTACCGACGGTAGTCCACAATGGGTATATTTCCTTGAAACGACACCTGAGTATTCGAACAACGGCGCAACAGTCGAAACACCGACTTTCGAAAAAGACGATTTGCTGGTGTTTCCAAATCCTGCAACAGCAGGGATGCGCGTAAATTTATCGTTGCAAACCAATTGGATGTTGTTCGATGCACGGGGAAATATCGTAGCCAACGGCTTGAAAAGCAGCAGTTTCACCTGTCCGAATGTCGCTTACGGTATGTATTTCCTCCAAACTGATCACTTTTCAACAGTTAAATTGTTGATTCATAACTGATTTCTTCTGCTTGATAAGATTTATTTACTACCTTTGCCGCCCGCAATTAACTGCGTCCGACAAGCAGTAGTAAAAACCTCGTGATCACTGTCGGCAAGGATCATGATACAAATTAATAGCCTTCATGGCAGAAGAAAAAAACACTTCAGCAGAAAATGCTGAGGATCAAGTAAACGCTGAAACAGAAGCTACGCAAAGCGAAGAACTGGCTCAGGAAGTAGAAGCAACCGAAGAAGCAGTTGAAGAAACTGTTGTTGCGGAAGATGAGGATGAAGAAATTGTTATCGAGCTTCCTGAGGAAGAATTCGAACAAGTTGATTTGACCAACTTCGACTGGGACACTTACGGAAAAGGTGATAACTACTCAGCAACTGACCGTACTCGTTTGGAGCAGGTTTATGGTGAGACTCTTAATTCAATCATTGAGAAAGAGGTTATCGCTGGAACAGTTGTTTCAGTAGGGAAGAAAGAAGTAGTGATCAACATTGGCTACAAGTCAGAAGGTGTTGTTCAATCTTCAGAATTCCGTTACAACCCAAATCTAAAGCCTGGCGATTCTGTGCCTGTATTCATCGAGAAGCAGGAAGACGCTACTGGTCAATTGATCATTTCTCACCGTACGGCAAGAATTCACAGTGCATGGGATAACGTTAATGCTTCTATGGAGCGTGGCGAAATCATCACTGGTGAAGTTAAGTGTCGCACAAAAGGTGGTTTGATTGTCGATGTATTTGGTATCGAAGCGTTCCTTCCAGGATCTCAGATCGATGTTAAGCCAATTCGCGACTACGATCAGTATGTAGGTAAGCAAATGGAATTCAAGGTTGTGAAAATCAACCACGAATTCAAGAACGTTGTGGTTTCTCACAAAGCGCTTATCGAAGCAGAGCTTGAAGAACAGAAAAAGCAAATCATTGGTGGTCTTGAAAAAGGACAAGTTCTCGAGGGTATCGTTAAGAACATTACTTCTTACGGTGTATTCGTTGACCTTGGAGGTGTTGATGGTCTTATCCACATCACTGACCTTTCTTGGGGACGTATCAATCATCCAGAAGAGGTTGTTCAACTTGATTCAAAAATCAATGTTGTTATCCTCGATTTCGACGACAACAAGAAGCGTATCGCTCTTGGTCTCAAGCAGCTTTCTGCTCACCCATGGGATGCTCTTAGCGAAAACATGAATGTTGGCGACAAAGTAACAGGTAAAGTTGTTGTTTTGGCTGACTACGGTGCATTCGTTGAAGTTGCTCCAGGAGTAGAAGGACTTATTCACGTGTCTGAAATGTCATGGTCACAACACCTACGCAGCGCACAAGACTTCTTGAAAGTTGGTGACGATGCTGAGTGTATTGTATTGACTCTTGATCGTGAAGATCGTAAGATGTCTTTGGGTATGAAGCAGTTAATGCCAGATCCATGGGAAAACATCGAAGCGAAATACCCAGTTGAATCTCGTCACGAAGCTATCGTTCGCAACTTCACCAACTTCGGTGTATTTGTTGAATTGGAAGAAGGAATTGATGGGTTGATCCACATTTCTGACCTTAGCTGGTCGAAGAAGATCAAGCACCCTTCTGAATTCTGCAACGTAGGCGATAAATTGGCTGTGGTTGTCCTTGAATTGGATAAAGAAAACCGTCGTTTGAGCCTCGGTCACAAGCAATTGGAAGAGAATCCATGGGATGTGTTCGAAAATGTATTTGAAGTAGGTAGCGTTCACCAAGGTACCATCATTAAGAAAGATGGAAACCAGGCGATCGTTGCTCTTCCTTACGGTGTTGAAGGATACTGCAGTGCGAAGAACCTGAAGAAAGAAGATGGTTCTACAGGAGAACTAGAAGAAGCGCTAGACTTCACTGTACTTGAATTCAATAAGAACGCAAAACGTATCACTGTTACTCACTCTAACAACGGCGAAGAAGTTGTTAAGAAGAAAGAGAAGAAGCGTACAACCGGTTCTGCATCTACAACAGGCGGTGCGCAAGGCGCTGGAATGTCAAAAGCAGTTCAAGAAGTAAACGAAAAGTCTGAGAAAACAACTCTTGGAGATTTGAGCGTACTTTCTGCTTTGAAAGAGAAGATGGACGCATCGGATGCTGACGAAAAGCCAAAAGCAAAAGCTAAGAAAGCTGCTGCTCAGGAAGAAGAGTCTGCTGATGAAGCTGAAGCTCCAGAAGCTAACGGTGACGATTCAGAAGCATAATCTCTGATTACTCATATAAAAGCCCCGCTTGTGCGGGGCTTTTTTCTTGCATATTTTTAAGCGCTCTTAATTCATTCGTTTATATTTGCCCTCAATGAGACCATCAGTACTCATAGATCAAGCCCAATTTCAGCTCATCATCAACCGACTCACACATCAGTTGGTGGAGAATCATAGGTCTTTTGAAGACACTGTGATAATTGGCCTTCAACCACGTGGAGTAGATCTTCTAAACAGAATCAAACAACATCTGTCGGAGCAATTTCCAGATATCAAGCTGAAATGTGGCGCTTTAGATGTTACCTTTTTTCGCGATGATTTTAGACGCAGAGAACGTCCGCTAGAAGCCAATTCAACAGCAATCGATTTTATCATCGAAGATAAAAATGTCATTCTCGTTGATGATGTTTTATACACCGGCAGAACCATCCGCGCAGGATTAGATGCAATGTTGTCATACGGACGTCCGCGTTCTGTTGAACTCATGGTGCTCATTGACCGCAGATTTAGCCGAGAACTGCCTATCGAGGCCCGTTATGTCGGAAAAAGCGTTGACTCGATCGATTCGCAGCATGTAGTAGTAGAATGGACAGAGACAAATGGAAAAGATCAAGTATTACTTTATTCTTCGAAATAAATGGGACAGCTAAGCACCAGACACTTGATCGGAATCAAAGATCTAACAAAGGAAGATATTGAACTCATATTCAAAACTGCCGACGAGTTCAAAGAAGTAATCAACCGCCCCATTAAGAAAGTCCCAAGTCTGCGCGATACAACAATCGCAAACTTGTTTTTCGAAAACTCTACCCGCACCCGTTTATCTTTCGAATTGGCAGAAAAACGCCTTTCGGCAGATGTAGTGAATTTCTCCGCATCCTCATCGTCAGTTAAGAAAGGGGAGACCCTCATTGATACAGTGAACAATATCCTGGCAATGAAGGTCGACATGGTTGTAATGCGTCATCCCGATCCTGGAGCGGCCAAATTTCTTTCAGAAAGGGTGAAAACTGTGATCGTAAACGCTGGCGATGGAACACATGAACACCCCACTCAGGCCCTTTTAGATGCTTTCTCAATACGCGAAAAACTAGGTGCAGATTTTAAAGGTCGGAAAGTAGCCATCGTTGGAGACATCATGCACTCTCGGGTAGCTATCTCAAATATATACTGTCTGCAAAAATTGGGTGCAGAAGTCATGGTCGTGGGTCCCTCAACCATGATACCCAAAAACATTGAGTCATTAGGCGTCAAGGTGTCCAACTCACTCATGGATGCGCTCAACTGGTGCGATGTAGCAAATATGCTGCGCATACAACTCGAACGCCAAGGCGATGATAAAGATGTTGCATTCTTTCCATCGCTCAGAGAATACACAATGTTGTACGGTCTGGATAAAGAAAAACTGAATAGTTTAGATAAAAAAATCACCATCATGCACCCCGGTCCAATCAACCGAGGCATTGAAATATCTAGTGATGTAGCCGATTCCGACCAATCGATTATCCTCAATCAAGTAGAAAATGGTGTAGCAATTCGCATGGCTGTGTTATACCTACTTGCAGGAAGCTTAGGAAGGAACTGAAAAAAAATTATCTTTGTTGAAATCGCTTATAAGCGCATGAAATACGAAATAGAACAAAAAGACAAAGTAGTAGTCGTAAAGACGAAGGTGGAGAAACTCGATGCACTGCACGCTCCAGAATTGAAATCCGAGTTGGTACTTTTAAATAAGGGCGGACAAAGAAACATCATTCTCGACATGAGTGAGACGCGTTATTGTGATTCATCAGGCTTGAGCGCTGTCCTTGTGGCAAATCGCCTGTGCCGTGATAGCAATGGCTCTTTCGTGCTTTGCGGATTGCAAGCTACTGTTCAGAAACTGATTGGGATATCACAATTGGACTCTGTCCTTAAAATCACTCCAACGCTCAATGAAGCCGTTGACTTGGTTTACATGGAAGAGGTAGAACGTGACCTCGAAAACTAATACTAACACCTATGAAGCAACTTTTACTTTCAACACTTGCGCTCGCTATGTTGTCTACTGCGGTAGCTCAATGTACAGCAGATTACGATTTCCAAGGTCAACCTTTTGGCGTTTCTCCAGATCCTGTTCTGGGTGAAAGCTTTGAAGTAGCATTTTTAGGAGCAGCCTACTATGATGAAATCCACATCATCGTTCCTACGAACGCAACCGATGTCGACGAAACATTACCTAGTCTACCTATCGATTCTGTGCTGCTTACTTCGGTAAACTTTGTTTTGAACGGTGTGCCTTTCACTTCCGATCAAATGGGGTTGACTATTCAGTGTAACAACAACGATGATTCTCCGAATCCTTGTACGTTTTTTGGCGGACAACAATACTGTGCATCGCTATCCGGCACTCCAACGGTTGCTGGTGTCTTTCAGATGTCTATCGTTGTTACGGGTTATGTAAACCTCCTCGGTACCCCAATCGCTTACCCAATCTCTTTCGATCAATATGTGTACACTGTTGTAGATCCTTCATCTGTAGCTAAAGTTGATGGGTATTCTATCCAACTCGGACAGAATTCTCCAAACCCGGCGAATGACCGCACATTGATACCTTTTACATCTTCAACTCCAGGAAAAGTGCAATTCTCTATTGTGAACCTTCTTGGTGAAGTTGTTCAAACTCAGAATATCTCTGCTCGCGCAGGATCGAACGAGTTTTTGATCGATACTTCAAACTTGAGCAATGGTATCTACATGTACAGCATTCAAGCTGGTAGCAAAAAATTGACTAAAAGGCTTGTCATCAACCGATAGGTTTTTAATCCGATATTCAAACCGCTCTTAGGGGCGGTTTTTTTTTGATATGACTTTCGAAGTAACCATACTCGGCTGCGGAGCTGCGACTCCAACAATGCGACATCTTCCAACCTCCCAATTGGTCAATGTCCACGATAAATTGTTTTTGATCGATTGCGGAGAGGGCACTCAACTGCAACTTCGAAAATACAAGATAAAGTTTCAACGTATCGAAGCTGTACTCATTTCTCACCTTCACGGTGATCACTACCTGGGCCTAATGGGGCTTATTTCAAGCATGCACCTGCTCGGAAGAAAGTCTAAACTATATATATGCGGACCTACAGCGCTGAAAGAAATCATCCTCTTGCAAATGAAACTCAGTGAGATGTACCTGTCCTTTGAATTGGAGTTTATTTCAACCCAAACGCACGAAGGGGGAGTCATCATGTCCGACAATACATTAACCATTCGACCGATAACCCTCAAACACCGAATTCCTTGTTTTGGCTTCGTGTTTACTGAAGTAGAAAGGAAGCCGAAAGTATCCAGAGGTAGCATCGAAAGGTGGAAATTGTCTATCGCCGAAATTGTCCAACTCAAGAATAAAGTCGACATCATTCGAAACGATGGCTCAAAATTGTTGTGGAAAGATCTAACAGAGGCGCCACCGAAACCAAGATCATTTGCCTTTTGCTCAGATACCGCATTTTCTGAAACTGTTATCGAAGATGTCAAAAATATTGACCTGCTCTATCACGAAGCTACGTTCAAAAAAGACCTCGAGAAACGAGCCAAGGAAACGTTTCATTCTACCGCTGAACAAGCAGGAATGGTGGCGAAATTGGCCAATGTCGGACAGTTAATGATCGGTCACTTTAGTTCGAGATATACCGACGATAACGAGTTGTTGCACGAAGCGCAATCTGTTTTCCCAAATACCATTCTTGCCAACGAAGGACTAACCGTGAATGTTAAATCGCTTCTGTGAATAACTCCGCTTGATTTGTTCGATGTTGTAACATACCTTTGTTATTTAGAACTATTTTAAATAAATGCAGGAAGTTAGTTTAGTCATCGCCGATAGTAATATCATTGTCCGCTGCGGACTTGGCTCAATATTCAGTCAAGACACTGCTGTGCATGTAATTGGTGAGGCTACAAATGAGGTTAACTTGTTCGAATTGCTGCAAAGCTTCCAACCAAGCGTAGTTCTTATCGACTTCTTATCACCTGGCTTTACTGTTGAAACAGTAGCTCAAATTCGCGCTAATCATCCTAAAACACGTGTTGTAGCTATTACAACTGAGCAATCAGCACATACCATAGTGAATGCACTCAAAGCTGGGGTTGATAGTTATATAAAAAAGGATTGTGACCTGCATGAAATCATCGACTCTGTGAAGGAGACGGGTAGTGGTGGGAAGTTTTTTTGCGGACAGATATTGGAAGCAATACGGGCAGAGTCAATAGATCTTGATGGACTAGAGTTACGTGAGTTCAATTGCGAGCCGGTTGCTGTTTCACCGCGTGAGTTAGAGGTTATTAGGTTGATCGCTGAAGGGTATACAAATGTCCAAATCGCTGAAAAATTGTTCCTCAGCACACACACGGTGAACACCCATCGAAAGAATATTATGCAAAAATTGGGTGTCAATAATACAGCAGCAATTGTTATGTATGCTGTAAAAACCCAGCTAGTTAGCCCAAATAAATTCCTTTTTTCTCACCTCAAACCTGAGGTAGGTTAACATCTATTTTATCTTCCGGCCTTGTGATTGGCTCTCTCTATGCTTAATTTCGCGTGGGCTCATTTAAAAAGCCCTGAGGGAATAGTCCCTCCATCATGCCTAAATGAGAGGAAGATGCTCGTAAAAGACTCTATGTTTAACATTCAACGCTGTGAGGTATCACGTATCTCTCAAGTAAATTTCGACGACCTTCCATTCGGAAGGATATTTTCTGACCACATGTTCATCATGGAATATGCCGACGGCAAATGGTCACAAGGTTCAATCGTTCCGTTTCAAAATATATCTCTTAATCCTGCTAGCTCCGTAATTCACTACGGCCAGTCTATTTTTGAAGGCATAAAAGCCTTTAGAAATGTAGATGGGAGAATATCAATTTTCCGACCTGAAGAGAACATCAAGCGCTTCAACAAATCGGCTGAGCGCATGTGCATGCCCAAATTAGACAACACGGTCTTCCTTGAAGCATTAAAGCAACTGATTGATGCAGACAATAAATGGGTACCTGAATCGATGGAAGCGTCGCTTTACATCCGCCCGTTTATGTTCTCAACAGATGAGTACATAGGCGTTAAACCATCTGAAACCTACCGTTTCATGATTTTTACTTGTCCTGTAGGTAAATACTACGCCGGCGATGTAAAAGTGAAAGTGGAAACACATTTCGCTCGATCGGTAAAAGGTGGAACGGGCTTCGCCAAAGCGGCAGGTAATTATGCAGGTGCGTTATATCCAGCAAAAATTGCGCAAGAAGAAGGGTACCACCAATTGTTGTGGACGGATGCTGCGGAGCACAAATACATCGAAGAGTCTGGTACCATGAATGTCATGTTCCGGACAGGTAATAAAATCATCACCCCAGCCTTGAGCGATACCATTTTGAGCGGTGTGACGCGCGATTCAGTGCTAACCCTTGCCCGTGATTGGGGTTATGAGGTGGAAGAACGCCGGGTTTCTGTCGAAGAAATCCACCAACTGCTTAAAGATGGTAAGCTAGATGAAGCTTTCGGAGCAGGAACGGCTGCTACTATAGCACCTATTCGATCTATCGGATTTGAAAACGAAAACGTTGAATTGCCGCCCTACAGCGGATGGGAGTTTGCTCCAAAAGCAGCCCAAACTTTAATCGATATCCGAAGAGGTCGTACCAATGATCCTTTTAATTGGAACACCTACATCTGAAAATTTTTCTTGAAATATTGAAGCGGAATTCCTAAATTTTATGGAATTCCGCTTTTTTTTGCATCCTTTCGGTATGAAAACCCTTGTCTTAAATATTGTTCTGATTCTGTGGCTGGCCAGCGCAAGCGGACAAGGTTCGTTTCATTATGTCTTTACCATGAAAGATGCAAAATCACTCGCGCCCATTGAAAATGCTCACATTTCTTTCTTGCCGAATGGCGGTAATGCGATATCTAACAAACAAGGAGTAGTAGAAACACGATTGAATGAACAAGTGCAGAAAATTAAAATTTCTCACGTCCAATACGGTGATACCACAATCACCTTAGCCGGAAATTCCAACAATCTGAAACTGGTTATTCTACTTACACAAAAAAGAAACATCCTGCCAGAAGCGAATATTTTTAATGGGCCCGACACCATCTACGGACATCCCGATTGGCACGTGGCTGACTATGTTTTTACTGAGGAAGGTATGGTGTTGTTGACGTATGGACATCGCCGAAGGTTCAAAAGGGAGAATGAGCAAGGCATTGATCTTTTCGAAGAATGCAGACTTGTATGGCTGAGCAAATTAGGCGATGTCGCATTCCAGCACCCAGTAAATGAAACATGCACAGGATTGCATAGCAACTATCCTGGAGTGCTGTTTTTAAATACCCGCGATAAAGCTTTCCAAATCAATGCCAATGAAAATACATTGAACTTGTATCCTATCGAAAAGCGGGATTTCGAAAATAAGATCAAGCCGATCGTTGGCGAGGTTAACCCTAAAATGATTGGCACCAGTCATTCTCCACGGTATCCAGCGTTTGATGTCTTTGCCTTTGAAACAACAGACACCGCAGCTACTGTCTTCGCTCACGTAGAAGATACCGATCTCATGACGCAGTTCCTTTCTGAATATAAATGGATGTCGCCCAGAGGCAAACTGGAAGCTTTCAGATATGAACTTAAGACCGGCATCGATAAAGAAATAGTCGCTGGTTTTATGACAGGCTTCCCAGAAAGCATCTATTTCAAACCCCTTTATTCTCCTGTTTTTACAACAGATTCATCTGTTTACCTTTTTGATCATTACAAAGATTACCTCTATACGTTCGATAACACCTACCACACGGTCGACTCTGTGAAGATAACCTACCACAAAGGTGATTTAGGTAAGATGTGGGACGAATTTGTAATGTTCGATAAAGCTACTAACAGAGCATTTGCCCTCTTTTCTAAATCGGGTCGCTACTCAATTCGTGAAATAAATCTGAAGAATGGCTCGATAGGTCCAAAAATCGACATCACCTGGAAATACCCCGAAAAAGTGTCCATTCAAAATGGATTTGTGTATTATCTATATCGCCCGTTCGAATCTCCCCAAAACACCTACCTGTACAAAGAACCAATTCCTGATTTGTTGAATTAACCATCCGTTGTAGGTAAACTTTTGATGCCGTTTTTCAATGCCTTATCCATTTGGCTACATTCGTTGAAACAACACGTGTCATGAAAAGACTTCTAACTCTATCGCTTATTTCGTTTTGTCTTTCTGGACTTGCACAAACGGAAATAGGCGTTTTCTCGGCAACAGGACGTGGCGCAGCCCTGCCTTTCGTAACAGACTATCATTGTGTGGGTATCAACCCTGCGAATTTAAATCTAACCCCGGAATATGAGGGAAAGACAATCACGTTCGGATTTCTGGAAGGAGCAGGATCGATGTATTCTGAATATCTTACAAAGTCTGAATTGAAGAACATTGCTTTCCAAAAAGACTTCGACATGCTGAGTCAAAGCGAACGGTCAGACTACGCTGCGCGACTTGCGGATAAAGAGACAGCAATCAGCTTGAATACAATCGCTTCTGGTATAGCGGTTAACAATGAAAAACTTGGTGGTTTCGCTTTTGTTGTTCGCGACAGAGTGAACATGAGCGCCACGCTCGGACCTCAGTTGTCTGAGTTGGTGTTCCTCGGTAAAACATCTTCTTACTTCGAAGAGTTGGTGCTAAACAACGGCGATACAATTCCAAATACAGGCAATTTGCCAGCCGACACGCTGAACATGGTTGAGTCTGGGGTTATTTCTCCTGCCAATGCATTGAAATTGGCCGACCTGCTGGCAAATTCTAGAATGGGCTTTTCATGGATTCGTGAGTACAATCTGGCTTATGGTAAGCGCCTTTACCGCGATGAAACAATTGAAATTCACGGTGGAATAGGGGGTAAGTTCATTACTGGAAATGCATGGCTAGAAGTAGATGCTACGTCTAACAATGTACAAGCTTTCTCAGCCCTATCTCCAGTTTTCGATATCAACTACGGTGAAATAGCTCAAAACAATCCTTCTGCGCTTGATCAAAACGCTGGTCGATTCACGCCCGTAGGAAAAGGGTGGGGTGTTGATCTTGGTGCCACGGTTGTCGTTAAACAAAAGCTATTGCTTTCCGCTTCCATAACCGATATCGGAAGAATAAAATGGACAGGTAATCTGTATGAATTGAACAATCAACTTTTTACAGACTTTACCGATGCTGGAGCGGAAACAAACAACTTGGTGAGCGAATTACTCAATTTCGCTAGTCCAACAAGTGTTTTCGAATGGACAGGTACCAGTGAGCGAACAACGAAATTGCCGACAACTGCTCGTGTTGGAGCTGGATACGTAGTGTCGCCAAAACTGCGTCTAGCGGTCGACGCTGTAATGCCTGTGAATGATGTTGTTGTGAACTACTCCGATCCAATTATCGCGGCAGGTGCTGATTTGAAAATTTTCTCATTCATGCAATTGAGCGCTGGTGCAATAGGCGGCGGTGATAGAGAACTTAAAATACCTGTTGGAATAACGTTTATTGCCGGCAAAGGCGCTTATGAAGCTGGTTTCGCTTCACGTGATATGATTACGTGGTTTGCCGAAACAAACCCTACTGCATCACTCAGCTGGGGCTTCTTGCGTTTCCGCATTTAAGCATTTGTCCTACACGCTATTGGTCATTCGCCTCACAAATTGTCTTTGAGCAACGCGGCATCTTTGTCTTGTCATTGCAACAGGTGCTTGTCATCTGATGAACGATAAAAAAAGTTTCTGGTTTAAATCCGGTCCATAACGATGGGCCGGATTTATTTTTTTTCATTAACACTACTTAACCTTGAGTTTCGTTCCTTTTTAACAACTTCGTTAAAAGCGAATATCATGACTGTAACGCGAAATATTTATGCCTATGTACTTGCATCGTTGGTGCTGGTAATTACCATTTTTGCCCTGCTGGGTATATGGGACATCATTCAATGGGAACAGTTTATCCACCTTTTTTGGAAGGCGTTTTACTCGTTGCTCATCGTGTTTTTCTCGGCTCTAATTGTCTTGTTCATTTTCTCGACAATCTACAAGTCACCAGAAGGGGAGCAACAATCGTCTGAAAGAAAACAATCTGCGCAAGTAGAATAACGGGAACCTCAATCTGTTTTCTATCTTCGTTAGATAAATCAAAATTATGGAATTAGCAACGCTTGGTGCTGGATGCTTTTGGTGTGTAGAAGCTGTATTTTTAGATCTGAATGGAGTTGAAAGTGTTAAGTCTGGATACTCGGGCGGACATATTAAAAATCCAGCTTATAAAGAGGTGTGCACGGGTAGAACCGGACATGCTGAAGTAGTGCAAATCGCATACGATCCAGAAATCATTTCATTCGGTGAAATCCTCGAGGTCTTTTGGATGGTGCATGATCCAACAACGTTAAATCGCCAGGGGGCGGATGTCGGAACGCAATACCGCTCTGCTATATTTTACCACAACGACGACCAGAAGGAAGTTGCTGAATTGGCGAAAGCTACTGCCGATGAAAGCGGCGATTGGGCTGCTCCAATTGTTACTGAAATTTCTGCATTTGAAGTCTTCTACCCAGCTGAAGATTACCACAACAATTACTTTGCTCTGAACGGAGATCAGCCTTATTGCAGCGCTGTGGTAAGGCCAAAGGTTGAGAAGTTTCGCAAGCTGTTTAAAGATAAATTAAAGACGCGTCAGCAAGAGAATGGATAAACGAACTGTAGTGGAAACCATTATCGATGGCAAATCGAAGGAAAAGAAAAGTTGGATTGAGCAATTTGCCAAATTGCTCGATAGCAAATTTAAAATTCCGGGTACCGATATGTCTTTTGGTGTCGACCCTCTCATTGGTTTGATACCCGGAGCAGGTGATGTGGTTACCTACATCATGAGCGCTTTGCTTATCATCGCGATGTTTCAAAAAGGAGCATCTGGAAAGCTCGTCATGAAAATGCTCGGAAATGCTGCGCTCGATATGCTAGTAGGGAGCATTCCAATTCTAGGTTCCATTTTCGACTTCACATACAAAGCCAACGACCGCAATGTGCGTTTGTTCAATGAATACCAAGTCGAAGGAAAACATAAAGGAACAGGGCTTGGATATATTCTTCTTTTCATCGGAATAATCTTCGCCCTGCTCATTGTTTCAATAGGCATTGCCGCCTACACAATCTCTCTTATAGCTGGTTGGGTAGCTAATCTTTAGTTGTCCAACGCATCGAGTCTTTCTATTTCTTTATCTAGAATTTCTTCGATTGATTTGCGTGTCACTTCGTCTATTTTCGCATCGGCTTTAGCCTTCTTCTTCATGAATCGCAACATGGCGTTTTTCTTGATTTCGTAGGCTATGAAAACAGTGTACTCACCTTCTTTGATGTACTTTTCTTCTCCCATCTTGCGCAAGTCTGCAATCTCTGTTGCTGTTACTTCACGTATCAAGGTCTGAAACTTATCGTTGATGTCACTGCCGCTAGATGTCTGTGTATCAGCCAAATATTGATCTGTTACAACGCGAATATTTGTCTGCACTTGCTGCGCCAATTCGCGTTTTGCTTCAATATCTGCTTTGCTCTTGGCTACGTTGTCGTTTGTAGATGAACCTTTACCTACAGCTCTGAAAAATCGATTGTTACTCTCGTATGAAGATCCAGAAAAAGGTTCTTTAACGCGATCTCCAAGTTCTTTGTTGGCACACTGAGTTAACAATAAACTAAGTGGCAACATGAATAATATCATTTTCATTTTTGTCTTCATAACATTTGGTTTTGCTCTGGTGCATGAAAAATCATGCCATCGTTATTTTGAAAGTCCAATTTGGGTTCTGTATGTGCTATCACTGTTGTGATTGAGTTGCCAATAGGGCAAAAGTTCGGTGTGAATCAATGTGGCCTCAGTAGTGAGTTCCTGCGCTGCAGCTCCCCATCCATCCACATATGTTTCTTCCCATCTGCGTATGGTGTGCGGAAATGATTTGTCTGCATATATCCTCAGTACACGCTTCAATTCAGGGTATTCAACGGTATAGACAATTTCGTTCTCGTTCTCAGCCAATCGCAATTCAGCATTGTAGGCTGTGAATTCTATGTGCAACAAGCGGATGTATGTCAATGCTGGTACAACTTTGAATTTCCCAACGGGCAAAGCTTCCGGATTCATGCGAAGTGATGTCCACAAGCCGTCTTCAAGTATCTCCGCTTTCATCTCGAAATCTTTATCGCCTTCACTTTCAAAGTACGAAAACAGTCGTGCCCTATATCCATTTGCTACCTGATTCATCTGTATGAATGCATGTCCACACCACTCTTGCACACTCGATGTAGCCTTCATCGGCTGATGAAATGCCTCGGTGTCGACTGGCGTGAACGCTGATGTCATAACAGAATATGGATAGATTCCAGTAAGAAATTTCTTGACGTTGTTGATTTTCATAACGCGGACGTCATTTCCATCTTCTTGGTCGCTTTTCACTTGTTTGTCTGAATCAAATGGCTCTGTGACATAGATTTGAACAGCCTCTCCAGCGCGCAATTCTCCATACCGCGCTTGCTTGAGTTCAAATGTATTTACTTCGCCCAATCCTGAATACCAATAGGCTTTGAACGCATCTGATGGTTCTGAATAGGTAGGGGTAGATTTGGTTTCTGGCGTGGACGATGCACAACTCAAGGCGATGCATAATACGGCAGACAAAGAGCCAAAAATCAGTTTGAAATAGATCGATTTCATCATTGATGTTTTCTCCAAAATTAAGCTAATAACAGCTCGGTAGCTATCACGAATGTATTACGACAATAAGCCGCTATTCTTAAATGCATTTTCGAAGTCAGATATTAACAAATCACTGTGCTCCAATCCGATGTATAATCGCATCAGTGATAGTGGATATAAATCATGAGGAAAAACGGTGGCTGGCAAAAGTAAACTCTCATATCCACCCCAACTTACCGCCAATCGGATGTATTTCAGTGAATTGCAGAATACTTCAACGACTTCTTTTTTATCTGTGTTCAACTCAAACGAAAACATTGGAATGCGCACGGAGAACTGCTCCAAGGCCAACTTGTGGTCGGGATGACTTTCTAGAAAGGGGTCGTGAACAACCTTAACTCCGGGGTGATTCTCAAGGTAATCTGAAATCGTTTTGGCTTGTATCTCTGCCTGCCGCATGCGGATTTCAAAGGTGCGCAAACTGCGAATGAGCAACCAGGCGTCGTTCGGACTCATGGTAGCTCCCAATGTCATGTACTCTGCCATGAAAATTGAAGATATCCTTTTGGCACTGGCGCAAACCACGCCTCCAACAACGTCGCTGTGTCCGCTGATGAATTTGGTGGCTGAATGGACAACCATATCTACTCCCAGTTCTACAGGGTAGTGGTTCAATAATGATCCGTAGGTGTTGTCTAAAATGGTCGTTACACCACGTTTCTTGGCTTCTGCTATGAAATGTGCGATGTCGTGACATTCAAATGTTATTGAAGTCGGACTTTCGAGATACAGCAATGTCGTATTCTGTTTCCACGCTTTCGCAAGCGACTCGGGATCTCTTCCATCAATAAAGCTTACCTCAACATTGTACTTGCCTAGAAAAGGTCCCAAGAGTTTTTTTGTCCAACTGTACGCGTAATCAACACAAATGACGTGTTCACCACCCGAAACACTGTTCATAACAGCTGCGGCAACGGCCGCCGATCCACTGCCAAAACAAAGTGCCGCTTCTGTACCTTGCAAAGCAGCGAGCTTTTTTTCTAAGAGACGCACAGTAGGGTTCGCTCCCCGGGTGTAAATAGGAAGGTGCTCTTCGTTGGCCATGGCGGCACGAAAATCATTAACGGTCTTGAAATCGAAATTGCTCGATTGATAAATAGGTGGGGAAACGGTTCGAAATGTAGGGTCGTCGTATTCACCCAAATGATGCAGAATTTCCGTGAGATCCATAGCACAAGTTTGTGCGAAGGTAAGTCACTTATGCTTTGGTTGTAGCTCTAACTGAATTCACAAACACCTCGAAACAGTCGCTTTTTGAAGAGGGGCAAGAGTGTTTCTTGTGTTGGCAGCATGCGCATCGGTCGGAGCAAAAACGCTGCTGGATTGGGTAGATCCCGAAAATTTTTAGTCAACTCCAACTTAAGATTGCTGAACGATTCACTGAGCCGAATAACTTTCCTGCCTAAAAATGATACTTCCAAAGGTGCCGCTGCCTCGTATTGCACAGTGCGTATGCTGTACTTAAAAATGTCGACTTGCGACAAGGTATCGTGGTATAGAAAGGCATAGCCTTCTTTAATGTATGTCGGCAATACGCCTATGGGCTCAAAATCGATTGTTGCCAAATACTCATCTGATTTGGTTGATGCATAGGTGAAGTTTTGTTCGATATAGGGCAAGGCAAAGGTGGCAATCTCTTCTAGTTTTTTTGAGGCATCGGTTTGCGCTAAAGCGGATGTGTAAAGCAGTTTATGCTTTGAAATATCCATGCCCGACAGCTCTTGCTCAGCGGTTTGATGAAAATGCCTAACCTGAAAAAGAAAGCTAGACAATATGTCTTTCTGGTTTTTCAACTCTTCCAGGTGAGGGTAAAGCTTATCTGCCTCAAAATTCTTTGATACATGCTGGAGGTATGCAAACAACTGATATTGCTTCATCTCTAGGTCTAATTCACCTGTAGTCAGCCAGTTCTCTTCCAAATGTTTCATGGTTTGCCTTTTTAAATTAAACGTGAAACATGCTATTGAGGTTCATTGAAGATGTTTTTTTTATCTTTCCTTACATATTAGTTGGTAACTCGCATCCTTTGAAACTAAATTTGTTCTATGTCTTTGGTAAGAAGTTTAAAAGAGAAAGCAGGGGAGTATTACCTTGGCCGGGAGCAAGCTCCAGATCGCACTAAATCTGGCAGTACTTTGCATGCTGCTGCCAGTGTAGCAATACTATACAACGATTCAGATGAAGCGTATTACAAGAAGATCCGGTCGTATGTAAAGCTACTTCACGAATCTTTCGGGGTGCAACGCGTTTGTGCGTTGGGTTATGTCGACAATACAGCCAAAGAGCTTCCGAGGTACCAAGTTCAAAAGCTTGAATACATGTACTTCACGAAAAGCGATTTGAATTGGCACTTGAAACCTACTGTAAGTCTGATGCACTTCATCGACGAAAAATTTGACGTGCTGATCGACCTTTCAACTTCTCCAAGTTTACCGCTTCGCTACATTCTCAAGGCTTCGCATGCTGGAATGAAAGTAGGAACACCTGCTTCTGGTGCAGCCGATTTGCTTGATTTTATGGTAGAAACTCAAGAGAATACTTCGCCTGAAGATTTTTGGAATCAAGCATTGTTTTACCTTTCTAATCTTCCTTTACAATGAGAGACTTTAACGGACTTGGCGTAGCCATGGTGACACCATTCAATGCTGATGGTTCAATAGATTATGCGGGCCTAAAACGATTAACCGAACACTTGATCAAAGGGGGAGTAGATTACTTCGTGGTGCAAGGCACCACGGGAGAGTCTCCTACATTGACGCAAGACGAAAAACGCAGTGTGTTGGATTTTGTCCTTGAAGTAAATAATGGACGAAAGCCAGTTGTTTTCGGCATCGGTGGCAACAACACACGTGTGGTTTGTGAAACGCTAGATAAATTCGATGCGAAGGGTGTTAGCGGTATCTTATCCGTGAGTCCATACTACAACAAGCCTACACAACAAGGAATCTACGAGCATTACAAAGCTATTTCAGAACATTCGCCTGTTTCAATCATTCTTTATAATGTGCCGGGAAGAACAGGTAGTTCAATTTCTCCATCTACAACTGTGCGTTTGGCTTCTGATTTTAAAAACATCGTGGCAGTCAAAGAAGCATGCGGTAATATTGAGCAAATCGAAGAAATCATTGCGATAAAACCTGCAGATTTTCAGGTTATTTCTGGCGATGATGGATTAACGCTTCCGTTGATTAGCTTGGGTGCTGTGGGCGTTATTTCTGTAGTAGGAAATGCCTTTCCAGCGCAGTTTAGCAAGATGGTGCATCAAGCCCTATTCGGTCAACTTCACGATGCTCGTCCGATTCATTTTAAACTTCGCAAGATTACGCAATTGCTGTTCAAAGAAGGCAATCCAGGCGGCATTAAAGAAGTGTTGAAACATATGGGGATTTGTGACAACCACATGCGATTGCCACTTTACCCTGTATCAGAAGAAACACGTCAGCTCATCTATCGCGAAATTGCTGAAAGTGAGCTGATTCACGTGTAATTCTTATCCTTTTCTCTTCATTACTTGAAGCACTGCATTTACCACGTCGTTGGTATCTATGCCGTACTTTGTCATCAACTCTTCTGGCGTTCCGCTCTCACCAAATGAGTCGTTTACACCTACCATCTCCATCGGGGTTGGATGGTTGCGAACCAAACAACGCGCAACTGATTCTCCCAATCCTCCTGCAAGCTGATGCTCTTCTGCAGTAACTATGGCACCTGTCTTTCTTACCGAAGCCAAAATAGCTTCTTCATCCAATGGCTTAATGGTATGAATGTTAATCAATTCCACGCTAATACCTTTCTCTGCCAAAATATGTCCTGCCTCAATTGATTTCCATACCAAATGTCCGGTAGCAACGATGGTTACATCGGTGCCTTCGTTCAACATCACTGCTTTTCCTATCTCGAACTTTTGATTTTCTGGGGTGAATACTGGCACTTTCGGACGACCAAAACGCAAGTAAACAGGACCGTCATATTCTGCGATAGCAAGCGTGGCAGCCTTGGTTTGATTGTAATCACATGGATTGATAACCACCATGTGAGGCAGCATCTTCATCATACCAACATCCTCGAGAATCTGGTGTGTTGCACCGTCTTCACCTAAAGTTAGTCCGGCATGCGATGCACATATTTTCACGTTTTTCTCACTGTAAGCTACTGATTGCCGAATTTGATCATATACGCGGCCCGTCGAAAAGTTCGCAAATGTCCCGGTGAATGGAATCTTTCCACCGATTGTCATACCGGCTGCCATACCTATCATATTGGCCTCTGCAATTCCTGTTTGAAAGAAGCGCTCTGGGAATGCATCCTTGAATGCATCCATCTTTAATGATCCGGTAAGGTCGGCACACAAGGCGACAACATTCGGGTTTTTCTGGCCTGCTTCTAAAAGCCCTGCTCCAAAGCCTGAACGTGTATCCTTGTTTCCGGTAATTTCAAATTTTCTCATGATAGGAGGTATTGCTAATTCAAATTTATGGTTGTTGAAGCACCACTTTTAATGGTAAATGTCTTTTCAATGGTATACAATGTCTGTCGCGCGTTTCTTGCGCGGAATAACAATCGGTATTGGCCCGGTTGCAAATAGTATCTTCCTCCCGGATCGCCTTCCGAAAACTTCACTGCTGTCTCAAGTTTGTTATCTCTTTCAACGAGTATAGACCCGTAACCTGATGATCCGGCTGATAAAATGAGGGTGCCGGGCACGGGGACAACAATGGGTGTTGTTTCTCCATCTTTGATTTCAACATCATCGATGTAGGTGCGCGGGGTTGTCAATATTTCTAAGTCATACAATCCTGTCAAATACCTTTCTTTGGTTCCAAAAACCTGACTGTTGACGAGTTCACATTGATCTTTGGTATGCACCAAACATTGAATTTTATCGAAGTCTGATCGTCGACTGGAGAACTGAAGGTCCAAATTTCCTTGGGCAGCATCGACTTCAAACGTGGTATGTTCTCCCGGTAAAACGACCAAGGAATCTTTCACAATAGGAGGCAGGGTATGAACAACCAAACGATAGGTCGGTAGTGGATCCAATGACAGGGTATCGGGGTTGCCAGCCGAGTTCATTGTATGCACGTAATCGTACAAAATAGCATTGGTGCGCATGTCGTAAAGAGTGAATGGCACATTCGTTTCTGTAGCTTCTTGGCGTGAATTGTTTAAGTTTATTTGAACAGAGGTGTTGTTCAATGCTTCGGTGATGACCAATTGTAGCACGGTTTCGAAGGTCTCTGGGTCGGTGGCGTCGAAGTAGTTACCTACACATTCGAAGGTAGATTTGTACTTGTCGTCCAATCCGATTCCGATAATGAACGGACGAACAATGATGTTCTTTTCCTGCAACGCTTTTGATACCGCGCATGGATCTTCGTCACAAGCTTCAATACCGTCGGTTATGAGAATGATGATATTTCGACAATTCGGACAGTCAGAAAAATCACCCGCTGCTTTCTCAAGAGATCGCGCAATAGGGGTGGTGCCCTGTGGTATTATACGCGACAATTCTTTACTGATTATCAAGTTGTTACCACTGCCAATCGGAACCACCAATTCAGTGTCGTCACAATCTTGTTGTCCTTGAACATGCTTGGTTTGATGTCCGTAAACACGCAACCCAATTTCCAAATTCTCAAACAAATAAATCTCTTCCAAAGTCTCTGAAAGCAGTCTTGTTGCAGATTCAATTTTTCGCTCTCCGGCCCAATAACCATTCATGCTATTCGATGCATCGAAAACAAAAAGGATACGTGTTTTTTCCTGGCCTATAGAAAATAGCCAGGCGAAAGAAAATAGAAGAAGCGTTGCGACATTTTTCATGTTTGCGAATCAAGCAAAGGCAATGCCATGTATCAGTAGTCTCCCAATGTCTCTGGAAGTTGAGAAAGTGCATCTGCCAATTGCTGGTCGTTAGGAGCTACTCCATGCCAATGGTGTGTGCCTTCCATAAAATCAACCCCTTTACCCATTGATGTCTTCATCAAAACAATAACAGGTTTTCCTTTTCCAGATGCTGCACGAGCAGACTTCATGGTACTGGCAATGGCCTCAAAATCATGGCCATCCATGTCCATTACTACCCATCCAAAAGCTTCCCATTTCGCTCGCAAACTACCCAATGAAAGGACGTCTTCGGTTGACCCGTCGATCTGTTGTCCGTTGCAGTCAACAGTCGCTATCAAATTATCAATCTTATTGTGTGCCGCGTACATTGCAGCTTCCCATATTTGGCCTTCTTGCAATTCTCCATCTCCATGAAGGGTGAAAACCGTGGTGCCATCGTTGTTCAACTTCTTTGCTTCAGCAGCTCCAATGGCAACCGACAACCCTTGACCTAACGATCCGGACGCGATGCGTATTCCAGGCAATCCTTCTTCTGTTGCTGGGTGTCCTTGCAAGCGTGTGTTAAGCCTTCTGAAAGTCCCCAACTCACTCACAGGGAAATACCCCGAATGTGCCAAAACACTATACCAAACAGGTGATATATGTCCGTTCGATAAGAAAAACAAATCCTCACCAATTCCATTCATACTGAACACTGGCGCCTTGGTGGTCATCTCATTAAAGTACAAGTGGACGAAAAAGTCGGTGCATCCCAAAGATCCTCCAGGGTGTCCAGATTGAACAGCATGTACCATTCTAACAATGTCTCTCCGAACTTGCGAAGCGATTTCCTTTAATTCTGATGTCGTTTTCATGTGGTTTTATCTTGCTGTGCAAAAGTAGAATTTCACCTTTGGCAGCAAGGGGCTATGTTCAAAACTTTTGAAAACCATTTCTTGTTTTCGGTTACCATTGCTATTGGCTATCTTTGCGCGCTCAAATAGATCATTATGGCGCTCAAATGTGGTATAGTTGGACTTCCTAACGTAGGGAAATCAACGCTTTTCAATTGTTTATCGAATGCAAAAGCGCAAAGTGCGAACTTTCCTTTTTGCACCATCGAACCCAATTTGGGTGTCATCACTGTTCCTGATGAACGTCTAAACAAATTAGCGGAAATCGTAAAACCACAAAATTTGGTTCCTACGACGGTGGAAATCGTCGACATAGCCGGGTTGGTGAAAGGTGCTAGCAAAGGTGAAGGACTCGGTAACAAGTTCTTGGCGAACATTCGTGAAACGGATGCCATCATTCACGTTCTGCGCTGCTTCGACGATGGTAACATCGTCCATGTTGATGGTTCTGTAAACCCTGTCCGCGACAAAGAAATCATCGACATCGAATTGCAACTCAAAGATCTCGAAAACGTGGAAGCACGCATGGCTAAGGTGGCTCGCGCAGCATCAACTGGAGATAAAGATGCGAAGAAGATGCAAGACATTCTTGTAAGAATTAAAGCTGCTTTGCTTGAAGGCAATTCTGTGAGAAGCGTGGAATTTGAAGATAGCGAGCTACCTCTTGTTGATGAATTGCAAATGCTAACATCTAAGCCTATTTTATACGTTTGCAACGTCGATGAAGCGAGCGTCGTAAATGGAAACAAACACGTAGAAGCTGTGCGCCAAGCTGTAGCTGCTGAAAACGCTGAGGTGTTGATCATTGGCGCTGCAATTGAAGCCGACATTGCTGAGCTCGAAGATCCTGAAGAAAGAGCGATGTTTCTTTCTGATATGGGACTAGACCAGCCTGGTGTAGCTAAGTTGATAACCGCTGCTTACCGTTTGCTGAAATTGCAGACATACTTTACCGCAGGTGTGAAAGAGGTTCGCGCATGGACCATACACAAAGGCTATACTGCGCCTGAGGCTGCAGGTGTAATCCACACAGATTTCCAAAAAGGATTCATTCGCGCAGAAGTAATGAAACTCGCTGATTTCTTGTCGTTTGGTTCTGAACAAGCAGTGAAAGAAGCTGGGAAATTGTCGGTAGAAGGGAAGGAGTATATTGTTCAAGACGGCGATATCATGCACTTCCGCTTCAACGTATAATGCTTCCACGGTTTCTTTTCCTTTTCTCATTACTCCTTTTCGCTTCGTGTGCGAAGAAGCCACTGTATTCGTGTGAGAAAAGTGAAATAGACTGGTCAATGGCGAAAAATGCTTTGAACCAAGACTCTACTTTGCTTGTACTTGCCGACGTTTTTTTCGGATCACCTGAAGATTTAGTCCAATCAGAATACCTGCTCGAAAACCTAATCCTGCAATCAAATAAAAAGCGAAAAGTTGATCCCGAATGGGCTGCCATCATCGGCGAAGATCTTTATGTCGGGGAAAACAATGTCAATATCCACTTTATTGAAAAATTCTCTGGCTGTCTGAACAACCTTAACGGCGACAATTACCCGTACTTTCAAAGAATGGCGAGGTTGCTAGGAGACGCTTTTACGCTGCTCAACGAGCAGGATGCTTGGGACGAAGAGTTGAAAGGATTGGAGATCGGTACGTTGCAACCTAGTTTCAGCCTAAACAGCTACTTCCTACCGCGGCATCAGGTAGGACTAGAGCTATACTTTTTAGATAACGAGGCGTCATTCAACGGCCCAGAAGCGCTCGCATTTTGGATTTGGCGCTATGGCGATGCTACCAAAGACAATTGTTGGAGTACCTTGCAGCAAATTCTAGTTACTTATGACAAAGATTGGTGTCGTCTGCATCCTGATTACTGCTTGTAGCCTTCTTTTCTCGGCTTGCACGCCGGATGTCGAACAAATCAACCCCATTGAAGCTGTCGAAACAGCCATGCAACAGCAGGAAATAGATTGGAACAATGGGAACATTGAAGGGTTTATGTCGTCGTACTGGAACAATGAGGATTTGATATTTATCGGACGAAGAGGACTATCAAAAGGATGGCAAACGACATTGGATAATTACAAGAAGAGTTATCCCGATAAAGAACAAATGGGCAGACTAATGTTTCAAAACGATACGTTGATTCAAATGGGGGCGGAGGTTGTTTTTGTCGCCGGTAGATGGAGTCTATTCCGCAAAGCCGACACCTTGGCTGGCGCCTATTCGCTCACATGGGAGTTAAAAAACAGAAACTGGGTAATCACAACTGACCATTCAAGCTAATGACCATTCAAATTATAGTATTGATTACTGCTGTTATTTCGGTGTATGCGCTCTCTTCCAGACCCGCTTTGGAAAAGATGATGCTAAACCCATATCAAGTGGTTCATCACAAACAATATTGGAGGGTAATAACACATGGATTAATACATGGCGATTACTTGCATCTCTTTTTCAATATGTATGTCTTGTGGGAGTTTGGACGTCCTATTTTCACCATTTTCACCAATCAAGTGGCATTTACTCAGGTAATGGATGGTGGTGATTGGTGGGGTTCGCAGCTCGGACAAAATCTATTTTTAATGATGTACCTGGGTGCTATTTTTGTGGCTTCAGCACCAGCATTGATTAAACACCGAAACAATCCAGGATACAATTCATTGGGAGCATCAGGAGCGGTATCTGCTGTGGTTTTGATATTTGTACTCTTGTTCCCAACATCCACACTCTATTTGTTTTTCGCCATTCCAATTCCAGCTTTTCTTGCTGGCATCTTGTTTTTTATTTACGAATCGTATATGAATAAGCGAGGCGGGACGGGTGTTGCACACGATGCGCACTTGTTTGGAGCATTGTATGGCCTAATGTTCATGGCCTTGATTGCCCCTTCGTCGGTAACCGGATTTGTGGGAAAACTTATGGAGTTGATCAACTGATCACTTCTCCTTAACGCGAACGACGTATATGTCTTCGTTCGGCTTTTTCATGTAGTATTCTTCTCGGGCGAATTTCTCAAGACTTTCAGCGTTGTTTGAAATATCATCCAACGCTTCTTGGGTAATCTCATTTTCCTTTTGCAGATGATCGATTTCGCGCTCCATCGTCTTCAATTCAGAGTAGCTTTTGCCGATGAAAATGAGATCAACATCATTGAAAAACAGCATCCACACGGTGAATACAAGGAATGTTACTCCATATTTCCCTTTGATTGCCGATATCAACTTCTGCTTCATTTGTCAAAGATGGTAAACAAATAACCGACGTTGGAATGCGTCAAAATATTTTCTCAACACACGAGCATTAAAAAAGGGGCCGAAGCCCCTTTTCAATATAGTTAGCAGAAATTATTCAGCATCTTCGCTTGTTGCTTCAGGCGTTGCTTTTCCGTCTGCTTTCTTCTTCTTTTTGGCACCGCCTTTCTTGATGTTGACAATGATTTCGCCAGTTTCTTTGTTGACATCGGCTTCAATCATATCACCTTCTTGCACTTTCGCAGAGATAATTTGCTCAGCCAAAGGATCTTCAAGATACTTTTGGATGGCTCTTTTCAAAGGACGGGCACCGAATTTTTCATCGAAGCCTCTATCAGCGATAAAGTCTTTCGCATCCTCAGTAAGAGCTACGTCATATCCAAGTGCCTTTACTCGTTCAAACAACTTATCCAGCTCAAGGTCAATGATTTCGTGTATGTGTTCACGTCTCAGTGATTTAAACATGATCACATCATCGATACGGTTCAAAAATTCTGGGGCAAAGCTTCTTTTCAGAGCACTTTCAACCACACCTTTGCGATCGTTTTCCTCGCGTTCGCTTTTTGCAGAAGTTCCAAAACCTACACCAGTTCCAAAATCTTGCAACTGACGTGCACCGATGTTCGATGTCATGATCATAATCGTATTGCGGAAATCAATCTTCCGTCCCAGACTATCGGTCATTTGTCCGTCATCTAAAGCTTGCAAAAGCAAGTTGAAGACATCCGGGTGAGCTTTCTCAATCTCATCGAGTAAGATGATAGAGTAGGGCTTGCGACGTACTTTTTCAGTAAGTTGTCCGCCCTCTTCGTACCCAACATATCCCGGAGGTGCTCCAATCAAACGAGAGATAGCGAATTTTTCCATGTACTCACTCATATCTATGCGGATGAGTGAATCTTCAGAATCAAATAGGTAGCGCGCCAATTCTTTCGCCAACTGAGTTTTACCGACACCAGTTGGACCGAGGAAAATAAACGAACCAATCGGCTTATTTGGATCTTTCAATCCTGCACGATTGCGTTTGATAGCTTTCACCACCTTTTGAATCGCATCTTCTTGACCAATTACTTTTCCTTCTAGCGCTTCTTCCATCCGCGCCAAGCGACCACTTTCTTTTTCAGCAATTTTTTGGACAGGAATACCGGTCATCATCGCCACCACTTCTTCAACGTTATCTACAGTAACAGTCTCGCGGTGAGATTTTGATTCATCTTCCCATTTTTTCTTCGCTGCATCAAGCTTTTCAATCAGTTGACGTTCTTTATCGCGCAGTTTGGCTGCTTCTTCGTATTTCTGGCTGCGGACAACTCGGTTCTTGTCTTCTTTCACATCTTCGATATCTTTTTCGATATCGATGATTTCTTTTGGAACATTGATATTCTTCAAGTGCACACGCGACCCCACTTCGTCCATCGCATCGATGGCCTTATCTGGAAGGTGACGATCGGTGATATAGCGCGCAGTAAGTTTAACACAAGCGTCAATTGCATCGGTGGTATAGTTAACACTGTGGTGATCTTCATACTTATCCTTGATGTTATTCAATATCTGGATGGTTTCTTCAATTGACGTCGGTTCAACGATTACCTTTTGGAAACGACGTTCCAGAGCACCATCTTTCTCGATGTGCTGGCGGTATTCGTCTAGAGTTGTAGCACCCACACATTGTATCTCACCGCGAGCTAAAGCAGGCTTGAACATGTTCGAAGCATCTAGCGATCCGCTGGCGCCACCAGCACCAACGATGGTGTGGATTTCATCGATGAACAAGATAACATCTGGCGACTTCTCAAGTTCGTTCATCACTGCCTTCATGCGCTCTTCAAACTGTCCGCGGTATTTTGTACCTGCCACCAGAGAAGCGATGTCTAGCGTTACAATCCGCTTTCCGAAAAGCACCCTACTGACCTTCTTCTGAATGATCCGTAGCGCTAGTCCTTCAGCAATTGCCGATTTACCAACACCTGGTTCCCCAATCAAGATCGGGTTGTTTTTCTTTCTTCGCGAGAGGATTTGCGAAACTCTTTCGATTTCTTTCTCACGACCAACGATCGCGTCTAGTTTACCTTCTTCAGCAAGTTTGGTCAAATCGCGACCAAAATTGTCAAGAACAGGAGTTTTGCTCTTGGTATCGCCTTGTTTCTTTGGTCCACCTGACGCAAAGCCGCGATCATCGTCTTCATCTTGAGACCCTGGGAACTCTGCTTTTGGCAGTTCTGTTTCTGGATTTTCCATAAGGATGGATTCAAATTCGTCTTTAGCCACTTCATAATTTACGTTGAAAGAATGCAAAGACTTAGTGGCGATATTGTCTTCGTCTTTCAGAATCGAGAGCAAGAGATGTTCAGTACCTATAATAGGACTTTTGAAAATCTTTGCCTCAAGATATGTTATTTTCAGAACCTTTTCCGCTTGCTTGACCAAAGGAATATTTCCTTGACCAGCCGTTTTGGCAGATTGACTGCGAATAGAAGTCTCAACAGTCTTTCTCAATCTATCAAGATCGACGTGTAAGCTTTCTAAGATTTTAATTGCTGTTCCTTCACCCTCGCGGATGATACCAAGAAGCAAGTGCTCTACACCTATATAGTTGTGTCCGAGGCGAATAGCCTCTTCACGACTGTAGGTAATGACATCTTTAACTCGTGGTGAAAATTTTGCATCCATAACTGTCCCTCACTTAGCGTACATCCACTAAGATACTTTGTATTCAGTGTTTGTTCAAATTTATTCCTGTAAGAATCCCCTGAAAAGACTTCAGAATGTTTTTATCCACATTCTATTGTGCGATTTTGTGAAAAAACAACTGCACGCTTCTGTATAACCCAGCGGGAATCTCTTTATTTTCGTGGGTCTCATCAAAATCTGTGCAAAAAAAACACTTTAGGACGATATGGCAGAAGGGGAAAAGATTATTTCGATCAATATAGAGGATGAAATGAAATCCGCCTACATCGATTATTCGATGTCGGTGATCGTGTCACGTGCACTCCCAGACGTGCGTGACGGTTTAAAGCCTGTACACAGACGTGTATTATATGGTATGCTCGATTTGGGTGTGCTTTCTAACCGTCCGTACAAGAAATCAGCTAGAATCGTAGGGGAGGTGCTAGGTAAGTACCACCCACACGGCGATTCATCTGTGTATGACACCATGGTACGTATGGCCCAAGAGTGGTCGTTGCGTTATCCGATGGTAGATGGCCAGGGTAACTTCGGATCGATTGACGGGGATAACCCGGCGGCGATGCGTTATACTGAGGCTCGACTTCGGAAGATTGCGGAGGAAATGTTGGGTGATCTCGACAAAGAAACGGTCGATTTCGCACCGAACTTCGACGATTCTTTGGAAGAGCCGACTGTTTTACCAGCAAAAATACCGAACCTCCTTGTCAATGGAGCCAGTGGTATCGCTGTTGGTATGGCTACCAACATGCCTCCTCACAACTTAACTGAGATTGTGAATGGTACGGTGGCGTACATAGAAAATCCTGAAATTACCATTGAAGGATTGATGGAGTTTGTGAAAGCTCCTGATTTTCCAACGGGTGGGGTTATCTACGGTGTTGAAGGAGTTAAAGAAGCCTTTGAAACAGGACGCGGAAGAGTTGTCATACGCGCGAAAGCGAATATTGAAGAGGTTAGTGGCCGCGAAGCAATCATTGTTGAGGAGATTCCTTATCAGGTGAACAAGGCAGACATGATTAAGCGCACTGCTGATCTTGTAAACGATAAAAAAATCGAAGGCATTTCTGAAATTCGTGATGAGTCAGACAGAAATGGTATGCGTATCGTTTACGAATTGAAGCGTGACGCCATTCCAAATGTCGTTTTGAACAAGCTGTTTAAGTACACTTCTCTTCAGACTTCTTTTTCTGTAAACAACATTGCGCTTGTAGCCGGACGTCCGATGATGTTGAATCTGAAAGACATGATTCATCATTTCGTTGATCACCGTCACGAAGTAGTTGTCCGCAGAACTCAATACGAACTTCGCAAAGCAGAAGAGCGTGCCCATATCTTACAAGGTTTGATAATTGCGATCGATAACCTCGACGAAGTTATCAACCTTATCCGCTCTAGTCCGACACCGGAAGAAGCGAGAACAGGATTGATGGAGCGTTTTGAGTTGTCGGAAATCCAAGCACGAGCAATACTTGATTTGAGATTGCAGAAGCTGACAGGACTTGAGCGCGACAAACTGCGTGAAGAGTACGACGAGTTGATGGCAACGATCAATTATTTGAAGAGCATACTCGACAGCCGCGAATTGCGGATGCAGATCATCAAAGACGAATTGCTTGAAGTAAAAGAGAAATTCGGTGATGAGCGCAGATCACGCATTGAATATAGCAGTGCTGATGTAAGCATCGAAGATATGATTCCGGATGAAAGTGTGGTTGTTACCATTAGCCATGCCGGATACATCAAACGTACTCGCCTCAACGAATACCGCACGCAAGGTAGAGGAGGGGTAGGTTCGAAAGGGACAAGTACGAGAGAAGACGACTTCTTAGAACATTTGTTTACAGCAACAAACCACAACTGGTTGCTTATTTTCACTGAGAAGGGAAAATGTTTCTGGATGCGTATTTTCGAAATTCCAGAAGGAACAAAAGCTTCTAAGGGAAGAGCAATTCAGAACCTTATCAATATTGAACAAGACGACAAAGTGATGGCATACATCCCTGTGTTGGATTTGAAAGATGAGGAGTATGTGAATAGCAACAACGTTATTCTTTGTACTCGTGAAGGATTGATCAAGAAAACGACACTAGAAGCTTATTCTCGTCCGCGCGTAAATGGTATAAACGCCGTTACCATTCGCGAAGGAGACCAATTGCTTTCTGCAAAACTCACCGATGGCAACAATGAAATCATCATGGGATTGCGCAGCGGTAAGGCGATACGTTTCCATGAGAAAACAGTAAGAGCCGTTGGCCGAACAGCTCAAGGTGTGAAAGGGGTAACCCTTAGTCACCCGAAAGACGAAGTTATTGGAATGGTTTGTATTTCTGATGCGAACTCAGAAATCATGGTTGTTTCGGAAAAAGGATACGGTAAACGTTCACCTTTGGAAGACTACCGTATAACCAACCGCGGTGGTAAAGGGGTAAAAACCTTGAATGTAACTGAGAAAACCGGTGACTTGATTGCCATCTTGAGTGTTACTGACGAGTACGACTTGATGATTGTAAACAAATCAGGAATTATCATTCGCATGCGCATTGGAGATTTGAGAGTACAAGGACGTGCCACACAAGGTGTACGTTTGATTAACCTCAGAAACAATGACGAAATAGCATCTGTTACCAAAGTGTTCCCAGAAGATGAGGAAGAACAGGAGTTTATAGAAGGCGAGGAGCCTACTACAGGTGATGCACCTGCTTCTGCTGAAGATTCTTCGGAGGAAACTACTGAAGAGTAACATAACGACTCGATTTGGAAAACCCGCTTGACAGAGTCGAGCGGGTTTTTGCTTTTTTACCTATATATACAGGTTGTATATCGTTTGGATTGAGTTTTAATGACCTATCCGCAATTGAACTGGATCCATCTGACTTCGCTTTATTTCTTAATCCTGTTCAAAAGCGGATAGTTCTAATGGACGTCTTTTCGGTTTACGAACCATCCAAAACCTATCCGCAATTGAACTGGGTCCATCTGATTTCGCTTTATTTCTTTATCCTGTTCAAAAGCGGATAGTTCTAATGGACGTCTTTTCGGATTACGAACCATCCAAAACCTATCCGCAATTGAACTGGGTCCATCTGATTTCTTATTATTTCTTGAATATGTTCAAAAGCGGATATGAATATTTGCACTTCCAGCTAGGTATAATTGTCCAAAACAACTTCAATTTGAAAATTGTACTCAACCTTTGGCAAACTATTTGCTTAGCTCGTGTGGATTATTTATAAATTTAGCATCTCAAGTAAAAACTAAGGAAAACATGAAGAAAACCTTATCTCTTTTATTCGGAATTATGGCAACCACGGCAGCGTTTGCACAGCCGGATGTAGTATCTGCTTATAATCTGAATTCAGAAGGCCGGTATGAAGAAGCAGCAGTGTATATCGACAAAGCGCTTTTGAGCGAAAAAGCTGTTGTAAAAGAAAAAACGTGGAGATACCGCGGTGATATTTATACCAATATTGCTTTGGATCCTGTCTTGCGTGAAAAAACACCGGACGCATTGGATAAAGCGTTAGAATCTTATTTAAAAGCGAGAGAGCTGGATACTAAGAAGAGTTATGCCGTTGAAATCACTACAGGATTAGGGCGAGTGCTTTCACAATCGATGAACGTTGCGATTGAAAATTACAACTCTCAAAAGTATGCCGAAGCAGCAAATTATTTCCTCTTAGGAGATAAAACTACATCGGCCGCGTTTGATTCAGCCTACACACAAGCCATTTACAATGCAGCTTTGAGTTTTGAAAAAGCCGGAGATATTGACAATGCCGTCAAATACTACAACCGTTGTGGTGAATTGGAGTATCAAGTACCTGAAGTGTATTTGTTTGTTGCAAACTTATTGAACAACAACGAGCGTACCGATGAGGCTTTGGAGGTATTGAAAGGAGCACGTGAGAAATACCCACGCGACAAGAACCTTATCATCGAAGAGTTGAATATCTATCTTCGTCGTGGGAACTTCGAGGCTGCAGAGGCCAATCTGAAGTTAGCTTGTGAGCAAGACCCGACAAATGAAGTATTGTACTTCAGCATGGGTTCTGTGTACGACAACCTAGGAAAATCTGATGAAGCTGTTTCGGCTTACAAAAAAGCGTTGGAATTGAAGTCGGATTATTTTGATGCCAACTACAACCTTGGAGCGCTTTACTTTAACCAGGGGGTAGCAAAAGTTAACGAGGCGAACGATGTTCCGCCAAGCCAGAACAAACGCTACAAGATTCTTTTGGAAGAAGCTACTGGAATTTTCAATACTGCCTTGCCATATTTGGAAAGTGCTCATACAGCCAATCCTGAAGATAAAGATACGATGCGCTCGTTGCGCGATATTTATGCTCGTATTGGTAAAGACGATAAGATGCTTGAGATGAAGAACAAGCTCGAGAAGTAAGACATTTTTGAAATGGGGAGTTCGCTTCCCATTTCTTTTAAAACACTACTTAACATAATATTAATTATAGTTATATTTTGATTCTGGTATAAAGCCGGTGAATTCATTGAAATGCAACAGCCAATGTTGTGATCTGTATACCCATTACATGGAGCATCAACATAAAGCCTCTCTCGAACAGTCCATAGAAAACCAACTTGCCTGCAGAAAATAATTCAAAGTAAAATTTCCTTACCATTCCTGTGTGCAAAATTCGAAACAGAAAAAAAGTAGTACGTATACGATTCAAATTCTCATTGTAGAATTGGATGCACGCTTCATGTCGAATCTGCGCGTTGCACTTGAACAAATCATGCAAATTAGCTGAGATCTGGAAATATCGTTAAGATAAATCACCTACTTACTGGCAGACAAACTGCATATAGATGAAGATATCGCCTCTAATCATGGCCTTGTCCAAATTTGAAAGGGCTAAGAAAAGACCATCTCAAACAATCACAACCGGATTAGTCTACTTAACATAATAAAAAAATGTAGACAAAAAAAGAGTCACCTTTCGATGACTCTTTTCAAATATTATAAGGAAGCTTACTGCTTCAACACCTTTACAGTTGAGCTGTAGTTGCCTACAGTGATCTGCATGAAGTAGAAACCGTCAGCAGCAAAAGAAAGATCCATGTTCTTAGAGAATTGAGCTCCACCGGCATTGATACCTTCTTGAAGAACGATACGTCCTTGTCCATCAAGGATAGTTACGTTAACACTTTGTCCGTTCAAACCACTCAAGTTCAAAGTCACGATACCATTGGTAGGGTTCGGGAAAACGTTCACCTCTACCCCATTCTCAAGTTCTGCTACACCAGTAGTAACATCGAACGACATTGTCATTGAACAACCATTGGCATCTGTAACTGTTACTTCGTAAGAACCACCACCAAGACCGGTGATATCTTCGTTACTTGAAGTAAATCCGTTTGGACCAGTCCACTCGTAAGAAAGAGTTCCAGTACCACCTGTAGCAGTGATTTGTACATCACCATCGTTAGCACCTGTTGCTGATTCTTGGTTAGAAGAACCCGTAACATCAAGAGCTGCAGGGTTTGTAAGTGATGCAGTAGCGTTCACTACACAACCATTCATGTCGGTAACAACTACATCGTACGAACCGCTAGCTAATCCATCAAGAACACCATTGGTTACAATTTCACCATCTACAGTGTACGTGTAATCAGGAGTACCGCCAGTAGCAATGAAAGTTATCGAACCGTTTGTGTCATCAGTACAAAGAGGATTAGAAGTAGTGCTAGAAACAGCAACAATCGTAGGTTCTGCAACAGTTAAAGTAACAGTACCTTGACATCCTTCGTCATCAACGGCAACTACAGTGTAATCACCAGCTGGGAGACCAGACCAATCGCTAACAGAGCCAAAATCTCCGCCTTCAAAGCTGTATGTAAAGCCACCGTTACCGCCATTGGCAGCAACATCCACAAATCCGTCTGAACCACCGTTACAAAGCACATCAGTTGTCGTAGAAGCGAACCCTACAGCAGCAGGAGAACTAATTGTAACAGGGCTGTTAGATGTATCAGCACAACCATTGACATCAACACCGTAAATCGTGTATGTACCAGGACCTATGTTGAAAATGTTGCTTGTCTGGAAGTTGATGTTATCCAAAGAGTATTGAATACCACCTGCACCTCCGAAACCAACACATACAATGATACCATCAGATGAATCTGAACATGATGCAGCGGCAGAAGAAGAAACGTTTACTTGAACTGCAAGTGGCTGAGTAACGTTTAAAGAAGTAGACTGACCTGTGCAACCGTTAGCATCAACAGCATATACAGTATATAGGCCAGGTGTAAGGTCAGAGAAAACAGGCGTTGAAGTTGGGTTGCTCATGTTAGAAGCAAGCGAATAGGTGAAAGCACCAGTACCACCTGCAGGAGTACCTGTGATAACAGCATTTGCATTTCCATTACAAGTGATTGGAGAAGTAAGCGCCAAAGAAACAGACACCGGCGCAGGCGCAGGAATCTGGAAAGTTTGAACTACTTGACAACCTTCAGAATCTGTTATTGTTATTGTGTGATCTCCACCAGCAAGGTTGTTATAGTTACCTACAGCCAAGTTATTTCCACCATCAAGGTTGAACACCGCGCCACCTTGTTGACCAGAAACAGTGATTTGAGCTGTACCATTTGATTGACCTGCACAAGTTATAGGTGTAGTATTGATGTTCGCTATGGCAAGTGTGCATTCAAATTCGCAGCTACAGTCTAGGTATGTTGCATCAACATCGTAGTTCAAAGCGGCAGGATCGTTACATCCTGCTACAGCCCCGGCCTCAGATGAAAATGGGAAACATAGGAATTCTTGGTCATCAGCTTGAACACCATTCAAGAAGATTTGAGCGTTTACATAACCATCAAATACTCCATCGGTAGTGAACTGACCAATCAAGACTTTGTTGTCTGGACCAGCAATCGCGTTTACCGTTTGAGCTGAGAAAAGAGTAAACCAAGCACCACCGATTAGTCCGCTAATGACAACATCATTACCAGCTTCAAAGTTGGTAACCCAAGGCTCTGCAGCACTTTGTTGCGCTGTAATGCTTGTCCCTGGATCATTCGAATTCGCTCTTCCAATTGTTACGAAGCTATCAAATTCTGTTTCTGGAAAAACCCCAAAAATTGCAGGGTTTACAGCATCACCTGTAGCACCTCCAAGTGGAGTTTGCCAAAAAGATGTGCTCGTCCGCACTTCTAGTGGCTTACCAGCCAAACCAAAAATGGCACTCACGAAATCATCTTGATCGCCTAGAACAGCGTACAAGCGATAAGTCGTATAACCAGTAAGATCAGTGGCACCAACCATTCCGGTGTGCACAGCATACTCTTCAACTTCTACTCCAACCATTTGGGCTTTAGAGTATAGGCCAGATGCCAGTAGTAGAGAAAACAATAATAGTTTTTTCATAAGGTGATGATTAATAGAAAGTATTTTCAATTCTAGCGTCAAATATACACGCTTAAGCCAAGGTGACAATCAATAATAGTTGTTTTTTCCGATTTCTTCTTCACAGTCAAAAAAGGGGTTATGAACAAAAAAAGCGCCTTCATCGAGATGAAGACGCTTTAAGAAATCGCTTAAATTTCTTATTTCTTAACGAAAGTCATTCGTGCTGCGTTTCCGTTGTTTACTACAGAAATAGCGTAAACACCATTTGCAAGATCGTTAACAATGATTTCATGTTGGTTATTGGCCACGGCGGTGAAGTTCACTTCTTTCACCACTCGTCCGTTTACATCAACGATTTGCACAGAAGTCAATCCCGACATATCACCAGCCATGGTTATTGCATCCGTTGCAGGGTTTGGGAACAAGTTCAACGCAAGAACATTGGTTTCGTTCACATTGATACCACAAGCCACACAACTGTTGTAACAAACTACATCAAGTGTTTCAGCAACACCCGAGCGTGTGTAAGTGCGGTTCCATCCGCCAACCCCGTTTGCAGCTCCACAGCCACCAATTGAGAAATCGTAAGACTCACCTACTGTTTCATCGTTTGCGCCGTTCGGGTAAGGATCACCATTTGTAAATTTGAATTGGATATCAGCAGAACCAGAAACGTTGACAGTACATTCGTATACACCATCGGCATTGTCATCGGTCATTTGTGTTGCACCGGCTTGCCACTGTGGAGTTGTGAATCCACCAATCATCCAAACGCCATCGGCACTTACAACCTCGTCGGTCATGTCTACACGGAAAGTGATATCGGCAGGATTAGGATCGTTGATACAAGACTCAGAGCACTGGTTAAAACAGTATTCAACAGTGATTGGATCTACTCCTACTTCGATAAAACGGTTTCCATTTTGAGAACATCCAGGAGGAACTGATTCCCAGCCACCGCTGCCGTTTTGAAACTTGTACTCATAAGTACCCGGTTGCATAGGCAATGTAACCTCCCAGATACCATCAGCATCACCATCCGCCAACGGCGAAGTACCTGACGACCATCCTTGGAATGCACCAGCAATGAAAACACCATCACCAGCCACCGTTTGCAACTCCATGTTTACACGGAAAGTAACCATGGTTGGAGCTACACATGTGCCACATACATTGTAACAAGAACTTTCAGTAACAGTATTCGCATCAGTCAATACCAACAAACGATTTCCGCTACCATCAGAGCAATCGCCAGAAACGTTTTCGTTCGGAAGATCCCAAGAATTACCGTTTACAAACTTGTATACAAGCTCATCACCATTGGCTCCGCCCAAAACAGAAGGATCGAATGAGTAGATGACTTCATACACCATGTCGCCATCAGCGTCAGAAAGCATCGTTGCTCCTGGATCCCAACCTTGGAAGTTACCAGCTACGTGAACACCTTGAGGTGCCACACCTGCTTCTAACGACATGTCTACAAGAAAACGAACAGTGTACTCGTTACAAGCAGCGCAGCTTCCGAAACACACAGCGTACGTTGTAGCTTCTGAAACAGAAATTTTGCGGTTTGTGTTTCCCGAGAGGTCGGCACGACACGCAGGGGGCACAGATTCTTCAAAAGGCCAGTCGTTACCGTTCAAAAACTTGAACTCGTAATCACCAGCATCCAATGATAAAGTAACAGCATATATGCCGCTTCCCATATCAGTTAAAGGTGTACCACTTGGGCTCCATCCCTGGAAAGAACCAGCTACGTGAACCCCGTTGGCATCGACAGTTTCGTTAGACATATCAACCATAAAAGTGACGTCAAACTGCGCCATGGCTGATGTCCCTACCAACATCAATGCGATTAGAAAACTATAAAACTTCTTCATACTATTTGGTTTAATACAAGATTAGAATGTGTACTTTAGACACTTTGTAAAAGTATTTAATTTTTTCAATCTTAGCGATTTCTTTACATGTCTATAAAGTACATTTTAACATTATCGATCCCTACTCTGTTCTCAATGAACATATTAACATCAAGCGGACAAGTGCTAGACAAGACATCGGTTGATACCAATTCCACTGTTTTCAACGATAATTTCAGGGTAGACCCACCGTATTGGTGGACGGGCATGGATAGTCAGGATGTCGAACTTTTGATATATAAAGAAGGAGTTGGAGAAAGTACGATCTCACTCAATAGCACAGGCGCCTCCATCATCCGCGCTGAACGCGCGATGAATAAAAATTATATGTTCATAACCTTGCGGATAAGCCGAGAGGCAAAAGCAGGAGAGCTAAATTTTCGAGTAACAGACAAATCCGGGGCAGAGCAGTCGTTGAAATACACCCTGCGTGAAAAGAGCGAGATGGCATTTGGCAGACAAGGACTGACATCTTCAGACTTCATCTATTTGCTGATGCCCGACAGATTTTCGAATGGCAATCTGAGCAATGATAATGTTTTGGGAATGCACGATCAATCGCTAAATCGCAAAGAAATGTTTGACCGCCATGGCGGCGATTTGGCAGGCATGACAGCACATTTAGATTACCTCGAAGAACTCGGAGTGACAGCTATTTGGCCGAACCCCGTTTGGGAAAACGACGAACCGAAAGCATCGTATCACGGCTATGCACCTACCGACATTTATAGAATAGACCGCAGACTTGGAGATGCGGCCGACTATGCGGAATTTGTTGAACAGTCTCACAAACGCGGAATAAAAGTCGTTAAAGACATCGTTTACAACCATTGGGGTGATCAGCATTGGATATACAAAGACCTGCCAGATTCAAGCTGGTTGAACGTTTGGGACGATTATACCCGGACAAACTACAGAGCCGTAGCCTTGGTTGACCCCTATGCGGCTGAGTACGACAAAAAACAAATGACCGACGGATGGTTCGACAGGCACATGCCCGATTTGAACCAACGCAATCCGCACCTTGCCAACTACCTCATACAGCATAGCATTTGGTGGGCCGGACATTATGGAATAGACAGTTATCGGATAGACACCTATGCCTATCCAGATCAGTTATTTATGAAAGAATTGGCAGAGCGACTTCACAGTGAATTCCCTACCCTATTTCTTTTTGGAGAGACCTGGGTGCATGGCACACCTGTGCAAGCATGGTTTACAGAAAGCAACGGAACCCTAAAGTCATACAACTCTGATTTGGAGAGTGTTACAGACTTTCAGTTGTACTATGCAATTAACAAAGCATTGACAGAGGAAGGCGGATGGACCGAAGGCATGGCCCGCATTTATTATACACTAGCCAAAGACATCTTGTATCAGCAACCCGATTTGCTCGTCACCTTTTTAGACAACCACGACCTTAGTCGCATACATTCTGTTTTGGGAGAAGACAGGAACAAAGTAAAACATGCACTTGCATTGATGATGACCCTTCGGGGAATTCCAAGCATTTACTACGGCACTGAGATTGGGATGAAGAATTTTGCCGACCCAGATGGTAAAGTCCGAGAAGATTTTCCCGGAGGATGGGACGGCGATGCAGCAGACAAATTCACCCGAGCTGGACGCTCGGAAGAAGAGAACGACCTTTTTGACTACATCAAAACCCTCGCAAACTACCGCAAACAGCACCCAGCACTCTTCGAAGGAAAGTTCATGCAGTTCGTGCCTACCGACAACCACTACACCTACTTCCGCTATACCGATGGCAAACGGCTTATGGTGAGCATCAATTATTCAGGTAAAACCAAAGACATAGATCTCGAACGATTTGAAGAAATATTGCGTGGATCGACCAAAGCGAGAGACATACTTACAGGAAGCATCGTCGATTTGACCACGACAACCATCGCAGACAAGCAAATGATGATCTTTGAAATTTTAGCCGATTAGTTTCGCCTTCCAGATTTCAGGAACAGGAATTTTAGACTGCGAAACATAATCGAAGCAAACCAGCACACTCGCGCCAGTTGTTACCACCACTTGTTCACCCTTAACAGTTTTGAACACCTCATACTCCACCGTCATACTCGAGTTGCCGATGGAAGTGCACCACGTTTTAATGTGGACATCATCATTTAAGAGCACTGGCAAGCGATAATTGATCTCATTGCGAGCCAGGAGGATGCCCAGCTTATTCCAATCCCACCTCTCGCCTATCAACTCTTTGAAAAAGTGCATACGCGCCAATTCAAAATAAGACAAGTACACCGCATTGTTCACATGACCCATGACATCGATATCCGAGAATCGAATTTGGATAGGCGTTAACGTGCTAACATCATTCATCATGCGACAAAGATAAACAGACAAATGAACGCCCTTCATTAATGGCTAACTTTGCCGACATAAAAATTACAGGATGCGATCAATATTTATTTCACTCTACTTTATATACATACTAGTTGGACTGATGTATAGTGCCATCATGTTTTCGATTTCTCCGATGGGCATTGGCTGGTTTTCATCCATCGTAGCGCATGGCATCCCTTTGTTTTGGTTTCTATTCCTTTACCTCGGACGATTGACCAATCACAGTTTTGCATCCTTGTTGACCACCGCAGGGACAGGAACCGCATTTTTAATTTGTCTGGGCAACAACCGCGTAAACGGTTCAGACGACCTATCGGCCATCCTTCCAGCCATATCATTGCTCGGGTGGTTGATTTACGACAGATGGTATGTTATAGATGTCCGCCCTACCCAACCAATAACCACTTCAGAAGCATTTCCCGACATCACCTTTAAAGATGCGCAAGGCAACGACTTCAAACTGTCTCAAAGTCAGAATTCCAAAGTCGTTATTTTCTTCAGCAGCACATGGTCAGCCTTCAGCAAGTTTCAGCAGAAAGATTTTGAGCAACATATATTACAATTCAAAGAAAAGGGAGTCGACCTATATTTCATTAGCGGTGAGCAGGTGCAAAGCAGCGCATCGGGCATACATTTCTTAACCGATCAAGGACAAGCCAGTGCTCAATTGAGATTATCGAACAGACAAGGCATGCCCATCGGCTTAACTCTTGTTGGTTTCCACCCCCCTATGCACCGTCCACATTTATACCTTTTAGACCCCAACAATCAAATTATTTCGGAGCACGTGACCACCGATTTCCGGAAACTTCCAAATTCAGAATGGGCACTTCGCTTTTTTTAGGCCAAAAAGAATCTTCTGAACCCCTTATTTGGCGTGGAAAAACGCGGGTTTTTCAACAATCAACCATACTTTTCAACAAAACCAATCTTTTTTTCCTGTAAACCTTGTCTACCGCGGGATTTCGCGTATATATTTGTTCTGATTCATCGATTGTCTAACTAAACCATATTCAAAATGAACAAAGCTGAATTAGTAGATTCAATGGCTGAGAAAGCCGGTATTTCAAAAGCAGACGCTAAGCGTGCATTGGATGCATTCATTGACACCACATCAGGTGCATTGAAAAAAGGTGATCGCGTTGCGTTGGTAGGATTCGGTTCTTTTGCCGTTTCTCAGCGTTCTGCGCGTAAAGGTCGCAACCCGCAAACTGGTAAAGAAATTACCATTAAGGCGAAGAAAGTTGTTAAGTTCAAGCCAGGTGCTGAGCTTTCAAAGAAAGTAAAATAAGCTTTTAGAGCATGTTTTGAGAGCCTCCTTGATGGGGGCTTTTTTTTTATATTTCCATTATGGACGATCGTGAATTATACAAACTGTTGCAGGAGTTTATGACCGCTGAGCGTGCGGCTCAATTGGAGCTCGTTGCCAGTCAGCGTACACGACACATCACAGTCGTGTTAGAAGATTTGTATCAGACACACAACGCCAGTGCCGTATTGCGCAGTTGCGATTGTTTCGGCATACAAGACATACAAGTGATTGAAAATCATCACCGTTATGAGTTAAACAACGGCATCGCCATGGGAGCAGGAAAATGGTTAGACACGACCATATACAATCAACAGAAAGACAAGTTAGGGAGTGCCACTTTGCATTGTTACGAGACCTTGCGATCGAAAGGCTACAAAATCGCTGCTACTTGTCCGCACCGCAACGGACACACCATCAGCACCCTTCCCATAGACCAGCCCATCGCGTTGGTATTTGGCACAGAAGTAAAAGGCATCAGCGACGAGGCAGCTACCAACGCCGACTACCTTGTCCGCATCCCCATGTACGGCTTCACCGAAAGTTTCAATATTTCCGTAGCGGCCAGTATTTCGCTGTATGAGTTGACACGTCGCGTATTTGAATCAGACATCCCTTGGCAGTTGAGTGAAGAAGAGCAGTTTGAGCTCAAATTCAGGTGGATACAGAAGAGCTTGAAAGATAGCAAAGGCATTATTAAAAGACTGAAAGCACAAGCACAGTGAAACCACTTTCCATCGGTTACCGGTCAATCTTATCTATTGCGCTGCCCCTATCACTCGGAGCATTCGTCCAATTCCTGGTTGTATTAACCGACAACTACTTCCTCAGTCGAGTGAGTGAAAACTCCATTAATGGAGCAGGTAACGGCGGACTCTTGTACATCACCGCCATAATGCTTGGGGTTGGATTGGGAGGAGGCACACAAATCTTGATCGCCCGCAGAAACGGATCTGAAGACTTTAAAAATGTCGGTATTATTTTCGGGACATCCTTGCGCATAAGCATCGTTGCCGGAGCTTTTTGTTGGCTGATTTTCAGAGGACTAGACCAGTATGCCTTTCAGTATTGGTTGAAGTCTGCCGACATATTGCAAACCATGCGAGAGTTCATGGACATACGCACTTACGGCTTCTTTGTCTACATCCCCACCCTCATCATAAACAGCTTATACATGGGGATTGGGAAGACCAGAATACTAACCCTATCGATGGGATTGGTAGCAGGACTGAACATCGTATTAGATTGGTTATTGATATTTGGCAATGCAGGATTTCCGGCCATGGGTCATCAAGGGGCAGCGTTGGGAACCCTGATAGCCGAGATTGGCGGATTGATTTTTATAAGCATTTATACCTGGCGCACCTATCGCAACTCCCATTTTGAGCTTTGGAAAGGACTTACCGTGATGAATCCCACCGTTCGCAGACAAATCATATCGCTTTCTTTACCGCTTGTAATACAGCAAATAATTGCATTGGCAACCTGGAGTTGTTTCTACTTTCTAGTCGAAAAAGTTGGCAGCACACCCCTCAAAATATCGCACATCGTTCGAAACGGCTATTTATTGGCATTTGTCGCCATCATGGGCATCAGCCAGACCACCAGAACCATCGTTTCGACCCTGATTGCACAAAACAGGCAGAGCGAATTGCGATTGGCCATAAAGCGCCTGATGATCATCAATCTCATTGGAGCTTTTTTGCTTTGTCACTGGATGATTTTTTACCCTCAACCCATTGCAGCCCTGTTTTTTGATAACCTCGCAGATCAAGCGCAATTGAGTTTAACCTTTCGCATCGTATTCTTCGCCATTATGATGGCAAGTCTCGTATTGATATTGCTCAACATCATTGAAGGCAGTGGAAAAACCAAAGCAGGCATGTTCATCGAGTTAACCTGCATCAGCATATATTTGGTTTTTGTTTACCTCACAACCGTATATAGTCAGCAGCCCATTCACATTATTTGGATGACCGATTACATCTATTTCGGGGCCTTGGGATTGATTTCAATACTTTATCTGCGCCGGAGTAACTGGCGTTACAACACCATATAAGTTATGCGCATTGTTTTTTTCGGCACACCTGAGTTTGCAGCCATTTCACTCGAGCATTTGCATAAAAACGGAATAGAGATAGGAGCCGTAGTAACAGTGGCGGATAAGCCCTCGGGGCGCGGACAAAAACTGCATACCTCAGCGGTTAAAGATTACGCCGTAGCGAATCAATTGACAGTTTTGCAACCCGAGAAATTGAAAGACGAAGCATTTCAGCTCGCGCTGGATGCCATAGCTGCCGATCTTTTTGTTGTTGTCGCATTTCGCATGATGCCCCAATCGGTTTGGTCGAAACCACCATTGGGCACAATCAACCTCCACGGATCGCTTTTGCCCGATTATAGAGGAGCTGCACCAATACATTGGGCAGTGATAAACGGAGATCAAAAGACAGGGTGTACAACATTCTTGATAAACGAAGAAATTGATACCGGTCAGATGTTGGATCAGGTAGAGATCGAAATACCTGTTACTGCTACCACAGGCGACATTTACACCACACTCGCAAATAGCGGCGCGGCATTGCTCTTGCAGACTGTTAGAAAGCTGTTTGATTGCACAGTTCAAAGCCGTCCACAAATACTTTCAGGAAAAGAGCGCAAAGCACCAAAGATTCACAAAGAGGATACAAAGATCGACTGGAATGGTAGCGCACTAGAAATCTACAACTTCATTCGTGGAATGGCGCCTTTTCCCGCAGCCTACACAACCTTGAATGGCGACGTTTTCAAAATCTACTTCAGCCAAATAACAGATGAGCCTTCAATTGGCGCTGGAATAATCCTCCAAACCAAGAAACAACTATTCGTCTGCACTGCTGATTTCATGCTCGAGATCACCGATTTGCAACCTGCTGGAAAGAAACGCATGCCAGCTTTGGCCTTCATTGCAGGCAATCAGATTGATGGTATGAAGTTCGAATAATCCATTTTGTTACAAATGTAATCAACCTAGATGTTGAGAATATATTACATTTGTAACATGAGCTCATTTCAAGACCGCATACAACAAGTCATGTCGCACTTTAACCTCACTGCTAAGGACTTAGCGGAGATGTGCGATGTCCAACGCAGCGCCATCTCCCACATCCTCAACGGTAGAAACAGACCGAATGTCTCGTTTCTAGCCAAGCTCTCCGAAGGAATTCCGACATTGAATACCACTTGGCTGTTACACGGTTACGGTGATATTGTTACAAATGTAACAACTGACAATCGGAACGAATCTTCGGATAGAAAGTCTAGCTTCGAATACCGACATAAACAAGGCGGGTCAATAGAGAACAGAGACAGCAGGACACTGACCCGAGTTATTTTATTGTATAGTGACGGACATTTTGAGAGTTACGATCCCAGCGAACAGACTCAAGAATAACCGTTAATCAGAAGCGTCAGAATCTCGGTTGCAGCGACGGAGATATTTGTCCCCGGCCCAAAGATTCCCACTACCCCAGCATCTTCAAGAAACCTATAATCTTGTTTAGGGATCACCCCACCAACAACGACAAGAATATCTTCACGTCCCTCATGTTTCAGCGCTTCAATTACCTGCGGCACCAGCGTTTTGTGGCCCGCGGCTAGTGACGAAACCCCGAGAATATGCACATCATTTTCCACCGCCTGTCGGGCAGCTTCAGCGGGCGTTTGAAAGAGGGGACCGATATCAACATCAAAGCCGATATCGGCGAAGCTGGTGGCGATTACTTTGGCTCCTCTATCATGGCCATCTTGACCCATTTTCGCGATCATTATCCTCGGTCTTCGTCCGCCTATTTCAGCAAACTCATCCGCCAATTGTTGCGCGGCTTTAAAATCATCTCGATTCATAACTTCAGCAGAGTAAACACCAGAAACACTTTGCGTAGTGGCCTTAAAGCGACCAAAAATCTTTTCCATCGCCATGGAGATTTCTCCCAGCGAAGCGCGCGACCTGGCAGCTTCTACAGCCGCTTCAAGCAAGTTTCCTGAACCAGCGGCGCACGATTCAATTTTTTTTAGACAACGATCTACATCCGCATTGTTTCGGCTTGCTTTCATCGCGTTCAAACGCTCAATTTGACTGATGCGCACCTTCGAGTTATCGACTTCACGAATGTCGATATCTGTCTCATTTTCAACTTGGTATTGGTTTACGCCGACAATTATATCACGTCCAGAATCGATACGTGCTTGTTTGCGTGCCGCAGCCTCTTCAATTTTCAGTTTTGGCACACCCGATTCCAGCGCAGCAGCCATACCACCAAGCTCTTCAATTTCACCAATGAGCTTCCATGCCTCTTGAGCGATTTGCAGCGTCAGATCTTCCATAAAAGCAGAGCCGCCCCAAGGATCGACAGCATTGCAAATGCCCGATTCATTTTGGATTACCAACTGGGTATTGCGCGCAATTCTTGCCGAGAAATCTGTTGGCAGGGCAATGGCCTCATCGAGCGCATTTGTGTGCAGCGATTGCGTGCCACCTAGCACGGCTGCTAGCGCTTCAATACATGTCCGCCCGACATTGTTAAACGGATCCTGCTCAGTTAAGCTCCAGCCCGACGTTTGGCAATGCGTTCTGAGCGCCATCGACTTCTCCGATTCCGGGTTGAAATCTTTTACAAGCAGCGCCCACAACCAACGCGCAGCGCGCATTTTGGCAATCTCCGTGTAATAATCCATTCCGATGCCCCAGAAGAACGACAAACGGGGAGCAAAGTCATCAATTTTTAATCCCGCCTTCACTCCTGCTCGCAAATATTCCAATCCATCGGCGAGTGTGTAAGCTAGCTCCAGAGCAGGCGTTGCGCCCGCCTCTTGCATGTGGTATCCAGAAATACTTATCGAGTTGAATTTCGGCATCTGTTTCGACGTGTATTCGAAGATGTCGGATATGATGCGCATGGAAGACTTCGGCGGGTAGATGTATGTGTTGCGCACCATGAATTCTTTCAGGATGTCGTTCTGAATCGTCCCTGATAGCAAGGCTTTATCTACACCCTGTTCTTCAGCCGCCACAATATAAAATGCCATGATCGGAATCACAGCACCGTTCATGGTCATCGACACCGACATTTCATCAAGCGGAATTTGATCGAACAGCAGCTTCATATCGAGGACAGAATCGATGGCTACGCCGGCTTTTCCGACATCGCCCACTACCCTTTCGTGATCACTATCGTAACCGCGGTGAGTTGCCAAATCGAACGCCACACTCAAGCCCTTTTGTCCAGCCTTTAGATTCTTTCTATAAAACGCATTCGATTCTTCGGCTGTGCTGAATCCTGCGTACTGCCTAATCGTCCATGGACGAGAGGTATACATCGTAGCATACGGTCCGCGCAAGAAAGGTGCTTTACCCGAAACAAACCCCAATTGTTTCGACGAAGTATCGATAGACGTGTAGCGGTTTTTCACCTTCATGCCATCGGAAACCTCAATGGAATCAATCTGACGAGACTTCAACAAACGGTCGACACTCGGCAGTTCGCCGCTATATTTTAGATTGCCCCAGTTCATGACACCGCCTCCTTATTTGCTAGTTTCATTGCAGCCAAACCACTTGATTTATCGGCAACGAGTACCTTGTCTGAATCAGACAATAAAAACTTATTAATACCAACCAAAGTTGCTGCACCACTATTCGCAGCCTGAACCAATCGTTGTTGATTGATATTTAACTGATTACGAAGCCAATTGAAACCATCTGTTGAAATCAATTCGCCTGTGTTCGTCCATTCATTTAAGAATGCATACACCTGATCCAAAACCTCTTGAGTGGCCTGTTCTATGTACCCAATTCCGAAACCTGGATCATACACTTTATCAAGTCCGGATTCATCGCAAAGCAGATGTTGTATGTTACGCGCCCAACGCAAAGCATCGGCATCATTTGCCTGATTGTATGTTGAAGTCAACACAGCATCGGCCCCACCGATAACTGAACTCATTGTTGAGATAGTAGACCTTAAGAGATTGTTATACAGCTCATTATTATCATACACCCTCGTACTTGTAACCCCATTGATCCACGTAATAACTGAGCAGTCGAATTCTGCACCGTAGCCTTCAATAAGCGCTGCCCAAGCCAATCGGAAGCTTCTAAACTTTGCTATAGACACAAAATAATCTGTGTCGGCAGCCAGAGAAAACTGGATTAGCGGAGTGGCATCGTCAACCGACCAGCCATTCTTGATGAAAGCATCCAAATACCGTCTACCCGCTGCTAAAGCATATGCCACTTCTAAAGCGTGAGAGGCGCCAGCTTCGAACAACCGACAAGCCTCAACATTCACAATCCTCGTTTTTGGAAGAATGGCTTTCACATCCCTGCTGTTAGCGGGAAGAGAAGAAAGAGCAGACAGCGCCGCATTCACATCATCGGCATCGAACGCATCGGAGATTGGATCATGATTGAGCGACAATTGGATATCAGCGACATGCGCTAGTCCAGCCAAACTGGCGACCGTTTGCGCAACCTGAATGCGATTTTCCCAATGGCAACGCACCGATAAATCGAGCATATTGAGGTAAACACCCTCAAGGATATTTCGCAGATGCGATTCAGATTTATAGTCCACAACGACCTTCCCAACGCCTGATGCTAGTCCTTCAAGAAGGTCAGCATTGTTTTGGTATTCCTGCGTGATAAGCCAATCATTTCCAGACGTCAGGAGAGATTTTGGAGGCAGTTTTTTGCTTGTAACATTGTCGTCGCGGTGGATAAAAGGCGAAAGCTTCACCCCTGCCTCTGCCAGCCAAGCTGCATCTTTCCCCTTCAGCTCTTTTTTAACGAGCTCCAGCCACGTAGCGGCATCCACACTTTGGAAAGCGTCAACATTTAGATCAGGCCAATTCATAAAAAAAACATTTCGTGCAAGGTACGAGTTACCACGCAACCCTTATAATCAATCATTAACTTGCAAAGAAAAAAAATGATTGATTACAGCGACTTCGAAAAAGTAGAAATACGCGTGGGGACTGTTTTGGAGGCCAAGATTTTCGATAAGGCCAAGAATCCAGCATACATCTTACACATTGATTTCGGCGAAAAGGGAATTTTGAAGAGCAGCGCGCAGATCACAGATCATTATGCACCCGAAGCGTTGGTTGGCCGTCAGGTTGTTGCGGTAGTCAATTTCCCACCACGACAGATCGCGAACATACAATCGCAGTGTTTGGTGCTTGGTGCCGTTGGGGAAAGCGGAGTTGTTTTATTGCAGCCAGAGCGCGCTGTAGATAACGGATTAAGAATCTTGTAAGCTGATATCGAACAACGAATACTGAGAGATATTGGGATTCATGTTGTGCAGTAAGAGATTAAAAGTAGTCCCAAAATCGGGTGTGCTTTCAACCAAAATCTCACCACCAACTTTGTCTACAAAATCTTTTACAAAGCTCAATCCCAGCCCCTTACCTTCGCCTTCATTGGTTAACCGTTTAAAAGGTAGGAACAGATCTTTACCGTGTTTTATTAAATCTATACCAATACCGTTATCGGAAATCTCTAACCACAGTCCATTATCTGCTGGACGAGAAGTAATAGAAACGACAGAATCTCTAGTTGGACTAGCGTATTTGATGGCGTTCCCGACCAAATTATTGAGAATACTGGCTAAAAAAGCTCTGTTAAAATGGAGGGTTGGTGCTTTGGTGAAATCAGCGAATACCGACACTTCTTTTGCTTGCATCAACGATTCAAAGCCAACGAGGACACGATTCAACTCAGTCCGCAGGTCGAGGTCTTCTGTTTGCAGCCTTTTATTTCTTCGTGTTTCAGAAAGATCGAGAAGTTCCTTAACCTGCTCCGATAGTTGATTTGTGGCCGCTACCAGCTTATCTGTCACCACCATTTTCGTCTGCTCATCAATCGATTTTTGAAGGAGCAGAGAAAGATTATAAATATTCGAAACTGGAGCTTTAATATCGTGTGCTGTTGTCTGCACGAAGCTATCGAGTTGAACATTTATCTTCTTAAGTCGCTCAACCTTAACTACTTCGTTTTGAATGTTTTTGAGTGTCCATATCAGATTTGACGTCCCCTCTTCTACATTTATCAATTGTATTGTGGATTCGTAAGGCATCCACACATTGTTTTGTTTTATTGCAAATCTTTCACGGGCGCTATTTTTAGATTCACAGGCAGCGAAAACCATTAGCTTTTTGATATCCAGTTTGCCTTCATCTTCGACCGAACGCACCCTCCCTTCGAGAATCAGCGGCAACTGGTCGATATGTAAGAATTTTGAACCCAGTAATTTTTCTGCCTTCTCATTTAAAATAACAACAGACCCATTTTGACGCAGGAGGATTGAGGCTTCTTCTAAAACTTTGAATGCCGACATCACTTGTTCATTGACCGACAGTTTTTCTTGTTCAGCGCTTTTGATCTCGGAAATATCTTTGAGCACGACAATTACTGCGGCGAGGGTATTGTATTCTACCCACGGACAAACTTGAATGTTAAACCATCTGTTGTTGAGGGTGATTTTGGTTTCGATTCTGAAAGTCTCAAAACCATTGTGTAAACGAGGCAGCAGAGAATTGAACGTTTCGCGGTCTTCGTCATCGATAAAGTTCAAAAAATTCAAACCCAAGAACCATTCAGCATTCCGATCGAGCCAATCATTGTTGATTTTCCGAATTCGCATGTCGATATCCAGAGCAAGCACAACATCTGAAGAGAACTTGAGCATGCTCATCCATGCTTGATTGAGATGCTTCGAATCGAGAATGTGTGATTTCTGTAATGTTATCGTTGAAAAGCCGAAAAGTTTGCCATCGACATCGTGCTCAGGGATAATGGTAGTTTGCAATTCAAGATTCTGACCATTTACGGCATGCATCTCTGAAAATTCGACCGGAAGTTCATTGCTTTGGGCCTTATCGAATTGATCGATCCAGTTATCAATGGATGTCTGCTTCGCCGGTAGTTTTGAAAGTTCTAATCCGATTAAAAAATCACCAAGCAACGCCGTAAAATTGTCGCTGCTATTTGAATTGGCCACTCTGCATTTTCTAGAAACATCCCAAAACAACACTGCATGCGGAAGTTGCATAAGGGCATGAATCCGATCAGGCAATACAATTGCTTCTTGTTCTTTTTCCATGGAGATTTCAGAATTTACTCTTAGCAGCTCTTGAGTAAAGACAATTAACGAAAAATAATTTGGTCTAAAGGGCGATAATTAAGAATCTACAAAGCAAGATGTTAACAGAAATATTGACAAAAACACCACTCATTTTCTGATTGAAAAAGAATGCGAAGTAAATTTCGGCCATGAACAAAGCCATTTTTTTAGACCGCGATGGAGTTTTAAACCACGACCCCGGCGACTATACCATGAGTTTGGAAGAATTTCATATACTACCTGGAGTTCTTGACGCCCTCAAAAGACTTCATGATGCTGGCTATTTGTTGATCATCATTACCAATCAAGCAGGAATATCGAAAGGATTGTACACGCACGACACCGTTCGGGAGATACATGCATATTTCACGCGGGTTTGCAAAGAGGCCGGAATTGACATTACCGCCATTTATTATTCTCCACATCACGAGGCATTTGGAAAATCGCTGACGCGGAAGCCAGGCAGTTTGATGATAGAACGCGGACTAGCTCGTTACAACATAGATGCGAAAAAGAGTTGGATGATTGGTGATAAACAGCGAGATTTAGACGCTGCAGCCAAAGCAGACGTTCGAGGAATATTAATTGATACCAATGCACCTTTGAAAGAAGTTGTCGATTCTTTAGTTTAGCACTTCATGCAATACGTTTACAACAGCGGAGAATTTATACCTACGGAAGGATTCACCCTTCGGGCATCGAATCGTGGGTTTCGCTTTGCAGATGGATTTTTTGAATCGGTGCGGGTTGTTTCTGGCAAACCGGTATTTCTCGAACACCATTTCAGTAGGATACTCGATGCTCTTAAAGTCTATAAAATAAACCGACCTCTTCAATTCTCTCTGCAGAAATTGGATGCTGAAATAAAGCAGCTAATTGAGAAGAACGGCATTCAGCAAGGCGGACGAGTGCGCATAACCATTACGCGCAAGGCGGCTGGGTTTTATTTGCCCGATTCGCGTGATATGGAGTATTTCATTGAGGCGACGGCGATTGAGCACAATCGGTTTACGTTGAATACAGATGGGTTGCGTGTAGACGTGTATCCTGAAATGAAAAAAGACATCAATAAACTGTCGATGTTCAAAAACATTGACGCCAAAATGTATGTCTTGGCCAGCTTGTATGCCGAAGATCACCAGCTTGATGATACATTGATTCAAAATTATCGCGGAGGAATCATTGAGACAACGACTTCCAATATTTTTCTTGTTTCGAACGGTGTGTTGTACACCTCTACTCTGGAAGACGGCGCCATAGCTGGAATAATGCGCATGCAGATCATCAATTTGGCAATCGAAAAAGGAATAAAGGTTTATGAGTGTACCTTAAATCCTCAGAACTTACTTGCTGCCGATGAGTTGTTTTTGACCAATGCCATCAAAGGCGTTCAATGGGTTGGTAGTTACCGCACCAAACGGTATTACAGTGAGATGGCCGGACGGTTGGTGGGTATGATGAATGAAAAGTTAGGCCTTTAGTCTGATACCTTCACCCGAGGATCTATCCATGCGTACAGCAGATCAACAAGAATGTTGATTACCACAAAGATTACTGCAATAATCAGCACCGCACCCATCACCACCGGTAAATCGTTTTTTTCAAGAGATCGAAAAACCTCCAGTCCCATACCTTTCCAACCAAAAACAAATTCAACGAATACAGCTCCTGCCAGCATGCTGGCAAGCCAACCACTGGCAGCTGTAAGTACAGGATTTGAAGCGTTTCGAATCACATGTTTTGTCATCACCCGAAAGTTCGAAAGGCCCTTCGCACGCGCGGTGCGGATGTAATCTTGTTGCATCACTTCCAATACACTGTTGCGCATTAGTTGGGCGATGACAGCGAGCGGACGAATGCCAAGCGTTATGGCCGGTAGGATTAGGTTTTGCCAGGCAATGTATTTTCCCTGCCACACGTCGATGGCATACATGCTACCATTCATTGGCAAGCCTGTTCCCGGTAACGATAAATTCAATGCAGGCAGGAAAGAGAAAGATGGCACCAAACATCCGGCGAGTAAGCCGATAAGTAAACCATTGAAAACACTCTTCTTGAGCATTTTGGCAATGCCCCAGCCTATAGCACCAAAAATCAGAATATAAAGCGAAACTATAAACTGATCATGCCAAACAAATCCGCCTAACCAAGCAATTACGATCGCCATAAAGAACGAAGGTCCGCTCATGCCGACCGATGCCGCAACCAATATGAACCTATCGAGTGATTTACCCACATGCAAGGCGGAGATTATGCCGAGGAACATGCCGAGTACCAATGCGAATGCCAGCGCTGTAAATGCTAGCACCATGGTTCCTGGAAAAGCGTCAGATAAAATATCGGAAACGCTCCTATTGGTTATGTATGAACGTCCGAGAAATGGTTTTTTCAATCCCACAACGCGATCGTTTGGCATCGCGAACAAAGGAGTGATGGATTCATTGAACAGTCGACTTTCCGTATTTGTCGACGCCACGCCAATTGGAGAAAGGTCGTTTACAAAAAGCAGATATCGTTTCATCAGCGGAAGATCGAGGTTGAACTTCTTGCGAATGGCCTGCACCACTTCTTCAGATTCGTTTTGTCCGGCCAGCTCCCGCGAAGGATCCGGAACGAGTCCGAAAATCATGAAAACCAAGGTCAGTACTCCAAAAAGCACCAAGAATCCATAGCCGATTTTTCGAAAAATGAAGTTCAACACTTACTTCATGTATTTCTCTTTAACATCCTTGTAATCAGGGACATCTCGCCAAGCCCATTTCGCAATCACTGTCCCTTTCTTAAGCAATACCAATCCAGGATTTGACCGCACCACAATCTTCAATTCGGTTTGATCGCAATTGAGGAATGGGTATTGACATTGGTGATCGTGTCGGTATTCTTCAGACTCTTCGTAAAGGGCATTTGTAACTGCGTAAAACAAATTGCCATCAGACATAGCAGCATTTGCAAGGGCGGTAAATTGGGGTTGAGCCGACACCGGAGCGTCGTCTATAGACTTCATTATTTGCAAAAACACATACCTGTCTTCATCCAAGATCGAATACGTAAGGTCGTCGCCTTCATAGTTGATGAGTTGGAAATCTTTGATCGGCGCTTCATAGCCATCTTTGATTTTCACTTCAGCACCATCGTAAGATACCAGCTCGTAGTTGTTTACAAACCAAGGCTCCTTGTAGATCAACATCCAATCAGTAGAAAGAACAATCGTGTCTTTTTGAGTAGTCTTGTTCTTGTATATATATTCAATGGCGTACTTCGGACCTTCAAGTCCGAGATCTTCGGCCGACATCATATTCTTCGTGATGTTTTCTCCCACAGCATACGGACGGTAGTCTTTCATAGGCAAATGGGCCAGGGTGCTGTATTGAAAGGCACCGCAGACAACAAGCACACCAATAGCCATTGCCCATTCTTTGAATCGACCAGCAACCCGTCGTTGCAAGATGGCAGCAACAGCAAGGTTGAAGGCCGTAAATAGCGGAGGGAACATCCAATCGAGCATCTTCATGGCAAAAATCATGGTTATGATAATCGCCGCGGCATAAATAACGATCGACTCTTTTGGTGAATTGAGTGATATTTTATTCGTGAACGCACCAATAACGATAGGAATCACGAAAATCAGCAAGAACAGGTCTTTCAAAAAGCTTTCATACGGGGTGAGCGGAATGGCATTGCCGAAGCAACCACATTCAAGAACGCATTGATTGGCAATTTCAACCGTTTGTCCCATCTCATTTACTATCTCCTTCACGGCAAATGGGTCGCAATTGTGCGTGTAATACGTCAGCCAAGTGAAGAAAAGCATCAAAACCAAAGTCAGCGAAGAAGTGAGTTTTGGTAGGGCTCCGACAAGCAAGGCGACACCAAGCAGCACCTCAGCTACAACGATGAACACAGCAAGAGGCAAAGCAAAATCTGCCAAAAAAGTCAGGTTCAAAGCACCCGGTTCAAAGTACTCTTCGAGTTTGTACATGAATCCCATAGCGTCGTTCATCTTGATAAGACCAGAAACGATGAAAAGAGACCCGACAATTATTCTGCTTATGGTTACGATAATCTTCATAGACTGCAATTTTGTTTTGCGAAAATACGGAGAGAAAGAAAGATCAAATTTTGGTTAACAGCTAAATAACACCTCACTGTTTGGTTTCATTCAATAAAATCATGGCGAAGATGGCATAGTTTGCCATGTCTTGATAATTTGCATCAATGCCCTCGCTCACCATTGTCTTACCTTTTAAGTCTTCAATTTGTTTTACACGAAGCACTTTCATCAGAATCAAATCGGTTAGTGAACTTACGCGCATATCGCGCCAAGCTTCGCCGTAATCGTGATTTTTCTTCATCATCAGCGCCTTGGTAATATCTATGTGTTTGTGGTACAACGCTTCACCTTGCTGCGGATCCAACTCCATCTGTCCGTCTTCCCCCAACTCCAACTGAATCAGCGCCATAACTGAGTAATTTATGATGCCGATAAATTCATCTTCAATGCCCTCTCCCACCATGCTCGTGCCTTTTTGCTGCAAGGTGCGAATGCGGTTCGCCTTGATAAATATCTGGTCCGTTAACGACGATGTCCGCAATATTCGCCACGCAGTTCCATAGTCATGCATCTTCTTCAAGAACAGATCTGAACACGTTTTTACAACTTCATCGTACTGTTTTAATGTGTCGGCCATGTGATTCGTGCTATCTTACGGCCCGAAAGATACAATCAATCCTGAGAACATGACATGGAACTTCCGATCGCGTGAAACATTGCATTCCATTGCGCTTCCTTTTGCAATGGGTATCATCAATGCGACGCCTGATTCGTTTTTTTCAAGCAGCCGACATCTAGATGTTTCTTCTGTTCTTCGCTCTGCAGAGCGGATGGTAGAAGACGGTGCAGTGATTTTGGATATTGGCGGACAGTCGACCAGACCGGGTTCTGAACGGGTGACAGCAGATGAGGAATTGGTGCGCGTACAGTCAGCTATTTCGGCAATTAGAAAGGAGTTTCCAGACGTTTTGATAAGTGTTGATACCTACTCTTCGGTGGTTCTGCAAGCAGGAATTGAAGCTGGCGCAGACATGGCCAACGATATTTCAGCAGGCAGCATGGATCAGGACTACCTTGCGATGGTGGCTCGTCTGCAGATTCCGTATATTTTGATGCACATGCAAGGAAGTCCTGAAACAATGCACATGACTGTGGACGATGGCGACATGGTAAAAAAGGTGTTTTCATTTTTCAGTGAGAAACTGGCTGTTTTGCGGTTGATGGGTATTTCAGATATTGTTTTAGACCCAGGCTTTGGATTTGGGAAAACCATTGAACAGAATTATCATTTACTAAGTCGATTCAACGATTTCAAAGCATTCAACTGTCCGCTGCTGGCCGGAATATCACGCAAAGGCATGCTTCAAAAGCCTCTTGGGATAACGGCAGACAAGGCTTTGAACGCCACCACCGTAGCCAATGTGATTGCTTCGGAGCGCGGTGCCGACATATTGCGCGTTCACGATGTAAAAGAAGCTGTAGAAGCAATCAAAATTCTTAGTTTTACCCGTGAATGAACCATCCATTGCTATTCATTGAGATAACTTCCATCGACCTGCTCGACATCTTGTTGGTGGGTTTGATATTGTATCAGCTTTACAGGGTTGCGAAAGGGACAGTTGCCGTGAAAATCTTTTTCGGTATTCTCCTCATTTATCTGCTTTGGAAATTGGTATCTGCGCTGCAGTTGAAGATGCTGGGTGAGATTCTCGGACAGTTCATCGGCGTTGGAGTCATCGCTTTGATGATTGTCTTTCAGCAGGAGCTGCGTCAATTCTTGCTTTTTATAGGCAACCGCGATTTTCTGCGCTCACGATCGAGTTGGTTGCAACGGTGGTTTCCTTCGAATGAAGAACCGCACTACCGTCAAGAACTTGACGAGTTGATAAAGGCCTGCAAGCGGATGGCTCAAAACCGCACCGGTGCATTGATTGTGGTTGCGCGGAAATCGGATGTTACCAGTTTCATTCGCTCTTCAAAACTGGTTGATGCTGCCTTGTCGGCAACGATGTTGGAAAGTTTGTTTTTTAAAAACAGTCCGCTTCACGATGGCGCTGTGCTCATCAACAACCACCGCATTGTTAGTGCTGGAGGCATCCTCCCCTCTTCTGAAAATGAAGATTTACCTGAAGGCATGGGGATGCGTCACCGCGCTGCGCTGGGATTGACGGAGCAAACCGATGCCATAGTGATTGTAGTTTCAGAAGAGAACGGCTCGCTATCGGTAGCGCAAGAAGGACGTATTGAGCGAACAGACAGTGAAGAACTAAGACGTATTTTGGATGGAGGAGCTTGAGCACATCAAACTGAACTTCAGCGAGGGCAGCTTGCTAGGTTTGAACATTTGTTTGGCCTTCATTATGTTCAGCGTTGCTTTGAACCTCGATTGGAAAAGTTTGCGGTACACTGTCTCAAATCCAAAGGGTGTCATCGCGGGTTTGTTAAGTCAGCTCGTGATTTTACCGCTTATCACCCTACTGCTTATTTACCTCATAAAGCCTACACCGAGCATTGCGATGGGCATGATACTGCTTGCTGCTTGTCCGGGCGGTAATGTCTCCAATTTCTTCAGCATGATTGCCCGCGGAAACATTGCCCTGAGTGTTACGTTGACTACGATATCATCGCTAACAAGTGCGTTTACTACGCCGCTGATATTTGTTTTGTTATCGAAATTCATAGGTCGTGAAGGGGCGGCGGAGTTTAATTTGCCATTTGGACAAACGTTGTTGACAATAGTGCTTATCATCGTTATTCCGGCGTTGCTGGGTATGTTTGTCGCTAAAAAACGTCCTTTGTTCGCTGCGCGGATGAACAAAACTTTTCAGCGTATCTCTATGCTGATTTTGGTGGCGTTTATTGTTATGGCGTTGCAAGCCAATTTCTCACACTTCCTCAATCACATTGGCTACATCTTTTGGATTGTGCTTGTCCACAACCTCCTCGCCTTCACAATGGGTTTAATAACGGCACGTGGCTTCAAACTTCCTCTGCAAGACCGCATAACGGTAAGTTTAGAAACGGGAATTCAGAATACCGCATTGGGATTGGTAATCGTCTTCAATTTCTTCGATGGAAATGGACCGATGTCGTTTATACTCGCTTGGTGGGGCGTATGGCACTTGCTCGCTGGATTTGGTATTGGAGCGTTTTATAGGAGGTTTACGACCAATCTCAAAGCGCAATCGTAGGATTTATTGCTTCACAATCACTTTCGCTTCCCCATTCGATCCCACAAAAGCGTAGCATCCTGCTGTTAAGTCGCTAATGTTCAGCACCGCTTGTGAGCGACCTGAAATCTGGCCTTGCTTCACCAATCTACCATCCGCTGTGTACAGCGAAAAGGAGAAAGAATCGCCCGTGTTTGAAATCGTAACTTGTTCGTTGGATGGATTTGGAAATATTGAGAACGACGACTGTGCTGCCTCATCAACGCCAATGAATAACACATCGAACGATGCCTGGGTTGATGTCGCAGCAATTTCGCAAATATCTGTCCCAGATACAGACCAATAGTATGTCCCATCAGGAAGGTTGAATGGCACTTCGACAGAAAAATCAGACGTGGTGGTTTCGAAAACGATGTTCGTCATATCGAATTGATCGCTGAGGGTTACAACAAATTCTCCACTCGGGAAGTTAGACGTCCACTCAAGCACGATGCCATTGGGCTGAAAAATGCCTACCACAGGTCCTACAAGTGCAATGTTGTAACCAACTTCATTGGCTACGCGGATAACTGCTTCGCGTGTAACAGATAAGCCATCGTAAGTGATATCAAAAGAGAAATTGTAATCACCGGGCGAAAGGGCTTCTAACCCAGTTAACATGATCTCCGTATCGCCAGGCGCAGAAACAGTTCCAACCTGCGCTGAAACACCTACAGGTAGATTTGAAACCACAACATCTGCATTTTCAGCAGCGTGGTTGATGTATACCGAGCACGACGCATCGTTTTGATCATCGAGGACTTCGACGAGGTAATCAGCATCTATAACGCGCGGACGGAGAACGAATAAACCGGTGTACATATCGGTTACAACGACATTTCCACTTGAGAAATATGCGTAATTGCTCCATGTACCAGAGAAAGTGGCATTGTCATCGATGGGTTGTACATCGAAAAAACCGACTTCTGATAGTTCTGCATTGCTTACTTTCGACCCATCAAGGATGCGCAAACCAGAGCGGTAGTTGCTTTGGAAGATCAGGTTGCTGCGGACGTATAAATTGTGGTCGATGGATGTGGTAACGCCCATGTGTTCATTGATAAGAACGGGGTTATCGAGATCACGGACATCAAAAACCAACGTTCGTGTGTTTATTACTAGTCCTTGCAACTCATCAACTTCATCATTCACATACAAGTATTGATGATCTTCAGTAAGCCAACATTGGTGGGTATACGCTGAATTGCCATACGGGGTGATCGAAATGGTTTGCGCATCTGTTTTGTCTTCAACATTCACAATTGTCACCGTATCTTCATTGGAGTTAAAGGCTATTTCCAATCCACAATAATCGAGGTCTGGTCCGTGGTAGTTTACAATATGGGCATCGTGGGTATAACCATCGATGCTGTAATCACCAGCTATTACAGGGTTAAGTGGATCTTGTATGTTGACAATGTGTAAGCCACCATTGAATGTTCCTGTTCCAACAGCATAGGCATAACCAGAATCTTCATTGATCACGATGTTGTGAGCGTTTCCAAATTCACCGTAGTGTGCAGTTTCGGTAAAGGCTATTGGAGGGTTTTCAACGGTAAGTAATTGTGTAAGGTCGAACACTTGCATGCCATGTCCACCTGCTTCACTCACTATAAACGCATGATTGTTATACACTTTGATATCGCGCCACAAGCTATTGGTGGTATGGGTTGGAAGCGAACCGAGGTACATAGGGATTGCAGGATTTGTTATTTCAACGAAAGCTGTTCCGTTGTCTTTGCCTACAAGTGCGAATTCACGTCCTGAGTTGGGGTCTGTCCACCCCCAGATATCGTTTGTATTTGTTGCTCCTCCGAGAGCATCTTTATCAAGAAATCGCCACAGGTCGACGTTATGACAAGGATAGATATCAGCAAAACCTGCTTCACAAAGCGTTTGAGCGTTCAGTGCACCAGAGAACAATGTAACAGCGAGTAATAATTTTTTCATTCTTTAATTTTTAATAATCCGGCTCGTCATTTCCGGGAATTCTGGAAAAACAACCGAATAATATCCTGATTCCAAATCTGATACAATCAAGGTAAGTTTTCCACCTGCTCCTTTAGGCAAAGAAAACGACTTCACCAATCGTCCGCCCAGATCATAAACCTCCACAGCGTTCATATTAGTGACATTGGAGAGTGCTATATAAAAAACATCGTTTGAAGGATTTGGGAATACTTTAACATCCCGCGGTTGAGCGGAAACTTCTTGTGTGTTTAGCGCAAGTATTTCGTCTGTAGGTCGCACGATAAAAAAGTGGGAGAACGTTGAAACGACGACGTTTCCGCTTGGAAAATATGGGTAATTGGACCATGAGCCATCAAACAGGGCGAAATTTGGACCTGGGTTGGTATCGAAGAAAGCCACCTCTTCTAAGTTCCCATTTTCAACATCTTCGATGGATAAAATGCGCAATCCCGCGAGGTAGTTGCTTTGAAACAGGAGGCTACCTTTAACGTACATGTTGTGATCGATCGCAAATTGATTGCTCAAGAAAAAACCCAACAACAGTGGATTATCGAGGTCGGAAACATCGAAAATATAGGTTTTGGTTTGAGTACCTAAATTTTGTTCGTCGAGCTCATCATCCATAAATAGGTAGCGCTGATCATCAGACAGCCATCCTTGGTGGGTGTACTGCGGGTTATCGTACACGGCGTGTGCGATGAGGGTGCACTCCGTTTTATCGGAAACATCAACGATAGCGACATTGTCTTCATTGAAAGCAAATGCGATTTCCTTTCCTTGATAGTCGGCATCGGGACCGTTATAGATTACAACTTGGGCATCGTGAGTATAACCGTCTTCACCGTATTCACCCGCGATAACTGGGTTAGCAGGGTTTTGGATGTTTACGATGTGCAGGCCCCCGTTGAAGGTGCTGGTGCCTACTGCATAGGCATAGCCCGTTTCTTCGTTTATGGCGATATTGTGGCAATGTCCGAAGCTATTGTAATGGGCAGTTTCTTCAAATATCACCGGCAGATTGTCGGCCACAGGCAATTGCGACAGATCGAATACCTGCAAGCCGTGAAAAGACGCTTCACTTACAATAAACGCATGGTTTTGATATACTTTGATATCGCGCCACAAGCTGTTGTCGTTGTGGGTTGGCAGCATACCGATGTAAACAGGATTCAATGGATCGGTTATTTCAATAAATGCTGTACCGTTGGCCATGCCATATATCGCAAACTCACGCTGCGACGACTCTTCAACCCATCCCCAGATGTCGTTGCCGTTATCTTCGCCACCTAGTTCTTCAAACGGCAAAACCGCATAGAGGTCGATGTTTGAGCACGGGTAACCGTCTGCTGAACCACCTGTACACGGGATTTGGGCGAGTGCATTTATTGACAAAAGCGCGAATGTCCCAACTATTAAATTTTTCATATTACCAGGTTCCTGACCGTTTGTCTAATTCTTCAAGCGAGATGTATTCGCCGTTGCCGACATCAATTAATGTCCGCTGAATACATTCTACAAACTCACTTTTGATAACCCGCACGCCGTTCGGACGAGAGCCAATGACTTTTGAGCGGCTTACTTCATCGTACGATATCTTATGGACAAGGTCTTCTAGTTGTTTGATGGCATCAGGTTCATTTTCAGCGACGATGAACTCGATCAAACGCATTTTCCGAGAATCAAGATTTTCCATTACGAGGGTTTCAATCGGGCTAAGGTAGGGTGATTTTTCGGTAGACGAAAGAACAGAAAAAGGCGGATTGTTTAATTGCTGAGGGGCGCTACTTACTAGTGATTTAATTCACCAAAAACACTGGTTTGCACTATTTGTCCGTTGTCTATAAACCCTATCCCTAACGCGGGGATGTTTTTTGCTTGCAGCCATTTATTGGTGACTTCAGAATCAGTAAAAAGTCCGAGTTCTCCACTGTGTTTTTCTACGTCACGGTGGTTGTAGCTGAGCACTGTGCTCAATTTCCACGCTTTATGATCAAGCAACCAAACGTGTGTGAAAGATGCTATGCTGGTAAGGTATTTTTGATTCGTTCCCTCTTCTGCAAAAAATCGGTGTTCGCCGTGTTGTATTGCGCCATAAAGGGTGTCGTTGCGATGCAACGGATAAATGGATGTTGTACTTTTATTGAGCGCTCTCGTGGCCGTGTATGGCAGCCCACAGATTCCTTGAATACTTTCTAAAAAGGCTTCTTTGGATGACGTAATGCCTCCTTGGTCATGAAAAAAAACAAATTCGTCGCTGATCAAATCTTGCAAGACTTCAATATCGCAAGTGTTGAAGCCAATGTCGAAAACCAGACTGTCGCTTTTGCTGATAGACTTATATAAATCCGTTGATTCGTGAACCTGACTGTATGCAGCGGTCGAAAGCACGGTTGCGACAAGGATGGCTATTTTTCTCAATGGGAAATCTTTCGTTGGTTGGGCAAATGTAGGTTTTTTAAAAAACGTTTTGCAGCAGCATGTTTGTCCAACTTTTATGGAATTGGTTGGATTTGTTTTTCGGTTTATCTCCCAAAAAACGTCCAAAACCATGCATCTACAAAATTCTCACGAGCATCCACAAAGTGCCTATTGACAAGCATTTCAGACTTTTGTACCTTCGCTACGCTCGGTTTGGATGGGCGGGGGCGGGCGGGACCCGCGAGGGTCAAACCTTTGATTTTCAACTCTTTCCTGCTTATCTTAAATACATTCTCGACTTCATCGCTCTCGTTCTCCTTCTCACTCTATTTTTCCCTCAATGCGCTCATTCTCTTTCTAACTATGTAACATAGTGGCTAAGAAAATAACACGTCCTTGAACTTACTTTCAAGAAGAATGATTTTCGCTCGCACATATTCATGATCGATGTGAATGAACCGAGAGTTCAGAATCCTATCACGAATCTTGCCTTCGGTTTATCCCAAAAAAAACGCCCAAAATCATGCATATACAAAGTTTTCGGCATCATCGGCAAAGTGCCTATTGACAAGCATTTTGGAGTTTTGTAACTTCGCTTCGCTCGGTGTGATTTGGGCGGGGGCGGGCGGGACCCGCAAGGGTTGGTGGTGCTGGTTTTAATGTTGAACTGCCAATGGCAAGTAGAATGTCGAGCAGGTATTCGAGCCGATAATTAACCAGGAATCCAAGTCAATACTCAATCTGTTATTCGATCAAGTGGATGAAAAATAGCTCAAGAATCCGCAAGCAAATCGGCTTTTATATCAGTTTTATATTCTTCTATCTATTTCAATAAGTCCTTCTACTCTCTCCCCCTTTCACCGCTCTTCAATAATCGATTGTCCGCTCGACAGGTCGCCTGATGTCCACTCCCAAGTTTCATGCAACCGTATTTTCCCGTTCTCGAGTATTTCTGGTACCGACAAACATTTCCCTGTCATGAGCTTCCCTTCGCTGTTTACTTGGTGGTAGCGCATGTCGATAGTGCCAGCTTCGTCTACAATGCCAATGAGGTGGCCTTGTTTTATCTTTCCTCCTGCATATTCAGAGGTTACGATGTTGCCTATTTGGGTGTACTTGAATACGGTTTCACCGGATGTCTCTCCGTTGGGGGTATTCTGTATGGGCACGAATGTCTTTCCGTTGTAATCCATGGTTGCTTATTTGATGTCGTCTACATGGTCTAAAACATAGCACTGCTCCCACTTGGTCATGCCGATTTTGGGATAGTATTCCACGGCTTTGGGTGCCGATAAGAGGATGAGCTTGGCCTGGGGTGTAGCCAATTTGGTGCGTCGTATCAGCTCTTTTCCAATGCCTTGCCTCTGGTACTTCTCGTCGATGGCGAGGTCTGAAAGGTAGGTGCAAAACATAAAATCGGTAAGCGACCTCGATACGCCTATCAATTTTCCTTGGTCCCTGGCGGTGATGATCAGATTTCCATGCTGGAGCATTTGGGAGATCCTGTCAGGCTCTGAAACGGGGCGCCGTTCGCCTAAGGTTGAATTAATAAGGACTTCAGTGAATTCTTCTACACTTAAGTCGGTCTCTATTTGATAGGTTATCATGGGTTTAAATTTAATTCGTACAACCAATACTTTTTGCCATAAATCGGTTCCAATTGGCGAATGACCACAAAACCGAGCTTTTCGTATATGTGGCGGGCTTTATCCATAAACTCTGAGGTGTGCAAGGCGATGCGCTTCTCGCCTTGCTCTTTTGCATATTCGATGCAGCTTTCTGTTAGCTTCTGTCCGATTTTAAGGCCCTTGCGCTTTTCCGACACGGTTACAAAACGAATGTAGCTTTGCTCTTCACTGTATATGTGGGTGGGATGTCCACTCAAAACCAAAAAACTCATTCCGATTATTTCGCCGGCATCTTCGCAGACAAATCCAATGGCTTGCTGGAGCAGTTGTTGGTAGAGGACTTCGTTCGAAATGGTTGCCGACATCGTTTTCCAATGCTCGACCGATAATTCGGCCTCATACTTCCCCCACTCCGTTTGGCCCAATTGCGAAATGGCTTTTAAGTCGTTTATATCGGCGCGGCGAATGTGCATGCTCTATTTTGGAAAAAGGAAAATCCCTGGTTGTCCTGTGCATTCTGCGCCCCAGGCTTGAGCTTCTTTATCGATGTACCAATCATTCATTCCTTCTCCAAATCCGGTTCCCATAATCATGTATGCCATCCAAATATTGAGCGTTGAAAACAAGATAAATAGTCCAACGACAATTCTATAAACGCTCTGAAGTGGTTTCTTATTCGCTACCCGCTCTATCAAATGCAAAATTAACTTTCGAAGCAACAATACGACAATGGTCCAGATGGCGGTGTTGAAAATCAATCCAAATACGCTGTAAAAATAGGTCATTGAACTGCCCAGTGATTTCTGGCGGAAAACAAACGGACTACCTGTGTACTCCGGTAAAACCTCGCTACCATTGCAGGTATATTCAATCCCTACAGCGGCAGAAAGGACAAGTCCGAGGGCTATGTAAACGACAACGATGTACTTCATCTTTCAAATGGGCTGCAAGGTTATTTAAAATTCTTGTCCTTCGTTATGCCACCCAATTTAACAACTTGCACCGTTTCCCGACACTTCAAACTTGCAATAATTTGAAATTACGATCCAAGCTACTTGGCCGAGCAACACAAGTTTCCACGTCGTTCACACGTTCAAAATACTGAATGGATTTAAATTGTCGCTGCTCCTGTTTGTTAAAAACAAAAACAAATACAAAAACAGACTAAAATCTCAATCCGATACAGTTGTCGATTTGCAAACCATTCAAAAGGAAAATCTCTGCAAAAAAAAAGGGAACGCTTTGCTACATTCCCTAATTCGATGGTTATATTTCTCAATTGACGATGATCTGCTTTCTTGTCTGCACCGCGCCCGCCGCAAGCTCCAGGGTGTAGCTGCCACTCGGCCAATCGCCTATATTGATCTGACGAAGTGATCCGGTATGCTCAAAAACGACTCTTCCGTTGGCGTCGCTAACGCGGATGTTGATGATATCCACTAATTGATCGCCGGCGATGTGAAGCACTCCTCCGCGTTGCACGGGGACGGGATATAAGGCGATTTCTTCAGCATTGATGTCGTTAACGCCCACATAAGCAATGAATATAGCGTCTGAAGCACCTACACATCCATTGGGGTTGGTGATCTCTACGTGGTACACTCCGTCGACGGTGATGTCAAAGATTTGTTCGTCAGCGCCGTCGATGGGGGTGTCGTTGATATACCATTGGTAGCTGCTGCCTTCGGTTGCGATAAGTGTGTTGTAGATGCTGATAAATGCTACTTGTGGTGCTGGTAAGACGTCAACTGTGATGGTTTCTGTATCGGCGCAAACAGGACTGCTAGCGAGCAATGATAAGGCATAGGTGCCTTCAGCCTCCGCAAGCCACGTCAATTCCGATTCATCGCCAATGAGCTCTCCGTCGAGCATCCATCCAAAATGACTGATGAATGCATTCTGCGGTATGAGCTGCAGCTCCTCTCCTGCGCAGATTTCTGCCATTGCTCCGTCGATATCGGCAAAGGTGCTGTCACAAACGAATATGGTGTTGAGCGTGGTGTTGGTCACAATCGCCGGATTGGAATCGAAGAAGATGTACGCGGTATTCTCAATCTCGGTATTGTGCGCGAGGTCAGACTTGGTGCGGATTTTATAGGCAATCAAGCCGTGACTGTCGGCCTCACAACAGGTGCTATCTGGCAGATTGATGTTTTCAAAGAAGAATTGTATCTCCCTTGTTTCTGCATTGATGCAGGTTTGCACGCTGTGACTGTTGGCCACCAATTCAAAGGTTGAAAGGTCAAGGTGCTCTGAAATTGTATCGCGCACGAGGACGTTAAAGGCTTGGAAGTTACCGGTGTTCTGGAACCGCACGAGATACTCCAAGGTGGTATCGGGACGAATGTAATGCGGTTCTGCGTAGCCCATTGGAAAGACTTGTTTGTCGTTGGGGTCATACGCACAAAGCACTTGCGACTCCCGTACTTTTTGTCCGTATGCCACCTGTACGTTGTTGTCGTACCCATAAGCATCGGCGGCATTCACAACGTATTCTCCCATCAATTCAAACGACGTCCCTTGCAATCCGATGTCGTAAAAGAACATTTGCAGCGGCATCAGATTTTCAAAGCTCAAATAGGCTTTATCGCCGACGATTGAATCGATCGGTGTAACTTCGTTGAACGACGGTATCAAGCCATCTTTAGTGAATTCTACATAGCCATCGATGGGTACGTTGCCCATGTTGCGATAACAGATGTTGAAATTGTTGTTTTGATCGCAGACAAGTCCGTCCCAATTTGGGTAAAGGGTGATATCGATTCCATTTATTTCTGTCACGAAGTTCTTGCCGATGGCGATTTCTCCGGCTCCTCCTCCGGTGTTGTACATCACTGGCATGGCGGTGGTTGCAACCGGGAATGGATTGACATTTAGGACATAAACGCTATAATTTCCGTTGGGTAAGACGGCCGTGAAATGACCAAAATCATCGGTCAACATTGTTATGGCGTTGCCGATGTACACCGTTTGCATAGCTATTCCCTGCTCGCCTTCATCCTGAATTCCATTGCTGTTGATGTCGTGGAAAACGATTCCTGAAAGGGAGTATTCACATCCCATCGTACATTCAGCCTCTGGGTCGTAGTTGGCTGCGAGTTCGTCTATGCATCCTCCCAACGATGAACACCCCGTATCGATGCACGCGCTTGGATTGTAGTCGCAATAAGTAGGATCCATACAGCCTTCAATGTATTGGCAATCGACATTTGTTTCATAGATTGGATTGTAGTTGCATGCAGCAACCTCATTGCATCCGCAAGTAGCGAACTCGCATGACCCGTCATCGTCGCAAGCATCAGCATTGAAATTACACCCAATCGGATTGGTGCAGCCATACACAAAATCACAATCCACATCTGTGGTATAAGCTGGATAATAGTTGCAAGCTGTTTCAATGTTGCATCCGCACGTTGAGTAATCGCAAGAGCCATCATCCGAGCATGCGAGATCATTGTAATTGCAAGCGTACGGATCAGTGCAGCCGTTTATGTATTCACACGTAGCATCGTCGATGCAGACGTTTGCATTGAAATTACACGCTGTGGCATCTGTGCATCCTTCGAGGTAAACACACCCGTCTACAAGCTCCGATGTAGGCTCGTAGTTGCAGGCAGCGGGATCGTTGCAATAGCCGAATATCAGACTTGGGTGAACCTGCGCAAACTCGCTTGCGGCGCCTTCTCCATAGCACCCTGCGTTCCACACATAATCTATTCTAACTTCTTCGTTATCGGTGCCATTTGGGTAGGTAAACACCTGCATATTCAGCTTGTATCTGATGGTTCCGGATGTTGTAAACTGTCCGATCAAAACGCGGTTATCCAAACCGGTTGTCATGGTGAGTATGCTCGAAGGCTCGGCGAACCAGGAGGCTTCGTAGGGATTCAAATTCACTCCTTCGTCCATGTGGAAACTATCATAAAACCCATACCCATATCCATCCTCCATATAAAAGCTGTACACATCGGGATAATCTTCATTATCGGCTCCTATGGTCACCCACGAATCGGCAGCGAGAGTTGATGAATACTGGAAGAATTGTGTATTGATACGGTTTCCAGACACTTCTCCGAAGTCTACATCGTTGTAAAAATGCGTGGTGGTCGCTATTTCAAGCTCATAGCAATCGGCTGTGCTAAACACCGCCACCAGTCGGTCTGTCGGATTTTGAAAGGTAGCATACAACCTATATGTAGTAGTACCTGGCGGTTGTTCACTTATTCCGCCTTCAATCACATACGGCTCCAACAATACATTTGTGAGTTGCGCCTGCGCATGCAGGGTGAACATGATTCCCAATGATAGTAGTAGTTGTTTCATATTGTTTTGTTTAAATGCAATCCAATACTAAACAAAAACTTCGGCATCATCAACCCTTCTCGGTGCAGACTTACTTCGCATTTCTTGGAATAATAACTTGTCTACTAGGTGATTAATTGCGTGAGGAAGGTTAGTTGTAAGCAGTAGCGACATATGTATGTACTTCAAAAAAATGGTAAAAGCTATTGTTTATTCCATCTTGCTTTCTAAATTTGAAATACTCTGGATCAAAGGAGCTGTACGGCTCTGGACGGCCCGGAACAAGTCCTCGGTTTGTAACCGGGGCTTTTTTATATTCAAATGATACCTAGATCGTCGGCATTTTTAGATTTGAAGCCTCTTTCCTTTAATTTTTTTAGAAAAATCTTGTCGGCTTCGCGATATCCACTTCATCAAAACACAGAAAGGATTTAGATGATTGGTGCGTATTTACTCTGCATTTTAGCTGAATGGTGAAAAGTTTTTTTGGCTACATGAAAATGGAGAACAACTTCAACGTCAGCAAACAAATGAATTGACTGGCCACAACTAAATTTCGTTCGCCACCGACACCTGCTAGTCCAAGAAATAGAAAAATCAGTTTGAAAGTGTTGGCAAGCCTTGATGGGGTTTTTCATTCAACACAAGCATCACACTGGGCTCTTCGATAAGCAAGGAATCTTCATTGTTGGCTGCAGTGTGTTTTTTTAATCCTTTCAAGATTCTTCATTTCCTCCAAAATGGTGGTCAAGAAAGTAGTTGTCATTAAATCCCTCACCATATACCAAGTCTCTTTTTGCTCTCTCTGTCATAAACTCCTTGAGTCCTGGATATGGTAGTTCATGCTCTTTTTCTTCTTTTTTATACTCCACTTTGAATGTTTGCCAACTCATGTCCATGAACGGTCCAGCTGTTACTAGCAATTTTCCCTGTTCTTCCCGGTATTTTGGTGTCAGATACTTTCTTGTTTTCTCAATTACAAAATTCGTTGCTCGCGTCAACTCTAAGGTCAGGTCGACCACGAGCTCAGCATGGTAATTAAATTCCTCCAAAAGTTCATCGTATCTCTCAGGATTCCATTCATCAATTTGATAAAATTTCCTTGTAAACACTATCGTTTCAAATTCTGGGTTTTCTGATTCACTTAATGAATCATTTTCAACGTGTTTATAAAACACCTTTATCAAGTCATTCAGAACATTTTTGAGATTAAGTATTGCAGTTTCAAGTTCTTGATAACGCCCAGGCCAAAAACGAGAAACAACGTAAGTCGGAACTTTCTCAATCTCCTTCAATCTGGTATATCCAATGCTTGGTTGTCCGTTACTTATTAAGGATTGTGTCCAACCATTGTAATTTTCTAAATCCAATCGTTTAAACAGTTCGTCAATATAACTGGCATAGGTCAAGTCGTCCTTGTTGACTTGAATATCAAGGTGCAAACTTTCTTTAACCCATTTTTCATGCACTTTTTTAAGTTCTATTAGCTTCTCTATAGTATAGTGAGTATCCTGGTCATCAATCTGTTTGTGGTGATTCCTACAAAGAAGAATTAGGTTATCGTACTTGTCTCTGTCCTCAGCAGACATTGGGTGGTTACCTCTTGGGCCATCCTTTTTTCGAGCTATTATATGTGCTTCATCTCCAATTATAGATTCGTCATCTGTCTCGGTCTCTTCCGCTATCAATTCATTTCTACATTCCTCAAATGCACATCTATTTCCTGACCGGCCCCACAGAAGTTTATGTGTCTTTAGTAATATGCTCATCGTCTTTTTACATTATAGCTTACGGTTTGGCGTTTGTCGCAGTGGGAGATTGAGGAACCGAAAACTGTCAATATATCAAAAAAGTTGATGCAGCCTCGTATGATCAATTAACCACTTCATCCGCCAATGAGCTAACCGCCTGTTGTGCGTTATTATTATCCTTTTTGTACTTTACAATCCACGCATTCATATACTCGATAATGTCACTAAATGTTAACGAGTTTATGTCTTTTGGGTCATATTCGTCTTCAAGTAGAATTTGTTCATAATCAAATTCAAACTCGTTAAATGCTAACCAAATTTCTTTGTGACGAGGAATTTCTGGTTTTGTAGGTTTAAACCAGTCTCTAATTACTTTCACTACTTGTTCAGGTTCGTTTTTATGTGCTTTGATGTCGTTACCTGAAATATCGGAAATAACTTTTTGATATCTATGCTGCTCTTTTTCGAGTATTAAAAATTTCTTTGTTTCATAGTCATTGCTCGACATTCTTAAACCAAAATCAATCCCGCATTCAAATGGCATATTAAACCTTGGATAGTCTTTTGCTTTCAAAGGTTCCATTCGAGATAGATCGTGAATCGAATATTTAGATACTGCCATTAAATCTTTTATTTGTAGTGGTCGGGAAAAACTGGACAAGTTGAATGAAATCAACAAATCCATAAATTTCCCTTATGAAACGCGAACGTAGAAAATTCACCAATGCTTTCAAAACCGAAGTTGTTCTTGAAGCGCTGAAAGAAAAGCTAACTA